>URYN01000001.1 GCA_900552135.1 uncultured Clostridium sp.
AATCAATTTTAATTTTAAGAATAATTAAAAAATATTATAAAAATAGATTGATAATTAATAAAAATAAAAAAATCAATTAATAAAAACAAATAATTAATAAAAAATTAAAATAAAAAATGAACTAAGAAATAGATTAAAGAGATAATATTATGTAAAACAAAATAATAATTATTATTAAAAAAATATCGTTCAAAAAAAGTTTAAAAAATTCATAAAAGGAAGAAACAAATTAAAAAAACGAAAGAAGAAGAAAATGCTAAGGAAATAAAGACTTTGAAAAATTATCTATATAATAAAAGACATTGATATTATTTATAAATTTCAGAAGAAAATACAAAGCAAAAATTTAATTTTTTTGTGTTCAACAAAAAATAAATGTTGTGTAAAGAATAACAAATATTGAATAAAAATTTTTTAAAATTAATAAATATTCATAATTAAAATTTATTAATTATGAATAAAAAAAGATTTTATAATTAATTATTAAAATAAATAAAAAATAAAAAAATTAATTAATTAAAATAATAAAAAATTATTTAAAAATATATTTTATTTATTAATTAATTAATAAAATAATAAAAGGAGAAAATTAAAATAAAAAATAAAATAATTAAAAATAATTTAATAAAAAAATATGGATATAATTTAAAAGATGAATTAAGTCCATCTTATATAAATTTTTCTAATCCAAGATATATTGAAATAGATAATAAATTCTGTGCATCTGTTTTAATTGTTGATTATTTTAGAGAACAAAATGATTTGATTTTTAAAACTTTAATAGATAGCGATTTAGATTTAAATATTTCTATTTTTTATGAAAAAATGGAGCCATATAAGGTAATTAGAGATATTACATATAATATTGGAAATGTATCTGTAGATTTAGAAAATAGCAATAAAAATAGACAGGATATTGATATAGTAGAATATACTTATGACGATGCTAAGTATATAAGGAAAGAATTGCAAACTAATAATGAAGAATTTTATTATATTTATACTTATGTAAACGTATTCCAAGAAAATTTAAAGGAATTAAGGATGAGTTTAGATAAATTAGAAGGAATTTTACAGGGAAAAGGAATAAGGTGTAGGAAGGCTTATTTCAGACAGGAACAGGCTTTTATTTCTGGATTACCTTTAATGATTAATCATCCTGATGTGAAAAATGCAACAAAAAGAAATGTACTAACAAGTGGATTAGTTGCAACTTATCCATTTGTATCCTCATCAATATTTGATAAAAATGGAATATTTATAGGTAGGAATTGCTATAATAATTCTTTAATTTTTATTGATAGGTATGACGAAAATAAATATAAAAATGCTAATATGTGTATATTTGGTACAAGTGGAGCAGGAAAATCGTATTATACGAAATTAAATATATTAAGATATAGGCTCTTAGGAATTAATCAGTATATTATTGACCCTGAAAGAGAGTACACAGGATTGTGTGCTTCTTTAGATGGTACATTATTAAAACTTGGACCAAATTCAGATACATATATAAATATATTTGATATAAGAAAAGAGAGCTTAGAAAAAAATGAAAAAGGATATCTTGCAAGTAAAATCATAAAATTAATTGGATTTTTTAATTTAATTTTTGGTGAATTAAACGAAGAAGAAAAAGCGATGATAGAAGAAAAATTAATTGAAACATATAAAAATAAAGAAATAAATTTTGACGATAAGAGTTTATTTAAATCTAAAAAAATAAAAGGAAAAATAATTAAAATTTTTAAGAGTGAAAAGGACATGCCTATACTCGAAGATTTTTATAATATTTTATCAAAAGATGAAAAAACCAAAAAATTTAAAATTAAATTAATTCCTTTTGTTAAAGGCTCATTAAATTTCTTTAATAAATATACAAATGTAAAATTGGATAATAAATTAATTGTTGCCGATGTTTATGAATTGGGAGAAGAAAATCTAAAGTATGGCATGTATGTTTGCACAGAATTTTTTTGGAATTTTATAAAAAAGGATAGAAGCGAAAAAAAGGCAATTTATTTAGATGAAATTTGGAGACTTATTGGAGTAACTTCTAATAAAGAGGTTGCAAGTTTTGTATATAAAATATTTAAAACTATTAGAAAGTATGGTGGAAGTGCTGTTGCAATAACCCAGGATATTTCGGATTTATTTAGTCTACAAGAAGGAAATTTTGGAAAGAGTATATTAAATAATACAAGTATAAAGCATTTTTTTGCCCTTGAAGAGGAGAATATAAAGGTTCTTAAAAATTATACTAATATTTCTGAAAAAGAAGCTATTGAAATAAAATCTCTAAAAAGAGGAGAGTGCTTAATGTTTATTGGAGAAAATCATATACTTGCAGAAATAAAAAGTTTTAAATATGAAGATGAAATAATTAATAAAAAAATAAATTAAAATAATATAAAAAATATTTAAATAAAAATAATAAAAAATAAAAGTCAAAAATAATTTTTAGAAAGGAAATTATATTATTTAAATTATTAAATAATATAAGGTGAAATTTATGGCAGAATTATTATTAGAAAACAATTTAACAAATGATGTGTCACTAGAGAAAAAACAAAATAATTTTTTACAATCTAATGTAGGTAAAGCAATAAATACAGGTTTAAATATAGGGCTTAGATATGTTTTGCCAGACCTAATTGAAGATGATGTTATTGAAATAAAAGATACAATCATAAAAAATGGTTTTAAAGAAGGAATGAAGACTGCAATCGATTCTGCAATTAATCTTGGTAAAAGTGCACTTGGAATTGTTACAGGAAATTTTGAAAATGTTCAGCAAATGAGGGATGCTGTAAAAACAGGAGGGATTATTGATAGTGTTTCAAATTTAATTAATTTTACGATTAATAAAATAGTGGATAATGGAAAGCTTTCTTATAGCCTTGGAAATACAATTAAGAAAGGGAAGAGTGTTATTTTAAGTAATATATCTAAGAATATTGAAAATAATTTTGAAAATCAAATAAATAATATTGAAAAGTTGAATAAATATTCTGAAAATTGGAAGCAATATTTTAATAATAATGATTTTGACGGTATGCAAAGAGAATATGAAAAAATAAGAGAAAAAATGAAGGAGATAGCACCGATTGAAAAGACTTTAAATACCGTAAATGTGATTGAAAATTTACATAAATTAATAAAAAATAATGGAAAAAATTTTAATTTAACGCAAGAAGAAATTGAACTTGTGGCATTGTTAAAATAATATGAAAAAATTGATAAAATATGCAAAAAAACTGGTAAAAAATAAGCATTTTTGCTTGCAAAAATATTGTTGTTTTAGTATAATACAAGCATAGAATAAACTTAGAAAAGAGGTAAAAAAATGGACTCAAAAGACACAGGAAAGAACAAGGAAAATGCTATAGAAGACAGAGATGGAAAAATTGTCGAAAGAGACATTGAGGAAGAAATGAAAACTGCGTATATTGATTACGCAATGAGTGTTATTGTATCTAGAGCTTTACCAGATGTAAGAGATGGTTTAAAACCAGTTCATAGAAGAATTTTATATACAATGTATGAGGATGGACTTACATCAGATAAACCATATAGAAAATCAGCTACTACAGTCGGAGACGTTTTAGGTAGATATCATCCACATGGAGATGCTTCAGTTTATGACGCAATGGTAAGAATGGCACAAACATTCTCACTTAGATACCCTTTAATTGATGGACATGGAAACTTTGGTTCAATAGATGGTGATGGAGCTGCTGCATACCGTTACACAGAAGCAAGAATGTCAAAGATTTCTGAGCTAATGCTTACGGATATTGAAAAAAACACAGTTGATTTTATACCTAACTTTGATGATAGACTTCAAGAACCAGCTGTTTTACCAGCAAGAATTCCAGCACTTCTTATAAATGGTTCATCAGGAATTGCCGTAGGTATGGCAACAAATATACCACCACATAACCTAACAGAAGTTATAAATGGTATTGTAAAAATAATTGATGATGATAACGTTACAGATGAACAATTAATGCAAATAATAAAAGGACCAGATTTCCCAACTGGAGGAATGATTCTTGGTAGAGACGCAATTAAACAAGCATATACAACAGGTAGAGGAAAAATAACTGTAAGAGCAGAGGCTGAAATAGAGGAAATGAGTAATGGAAGACAAAAAATCATTGTTACTTCATTACCATACCAAGTAAACAAAGCTAGATTAATTGAAAATATTGCAAATCTTGTAAAAGAGAAGAGAATTGAAGGAATTTCTGAGTTAAGAGATGAATCTGATAGGGAAAATGCTGTTAGAATTCATATTGGACTTAAGAAAGAAGCTAATGCAAGAGTTGTATTAAATCAATTATACAAAAATACACAAATGCAAGATACATTTGGAATTATAATGCTAGCCTTAGTTGATGGAGAGCCAAAGATATTAACTTTAAGACAATGTCTAGATTATTACATAAATCATAGAAAAGATGTTATTTTACGCAGAACGAAATTTGAACTTGATAAGGCTTTAGCAAGAGCTCATATATTAGAAGGTTTAAAAATTGCTCTTGATAACATAGATGAAGTAATAAATATCATAAGAAATTCTTACGATGATGCAAAGGAAAGATTAATGAAGAGATTTGGACTTTCTGATATTCAAGCTCAAGCAATTTTGGATATGAGATTAAAAACACTATCTGGATTGCAAAGAGAGAAGATAGAAGAAGAGTACAATGAATTAATGAAATTAATTGCTCATTTAAGAGAAATTTTAGGAAGTGAAACTCTTGTATTCCAAATAATAAAAGAAGAATTGCTAGAAATCAAAGAAAAATATGGCGATGAGAGATTAACTAAAATTGTTGCTGCTGAAGGCGAATTCAACGATGAAGACCTTATAAAGGAAGAACAAATGGTAGTTGCTCTAACTCATTTTGGTTATATAAAGAGAATGCCTATAGATACATATAGAAGCCAAAGAAGAGGTGGAAAAGGTATAACAGGTATTTCGACAAGGGAAGAGGATTTTGTAAAGCAAATATTTACAACATCAACTCACGATACAGTATTATTCTTTAGTAATAAAGGAAAATTGTATAGATTAAGAGGATATGAAATTCCAGAGGCAGGAAGAACTGCAAAGGGAACAGCAATAGTAAATCTATTAAGCCTTGATGCTGGAGAAAAAATATCTGCAATTATACCAATTCAAAGCTTTGAAGATGGCAAATATTTATTAATGGCAACAAAGAATGGATTAATTAAAAAGACTCCTTTAAAGGAATACGATTCTTCAAGAAAAACAGGATTACTTGCTATTAATTTAAAAGATGATGATGAATTAATAGATGTAAGATTAACTGATGGTGAAGATAATGTAGTACTTGTAACAAGTAAAGGAATGTGTATTACTTTTGATGAAAAAGATGTTAGACCAGTAGGAAGATCTGCTCAAGGAGTTCTTGGAATTAGACTTGATGATGATGACTTCGTAATCGGAATGGAATCTATTCTTGCTAACAACAAAAATGCTACTCTTCTTGCAATTACAGAAAATGGATTCGGTAAGAGAACAGAGGTAGACGAGTATAGAGTACAAAATAGAGGGGGAAGAGGTGTAATTACCTATAAGATAACTCCTAAAACAGGAAATATAGTCGGAATAAGAATGGCTAGCGAAGACGAAGATGTAATGTTAATAACAAATTCTGGAACAATAATCAGAATTAAGGTAAAAGACGTTAGTATCTTAGGAAGAGCTACACAAGGTGTTACATTGATGAGAACAACTGGAGAAGAAAGAGTTGTAAGCATTGAAACAATAGCACCAGAAGAATAAAAACAAAATTAATGTAAAAAATAAAGTTTTATATGATGTGTAATATTTTTACGCATCATATTTTTTTATAAAAAATGTTTACTAAATATTTTGAATATTTTATAAAAATTTAAAATTTTAGAAATAATTCTAAAATTTAAACGGTTCAAATATTATTTAATTTTTGAACCGCTTTACCAATTTTTATTTTATTATTTTATTATTTTATTATTTTATTTGTTTTTTTAATTCTTTAACTTCAGACTTTAAATTTTCTTTTTCTAAAGCTAATTTTTCTTTTTCTTCTTTTTTTAGATTGTCTTTTGCAACAGCCATAAGAAGTTTTATTCTGTTTGTTTGGTTTGCTTCGCTAGCACCAGGGTCATAATCAACAGGAGAAATATTTGCATAAGGATATTTATCTCTAATTGTTTTTATAACGCCTTTTCCAACAACGTGGTTTGGCAAGCAGGCAAATGGTTGCACACATACAATATTTGGAATACCATGTTCAATATATTCAATCATTTCTGCTGTTAAGAACCAACCTTCACCAGTTTGGTTACCAATTGAAAGCACATCTTTTACTTTGTCTTCTAGTTCCCAAATATCACAAGGTTGTAAATATCCTTTTTTAGAATTTGCAAGTGCTATTCTTTCGTCTTTTTCTAATATATCAATCAATTTAATAGCTGCTTTAAATATTTTAGCCTTGTATTTATCTGTTTTTATTAATGTATTAAATGTAATTTTATGAGTAGCCATAAATTTAACAAATCCCATAAAGTCTGGAAGAATGACTTCGGCGCCTTCTTCTTCTAATTTTTCTGCAACGAAATTGTTTCCAAAAGGATGATATTTTATCAAAACTTCTCCAACAATACCAACCTTAGGCTTTTGAACAGATGTATCTAATTCAATTTTTTCGAAATCTTCTACCATATCGTAGATACTTTTCTTAAATTCTGAAAGTGAAGAATGTTCAACTAATTTTTTGCATTTATCTAACCATTCTTCGAATAGCTTTTGAGTTTCACCTTTATGAACTTCATATACTCTATTTTTTGTAAGCATTTTTTGTAGCAAATCTCCATAGACAACGGTTTTTAGTAATCCTTCAACCAACTTTGGAGTAATCTTAAATCCTGGCATTTTTTCCATTCCAACAACATTGAATGAAATTACTGGAACATTTGAGAATCCTGCATCTTTTAGTGCCTTACGAATAAATCCAATGTAGTTTGTAGCTCTACAGCCACCACCAGTTTGAGACATTATTAATGCGGTTTTATTTATATCGTATTTTCCAGATTCTAATGCTTCTATCATTTGACCAGTTACAAGAATTGAAGGATAACAAGCATCATTATTTACGTATTTTAATCCAGTTTCTACTGTATGCTCTGTACAATCTCTTAAAAGTACTGCATTATATCCACAAGCTCTAACGGCTGATTCGATTAGCTCGAAGTGGATAGGAGCCATTTGTGGAATTAGAATTGTGTAGTCTTTCATATCTTTTGTAAATATTTTTTTCTTAGAAGTATAATCACCATCGCCACGAGCCTGAATATTATCTTTCTCACGCTTATTCATACTAGCAAGAAGTGAACGAATACGTATTCTAACTGCACCAAGATTATTTACTTCATCTATTTTTATTAATGTGTACATTTTATCAAAACTTGATAAAATTTCTTCAACTTGGTCTGTTGTAACTGCGTCAACACCACAGCCGAAAGAGTTTAATTGTACTAATTCAAGATTATCATGATGTCCAACAAAATCTGCCGCAGCATATAGTCTTGCATGATATACCCATTGATTTACAACTCTTAATGGAGCCTTTGGAACAACTTCATTTGCAATACTGTCGCCAGTTATAACTCCTAAACCAAGGCTTGTAATTAAAGTATCAATTCCATGGTTTATTTCTGGGTCAACATGGTATGGACGTCCGGCAAGCACTATACCTTTAAGATTATGTTCTTCTAGATATTTAACTGCTTTACGACCTTCATCATGAATGTCGCTTCTGCATTTTTGATATTCTTCTTCAGCTTTTTTAGCTGCTTCTGTAAGTTCTTTCTTTGTAAAATTATATTTTTTAAACTCAGGTAGACCAAGTATAGTTTCAGGTAAAGTTTTTACATCTAAAGGTAAGAATGGATTTAAGAATGTAACACTTGGATCTTTTAATTCTTCTACATTGTTTTTCAAAACCTCAGAGTAAGATATTACGATAGGGCAATTATAATGATTATCAGCCTTTTCATATTCTTTTCTAGAATATGGAATACAAGGATAGAAAATAGTTTTTATTCCTTGCTTTAATAAGCTAATTATATGTCCATGAGAAAGTTTTGCAGGGTAGCAAACTGATTCAGATGGCATAGATTCCATTCCTTTTTCATAAGTCTTTCTATTACTCTTTTCAGATATAATTACTCTAAATCCTAAATTTGTAAGGAAAGTGAACCAGAAAGGATAATCTTCATACATATTCAAAACTCTAGGAATACCAATGGTTCCACGAGGAGCATCCTTTTCCTCCAAAGGTGTATAATCAAAAATTCTATTGTATTTATATTTAACTAAGTTTGGAAGTTCTGTATTTCCAGAAACAATTCCTGCACCTTTTTCACATCTATTACCAGAAATATGTCTAGTTCCATTACTGAATTTATTTATTGTAAGTAAACAATGGTTTTCACAGCCATTACAACGAATATGAGATGTTTCGACTTTTAGCTTATCGATATCATCTAATGTTGCAATAGTAGATTTATATTCCATGTCTTTATTAGCTTCATATTGTTCTTGAGCAAGAAGAGCAACACCATAAGCACCCATAAGACCAGCAATATCAGGTCTTACAACATTCTTGCCAGTAAGTAATTCAAATGCACGAAGAACAGCATCATTATAGAAAGTTCCACCTTGAACAACGATGTGGCTACCCATAGTCTTAGGGTCTCTAATCTTCATAACTTTTTGAATTGCATTTTTTATTACGGAATAAGAAAGTCCAGCAGAAATATCTCCAACGCTATAGCCTTCTTTTTGAGCCTGTTTTATTTTTGAATTCATAAATACAGTACATCTTGAACCTAAATCGACGGGATTTCTTGCGGAAATAGCTGAGTTTACAAACTCGTTAATTGTTAGTCCTAGACTCTTCGAAAATGTTTCTATAAATGAACCACAGCCAGAAGAACAAGCTTCATTTAGCATTATGTTATCTATAGAGTTATTTTTCAGCTTAATATATTTCATGTCTTGACCGCCGATGTCTACTATACTTGTAACATTAGGCATAAATTTCTTAGCGGCTGTGTAATGTGCGATTGTTTCAATTTCGTTTAAATCAACGTTTAATGCTGTTTTAATAAGCGATTCTCCATAACCTGTAACACCGCTGTATCTAATAGTTACTCCTTCAGGAAGTACTTTATATAATTCTTTTAGCATGTTTGTTACACTTCTTAAAGGATTTCCTTCATTTCCAGCATATAGAGAGTACAACAAAGCACCTTCTGTATCAGTTACAACAAGCTTTGTGGTTGTTGAACCTGCATCAATACCAATAAAACAATCTCCTTTATAGGTTGCCAAATCTCCTTTTTTTACAACATCTTTGCTGTGACGTGCTTTAAACTCTTCGTATTCTGAATCAGTTACGAATAAAGGTTTTAAAGGATTTGTTGTAGAGTCGTGAGAGCTTCTTAGAACTTGAATTTTTGCCATTAATTTCTGAGTGGAAATTGGAGTCATTTCCAAAGAATCCAATGCTGCACCTTTCGCAACTAATAAATGTGCTTCATCTGGAATTATTACTTGTTCATCAGTCAAATGAAGTGTTTCTATGAATCTATTTCTTAACTCTGAAAGATAGTTAAGAGGTCCTCCTAAAAATGCTACATTTCCGCGTATTGGTCTTCCGCATGCAAGTCCGCTAATAGTTTGATTAACAACGGCTTGGAATATAGAAGCTGCAATATCTTCTCTTGCCGCACCTTCATTTATAAGAGGTTGTACATCTGTTTTTGCGAATACTCCACAACGTGATGCTATTGGGTAGATAATTGAGTGCTTTTTGGCAAGTTCATTTAGGCCAGAAGAGTCAGTGTTTAACAATGATGCCATCTGGTCAATAAATGCACCAGTACCACCAGCGCAAGTTCCATTCATACGCTGTTCAATAGACTTTCCAAAATATATAATCTTAGCATCTTCGCCGCCAAGTTCAATTACAACATCAGTTTTGGGAATGTATTTTTCTACGGCTCTTTTGCAAGCAACAACTTCTTGAATAAAAGGTACATTCAAAAATGTTGCTGCAGACATAGCACCAGAACCAGTAAGAGCAATAGTAAATTCAGCATCAGGGTAACGATTGGCTAGATCATCTAAAACTGCACATACTGTATTTTTTGTATCTGAATTATGACGTTGGTAGCTTGTATAAATTGTGTTAAGATTATTATCCATAACGGCAATCTTTACTGTAGTAGATCCAACATCAAGTCCTACATGCAATAAATTGTTCATATTAAATCTCCTTATGTTTTAAATAAAAACTACCCTAATTTTATACGGAAAAGAGGATTTTGTCAAATGAAACTGACTAACTGTCAGAAAATACAAAAAACTTACAAATAGCTTAGTTGTAAGTTTTTTTGTCGAAAAATGTAGGATTGTGTATTTTATGTGAAAAATTATTTTTTTGGGCAATTATAGGTTCTAATAAGAAAATTAGGAGAATAGACATGTTATCAAAGATAAAAATTAGATAAGGAGGATTACATAATGAAAATAAATTTTAAAAAAATAGTAATAGTATTGGTGATTATCGCAATAATTGCAGGTGTAATAACATACTTTATGAATAAAAATAAAAAGCCTGAATATGTAGAATATGAACCACAAGAAGAAATATCGGATGAACAAGAGCGTAAAACAATGATTTCACTATATTTTATAAATAAAACTACAAGAAAAGTAGAACCTGAAGCTAGAATGTTAGATGTAAAAACATTAATAATAGACCCATACACTGTTATAATAAACATGTTGATAGATGGACCAAAAAACGAAAACCATGACAATGTGATACCAGAAGGAACGACATTAATAGGAACAAGTTTAGAAGGAGATACTCTAAAAATAAATTTTTCATCAGAATTTGTAGAAAATCATATTGGCGGAAAAGAAGAAGAACAAAAGACTATAGAATGCTTAGTAAATTCGCTTACAGAATTAACAGAAGTAAATTCCATAAAAATATTAATAAATGGAGAAGAAAATGCAAAATTTAAAGATGGAGAAGTAGACTTTTCTCAAAATTTCATAAGAAATGAATAGATAAATAATGTTTTTTAATTTATTGACACTCGTGTATATGAAATGATAAAATGAAATTAAAATTTGAATAAAGTTAGAAATGTAGTAAATAATGTAAATAGGAAAGGGAAAAAAATGAAAGAAATACGCGAGAAGAAGGATAAAATAAGTGGTATTACATTAATAGCACTTGTTATAACAATTGTAATTTTAATAATTTTAGCAGGTATAAGTGCTAATTTGACGTTAGGTGAAAATGGAATATTAACGAAGACTAAAGAAGCAAAAATTATGAGTGCAATAGGTTCAATAACAGATCAAATACATTTAGATGCTATTCAAAAAAAGATTGATAACATAGAGATGTCAGCAGAACTATTAGTCGAAGAAGGAAATGCAAAAAGAAGAGTGCAGCAAAAAGATGATGGGAAATATTATATGTATTATTGCATTGATATAAGTAAATATAATGGAACAAGTGGATTAGGAAAAAACGAAAATAGTGATTTAAAAGATGTATTTATAATTGATGATGAGCTAAATATAAAGTATATATCAAAAGATAATAAAGAATATGGAAATGAAACATCTGAGAAAATTTTAGAGGATGAAACAAAAATAAAATTCTCCAATGAAAAGTTTAGAAAATATATTGTGAAAAAGATTGGAACAGCCCAAGGTGATATAACTTTTGGACTTATGAAAACACAAACAGATTTAAAATTAGAAGATTCACAAATAGATTCACTAGAAGACTTGGTATTTTTCCCAAACTTAAAAACTTTAACATTAGGACAATATCCTAATGAAAAAATAACATTGCAAAATTTAAAGGGAATAGAAAATTGTAAACAACTTTCAACAATAAAATTATTAAATGCAGAAATAAAATCACTTGATGGTATAGATGGATGTAGTAAGTTAAGTTTTTTTGAAAGTTCAAATAGTTATGTTGAAGACTTTTCTGCTCTAAAATATTGTGATGCAATGGAAACTATACGATTTAATAGAGCATCAGCGAAATATATTGATACGGAAAACTTAATTGGAGCAATTAAAGATATAAAAAATTTAAAAGAAGTCCGTATTATTGGAAATAATATTACGAGTATGAATTTTTTAAGCAAAATAAATTCGGATATAACAATATTTGATTTTTCTAATAATCAAATTGAAAAAATAGAAGGACTAGAAAAATTTAAGAATTTAGAAAAAATTACACTAACTAATAATAAAATTAAGGATATAACGCCACTTGCACAGAATGTAAATTTGAAAGAAATAGTACTTTTAAACAATACTAGTATTGACGGAAATAGATCAAACTATACAAGTGAACAACTTGTACTAATTGATCGTATTGGTCAGGTGCTAGATAATGGTGGTAAAATTAGCCTGGATATTGATAAAATTGGACTATTTACTAATTATAAAACATTAAACTTGTATAATCAAAAACTAGAGAATCTTAATGCAATAGAAGGATTAACGCAAATAACTGAGTTGATTTTAATGAACAATAATTTATCATTAAAGGATCAAAAATCAAGAGATATTTTAAGTAATATGAATGTATGTACCTATTTAGACTTATCTAATAATCCCAGTATAGAGGATGTTTCTTTTATAAATGAAATGGGGAGTTTAAAGAATTTTAAAATTAGAGGAGATTCAAAGGTAAAATTAAAACAGATAGAAAAGAAAATATCTAATTTAAGAATAGATGTGTCTAATGATACTTTATTAAGTATAGTGGATTGCAATCCAGAATATATAACTAAAATTAATTTATATGGATATTCAGGATTAAATTGCAGTGTCCCAGAGATGGCAAAATTCTCAAACTTGACAGAATTGTATATTGCTAATCAACCTGAAATATCAAGTTTTGCTAGTGTGTCAGATATAACTAGTTTACAAATATTAGATGTATCTAATGATGAATTACACGATAAGATGATAGATTTTTCAAAACTTCAAAGAATAAAAAAACTGAATTTATCAGGGAATAATATATCTTCAGAAGATTTAAAATATTTAAATGGATTAAAAAATATAAAACAATTAGAATTAAATTTAAGCTCTAATGCCATAATAGATGCAACATCTTTATTGGATTTTGATGTAAGTACTAAAATTAATTTAAAAGGTAATGTTAACTTAACACAAAAATCAAAAGAACAATTAATTGAGAGATTTGGAAATAATGTTACATTATAAAAATGGAAACAGAAGGTTGCTTCTGTTTTCATTTTTCATTTGAAGAAATTTATAAATTTACATATTGTGCAAGCTTTTTGAGTACAACAAAGAAAATTTTCTACGCAAAATAGTGAATTTAAAATATTATTTTGTGGTCTACAACATTTATTACAACATGGCCTACAACAAGGCTTATAGGAATAACAATTACAAGGAGGCTTAGGAGTACACATAAATTTATTAGAATTATTCATTTTTGACCTCTTCTATTTACATAATTTGATATTTAATATATAATATTAACATATTAAAAATATGTGAATTCAACAAAAATGGAAAGTGGTAATTATGAATTTAAGAGAGAATGAGAGAATAGATGATTTACAATACAAGGGATTAAAGATTATTCAAGATAAGACTGCATTCTGCTTTGGAATAGATAGCGTGTTATTATCAGACTTTGCAAAAGAAATAAAAAATAATAGTAAAGTTGCGGATTTAGGAACAGGAAATGGTATTGTTGGTCTTTTATTATGTAAAAAAACAAAGTTAAATCAAATTGTTGGGGTCGAAATTCAAGAAGAGATTGCTGAAATGGCAGAAAGAAGTATTAAGTTAAATAATTTGGAAGAGCAATTTAAAATTGTTAATGTTGACATAAATAATATTTTTAAGGAAAATGTACTGCAAAAAAATACGTTTGATGCGGTTGTAATGAATCCACCTTATAAAGAGGTGGGAAAGGGAAAAACAAACGAAAATTCTAGTAAATTAATAGCAAGACACGAGGTAAAGGCTACACTTTCTGACTTTGTAAAGGTGGCAGCAGGGTTACTGAAGGATAAAGGAGAAGTATATATAGTACATAAACCAGAACGCATAGTAGACATAATACAAGAAATGAGAACAAATAAAATAGAACCAAAGAAAATGAGATTAGTTTATCCATACGAAAATGAGGCTCCATCGATTGTGCTAATAAAAGGCGTAAAAGGTGGAAAAAGATTTTTCAGTGTAGACAAACCATTAGTAATATATAAAAATGACGGAGAATACACACAAGATATAAAAGAAATTTATAATAAATAAAAAGGAAGATTTAATATGTTTGGAAAATTATATTTAATTGCAACACCGATTGGAAATTTAGGAGATATTACATACAGAGCAGTTGAAACTTTGAAAATGGTTGATGTAATAGCTGCAGAAGACACAAGACACACGTTAAAACTCTTAAATTATTTGGAAATATCAAAACCGATGATAAGCTATCACAGACACAATGAAGAGACAAAAACAGAAGTATTAATAAATATACTAAAAGAGGGAAAAAATATAGGGCTTGTAACAGATGCTGGAACACCAGGAATTTCTGATCCTGGAGAAGAAGTAGTAAAAGAAGCAATAAAAGAAGATATACAAATTGTTCCGATACCTGGAGCTTGTGCACTTATAAATGCTTTAATAGCATCAGGACTAGATACTAAACAATTTGTTTTTTACGGCTTTTTGCCACTAGATAAAAAATTAAGACAAGAAAAATTTGAAGATATAGAAAAACAAAATAAGACGATTATCTTTTATGAAGCACCACATAGACTAGTAAAAACGCTAGAAGAATTAAATAAAAGATTTGGTAATATTGATATTGTAATTGCAAAAGAATTAACAAAAATACATGAAAATTATATAAGAGGAAAAATAGAAGATATAATACCAAATTTAGAACCTGTAAAAGGAGAACATATAATACTATTTGAGATGCATAGTAAATCAGAAAAACAAATTCAAATAGAAGAATTAAATAAGATGACACTCGAAGAACAGTATGATTACTATGAACAGAAGAATCTTACTAAAAAAGAGATAATAAAGCAAATTGCAAAAAATAATAAAGTTGCAAAAGATGAAATCTATAAGAAATTTATGAATAAATAGAAATAAAGAATAATAATGAAAAATATAAATAACAAAAACCCTTAGAAATTATCTTCTAAAGGTTTTTTATTTATTATGAATTTGCTTTTTGATCAATTTCAGCTAAATCATGTGCACATTTTGCACAGACTAATTTTCCTTTATAATCAACAACTTTTCTAGTGCTTCCGCAGAAAATACAAGACTCTTCATATTTTCTTAGAACAATAGAAGATCCGTCAACATAAATTTCAATTGGATCTTTTTCAGCTATTTTAAATTTAGTTCTTAATTCCATTGGAATAACGATTCTTCCTAATTCATCCACTCTTCTTACAATTCCCGTAGATTTCATAACTTCCTCCTCCTGTGAGCTGTATATTCACAAATAATCCATACTTATAATATCACAAAAAAATTTAAAATACAACAATAAAAAAGAAAATTCATCAAAAACTTACAAAAAACAAAGAAAATGCTTAAAAAAATGACAATATTTGTAAATTTTTACTAAAACTAAAAGACTTTTAGAGTTCTATAATAAAAAATTTTGAATAGTATTAATTAGAAAAGAGGAAAGACATGTTAAATAAAATTTGGCCTGCATTCATATTAATTGCATTTATATTTTCTTTGATTACAGGAAATATAGAAGAATTTAATAACTCGATATTCACATCTTGTGCTCAAACTGTGGATTTAACCATAAAATTATTTGGAACAATGTGCTTATGGAATGGTCTTATGAAAATTGTCGAGAAAACATCATTAATAAATAAACTATCAAAACTAATGGGACCTATAATGAAATTCTTATTTCCAAGTATGAAAAAAGAGGACAAAGAATATAATGAAATAACTATAAACATGATTGCAAATCTACTGGGAATAGGAAATGCAGCTACTCCATTAGGAATAAAGGCAATGCAAACAATGCAGAAAAAGAATCCATGTAAAGATAGAATTACAGATAACATGGCGACTTTTATAGTATTAAACACAGCGTCAATACAGTTGATTCCTACTACAGTAATTGCAATAAGGTCATCACTTCGGTTCATGCAATCCAAGTTCAATAATAGTTCCTGTCTGGATCGCAACAATTTGTGCCGACATGGCAGGAATAATAGCATGTAAAATCTTAGTAAAGAAATTTTAAAAACTTGAAGAATAATTAATAGAAATTTGATTTTAAAGTAAAAAATTTAAATTACAGAGGGTAAAAAGAAATATGAAAATAATTAATTATATATCAACATTGGCTGTTCCTGTAATAATAGTAATAATTGTTCTTTATGGATTATTAGAGGAGAAAAAAATTTATGATATTTTTGTAGATGGAGCAAGCGAAGGAATGAGTATCGTTATAAAAATATTTCCGACATTATTGGGAATATTCCTGGCAGTCGGAACCCTAAGAAGTTCTGGACTAATGAAAATATTGTCAAATTCTCTTTCAATTGTAACAAATTCTATAGGATTTCCAAGTCAAGTAATTCCACTGGCACTACTTAGACCAATATCAGGAAGTGCGTCTTTAGCAGTTGCAACAGACATAATGACGAATTATGGTGTAGATAGTAGAATTGGTTTGATAACATCAACAATAATGGGTTCGACAGAAACAACATTCTACACGATAGCAGTATATACTAGTGCGATTGGAACAAAGAATATTAGATTTGTACTTGTTGCAGCACTAATTGCAGATTTTGTTGGAATGATAACCTCGGCACTAATCTGGAATATAATATAAATTTTGTCAAAAATCATTGTAAATTCAAATGATTTATGCTATATATTATAATTGAACATAAATACAATTAGGGGGAATCGTCTTGGAAAGATTAGTAATTGAAGGGCCAACAAGGCTTACAGGAGATGTAAATATAAGTGGTGCGAAAAACGCAGCTGTTGCAATAATTCCAGCAACACTATTAATAGATGGAGAATGTACAATAGAAAATGTACCAAATATAAGCGATGTAAAA
Source organism: uncultured Clostridium sp. (assembly GCA_900552135.1). Classification (GTDB taxonomy): domain Bacteria; phylum Bacillota; class Clostridia; order TANB77; family CAG-508; genus CAG-245. The sequence goes on from URYN01000001.1 coordinate 17,251, forward strand.
ATATCTTGCTCTATATTAGAGAAATTAGGAGCAAAAATTGAATGGAAATCAAAAAATACAGTACATATAGACACAAGAGATTTAAAGAGTACTTCTGCACCTTTAGATATGACAAGTAAATTTAGAGCATCATACTATTTGTTAGGAGCACTTCTTAGCCGTAAGGGAAAGGCAGAAGTTGGATTACCAGGAGGTTGTAACTTAGGTGCCCGTCCAATAGATCAACATATAAAAGGATTTGAAGCACTTGGAGCAGTTACAGAAGTAGCCCAAGGAAAAATATCTGCTGAAGCAAAAAAATTAGTTGGAAATTCCATATATATGGATACTGTTTCAGTTGGTGCAACAATAAATATAATGCTTGCAGCAACATTGGCTGAAGGAACAACAACAATAGACAATGCTGCAAAAGAGCCACATATTGTTGATGTTGCTAACTTTTTAAACACTATGGGTGCGGACATACATGGTGCTGGAACAGACATGATAAAAATAAATGGTGTAGAAAAATTGCATGGTGGTGCAACATACTCTATAGTTCCAGATCAAATAGAAGCTGGAACATTCATGCTTGCAGCTGTTGCAACCAGAGGAGATATTACAATTCATAATTGTATTCCAAAACATTTGGAGTGCTTGACTGCAAAAATAGAAGAAATAGGTGCTAATGTGGAAGAGGGAGACGATACAATTAGAGTTTGGTGTGATGAAAGACCAAACAAGGCAACAATAAAAACATTACCCTATCCAGGATTCCCAACAGACTTACAACCTCAAATGGGAGTTGTTTTAGCAACTGCAAATGGTACAAGCATTATTAATGAAAGTATATGGGAATCAAGATTCCAATATACAGCAGAATTAAATAAAATGGGTGCAAACATCACAGCACAAGGTAAAACAGCGGTATTTGAAGGAGTAGAGGAATTATCTGGAGCACCAGTATATGCAACAGATTTAAGAGCAGGAGCTGCTTTAATAATTGCTGGAATAGAGGCAAAAGGAACAACAGAGCTATACAATTTAAATCACATAGACAGAGGATATGAATGTATAGAAGAAAAGTTTAGAAAATTAGGTGCCAATATAAGAAGAGAAGAGTAAATGTAGAGGAAGTTACAATAAAATGTTTAAATTTTGTAGTTTATTTAGTGGAAGTACAGGAAATAGTTTATTGGTAGAAACCGAAAATTCAAAAATATTAGTTGATGCGGGAGAAAGTGCAAAGAAAATTGAACAAGCACTTTCTTTGCTTAATGTAAATGTAGCAGACTTAGATGGAATTCTTGTAACACACGAACACTTAGACCATGTAAAGAGTCTTGGAACACTATCAAAAAAATATAATATACCGGTATATGCAAATGAAGAAACCTGGAATGCAATGCCAGACCAGAAAAATAAAATAGCAGAAGATAACCAAAAGAAATTCTTGGTAAACTCTGAATTTGAAATAAAAGATCTATCATTTAAGCCATTTAGCATACCACATGATGCCGCAAATCCATGCGGATTCAATATTTTTCATGACCATGAAAAAATGAGTGTTGCAACAGACTTAGGACACATAACAGAAGATATAATGCATAATCTTGAAAAAAGCAAATTCATACTACTCGAAGCAAATTACGATCCAGATATTTTAAAATATTCAAAATATCCATATAGTTTGAAACAAAGAATTGCAGGGCCAAAGGGACATTTGTCTAATCAAAATTCTGGAGACTTAATTTCAAGCCTAATAAAAAGTGGACTAACAAACGTAATGCTGGGACATTTAAGCAAAGAAAACAATTTCCCAGAGCTTGCATACAAAACAGTAGTAGAACAGATAATAGAAAATCATTTTGACGAAAACGATGTAAAAGTTGGTGTTGCAAAGAGAGATGGACCAAGCAAGCAAATAGAAATAGCCTAAAATAAAGGAGGAGACGGTAAAAACCGTATTAAAAAATGGTACATATAAATATAGTATGTGTAGGAAAAATTAAAGAAAAATTTTTTAGAGATGCAATCGAAGAATATTCAAAAAGACTATCAAGATTTTGTTCGCTTACAATAACAGAGGTTGCAGATGAGAAAATTCCTGAAAAATCAAATGAGAATATAGAAGAAGCAATAAAACAAAAAGAAGGAATAAACATTTTAAACCATATAAAAAAAGATAGCTATGTTATAGCACTGGAATTAAAAGGAACTGAACTAGATTCAGTACAATTTTCTCAAGAAATAGAAAAAATATCGAATCTGAACAGCAATATAACATTCGTAATAGGTGGAAGTTTAGGATTATCAAAAGATGTATTAAACAGAAGCAATAAACAAGTATGCTTTTCAAAAATGACATTCCCACATCAATTAATAAGAATCTTTTTAGTTGAACAAATATACAGGGCATTTAAAATTGCAAATAATGAAACATACCATAAATAAAAATACATACAAAGTAGAAATACTCTGTATGCATTTTTTTTACTTAGAAGCCAATTGCAATCTCCAATTTTCAAAAAGCTCAACTAATTTAAATTTGAAAGTTAATTCTGAACTACTATTGTCGTCTGTTATTAAATCGTAATCTTCTTCAGACATATTGTTTTGTAACAATTCTTTCGAAGAATCAGGAACAACGCCAGAAGAAACATCAACAAAACAAAGAGGAGGAAACATTACACACCACCAGTTTCTACCAGATGCAGAGCCAATCTCGACCCTTAGAGCATCATAAGTTCCGGCAGGCAAAGAAACATCTCCGTAGTTTTTGGTAGGAAAATCTGATTTTCCAAGTGTAATATTAACAGGATAATCATATCCGTTTTCTTTAATAACCTTTTCAGCAATAGCATAAAAATCATCAATATGAGAATTTGCAATGTCCATAGCTTCTTGCTTAGAAGGAACATCTTTACAAATATAATTCATGTATTCTAATAAGGCATCTCTGACTTTATACTTTAATGCTTGATCCTCGTCTGTATCACTATTTGCAATAACATGTAATCTGAATACACTAGAAGATATGTCAGCACTTACAGCGCTTACATAAGAGAAAGCATTCAAAAAGATAAAAAGACATAATAAACTTATAATAAGTAGAAATTTAGAACTAAATCCATTTCTAAAAATTTTTTTCGAAGAAGAATTCATAAAAATCACATTCCTTCCATAAATTTTATTTTTGTTAATATAAGTATTTACAAAAAAATAAAGAATATACATAATTGGCAAAAAATAAAAGAATAATAAAAAATACAAGCAAAAAAATAAAAAATTCCAAATACAAATTGTAACAAAAATGTAATAATTATGAAAGAATAATCTGGAGAAAAATGACAAAAGTCAAGAAAACACAAAGAAAACACTGCATGCTGTCGAAAAAGGGCATACGATTACAGTTGTAATAATATTGACATACAACTGTAACGATGGTAAAATTTACCATAGACAACAGAATAAAATTAACAAGCGAAAAAATAAAGCCAAGAAGGCTGGATATTACTTTTGTAATATCTAAAAGTTGGAGGTAAGAAAGATGACCGAAATTAATGAAAATGTTAAGAAAGTTTGCAGTTTCTATGCAAGTGATTGGCACCTAGTAACAATGCTATTACCAAACATAGATAAGAAAATTAACGAAGGAGCCAGAATTACCACAATATTTGAAAAAAATACAGAAGCTGAAATGGAAGTATTATTAGAAAGAATTAACTTAAAAGATAAAGAAAAAATTATGAACATCGGCTGGAAAAAGTTTAATGGAGAGGAAAAAGAAATAAGAGAGAAACTAAAAAATAATGATTATATAATAATAAGTGGAACAAAAGAATATAACGACAGAATTAATAAAGAAATAGACGATATAATTGTGAAAGAAAATAGTGAATATAATAGAAAAATCAATATTGTAAATTGTTACAACATTGATGAAGTCAAGGATAGTATTAAAGAAATAATAGAAGAACACGAGAAAATACTTAATACAGCAGGAGAAAAAGACAAAGAAGAATACATTATAAAAATAGCAAATTAAAACAGTAATTCCCAATTTGTTCAGATTTTTCCAAAAATATTGACTATTTGATTCTAATAGTATAATATAAAAGAACAATCATGTATTTTATGGATTGGGAAGGAGAAAAAACATGGAAGAAAAATATTTGGCAGCAAAGAAATTACTTGAAAAGTATGGCCAAGAGCAATTGTTAAGCCAATATGACAAATTAGACGCAGAAAAACAAGCAAAATTATTAGATGAAATATTGACTTTAAATTTTAATCAAGTTGAAGAATTATTTAAAAAAGTAAATAATGTGGTTGATTTCAACAGCTCAAAAATAGAACCAACCGAATTCACAGACAAGAGTGCAATGACAAAAGAAGAATTAAATCATTATGAAGAAATAGGATTAAAAGCTATAAAAGAAGGAAAACTAGCAGCTGTAACTATGGCTGGTGGACAAGGAACAAGACTTGGACACAAAGGACCAAAAGGAACATTTGATTTAGGACTAGAATCACATAAGCCTATATTCGAAATATTATGTGATACATTAAAAAGTGCTAAAGAAAAATATGGTGTTTATGTTGTATGGTATATAATGACAAGTAACGAAAACAATGGTGCAACAGTAGACTTCTTTGAAAAAAATAAATATTTTGGATATCCAAAAGATAAAATAATATTCTTCAAACAAGGAGAACTTCCAATGATAGATACAAAAGGAAAGATACTTGTTGGAGAAGATGGATTAATTAAAATGGCTGCAGATGGTCACGGAGGAATCTTCCTATCAATGAATAAGAACGGAATAATATATGACATGAAATCTAGAGGAATAGAGTGGGCTTTCATTGGTGGAGTTGACAATGTATTAGTAAACATGATAGACCCAGTATTCTTAGGACTCGCAATAGACAAAAAAGTTCTAGCAGCAGGAAAGAGCGTTGTAAAAGCAGGACCTCATGAGAAAGTAGGAGTATTCTGCAAGAGAAACGGAAAACCAAGTGTTGTAGAGTATAGTGAAATTTCAAAAGAAATGGCAGAAGCTACAAATGAAAAAGGTGAATTAATATATGGAGAATCTCATATACTATGCAATCTATTCAGTGTAAAAGCTATAGAAGAAATAAGTAAAAATTCTCTACCATATCATAGTGCTTTCAAAAAGGCAAAATATCTTGATAAAGATGGAAAACTTGTAACAAGTGACACTCCAAATGCATATAAATTTGAAGCATTCTTATTTGATGCATTTGAATCACTAGATGACATGGCAATAATGAGAGTAAAGAGAGAAGAAGAATTTGCTCCAGTAAAAAATGCAGAGGGAGTAGATAGCCCTGAAACTGCAAGAAAATTATACAAAGAATTTCATAAAATAAAATAATTGTATAATTAAAATAAAAGGTTTAAATTTTTTGTTATACAAAAAGTTTAGACCTTTTTTGCAAAGAGAAAAGAATTGAAAGGAAAAAACGAATGGAATATTTAGAAAAATATAATGCTTGGCTTAATGACCCAGCAATAGATGAAGAAACAAAAAATGAGTTAAAATCAATAAAAGATGATGAAGCAGAAATACAAGATAGATTCTACAAAGACTTAGAATTTGGAACAGCAGGACTAAGAGGAGTAATTGGAAACGGAAGTAACAGAATGAACAAATATACTGTTACAAAAGCAACTCAAGGACTTGCAAACTATATAAAAGAGCATAATCCAGAAAATAAGGGAGTTGCAATTTCTTACGATTCAAGACACATGTCTAAAGAATTTAGCCAATTTGCAGCATTATGCTTAAATGCAAATGGAATAAAAACTTATGTATTTGAAAACTTAAGACCAGTTCCAGAACTATCATTCACAGTAAGAAAATTAAATTGTATAGCTGGTATAATGATTACAGCTAGCCACAATCCACCTAAATATAATGGATACAAAGTTTATTGGGAAGATGGAGCTCAAATAGTTCCACCACACGATAAAGGAATAATTGGAGAAGTTAATAAAATTTTTGATTTTGGAGAAATAAAATCAATTAGTAAAGAAGAAGCTGAACAAAAAGGACTATATCACACAATAGGAAAAGAAATAGATGACGCATATATTGAAACACTAAAAGGACTAGTTCTTAATCAAGAAGCAATAAAAAGAATGCAAGACCAAATAAACATAGTATATACACCACTTCATGGAGCTGGAAACGTTCCTGTACAAAGAATTCTAAAAGAATTAGGATTTACTAAAGTACATGTAGTACCAGAACAAGAAAAACCAAATGGAGACTTCCCAACAGTAAGTTATCCTAACCCTGAAGATCCTAATGCATTCAAGCTAGCATTGGAACTTGCTAAAAAAGTTGATGCAGATATAATCGTTGCAAACGATCCAGATGCAGACAGATTAGGAGTATATTCAAAAGATTCAAAAACAGGAGAATATCACTCATTCTCTGGAAACATGTCAGCTCTATTAATTGCAGAATATGAATTATCACAGAAAAAAGAAAGAGGACTAATTCCTGAAAACGGAGCACTAGTTACAACAATAGTATCATCAAATCTAGCAGGAGCAATTGCAAAAGAATATAAATTAAAATTAATAGAAGTACTAACAGGCTTCAAGTATATAGGTGAACAAATTAGAAAATTTGAACAAACAGGTGAAAATACTTACATGTTTGGATTTGAAGAAAGCTATGGCTGTTTAATTGGTACTTATGCAAGAGATAAAGATGGAATATCAGCAGTAATGGCACTTTGCGAAGCTGCAGCATACTACAAAGAAAAAGGATACACTCTATGGGACCAAATGAATAACATATACAAAAAATATGGATATTACAAAGAAAAAACAATATCTGTTACAAGAGAAGGTGCAACAGGAGCAGAAGAAATAAAGGCAATGATGGAAAACATGAGAAAAAATCCACCTACACAATTTGGAAAATACAAAGTATTAGAAATAAAAGACTGCAAGCTAGACACAGTAACAAATCTTGAAACAGGAAAAGTTACAAAAACAGGACTACCAAATTCAAATGTATTGTACTACAAATTAGAAAACGATGCATGGTGCTGTGTAAGACCATCTGGAACAGAACCAAAAATTAAATTCTACATTGGAATAAAAGCAGATACTGAAGAAAATGCAGAACAAGATTTAAAAGACTTATCTGAATTCTTAAATTCAGCAAAATAAAAATTGAAAGTTTTAAAATAATGATTTAAAAGTAAGAATTAAAACTAAAAGAAAAAATAAAAATAAGGAGGGCACTACTTTGTAGTGTCCTTCCAGCCGTCTATATTATTTCTTTTTATAGCACCCATAATATTAGCCTTAACATGTTTATTCTTTATAGAAAGAGTAACAATCAACTGTTTTACATACTCTCTAGTTGAATGTCCGTCCATTTTGCAAACCTTAGGCATAACAGGAGTACCAGACTTCTTTACAAAACGCTTAGTATCCTTTTCTGGAACATAAATTAAAGGTCTAATAAGAGTGATTCCAGATTTATCCATATAACTTATTGGCGAAAATGTTGAAATGCTACCAGCAAAAAGTAAATTCATCAAAAAAGTCTCAAGAACATCATCAAGATTATGTCCAAGAGCAATCTTATTACAGCCCTCGCGTTTTGCAGCAGTATTCAAAATTCCTCTACGAAGATTAGCACATAAAGAACAAGGATTCTTTTCTTGTCTATCTTCAAAAACAATTTTATAAATGTCATACTTTTCCTCGAAAAAAGGAACACCAATTTCATCACAAGTTTTTCTTAAAAAATCTGCATCGAAAAATTCAAAACCCGGATTAACACTAATAGCAATCAATTCAAACTTTTTAGGATAGAAAAATTGCAAACTTTTTAAAGCCTTAAGCATTGTAATAGAATCCTTTCCACCAGACAATGCAACAGCAATTTTATCTCCATCTTCAATCATATCGTAATCTTCAATAGCTCTTCTCATATAACTTAAAATATGTTTCATACTAAAATCTCCTAAAAAAACTAAAAAACATTATAGCATAAAACACAGAAAAAATAAAGGTGAAAAAATACATAGAAAGAATAGATAAATTTAGAAAAGAGAACAATCTAAAATATTGATTTATAGGCCAAAATCAATTGACATCAATATAATAAAATGCTATTATAATAACTAGATTTGTGTCAGTAGCTCACCAGGATAGAGCGCTTCCCTCCTAAGGAAGAGGTAGGGGGTTCGAGTCCCTTCTGGCACACCAACCAAATAGAACAAAAGAAAGTGGACTCGAAAAGGAGGAACAGAAAAGCGTCCAGTGGACGGTTTTCCCGACGCGGCTCGGCGAGTCCCTTCTGGCATACCAATTAAATAGAACAAAAGAAAGGAACTTATTTTAAGTCCCTTTCTTTTTTATAAAACTAATTAAAATCTTGCAATAGTAAAATTATCTTTCCTCATCAAAAGTATCTCTTGAAGATGAGCGAATTACTTGACCTCTTCTTTCTTCTTTTAATTTATTTTGTCTTCTTATTTCAGCTTCTTTAGCAATTCTCATCAATTCTGGAATTTCTTTTATTTGTTCAGGAGTTAAAAGTTCTTTAAAGAACCATCCATACTCAAAACATCTTTCTACTTCATGTTTAAAATCTTGTACAGTACCTCTAAAACCTGAAATTAATCTTCCTGGACATTGCTTTGGAGTACTTTTTACTTTTTCACTACCATATTCCATTTGCATTTGTTTATGAGTATATACATTTTGAATAGGAATATTATATTTAAGCATTAATGTTGCTACTAATTGTGCTTGGTTATGTACAGCACTTTCGTAGTCAATACCTTTGCAAATTAATCTTTCAATTCCAATACTATTATGGTTTCCAAAAACAGTTCCTGTATGGTCTGTAGATTTAGTATCTGGAATAAATTGATATACTTGTGTATCTCCAACCAAGTAATGAAAACCTACAGTTCTGCCATTTTTTGAATATTCTTTTAACATATCGGTATAATGAGTTAAATCATAATTTTCTGGGCTTCTACCTGTACCAAGAGAAGTTTCATGAATTACTATATGTGTAGGATTTTGATCTCCTGTCATTAACGTACTTTCTGGTGGAAGAAATTTATCTACAACCACTGATGGATTTTTTTGTCTTTTAAATATATGTTGTTTTTTACTCATAAAAATAACCTCCTTAAATTCGGAATATATACTTAAATTATACCACTTATTTGAATAAAGTTCAAATTAGGGGAAAAATCTGCATAATGGACATTCGTAAGCTAATACTTTTATAATGGGAGGATAGCTTATGAATGTTATTTTTTTGAAAAAGAAAAATATTTTGAGATTTGTAATGATAGCAACATTTATTGTGACTGTGTGTACACTTACAAAATCGTTTGGAATGCAACATTATTATAAATTAGATTTTTCAACTGGATTGGTTACTGCGTCTAAGCTAAATGTCAGAAGTGGACCACGGGACTAATTATAATGTTGTAACAACAGTAAATAAAAATGAGTATATTAGAGTATTTGCAGGTGTTGGAGAATGGTATATCATTCAGACTGACAAGGATTATGTTGGAGCCGTTAGTAAGAAGTATGTAAAAGCAATTTATCCGAGTACGTCTAGTTCTGGCAACACAAGTAGTGGAATGACAGGTGGTAGCACATCTACTGGAAATAGTGGAACTTCTGGAACGCAGACCTCAAGCATGAATTCAGATGAAAAAGAAGTTTTTGATTTAATCAACAAGCAAAGGACTAATAATGGTCTACCAGCTCTGAAAAATGATAGTGAAGTTCAAAGAATTGCTAGAATAAAGGCTCAAGATATGGTGGATAATAATTATTTTTCACATAATTCACCAACCTATGGCTCACCATTTGATATGCTGAAAAGTTTTAAAGTTTCGTACAAAACTGCAGGAGAGAATATTGCTGCTAATTCAAGCAATAGTAGTGCTGTAACGGCATGGATGAATTCATCTGGACATAAGGCAAACATATTAAATAGTAGCTTTAATTATACAGGTATAGGCGTAGTAAGTAGTCCAAGGTATGGAAAAATGTATGTTCAAATGTTTATTGGAAAGTAGAATATGAAGGTTGCAAACAAAAGATGCAATATTAATGTTAAAAATTTATAACATTAGTGTTGCATCTTTTTAATATCGTTATTATAAAATTACATCAAATGACTGTAATTAGACTATATTGTTATTACACATTATAATTTATAATATTTTGTTTTTCATAACTATAAAATTTTATTTAGATTCCATTATTATTGTTACAGGTCCATCATTTAAAAGCTCAACTTTCATATCTGCACCAAATTCGCCAGTTTGAACTAAATTAATCTTTTTTCTACATTCTGAAACAAAATATTCATATAATGGAATTGCAATATCTGGTTTTGCAGCATCTATGAAGGAAGGCCTATTTCCACCACTTGCGTCACCATATAAAGTAAATTGAGAAACAATTAATAGTTCTCCATTTACATCTTTTAAAGATAAATTCATTTTGTCATTTTTATCTCTAAAAATTCTAAGATTTATAACTTTTTTAACCATATAATCCACATCTTGTTTTGTATCTGTGGATTTTATTCCTAATAAAACTAAAAATCCTTTATTTATTTTTCCAATAACATTTCCATCAACTGTAACACTTGCAGATGAAACTCTTTGTACAACGGTTCTCATAGAAATTCCTCCAATAAAAATAATTTGAAAATAAATACAATTAAAAATGATTATATTATCTTATAAACTTATTTTCTTAACAGTAAATTCATGATATAATATATACATTAAAAAATCAAGTAAAAAAGAGATTTCAGTAAAATATGGGGGAAAATAAGTTTGAATAAAGTAAAAGAATCAGATGTAAAAACAAAAAGTGATGAATATTTTATGAGGGAAGCTCTAAAAGAGGCAAAAAAGGCGTACCTGAAAAATGAGGTACCCGTAGGGGCTGTGATTGTAAAAAATAATGAGATAATTGCAAGAGGACATAACGTAAAAGAAACGAAGAAAGATACAACCAAACATGCAGAAATAATTGCAATACAAAAGGCAAGCAAAAAACTAGAAGCATGGAGACTAGAAAATTGTACTATGTATGTTACTTTAGAACCTTGCACAATGTGTACAGGAGCTATCATACAGGCTAGGTTGAAGAGATTAGTAATTGGAACGATGGACGAAAAAACAGGGGCCTGCGGATCGGTATTAAATCTAATTAATGATTATGAATTTAACCATAAAGTGGAACTAGAAACAAAAGTTATGGAAACTGAATGTAAACATATAATGAAAAAATTTTTTAAAGAGCTTAGAGAGATAAAAAAGAATAAAAATAAAGTCGAATAAAAAAGTAAAAGTAAAAAAATGTAATAAAAATGAAAAAAAGGCATAAGGATTAAATTTCCGTAGAAAAAGGTAAATTTTTATTACATATAATTGACAAATTTTACAAGAAACACAATTGACTTATATGTATAATATTGTTAAAATCAATACTAGAAAATAGAGGGGTAAAAACTATGAATAAGTTTATGAAAAGTTTTGTAATTATTTTTAGCGTAATGATTGGAACAATTTTAGCACTTACAACTTATGTAAAAGCCGAAAGCACAAATCCAATATATCTTGGACTAGAATCGCTTAGAAGTTCTGGATATGGATACCAACAAAGTGCAAAAAAGGTATGGAAAATTGCATCATATAGCAGTGCAAATTCGGGAGAAACAGCTGACTTTAGCAAAACAATATACTGTATAAAGGCAGGCCCTGGATTTGGTTCATCAGATATGTCTACAGGTGGAGTTACAACAAAAAGTACCTACAATCAAAGATTTAATTTAAAAGATTTAAGCTCGATTACAAGCCCATATAAAGATGTTTTACCAACTGGTACAAACTACAACAAATTGATGTGGGTTTTAGATCATTTGTATCTAATTCCTGCAACAGAGAATACAGCTGAAAAGAATGCTTTCTTAAAGAGTGTAATACCAGATGAAACTTATAGTGGAATTTCTTCAGATGAGATTGATGTTATTCAACAACTTGCAATTTGGTATTTTACAAACCCAACAGGAACATATCATTATTCTGCAGATGAGATAAATTTATACAGAAATGCAACTTATAAAGTTGATAGTAACTATAAAGCTTTTGACGATCTTTTTGGAGATGACGGATTAGATAAAATAGACGCACTTAAAGCTCTATATAGCTATTACATTGATAACGCAAATGCAAATTCAAGCTATGTTTCAATAGATGTAAGTTCTAATCCAGTAGAACTTGAAATAAGTGGTGCAACTACTACACAAGTAAATGGAAAATTAGTATTTGGACCATATAAAATAAATCAATTAATAGATACAAATTACAATTTATCTGCAACATATAAAGATTTAAATGGAAATACAATAACACCAACAATAGCAGTAAAAAATGCTAGTGGAACTATTGCTTCAACATCAAAAACATTAAAACAACTAGTTGGAACAGAATTTTATTTAATGGTTCCAGCAAGTTCAAATATAATGGGAATAAAAATGGATATTACTGTATCTGGAACAAATAGAACAGCAAGATATTGGTCTGTTGCTAATGCACCAAATACAGAACAACCAGTTGTAATTATTGAAGAGACACCATACTCATACAACATAACAAATACAACAAAAGTTCTAAACGGATCTTATAACATACAAATTGTAAAAGTTGATAAAGCAAACAAGAATACAAAGCTTTCTGGAGCAATATTTGGAGTAAAAATAAATAATGGACAAGAACAAGAATATACAACAGATAGCAATGGAGTAATTTCAATTTCTAATATATCAATTTCAGAAATTGGAACAGATACCATCGTTATAAATGAAAAAACAGCTCCTGCTGGATATAAATCATTAATTGGAAGCATGACGATAACTGCAACAAAATCAATTGGAGAAAATGGTTTGTATGTAAGCAATATGACATACACCACAACGACTTCAGAGTCTAACAAAGAGGGGCTAGAAGTAAGCTTGGCAAATGGTACGATAGGTGTAACAGTTCCAAACGAGAAAAAGAGTGGACTATATAACTTACAATTAGTAAAAGTTGATAAAGACAACGCTAATATAAAACTTGCTGGAGCAAAATTTAAAGTTGAATTAAATGGAGTTACTCTAACAGAGAGTGCAACAGATAGTAATGGTATAATTACAATTCCAAATATAGCAATTGATAAAGCTGGAACAGATGTAATAACAATAACAGAAACTGAAGCACCAACAGGCTATAACAAAATAATCGGAACATTAAAAGTAAATGTAACTAAAATAGAAGGTACGGATAAATACGAAGTAAGTAGTGCAACCTTCTCAACAGATACAACAGACTCTCAAAAACAAGGTTCGACAGTAAATTTAACTGATGGATTAATTACTGTAACTGTACCAGATGAGAAAATGACTGGTTCATATAATTTGAAGTTATTAAAAACAGACACAAACAGTAAAGCTCTTGAAGGAGCAGAATTCAAAATTACATTACCAGATGGAACAGTAAAAACTGCAAAAACAAATTCAGAGGGAATTATAACAATAGATGGAATAAATATTGCTCAAGCTGGTACTGATACAATAACTGTTGAAGAAACAAGTGCACCAGCAGGTTATAAAAAAATAATCAACAGCTTACAAATAGAAGTAACAAAAGCAATATCAAATGGAGTGTATGCTATAAGCAATCCTCAACTTAAGAATGTAAATTATAATATTCAAACATCAATCGATTCTCAAAAACCAAGTGTTACAATAGATGGAAATACAATAAATCTAACAGTAGTTAACTTAGAAAAAACATTTGACTTAGCACTTAGAAAATATATAACTAAAGTAAATGGAACAGATGTAGCTGAATCAAGAGTTCCAAACATAAAATTAAGCACATTAAATTCAGGAACAACAGCAACATATAACCACAGAAAAAATCCTGTCGAAGTTAAAACTGGAGACAAAGTAATATACAATTTAACAATATACAATGAAGGAGAAAAAATTGGTAGAGCAACAAAAATTCAAGATCAATTACCAACAGGATTAAAATTCACACAAGTTATATCAGGGAACTTCGAACTTGATAGTTATTCTGAAACAGACAATTTACTAAAATTAAAGAGAACATCTAACACGGACAATTTGAACGCTTATAATGGAACAACACTTGCATCTGAAACAATACAAATAGAATGTGAAGTAACACAAGTAGCAGGTGCAACAGATAAAGTTCTTACAAACGTTGCATGGATTTCAGAAGAATTTGATGCAGAACTTAATAAAACAATAATAAGTCAAACTGGAGCAGACAGAGACTCTGAACCAAACACTAAACCAAATGTAAATAAAGACTCAATGGAAGATTACAAGGGAAATACATCTAACAAAGATGATTTAACAGATTCAAATTACTTCTACAAGGGTGAACAAGATGATGACGACTTTGAAAAATTAATAATAAGAAAAGCCGAAGGAAAGTATGAAATCGAAATTGTAAAACAAGAAGCAACAACAAAAGCCAGACTTCAAGGAGCTGTATTTAATGTAAATGGAACAGATAAAACAGCAACAAATGAGAACGGAACTGTAAATCTTGGAACAACAACAATAACAGATTTATCTACAAAAGATACATATATAATAAAAGAAACTTATGCACCAAGTGGATACAATAAATTTGAAGGAACAATAACTCTAGAAGTAGCAAAGAAAATAGAAAATGGTATAAATGTAATAGATGTAGAAAATACAACTATGACAGTAACAGACAAAGATGGACAAGTAATTACAGCTAATAGTCCTGTAACAATAGATAAGACAACAGGAAAGATAACAATTACAGTAGATAACGAATCAATACAAGGAACATATAAGCTACAAGTAATTAAAGTTGATTCTAAAAATAGTAACACAAAACTTGCTGGAGCAAAATTTACTGTTAAAGTAAATAATGAAGATGCAAAAGAATACACAACTGATGAATCAGGTGTATTAAGCATAACTCCAGTAACTATAACAGGAGAAGGAACAGACACTATAATAATAGAGGAAACAGAAGCTCCAACAGGATACACAAAATTAATAGGACAATTAAAATTAAATATAACAAAAACAATATCAAATGGAAACTATGTAGTAAGTAATGTTGAGTTCTCATCAGACACAACAGATGAACAAAAACAAGGTTCAACAGTTGCACTTGATAATGGAACAATAACAGTAACAGTTCCAAACAGAAAAAATCCTGGATTATACAAATTACAGCTTGTAAAAGTTGATGCACACGATAATACAAAGAAATTAGCAGGAGCAAAGTTTGGAGTAAAGATTAATAATGGAAATGAAAGAACATACACTACAGACGAA
The DNA here is from genome assembly GCA_900552135.1 of uncultured Clostridium sp. Lineage (GTDB taxonomy): Bacteria > Bacillota > Clostridia > TANB77 > CAG-508 > CAG-245. Next base: position 32,682 of record URYN01000001.1, read on the forward strand.
AACGGATTAATAAGTGTTGGCTCTATTGTAATGGAAGATGAAGGAATAGATGTAATTACAATAAGAGAAATCGAAGCACCAGATAAGTACATTCAATTAATTGGTGAACTAAAAGTAAATATAACAAAAGCTTTTGTAGAAACTGGCTATGAGGCAACTAAAGTTGAATTCTCTTCAGATACGACTGAAACACAAAAGAACGGTTCAACAGTAGGTTTAGTAGATGGAACAGTAACCATCACAGTTCCAAATATTCAATTTGACTTAAGCTTAAGAAAATTCATTACAAAAGTAAATGATGAAGAAATAACAAGCAGAATTCCAGTGCCAGATGTAACTCCATTGGTAAATGGAACTTCAACTACTGCAATATATAATCACCCAAAAGATCCAGTAGGAGTTGCTGTTGGAGATTTAGTAGAATACACAATTCGTGTATATAATGAAGGACCAGAAGATGGTTATGCAAATGAAATGACAGATCATTTACCAGACCAATTACAATTTATAGCAGAAAATACTATAAATAAAAACTATGGCTGGAAAATGTATGATGCAGATGGAAATAAAACTACTGATAAAACAAAGGCTAAGATAATAAAAACAAATTATTTATCTAAGGAAAATGAACAAACATCAGGCGAAAACAAACTTGCAGCATTTGATGGAAATTCACTTGCTTACAAAGATGTAAAAGTAGTATGTAAAGTACTAAAAACAACACTTAGGGTTAAGAAAATTACAAATATCGCAGACATTTCTGACTTTACAGATAAAGATGGAAACACAGTAAAAGATAGAGATTCAGAAGAAGATAATGTAAATGTACCAACAGGAAAAGATCTTGAAGACTACAAGGATGACGAAGTTTCAAAAGATTATATACCAGGACAACAAGATGATGACGATTTTGAAAAAGTTATAATTAAAGAATTTGATTTATCTTTAAGAAAATTCATCACAAAAGTTGAAACAACTGAAATAACAAGCAGAATTCCTCAAGTAGATACGACAGTGTTAAAAGATGGAACTGGAACAACTGCAACATATACACATACAAAAGAGCCAGTACTTGTTTCAAATGGAAATACAGTAATATACACAATTCGTGTTTACAATGAAGGCGAAATAGATGGATATGCAAGCAGTGTAAAAGATGATTTACCAGAAGGAATAGAATTCTTACCAGAAAATGAAACAAATGTAAAATACAGATGGAAGATGCTTGATAAAGACGGAAAAGTTGTAACAGATGTTGCTGATGCAGTATCAGTTGTAACAGACTATTTATCAAAAGAGCAAGGAGAAACAAGAAGAGTAGATGGTAGCGAAAACCCAGCACTTCTAAAAGCTTACGATAAAGAAAATGACGTACTTGATTACAAAAACTTGGAAATTGCTTTCAAAGTAGTTGAACCAAATACATCTGATAAGATTATAATAAATAAAGCACAAATATCTAAGAACACAGACAAGAATGGAAAAGACATTGAAGACAGAGATTCTACTCCAGACCAATGGAACGAGGGAGAAGATGACCAAGATATTGAAAAAATAAAGGTTCAATGGTTCGACTTATCTCTTAGAAAATGGGTAACACAAGCAATTGTAACAGAAAATGGAGAAGAAAAAATAACAGAAACAGGTCATAAAGCAGAAGATGATCCAGAACAAATAGTAAAAGTTGACCTAAAGAAGAGCAAGATAGATCAAGTAACAGTTAAATTTAGATATAAAATAAGAGTAAAGAATGAAGGCACAATAGCTGGATATGCAAAAGAAATAAAGGATTACATTCCACAAGGATTGAAATTCGTACAAGAAGACAACCCACTATGGAAAGTAGTAGATGAAAATACTGTTACAACAGACCAAGCAAAAGACATATTACTAAAACCAGGAGATACTACAGAAGTTGAAATAGTTCTAACATGGATAAATGATACAGAAAACTTCGGAGTAATGGACAACTGGGCAGAAATAAGCAAAGATTACAATGAATATGGATCTCCAGATATTGATTCGACTCCAGACAATAACAAACATGGAGAAGATGATATAGATGATGCACCAGTAATGATAGCAGTACAAACAGGTGAAACAATGATATATGCTTTCACAAGTTTAGGAGTATTAACAATATTAGCATCAGGACTTATTCTAATAAAGAAATTTGTATTATAATATAAGTTTGTAATATAGTATGAAAAAAGTAAAAGGCCGAATGGATTTTTTCCAAGAGGCCTTTTTACTATTTTTATATAATCGAAAAGTCATACTGAACTTTCTAGCACATAAAATATGTTAGTGTCCAAGGCATTTCGGAAAATTGGTCCAAGGATATAATTGCTTTATGAAACATAAAGATATACAAAATATGTAGGTTTGACTTTTTATATTTTTTTGATATAATATAAAAGCATATAAGGAGACGTATCGAAGTGGTCATAACGAGGCTGACTCGAAATCAGTTAGCCGGCTTAAACCGGCCCGTGGGTTCGAATCCCACCGTCTCCGCCAACTAAGAAAAGAAAGGAAAATCCTGTACATGAATACTGATATGAAAGATAAGATTAAATTTTGTGCAGCTATTGGAACTCTACTTATAATAATAATAATTGTACTTATGATTGTTTTGCAATATCAGGTTGAGGGTGAAAAAAATATGCCTTATCAGCTATCTAAAATAACAATAATAAGTACTGCTGAGGGTGAACAAAATAAAGGAGAAAATACTAATGTAGAGAGTGGAAAAACAACAGAAGAACAAACTACTACAGATGAAAATGCAGAAAATGTAGAAACTGAAAATACGAATAATGTTGAGAGTACCGAAAGTGCTGAGAACTCTGAAAATAATAATGAAAACAATGGAACAAGTACTGAAGAAACTCATAAATGGAATTTGAAAATAGATCAAAGTAATGATATTTACTTCTTTATAGACAAAAATAGCGATTCTGATGACGATATTTTAGAGTCTCTTACAATTGCAAATATTAAGGTGATTAAAGCACCACAAAAAGGAATAATAAGAACATATATGCCTAATAGTAATGATGGAAGAACTTTTATATATGATGACAGCTATTTAATAGAAGATAAGCTTGAATATAAAGGAGCAAAAAGTAGCAATATAAAAACACTAGAAATAGGCAGTAAAGGTGGTTCTGCAGTAATTAGAATTTCAAATAGCAATATTGGAAAATTCGTATCTGATGAAGACACAGAAGTTAAGCATGATGGTACACTAATTACAAAAATAGGTGCAACTGAAAAGGAAATTAGTTTTAAAGTTAGCTTTGACTTGATTTTACAAATAAATAAAATAAAATATAAGGCAACAATAACTTTGAATCTGCCAGAAGCAGGACTAAGCGAAGCAGGAACAACCACAAAAGAGATAACAGAAGGATTTGTATTTAAAAGAATAAGATAAACAATATCAAAGAAAAATTTAGAATAAATAAGTATCGCATAATGCAAATAGAAAAGATAAACAATATTAAATAAGAAATTATCATAAATGAATTATAAATATAAAAAGAAAAGTAAAATTTTACTTGCTAATATTAAAAAAATAGTATATACTACTAACGTATGAGAAATATATTTTAGCTTTTGTGTGGAGAGCACACCAATAAAGAACCGTGAATCTTGTCAGGTCCGGAAGGAAGCAGCAATAAGCGGAACCTCTTTATGTGGAGTACTTTCCACAGAGAAGCTAAATGAAATAAGTCTCATACTTTTTTAAAATATAAAGGAATTACACCGCAAATTATTGGGGGTGAAAATATGGAATATACGGCTTTATATAGAAAGTTTAGACCAAGAAGATTTGATGAAATTGTTGGTCAAGAGCACATTATAAAAACAATAAAAAATGAGATTATAAATGATAGAGTTGGACATGCATATCTATTTAATGGAGGTAGAGGAACTGGAAAAACTTCTGCTGCAAAAATACTTGCAAGAGCAGTAAACTGCCTGAATCCTAAAGATGGAGAACCTTGTAACGAGTGTGAAATTTGCAAGGCTGCATTAGATGGTTCTTTGACTGATATTGTAGAGATGGACGCTGCTTCAAACAACAGTGTAGAAGATGTAAGGGCAATAAGAGACGAAGTAAATTTCTTGCCAACACTTGCAAAATATAGGGTGTACATCATAGACGAGGTGCACATGCTTTCAATAGGTGCTTTTAATGCACTATTAAAAACATTGGAAGAGCCACCAGCACATGTTAAATTCATTTTGGCAACTACAGAACCACAAAAACTTCCAGCTACTATACTTTCAAGATGTCAAAGATTTGATTTCAAGAAATTATCAACCGAGAACATTGGAAAAAGATTAAACTATGTTTGTGATGAAAGTAAAATAGATATAACACCAGAAGCCAAGAAACTTATTTCTATTTTGGCAGAAGGTGCAATGAGAGATGCTTTAAGTATTCTTGAAAGATGTATGCAAGAAGAGGGAAAAATAACTGAGGATTTAGTAAAAGAATTAGTTGGAATTCCTAAAACAGAGAGTGTATATAATATAACAAAAAGTATATTAGAAAAAGATTACACAAAGGCACTAAATTGCATAAATGAAGTTATAGCCGAAGGAAAAGATATAGTAAACTATTTGTGGGAAATTATAAAATATGTAAAAGACATATTAATATATAAAACAGGTACAAATCTTGAAATTTATTCGGAAGAAGAAAAAAAGGGAATAAAAGAATTAGCAGACAGTACTACTAAAGAAAATTTAATATCAATAATTTACGAATTATCAAATTTGCAAAATGATATAAAATGGTCTTCACAGAAGCTAATAATGTTCCAAGTAACAATAATAAAATTGTGTAGTGGAAACACTCAACCAAGCAATTCGCAACTAGCTGAAAAAGAAGCTACGCTAGCTTTTACATCAAATGCACCAGTAGGAAATGTTGCTGTAAATGGCGGAATAGGAGCTATGGATTCGGCTAGTAAAGAAGAAATAAATAATTTAAATTATAAGGTATCTAGACTTGAAAAAGAGATAGACCAATTAAGAAATAGTGCTAGAATGTCCACAACAAATGGAAAAAATGTGGATAATCAAAGCAAAAATGTTGCTGTTGGGGGACCAAAACCTGAAATAAAAAAAATGAAAGCAGAAGAGTTGGGCAGTCCAATAGAAACATGGCCTAAAATAATAGGAAAAATAAAACAAGAAGGAAAAATCTCTTTATCATCGGCTCTATCAACTTCAACGGCCAACCAAATAAACGATATGACAGTTGGTATTAGATTCGAAAAAGGACTAACGCCATTTGGAAAAACTATTTTGGAACGACCTGAAAATATGAGTGAAATAGTAAAGCAAGTTTCAATAGACCAAGGAAAACCAATGAGAGTTGTTATTATAGATAATAACGAAGAAATAAAGGCAAAAAATAGTAACTTTGACGACTTAACAAAGGGTATTGATATGCCAATAAATATAATAGAATAATTAGGAGGATTATAAAATGTCAAAAAGAGGAGGATTCCCAGGAATGGGAGGCGGTTTTGGTGGAATGAACCTAAACCAATTAATGAAAGAAGCAAAGAAGATGCAAGCAGATATGGAAAAATCACAAGACGAGCTTGCTGAAAGAGAATTCGAGGCTACAAGCGGAGGAGAAGCTGTAAAGGTTAGAGTTTCAGGAAAAAAAGAAATATTGGAACTAAAAATTAAACCCGAAGTTGTAGATTCAGATGATGTAGAAATGTTAGAAGACTTAATTACAAGTTGCATAAACAATGCATTGAAACAAGTTGACGATGCTGCATCACAAACTCTTGGAAAATTTAATATTCCAGGACTAATGTAAAATAGGAGATTAAGCAAATGTCATATTATGCACCATCAATCGAAAAATTAATAGAAAGTTTTGAAAAGCTACCAAGCATCGGAAATAAGACTGCAGCTAGACTAGCATTTCACATACTAGATGCTTCTGAAGAAGAAACAAATGAATTTATTCAAAGCATTATAAATGCAAAGAAAAATTTAAAATATTGTTCGAAATGCTACAATATAACAGATACAGACCCATGCCCAATATGTTCAAATACGGCAAGAGACCAATCTGTAATATGTGTTGTGGAAGACGTAAGAGATGTAGTAGCAATGGAAAAAACTCATGAATTCAAAGGAGTTTATCATGTTTTACATGGTTCAATATCTCCAATGAATGGGGTTGGACCAGATGATATAAAAATTAAAGAACTTTTAGCAAGACTAATGGACGGAACAGTAAAAGAGGTAATACTTGCAACAAATCCAAGAGTTGAAGGAGAGGCAACAGCAATGTATTTATCTAAACTAATAAAACCATTGGGAATAAAGGTAACAAGAATTGCACACGGAATTCCTGTAGGAGGAGATTTGGAATATACTGATGAGGTTACTCTAAGTAGAGCCTTAGAAGGAAGAATTCAATTATAAACAAAAAGACGATAATCTACAATAAAGCAGAGTATCGTCTTTTTTGTGCCTATTTTTTTGAAATAGACACTATATATAAAAAAGAAAAAGGAACTAATTTAAAGATTCATCACCAAGAACAATATTACAAATATCTTGTGTTGAATGTTTTTTTGCCAGAAGCTTAGTATTAAGTTTCATTTTATGCAACTTTGATTTATCTGCTAATAGCTCTGCAATAATGCTATCAAAGTCACTATCTTTTCTAAGCCAAACTGCTACTCCTGCATTTTCTAAGAATTCGGCATTTTCTTCTTCTTGACCTGGAATTGGATTAATTGCAACAATTGGTAAGCCAGAAGCTAAACTCTCCGTAGTTGTTAAACCACCCGGTTTTGTAACTACTAAATCTGAAATGCTCATTAATTCTGGAACTTGATGAGTATAACCAAGAACCTTGACTATATTTTCTGCATGTTCTTTTTCAACCAGCTTATCAAATTCTTCTTTCATTTTTTCGTTCTTACCAGAAATAGCAACAATTTGATGTTCAGAAACATTTTCAATAAATGATTTTAAAATTTTAACTGTCTGCTCTTTTCCAAGGCCAAACTCTCCGCCACCGAAGAATAATATGACTCTTTTATCTGGATTTAAATCTAAACTTTTCATTACAGAAGCTCTATTGAAATGTCTCAAAAATCTATTAGATAAAGGAATTCCAGTTGCAAAAACTTTGTTTTCAGGAATGCTTTCTGCAATTAAGTTTTGTCTCATTTTTTCATGTGATACAAAGAAGTAATCAACATATTCCTTGCCAACAAGCCATTGCTCGTGTGGAGCAAAATCGGTTAATATTGTTGCTAATTTGCATTCTGTTAAAGCTTTTCTTTTTAAATAACTTACCATTTGACTTCCAAAAGGATGAGTAGAAATAACTATGTCTGGCTGATAGTTTTTTATAAGTTTAAACAGCTTTTTAGCCATTAAGTTGTTTGCTGTTGAACTTATGCGTGCAATTGGACCTTTTTGAGACCAATTATAGACTTCGCCCCAAGCCCAAGGAAATTTTTTAGCAATTTCTTTATATGCAGTTGTGCTGATTCTATTTATTGGTTTATTTACATACAGCATGCAATCAACAAGATTTGTTTCACAATCTGAATAATGTTCATCTATATATTGCTTTATGGAATTTGCAGCAGACAAATGTCCACCTCCATAAGAAGCATAAAAAATTAAAATTTTTCTCATGTTTAAAACTTTCCTTTCTCTCTAAAGAGAAAATATATTATTTGACCACATTGTATCATAAGCAACCAAAAAACGGAAGACAAATGTATAAAATTAAATAAATTACCAATAATAAGTACATAAAAGAATAAAGAAGGGAGAATATCTATTTATATAGATAAAAATACGATGAAAAAAACGATAATGAGCATTTGTAAGATTGTGTTATTAATACTAACATTAGTTATATTAATGATATTGATAATACAAATAAAGCCGAAGAATGTAACTGCAGCAAGCAATTCAAACTCCACATCTGATGTTCAACTTTTAGCAAGAGCTATAAATGGAGAAGCAAGAGGAGAACCTTATGAAGGACAAGTTGCGGTTGGTGCGGTAATATTAAATAGGGTAAAATCTCCTAAATTTCCTAATACTATTGCAGGGGTAATATATGAACCAGGTGCATTTACTGCCGTATCAGACGGGCAAATAAATGTTGCAATCTCTGAAGGTTCAACAGTAGTAAAGGCTGCAAGAGATGCTTTAAATGGCTGGGACCCGTCAGGAGGAGCAATATATTATTTTAATCCTGCAACGGCAACAAATAAATGGATCTGGTCTAGACCATTAATAAAAACAATAGGAAAACACAGATTCTGTAGTTAAGATTAGAAGGAGGTTTTTTAAATGGTAAAAAATACACATTTAAGAAGTGGAGAAGATAATAAGAAAAATTATATTGCAGTTGCGATTGTGCTTGTAATTGCAGTAGTGGGAGCAATTATATATTATGCTTACCAAGAAACAAGAAAATATGTAACTGCATCAGAAAATAAGAATAATATGGCATTCTTTGAATTAGTTGATTATGTTCAAAATGTTGAAACATATCTTGCAAAGGCAATGATTTCAACTACTCCAGAACATGGAGCAGAAACCTTAACAAATGTATGGAGAGAGGCAAGTATTGCTCAAAGTTGTTTGTCTCAATTGCCAATAAGTAGCCATGAGTTGGAAAGCACCTCAAAATTTTTGAATCAGGTCAGCGATTATAGTTACACTCTATCTAGAAAAAATATTGAAGGAAAGAGCCTTAGCGAAGAAGATTTGAAAAATATAAAAGAATTGCACACATATAGTGTAGAACTAGAAAATACTTTGAATCAGCTGTCAACAGATTTAAACAATGGAAGAATAAAATGGAAAGAGCTTGAAGATAAGGGGACCCAAGCCTTTGCAACACAGGTAAGCTCAATAACGGCAGATTCATTTACGAGTCTTGAAGAAAATTTCCATGAATACAGCGGACTAATTTATGATGGAGCTTTCTCAGACCATATAACATCAAGCGAGAAAAAGGGATTAACTGGCGAAGATATTAATGAAGAAACGGCAAATCAAAAAGTAAAAGAATTTTATGGAGAAGACAAGATAGAAGAAATAACCTCTAATGGATATTCAGAAAACGCGGAAATTCCTTCTTACGATTTTAGTGTAAAAATGAAAGATAGCGACAATCTTGCAACAATATCTATTTCAAAAAAAGGTGGACATGTAATATTTGCAAACTATAATAAAACAGTGAATGCAGAAACAATAACTCAGGAAAAAGCAGATGAACTTGCAAAAGAATTCTTAAGTAAACATGGATACGCAGACATGAAAGAAACTTATTATTTAAAACAAAATGGAATTGTTACAATAAATTATGCTTATAATCAAAACTCTGAAATTGGCACGGTAGTAATGTATCCAGACTTAATAAAAGTAAAAGTTGCATTAGACGATGGAAGAATAATAGGAATCGAAACAACGGGATATTTAAATTCACACTGTACAAGAGAAATTCCTCAAGACATAATTACAGAGAAAAAGGCTAAAGAAGTTATAAATAAAGAACTTGAAATTCTAAGCACAAATTTAGCAATGATTCCAACTGAATGGAAAACAGAAGTATTGTGCTGGGAGTTTAAAGGAAAAGTTGATGGAAACGAGTTTTTAGTATATATAAATGCAGAAACAGGAAAAGAGGAAGACATTTTGGTAATTGTAAACACTCCTGATGGCACGCTAACACACTAACGGATGAAGATTCGCCCAATGAGGACACCTCTTTTCAAGAAAATAATACTATGAATAATAGAGGACCAGGAAGAGCTGAAGACTTCAAAAATACTAAGACAACTACATCTAAAAGTAAGATGATTATTAAATATGCAATTATAAGCATACTTATAGTAATCACTATATTTATAGTAAGTGTAACAATTATTTCATTAATAAAAAAGAATTAATAAAATAGAGAGATGGTAATAGAATTGCTATCTCTTAATTTTATGATTAGGATAATTGAAACTCACATTCATAAAGTTTAAAATTTATTCGAAATTGTTGCAAAAAAAATTCCGCAGGAATATAATAATAAAAAATACTGGAGGCAAACGTATGAACAAATATTTAACGGTACAAGAAATTTTAGATGTTACTGGAGGAAAACTTTTATATGGAAATGTAGAAGAACAATGTAAAAGCTTTTCAAGAAATACAAAAGAAATAAATGCTGGAGACATATATATAGGATTCAAGGGTGAAAGAAGTGATGGCTCAAAGTTTTACGAGGAAGCTTTTAATCAAGGTGCAAAAGGATGCATAATCAATAAAGTTGAAGGATTGGAAGTAAAAAAATTTGAAGGAAAATTTATAATCGAAGTTGAAGACACTGTTAATGCAATAGGAAAAATTGCTAAATTGAAGAGAGAAAAATACAACATACCAGTAATTGCTATAACGGGAAGTGTTGGAAAGACAAGCACAAAAGATGTTGTTGCAAGTGTCGTTTCGGAAAAATATAAAACATTGAAAACACAAGGAAATATGAACAATCATATAGGAATGCCATTAACAATTTTAAAATTAGATGATGAAGAAGCTTTAGTTGTTGAAATGGGAATGAATCACTTTGGCGAAATAAGCAAATTAACAAATATAGCAAAACCAACTGTAGCAATAATTACGAATGTTGGAACGGCTCATATAGGAAATTTAGGTTCAAGAGAAAATATATTAAAGGCAAAATTAGAAATACTTGAAGGGCTTGCAAAAGATGGAACTTTAATTATTAATAATGATAATGACTTGTTACATAAATGGAATGAAGAAAATACAAAGTATAAAGTTCTTACTTATGGAATAAATAATAAAAGTATGATAATGGCAAAGAATATTGAATATACTGACAAAGGAAGCAAATATGAACTTGCAGTAAACATGGACGGAAAAACAAACAGTGATGAAGAAAAAATTGAAGTTCCAGTTGGAGGAGAAGCTTTTGTTTACAATAGTTTAGCAGGAATATCTGTAGGAAAAATTCTAAACATAGAAGATGAAAAAATAAAAAAAGGAATAAAAGAATTTGAACTAAGTAAAATGAGATTAGATGTTCAAAAAGTTGAAAGAGGATACACGGTAATAAATGATTGCTATAATGCAAATTTCGATTCTATGAAATCATCTATTCAATATCTTAATAAAATGCAAGGAAAAAGAAAAATTGCTGTCCTAGGAGATATGCTTGAGCTTGGAGAATTTTCTCAAAAACTACATGAGAATGTAGGAATGGAAGTGGCAAACAATAAGATAGATATATTAATAACAGTTGGAAATGAAACAAAGAATACCGCAAGAGTTGCACAAGAAAATGGTGTGGAACATGTATATTCTTATGATAACAATCAAGAGGCTATAGAAAAATTAAGAAAAATATTAGGAGTAGATGATGTGGTTTTAGTAAAAGCATCAAACTCAATGAATTTCAAGGAAATTGTAGAAAATATTATAAAATAATAAAACCTTGATTTAGATAACAAGGTAGAAAGGAAGAACCTATGAGTAAAATTAAAGTTGGGGTTATTTTTGGAGGAATGTCTACAGAACATGATGTTTCAGTTGTATCTGGAAGTTCTGTATTAAAAAATTTGGACAAAGAAAAGTATGAAATTTATCCTATATATATTGCAAAAGATGGAAAATGGTATCATTACATGAAACCTGTAAATGAAATAGAAATATTTGAGATTGGTGATGAACCCAAAGAACTAGAAAAAATAGATAATGAATTTGAGGCCTTGAAGAAAAATGATGTAATATTTCCAGTTCTTCATGGCTTATATGGAGAAGATGGAACAATTCAAGGATTATTAGAAATGCTTAAAATACCATACATTGGTTGTAGGGTACTAGCTTCAAGCGTTTGCATGGATAAGATTTACGCAAAAATAATATTCGAAAAGGCAAACCTAAAGCAAGCTAAATATGTAATAATAAATACTTGCAAATCGGAAGATAAATACATATACATAGATGATGAATTGAATCACGAAGAAAAAGAGGCTAGTGAAATATCTGAGATAGTAAAAGAAAAATTAGGATTCCCTGTGTTTGTAAAACCATCAAATTCAGGTTCTTCAGTTGGTGTAAATAAGGCAAGAAATGCAGAAGAATTAATAGAAAATATGAAGAAAGCTGGAAAATACGATTCTGAAATCTTAATAGAAGAAGCAATTAACGGAAAAGAAGTTGAATGTGCAGTCCTTGGAACAGATAATGTTACTTCTGCAAGCAATGTTGGGCAAATAATTTCAGCAGAAGAATTCTACGACTATGATTCAAAATACAAAAATGCTGAATCAAAGGTAATAATACCGGCAGACATAAAGCCAGAAACAGCAGAAGAAATAAAGAGAAATGCAATAAAGGCCTTCAAGGCTGTAAAAGGCAGTGGATTATCTAGAGTAGATTTCTTTGTAGACAAACAAACAGAAGAAGTTTATATAAACGAAATCAATACAATGCCTGGATTTACAAACATAAGCATGTATCCAAAACTATGGGAAAATGCAGGATTAGAATACTCAAAACTATTAGATGAGTTGATAAAAACAGCAAAATAAAAGTATCACAGGGACATCTTTAATGATGCCCCTTTTGAGGTTCGAAAAGGAGAATATTAAGAAAGAGAGAAATTTGATTAAAATGGAGAAAACAGAAAAAATAAAGGAAGATTTAAAAAAGATATTATCAGAAAGAAGATACATTCACTCAGTTGGAGTAATGGAAATGTGCGAAACACTTGCAAAAATTTATGGAGTAGATGTCGAGAAAGCTAAAATTGCAGGCTTATTACATGACAACGCAAAAGAAATGAGCCCAGAAGAAATGCTGGATTATGTTGAAAAAAATAATATTGAAATAACGGAAATAGAAAGAATAAATACACCTATACTTCACGGAAAGATTGGTGCAGATATAGCAAAAAAGAAGTATGGAGTGGACAAGCAAATTGAAGATGCAATAAAATATCATACTACAACAAGTACAAAGATGGATACATTAGCTAAAATTGTATTCGTTTCTGATAAAGTTGAATTAAACAGAAAATCAGTTGATTACGATTTAGAGGCAGAAAGAAAACTTGCTAAAGAAGACTTAGACGCTACAATATTACTAATACTTGATTCAAACATAACATCATTAGTAAAGAAAGGAAAATTAATAGAACACGAAAGCATAGAAACAAGAAATAAATTGATAATAGACAAAATGAGAAAAAACTAAAATATGTTAAACAAAAACTAGAATAAAATCTGTATGAGTAAATGTGATTTATGCAAGAAAAAGCCTAAAATAGCAATAAAATCATTAAAAAATATTTTAATCTGTAAATATATGTGATATAATATGGTTGCTAAATAGTAGTTAAGGATAAATAGTGCAAACATGTTGGAGGATGTTAAATGATTTTCAAGGACTATTACAAAATATTAGAACTAGAGACAAATAAAGTTAGCATAGATGAAATAAAAACTGCATACAGAGAACAAGCAAAAAAATATCATCCAGATGTAAACATTGGTGTAAGAGGAGCCGAAGAGAGATTTAAAGATATAAATGAAGCGTATCAAGCACTTATAAATGAGCAAACAAGAAGAAAATATGATAGATTATGGAATTCAAGAATAGGTAGAAAAAAGGCGAAAGCTAAAAAGGCAGAAGAAAATAAAACCACAACGAGAAGTGAAATACTTAATGTATTATTTGGATTGGACGGTTTAAAAAGCCAAGAAACTACATATCAAAGAAAACATAAAGATGTAAAGGTTCCAATTCAAGGAGAAGATGTTGAAACACAAATTCCAATCTCGGTAATTGAAGGCTTTTATGGTCAAGCTAAATCTATTTCATTAAGAACTGTTAATGGAAAAATGAGAACATTTGAAGTAAAAATTCCAGCAGGAATAAGAAATGGTGAAATGATAAGACTTATTGGTCAAGGTAAACCAGGAGAAAATGGAGGAAAAAACGGAGACCTACTTATTAGAATCAACATGGAGCAAGATAAAAAATATAAGCTAGTAGGTTCGGACATTTATACAGAGTTAAATATAAGCCCTTCTGAAGCTGTTCTTGGAGCAAAAGTAAATGTTGACGCGATAGATGAAAGCTTGGGGGTATATATTCCAAAGGGAATTGAAACAGGAGAAGAAATTCAAATCGAGCAAAAAGGTTACAAAGACGGCAAAGGTGGAAGAGGAAAATTTATTATAAAAGTAAAAATAATGATACCTAAAAAATTATCAAATAAAGAAATAGAGCTATATAAAGAACTAAAAAAAGTATCAAAATTTAATCCAAGAGAGTTATAAAAAAGCCAATAATTTACATAATTATGTAAAAACGTTGACATACTCGCTAAAATACGGTATAATATAGGAGTATGCAGAAGAAAAAATATGAATAGTTTTCATAGAAAGAGGTGTAAGAGATGGACCAAATACAAGGCAAACACTTTAGTATAACAGATCCACAAAATGTAAATACAGTAATATATCAAATAAATGTAACAGATAAATTACTTGATGAAAACTCACCTAAATTTACATTAGAAAGATTAAAATGTAGAGAAGAAATGATTGGACAAAACAAGAAAAAGACTTTTTTTGTTGATGCTCAAAAAGATATATATAATCAATTAGTTATATTATCTTTTGGACAGGATAAAGTAGTTGTAAATATGGGACTACTTAACAAGGATGAAGTTAAAATATCTAAAAAACCTGTTCCAATTAAATTTGATACATTGTACTCAGAGCAAGAAACAGAATACAAAGACATAAAATATACACCAAATTTGCAAAGACCAATAACAATAATAGACCCAGAAACAACAGAAGAGATAAAACCAGTATTATATTTTGATAAAGATACAAACGAAGTAAAAGGAAAATGCAAATTAAAACCTTATAAATCATATTTTGCATTTGAAATAAGAGAAGATAAAGACTTAAAGAAAATTAAGGGGGATCTTAAATGAGCAAATTAAATATAGAATCTACAAGTGAAGGTTCAATAGCAAAATTTAATGGGGGACAAACGATAATTAATGAAAAAGAAAATAGATGTGTAATTCCACCTGAAGCAAGCAAAGAGGCAAAAACGTCATTAGAAGCAGAAGAGTACATAACAATAGCTTTAATACCAAACATAGAGCTAAACAAAAATCAAGACAATGTTAGATAGAAAATAACGAAAAGATAAAACTCATAAAAGGTGATTATTATGAATTATAAAGTAAAAAAAGCATTTAAAGATAGTAAAAAGTATTTAATAGTATTTCTAATATTATATGTAATATTAGAAATACTATTAATTGCACCTATAGCGGTTGCAATAATGCAAAATACTGATATAGATGGAAAAGTTGCAATATCAGGAACGATTGAAAGTTTTATGAAGGAAGCGGGAAGTCTTACTTCAGTAACAAGAATTGCAAAATATAATGCAGGAAATACATTCTTAAAAAGTTCTATTTGGTTTGCAATTTTATTTTTATTCCTGACAGTAATTGGAGTAATGAAAGCAAAACCAAAGAATGAATATAAAGACATAGAAAATGGTTCTAGTGGTTGGAGCGAAGATGGAGAACAATATAAAATATTGAATAGAAATAAAGGAATAATCCTTGCAGAGAACAACTATTTACCAATAGATAAAAGAGGAAACGTAAACGTTCTTGTAGTTGGTGGTTCAGGTTCTGGTAAATCGGCATCATACTCAATTCCGAATGCAACTCAAATGCTGGGATCTTATGTTTTTACAGATCCAAAAGGCGAATTGTATGATAAGACTGCAGGATTCTTACAAAAAAATGGATATGATATAAAAGTATTAAATCTAGTAAATCCAGAAAATAGTGAGGGATACAATCCACTAATGCATATTACAAATGAGGTAGATGTAGATGTTATAGCTCATACAATAGTAAAAGGACAACAAGGCGAGGCAGGTGGATCAGACCCATTCTGGGACGACACTGCAGAAATGTTATTAAAAGCATTAATTTATTATTTACTTGCAACAAGACCACCAGAAGAGCAAAACCTTGCATCTTGTGCAGAGCTTGTAAGAGCTGCAAATTCAAATGGAGGAAACAACTTACTTACAGACTTAATGAATGAATTGCCTTACGACCACCCTGCAAGAATGAACTATAAATCAATTGAAATTGCATCAGACAAAACATATAGTTCTATTTTGAGTACATTGCAATCAAAGCTAGGAAAATTCGACTCGAAAGAAATTGCTGAAGTAACATCGACAAATACAATAAACTTTGAAGATATTGCAACAAGAAAAACAGCATTATACGTTATCTCTTCAGATACACACACTGCATATAATTTCTTACTTACAATATTCTTCTCTCAGATGATTCAGCAATTATATAATTTTGCAGATAGAAATCCAGGTGGAGAACTTAAAGTACCAGTATTTTTCATATTAGATGAGTTTGCAAACATTGGACAAATACCAGACTTTGATAAAAAAATATCTACCAGTAGAAGTAGAAAAATTTCATTCAGTGTAATATTACAGAACTTAGACCAATTAAAAGCAATTTATGATAAGTCTTATGAAACAATAATCGGTAACTGTGATACACACGTATTTTTAGGAAGTAACTCAGCAGAAACATGCAAGTATTTCTCTGAACAATTAGGAGAAACAACAATATCAAGAGATTCAAAATCTGTAAGTAGAGACAAAAATTATTCAAAACAAGGTTATAGCACATCTGACCAAATCATGGGAAGAGCCTTAATGACACCAGATGAGCTAAGAAGAATGGATAACGATCTTTGTATAATATTTGAAAAAGGTTTAAAACCAATAAAAGCAAAAAAATATTATTACTTTACAAGACCTATTGCAAGAAGATTGCAAGAGTATACAATAAGTCACAATAACTTTGATGCAGGAAATAGAGGCGCTTGGCGTAAATTTAACCCAGCAAATCCTTATGTTGAAAATAAAGATAGTAATCAAGAGCAAGATTTGAAAATAGAATCTTTAGATGATTTATTCGAAGATGATTTTTCAAATAACGCAAAAATGGATGATAAGCCTGAAATGCCAAAATTTGAACCAGTAAATCAAAATAGTCATGTTATATCTCCAATGCAAAACTTGGAAAGTTCAGATGTTCAATCGGAAACAATGTCGAATATGGCAAATTCTGTTGTGACGCCAAGACCAATGCAAAGCATGGAAAATTCGACTGCACAAACACGACCTATTCAAAATAAAATGGAAGAGGCTCCTGTTTTACCAATGGAACCAAATAATGAGGAAGAAGAATTATTTTCAAAGGATCTTCAAGATGAACTAGAAGCAAAATTTGATGAACTATTTGGACCAATAGATAAGAACAAGAAGTAAATTGAAAAATTATAGCAAGAGTATTTATAATTACATCAGAAAAAGTGCAAAAGAATAAAAGCTGACTTTAAAACAAAAATGGAAAAAGTAAAAACAAGAAATAAAGAATTAAAATCACCTTAGGTATTAGAAAGTCTAATATTTGAGGTGATTTTTATGTTTTTTGAATTGGATTAAATATTGTTTGAACATAAATTTTAAAGTAAAATAGAAGAATACATTTCGTAGGATTCACTCCGTAATTTTAAGAGAAATACAAAATTTAAAAACTTAAAAGTAAAATTAAAAATTTTCAAAAAATGTCGAATGAAAATAGAACAACTATTCGTACAAATATTGACTTAAGAAAATTTATATGATATAAAATAATAAACAAAATACTAAAGAGAGAAGTGATAATTGAAATGAAATTTGTACATATAGCAGATATGCACTTTGATAGTGCTTTTTGTGCACTAGCTGGAAATGAAAAATTTGCAGTAGAAAGAAGACTAGAACAAAGAAAAGCAATGAAGGAAGTAGTGGAATATATTAAGCAAAACAATATTCCATATTTTTTTATTGCAGGAGATTTATACGAACAAGAATATATTAGAAAATCTACAGTTGAATATATAAATAGTTTATTTAAGGAAATACCTGAAACGAGAATATTTATAACGCCGGGAAACCACGATCCATACATAAAAAACTCATTTTATAAACAATATAAATGGAACGAAAATGTGCATATATTTACAGAAAAATTAGAAAGGATAGAAACACCTGAAGCAGATATTTATGGATACGGATTTAACGACTTTTATATGAATAATCCATACCATAAAATAAAAATAGAGAATCCTGAAAAAATTAATATTTTAATAACTCATGGAAATTTAGACAGTGGTTGTGATGAAAACAAGGAATACAACCCAATGACTAAAAAAGAACTCCAAGAAATGGGGTTTGATTATGTTGCATTAGGACATATACACAAGGCAAGTTATAATGATTATGAAAATCAAAGAATTGTATATCCGGGTTCAACGGTATCTTTGGGATTTGATGAACTTGGAAAAAGAGGCTTTATTGTAGGTTCGTTAGAAAAAAATGAAAAAATAAACTTAAAATTCCTAGAAACATCTGCAAAAACATTTGAAGAAAAGCAGTTAGATATAACCGAAATAAACTCGCAAGAAGATTTAATAGAAAAAATAAATAGCATGAAATTAGACGAAAATAGCTACTATAAAATAATACTTACAGGAAAAAGAAATTTTGATTTTACAGAACGAAAAATAATGGACCAACTAGAAAATAAAAATATTCTTAGAATAAAAAACATTACACAAATAAAATATGATATTTACGAAATCGCAAAACAAGTTAGTCTAAAAGGAATCTTTGCAAAGAAGATTTTAGAAAAAATAGAAAATTTAAAAAATAAAGATAGCGAATCAGAAGAAGTAGACACAAAAGAAAATGAGGATATTCAAAAATTACTCAATGCATTTGAAATTGGAATGGATATTCTAAAATAGAAGAAGTAGGTGAAAGAATTGAAAATAAAAAATATAAAAATAAATGCCTATGGCAATTTGGAAAATAAAGAAATTAATTTAGAAGATAATATTAATATAATACATGGAGAAAATGAGGCTGGAAAGTCAACCTTGCTTAGTTACATTGTAAATACATTATATGGTATATCAAAAACTAAAGATGGAAGAGAAATATCAGATTATGAAAAGTATAAACCATGGAATAACACTGAATTTTCAGGGAAATTAAGTTACAAGCTAGAAGATGGAGAAGAATACGAAATATTTAGAGATTTCAATAAGAAGAATCCTAAAATATATAACAGTAAACTGGAAGATATAACGGCAAACTTTGATACAGACAAAAAAGACGGAAGTAAATTTTTTGTAGAGCAAACAGGAATCGATAAACAAACATACTTATCAACTGTTGTAAGCATGCAACAAGAAGTAAGGCTTGAAGAAAAAGATCAAAACATATTAATACAGAGAATAGCAAATCTTGCTTCATCTGGAGAAGACAATGTTTCATATAAGAAAGCTGTGCAAAAGCTACAAGAAAAAATAAGAGATGAAATAGGAACAAATAAAACATCTCAAAAGCCAATAAATATAATTGAAAAAGAAATAAATGATATTACAAGAAAAATCGAAGAAATAAAACCTTATCAGAACAGAAAATATGAAATTGATGAGCAAAAAGAACAGACAGAAGAGGAATTAAAAGAGCTTGAAATACAAATGAAAATCTTAAAAGAACTAAAAGAAGGTATGCAAGAAGAAGATGGCTACGAAAAGGAAATTGATATAAAAGAAAAAAATAGAAGCCAAAACGTAACAAAAATAAAAGAATTAAAAGCAGAAGAAACCAATGCCGAAGAAGAAATCAAGATTCCTCAAATGAAAATAAGTGAAATTGAGAAAACAATAGAAAATAATAAAAAAAGACAGGAAGAAATAGAACAAAACATAAATGGAATAAATGAAGAAATAAATGCAATAGAAAACCAAGAAGCAACAAACTCAACAGAAACAAATAAAGGTCTTAGCAAGGGTGGAATAATTGGTATAATCATATCTGTAATTTTAATTATACTTTCATTGACTGTTATAAAAAACAATATATTATTAGTCCTAGGAGTAATTGGAATTCTTTTATCGGTTATTATTAGTAAATCAAAGGCAAATAAAAATGCAAAACTAGAAGAAGCAAGAAGAAACCAAATAATAAACAGAAAAAATGAAAAAATAGGACAAAAGAGAAATCTTGAAGATGAAAAAGAAAGAATAACAAACGACATAAAGAACGAACAAACAAATCTTGAACAGGAGCAAATAAAAGAAAAAGAATTAAATAGCAATCTATCAATGATAAAAGGTCAAATTATGTTGTTAGATAAAAACAATGAACAATTATGCAACGAACTTGAAGAAATAAGCTTAAAGTTAGATACTCTGAAACAAAAAAAGGTTGAAGAAATAAAAGCAAAATACAAAGAAAATTCAATTGAAAATCTAGAAGAACTTCTAGAAAAAGACACGCTAATAACAGAAATAAACAATATGGAAGAAAAAATAAACAATGAACGATTAAAGCTAAAGGGATTGGAAATTGAAGAAAAAACAATACTTCCAGAGATAGATAGTTTGGCAAGTCTGGAAGAAAGAAAAGAATTAGGACAAGAAAAATATAAAGAACTAAAATCTGAAGAGGAAGCAATTAATATTGCAATAGATAATTTACAAGAAGCATATCAAGAGATGAAAACAACTATAACTCCTAAATTTACGAATAGTTTATCAAATAGTATAGAGAGAATATCAAATGGCAAATATAATAGAGTTACAATAAATGACGAAAATGGAATGATTGTAGAAAATGCAAGAGGTGAATATATAGAAGCTGGAAAGCTTAGTACAGGAACAATAGACCAATTATATTTATCTTTAAGATTATCTATGATAGATGAACTTACAAAAGAAAAATTGCCTATTATATTAGACGAAACATTTGCTTATTTTGATAATGAGAGATTAGCAAATGCTCTAAAATTTATAAACGAGAGATTAGAAGGACACCAAGCTATAATATTTACATGTACTAACAGAGAAAAAGAAATTTTAAAAAAATTAGGAATAAAATATAATCTAATAGAATTGTAATAAAGAATTAAATAAAAAGAAAAGTCACAATTCATAGTAAAAAATAAAACACCTCCAATAGGAAAAAAATTTTGTATTATGATGCAATTGTAATAAGCTTGAAAAGTAGCTCGAAAGGGTTGAAAATATAAGCTTTTTGATATATAATATAAAGGCTAAATAAAAAATAGAGGAGAATTTGTATGTTTCAAAAATTAGAAGCTGTAGAAAAAAGATATGAAGAGCTTACAAGAAAAATAGCTGATCCAGAGATAATAGCTAGAACAAGCGAATGGACAACATATATGAAAGAACATGCTGAAATAGAAGAAGTAGTTCTTAAATATAAAGAATATAAAAAGACACAAGAAAGCTTAGCCGAAGCAGAAGAAATGATGAAAGACCCTGAGATGAAAGAACTTGCAGAGGAAGAAGCAAAGGTAGATAGAGAAAAACTTCCAAAATTAGAAGAAGAATTGAAAATCTTACTAATTCCAAAAGATCCAGATGATGACAAAAACATAATCTGCGAAATAAGAGCAGGAGCCGGAGGAGATGAGGCAGCATTATTTGCTGGAACACTATTCAGAATGTATTCTATGTACGCAGAAAGAAAACACTGGAAAATTGAAATACTAAACGAAAATGAAACAGGACTTGGTGGATACAAGGAAATATCATTCATGGTTACTGGAAAAGGAGTTTATAGTAGACTAAAATTCGAGAGTGGAGTACACAGAGTTCAAAGAGTTCCTGAAACAGAAGCAAGTGGAAGAATTCATACATCTACTGCAACAGTTGCCGTACTACCAGTAGTTGAAGATGTTCAAATAGAAATAAACCCTGCAGATATTAAGCTAGAAGTATTTAGAGCCTCTGGAGCTGGAGGACAACACGTAAACAAAACATCATCAGCAGTTAGATTAATACACGTTCCAACAGGAATAGTTGCTGAATGTCAAACAGAACGTTCCCAAACTCAAAACAGAGAATATGCAATGAAATTGTTGAAATCTAGATTGTATGAAATGGAAAAACAAAAACGTGATTCAGAGCTTGCAAATGAGCGTAAGAGCCAAGTGGGAAGCGGAGACAGAAGTGAAAAGATACGTACTTACAACTATCCACAAGGACGTATAACAGACCATAGAATCGGACTTAGCATATATCAAATGGAAAACTTCTTAAATGGAGACTTAGACGAAATGATAGACAACTTAATTGCAGCAGATAGAGCTGAAAAATTACAAGGTTCTGAAGAAGAATAAGATTATAAAAAGAGTAATTTTTTTAAGAGTTAACTGTTAATAAAAAAGAAGCCCTTTTATTAGACGAAAGTTTAATAAGGGGGCTATTTTAATGCTAAACAGTAATAAGTTTTTTGCAAAATTGCGAATAAAATTATTACTAAAAGCTTGCTAGTAAAATTTTAAAAAATTTACTAATAGAAATTTTTTGCTAAGAATTTGCAAATAACAAAACTAAATGTTCAAAATAAAATTAAACTTTCAATCAATTAATTAGAAGAATAAATACAGTCCTCTGACATATAAATTAATAAAAAGGAGAGTATATGACAGAGCTATTACGAGTTACATTATTAGGTTTATTTTTTGGAACATTTGGAACTACACTTGGTGGAATACTTGGAATAATAGTAAAAAAACCGTCAGATAAATTTTTGAGTTTCATATTATCGCTTGCGGGTGGACTCATGACCGCAATACTAAGTTTCGATTTAATACCGGAGGCGTTACAAATATCAGATGTAAAAAGTACATTAATCGGAATAATAATGGGAATAATATGCATGGTAATTTGTAATATAGTTGTAGAAAAGAAATTTTCTGATGAAAGTCTAGAAAGAATAAATAAAAGAAACTCAAATTCCAGAACATCAAGTGCGAATATTAATTTACTAAAAGCTGGAATAATAACAAGTATAGGACTTGCAATACACAATTTTCCTGAAGGATTAGCAATCGGGTCTGGCTTCGGAGCATCACTAAAATTAGGCTATTCACTTGCCGTTGCAATATGTATACATGATATACCAGAAGGAATATCAATGGCTATACCAATGAAAAAGGGAGGAATGAAAGCAGGAAAAGTATTATTTTATGTAATACTTTCAGGAGTAACCACAGGACTAGGAGCTTTTGTGGGAAAAATAATTGGAGGTATATCGGAAGAGATAATATCAATTTGCCTAAGCTTTGCAGCAGGAGCAATGCTTTACATAGTATCAGGCGAGTTAGTTCCTGAGTCTAACAAACTAAATTCTGGAATGCCATCAACAATAGGAAGCATAATCGGATTTGTACTAGGACTGGTGGCAACTTGTTTGTGAATAATATTTGTATATACATTTTAATTTTTTTGAATAAGCTGTCAAATTACAAATGATGATTTTTCGTAAGCAATAAGTTAGATGTAATGCTTCCAAAGATAGATGGATTTAAAATATTAGAAGAAATAAGAAAAGAAAAAATTGAATCAAAAGTAATAATGCTAACAGCTAAATCCATGATAGAGGACAAGCTTACAGGCTTTAATAACGGAGAAAATGATTATCTTACAAAACCATTCCACATAGACGAATTAGTTGCAAGAGTAAATGCTCAATTAAGAATGAACAATGTACAAGCACCAAAAGATTATATAGAAGCAGGAGACTTGAGATTAAATTTAAAAAATAGCACACTAATTTACACAACAACGAATAAAAGCTACATTATTTGATTAGAAATGGACATAAAGATAGAGGTAGAATAATGGAAAAATAAAAATCAATCTAAAAAAACAATGCCTCTTGAAATCCTAATATATTTAAAATATATGGAATATAAAGTAAAATTTTATTGAGAATAAGCAGAAAATGTGATATAAATTATAAAAAATGAGAAAGGAAAAAATAACATGAAAGCTTTAGTTATATCAGATATACATGGTTCGGGATATTATGCTGACAAAATAAAAGAAATAGTAGAAAGAGAAAATCCAGAAAAAATAATATTATTAGGAGACTTATACTATCACGGCCCAAGGAACGATTTGAGCCAAGAATACAATCCAATGAAAGTTGCAGAAACATTAAACTCAATGAAAGATAAGCTATTAGTAGTAAGGGGAAACTGTGACGCAGAAGTAGACGAAATGATTTCAGAATTCAAATTCAACGACCATATATTAATGGAGATAAACGGAAAAAAATTCTACTTCACACATGGTCACAAATACAACATAGAAAACATACCTTATGACGATTTCGACATAATGATTTATGGACACATACATCAAGGCTTCATAGAAGAAAAAGAAGGTTTGATATTTGCAAATCCAGGATCAATATCATTACCAAAATGCAACACAGCACACAGCTACATTATATTAGACGAAAACAATATAATACTAAAAGACGTAGATGGAAAAGTAATACAAGAATATGAATATGAGAAGTAAAGATATGGGAAATATAATAATTTGAATGGACTAAAAATATTGAAAAATGGTCAAAGAGAATATACAGGAGAGTGTAAAATGTTAAAAATTTATAACATACTACAAAAAATGGAACTTTTGAAAGAAGTAGCGACACTTGAATATGAAGAATGGGCAGATAATCCCGAAGAAGATAAAGAAGCAAGAATAGAAAGAAAAATAGAAAAAATTAAAATAAAACTAAAAGGTAATGATTTTTGCAAATTGATTCTTGTAGATAACGATAAATTAATAGGATTCATATCAATATTTCCTGATGATTGCGATGAATGTCCAGAACTCAGTCCATGGTATGCAACGATGTATGTGAAAAAAGAATACAGAGGGCATGGTTATTCTAAAATATTAAATGATGCAATCTTGAAGGAAGCAGGAGAAAGAGGATTCAAAGAAATATATTTAAAAACAACATTGAACAATTATTATGAAAAATTCGGAGCAACATTTGTGAAGAAAATAAGAGACGAAGAAAAAATATACAAATTTGAATTATAGAAAGAGAAAGGCTGACTATGAAAGTTTTTACTGGAGCTAAAAAATAAACTAGATATTAAAAGGCTGAGCTTAATTTTGCTCAGTCTTTTCTCCTAAATCTTGCGTAAATCTTAACAAATATCCATCTGGGTCTTGAATTAAAAACTCTTTATTTCCTAACATTTTATCATCTTGTCTATACCAATTTTCCTCGATATCAAAAGCAATTGCATAATTATTTTCTTTGAAGTTATTATATATTTCATCAAGGTCGTCAACTTCTAATTGAAAGTTAATTCCATTGCCAAAAGGGTATTTCAATTCTCCGACATTCCACTTATCATTATCAGACAATTCTTGTAGCATAAATTGAATATTATCCAAAGATATGAATGCAAATTTATCCTCAGGTCTATCATATTCCACTTTAAATCCAGCCATTTTATAAAATTTTAAGCTATCTTCTAAATTAGTTACAGATAACTCTGGAATATTTTTATTCCAATTTATATAATCTTTAGACCTTAGAATTATGCTTTCAAAATATTGCTCTTGAAAGTCAGTCAATACTTTAATTTCTTCATTAGTAAAAGTTTTATTTTCTGGAACAACAACTAATTTATCGTCATTGTCATTTGTCCTATGAATTATTGCAATGCACTTTCCTGTAAAAGTTTCTAGCGGTTCATAGATTCCTAAAACATAAGAATCTAATTCTTCGCCATCACCACTTATAGTATTAGGAACATAACCGTAATTTACTGGATAAATAAATCCGTGCTTTGGATGCTTGCTACCCATAGGCCTGTCGATTTTTATGGTTATGATTTTATTTAAATATTCTAGATTATTCATGGTTATTCTCCTAACTTTATATTTTTAATAATAATAGATTCTTCATTTTCACCAATAAATTCAACAGAAACTTTATTGATAACAGTTGTAAATTCATAATTGAAATCAGAGAAATATTTTAAACCATCTGCTTGACCAAGTGTTATATGAGGATTTACTAAATTTGCCAATCTATCATATTTATTTCTAATTTCATTAATTATATCTATATTGTCAAACTTAGGAAAAATTAATATGTTTCGTTTACCGATATTATTATACATTTGAGGCCATCCTGATTTATTATTGTATTTAATATTACCATAAATCTTTGTGGGATTGCAACTGATGGAGAGAAGAGAATGGATTGTTAATAATAATTCAAAATGTAAAATATTTATTAATCTCTTAAAAAAATAAAATGGATTGGATATATAAGCTTTTATACTGTAAATGAAAAAAGTGAATAGTATTAAAGAATCATGAAAATAGAATGGACTAAAATTGCTATATTTTCTCATAACTCTAAGGCGAGTTTGAGTATATCCCCCGCAACCAGATTTATCAAGGAATTCAAAGTTCCTTGATTTTTTTGTTTTTGAGAAAAACGGCAGAAATCTTGGAGGAATATTAGCAAAATTAAAAAAGCGTGATATAATAGGAAAAAACATAAATTGAGGTGAGCTAGATGAGAAAATATTTTGATCAAAAATTTAAAACAAAATTTTCAAAACAGACAATGGCAGGTAAAGAAGGATTCCAGTGGGTAATTGGAGAGATGGAAAATGAATTTGAATATCCTGAATGTGACAGTAATAATTTTGATGAGTTTTTTTCAATGTTGGCAAAATTTAATCAACACATAAATTATTTTATTAGGATATATGAAATTGATAAGAAAGAACTAAAAATAGAAAATAAATTTGTAACTGTACTTAGTGATATTGCAAGATTTGCAATAAAAAATAAAACCATAACTCAGGTAATGAAAAATAACGATTATAAAAATTTTTCAATGTTATATTTATTAGGGTTAATTGCTGGATTTGTACAAAAAACAAGAATAAATGGTGCTTATGATTTTGGTATGTTTATTTTTTATAATTGGTTTGAATTGCATAAAATAAAAAATATGTCTAAAAAAAATAGAAACGATATAGAAAAGCTTTTAAAAAATCTAACGATAACTGAAAAAAAGAAAATTACAGATATATATTCAAAGAATTTTAATGAAACAATAGTAGGATATAATAAAAGAAACTTGACAGGGTTAAAAAAATATACTCAATTATTTAACAATTTTGGATATAAAAAAAATCAATTTTGTACTTGGCAAGAAGATTATATTTTAAAAATGTCAAAGTTAAGTTTTTCTATTTCAGAGATAATACCTCAATTTTCTTCTAGAACATGGAAAATTCCGAATTACGATTTATGGGATGAACAAGTTATAAATAACATGAAAAACTTTTTCGAAAAAAGTGATGATGCATTAATGATTTTAGAAGTTATTGACTATAGATTACACAATAAAAATATCGGAACAACTACGCAAAAAATAGTATTTGATCAAGTTTTGAATAGAATTAAAAACCAAGATAGAAGATATGATTTTGATAATATATGGTTTTATATTTTAATTAAACAGATGAAGGAAAAAAATAATTATATTACTAAAAATATCAACCAAATATATATTGAATTAAAGAAAAAAAGAAATATACAAATAATACTATTTTTAAAAGAAAAAGGTTTTAAAATTGATAAAGAGTTACAAAAGAAAATAGATAAATACTATATAAAGCAAATAAAAGCAATTGAGCAAATTGAAAACTTATATACATTTACTGAATTATTGAAAGACGAATACATAAAAAAGAATATTAATTTAGAAATAGTAACTATGGTTATGAAAATTTTCTTCAATTTAATAAGTAAGAATGATAAAGATATTCTGATATCTAATTCTTTTTATTATATTATTAACTTTCTTATAGCTGCTAAATCTAAAGTAAACAATGAAATAATTAATGAATATATATTTAAAGTATTAAAATTATGGAATGAAAAGTATTTTGAAAAAATGCAATCTCAAATGCAAAAATTTGAATATTCTACTACTGTTAAAAAAGAGCAAATAGAAGAATATAATCAGTATTTTACTCAATATCCTTTGGCTTGCTTTAGAAATAATTTTTCATGGAAGGAACAAAACATTTTAGCTCAGATGTCAACATCATCTGAATTTGCAATTAGTATGTTGTTTAAGGAGAATACAATATATATTGATAAGTTTGTGCCATATATTAAAAAGATAGACTTAAGCCAAAAAGATTCATTTGATAATATTGTTTGTAAGTATCTAGATGATATACAAATAAAATATGCTGAACAATTATTAAATTCTAATATTGAGCCAGTTGCTTATTTGCGATCAATATATGAAAGCTATTCATTGACGCTTTCTACATTTATAACTACTATAAATGAAAATAATTACAAAAAGATGTATAAAGATATAGGAGATGGATTTTTGAAATATGGTTTGTTACCATATCCTGATAGAGTTAGTGTGGCACATATAACACAACTAATACCATTAGTAGAATTGTTAATTAGAGAATTGGGAATAAAGAATAACATTATTCCATTTAAAGAAAAAGAACAGCAAATTCATGTAATGAAGGATTCAAGTACAATTTTGTTGAGCATTATAAGAAAAAAATTTAAAAAGAGTAATAATTTTGAAAATATGGGGATTTACTTATATTTATACAATTATTTGTATAATAATAATTCATTAAATATAAGAAATGAATTAATTCATGCAAGACAATATTTAGATAGTGAAGGACAGATGAATTTTGCATTTAGGGCACTAATAATCGGAATATTTTGGGGATCAATTGAATTATATATTTAATAAAATAGACGGGATCAGAATATTGAATCTCGTCTTTCTTATTAGAAACAGTCTCGGTTGTCCTATTATTACAATCTTCATCAAGTAAATATTCATAAGTAACACCATAGAAGTCTTTTAGCATTTTTAATTGAACTGTACTTGGAATTCTATCTAAGGAATCATTCTCATAATTTCTTATTGATTGAATGCCAATTCCAAGTTCATCAGCCAATGCTTGTTGAGTCAATCCTTTTTCTTCTCTTAATTCTCATAACCCGAAGGTCGTAAGTTCGAGTCTTACCCCCGCAACCACAATAAAATGAAGCATTTGCTAGATTTTAGCAGGTGCTTTTTTCTTGCATTTTTGGGCGAAATTGTCACACTTTGATCACAATTAGGGCGAGACTTGGCGTAGCTAGACAAGTTTTAACAGGAAATGTATTTAAATAATTCACAGGAAGTGGTATAATTGGGGGAAATGAGAGGGAAAAAATGATTAACGAAAAATATTTTGAAGATATAAATAAAAAGTTAATAAATATTCTAGATAATAGTGATTTGAATACAAAAGAAATAAGGACAAGAAAAATTAAATAAAAAATTAATGGATATGATTGTAAAAAAAGAAATAGATAATCATTATGTTTCTTTAGTACATGAAATAAAAAGTTATCAATTTCTAAAAAAATATGGATGTTTACAAATGGCTATAGATAGTAATAGTGAAGCAGGTCCTGATTTTAAACTAAATAATTATAAAATAGAGTGTGTCTGTTGTTCGAGTGGAGAAACTGATAAAAACGGGTTAGAAAATTACAGATTAAGCGAAAATAGGAAAAGTATGATAGTAGATTATAATAAATTGCTAGAAATATTATTGCCAAGAATTACTCAAGAGTTATGTACAAAATCAAAAAAGTTAAAGGAATATATAGATAATCGTAATAGTGAAAAAAGATGAAGTATGTATTATTTTTATATCATTGGGAGACATTGCACAAGATTTTTTTAGTGGAAAATATGGTTTCGATTTTCTAAATATTTTAATAGGAAAAAGTCATTTAACATTAAGGATTGATAAAAATACAAATAAATTTATAGATAGTTACTATAGCCATGTAGATACAATAAAAAAACAGAATGGTTCACCTATAGATGCTAATTTTTTTGTAAATGCAGATAATAGACACATTTCAGCTATATTATTTACTGATGCATACATCTGTGATTTATATAATAAAGAGAATACATTTTTATTTTTAAATCCATATGCAATTAATAAAGTAAAGGTAAAAGATTTTAACGATTTAATATATTGGAAAGGAAATAATGATAGGGAATATATTCCAAGATATAGAGGGAAAAATATATGGAATCAATTCAAAAATAAATTTTATTAAAGGAGAATTTTGAAATGAAAGTATTAACAATAAAGCAACCATGGGCAACATTGATAATGCAAAAAGATAAGAGGTTTGAATTTAGAAGTTGGCAAACTAAATATAGAGGAGATTTACTAATCCATGCAGGAAAAGGAATAGATAAAGAAGCAATGAAAAGATTATCAAAATATATTCCAGAAGATTTGCCAACTGGGAAAATATTAGGAAAAGTAACATTAGTAGATTGTGTGAAAATGTCACCAGAATTTAAAGAGATGTTATTAAAAGAGAATAAAGATATATACACAGATAGTTCTTTTAAAGAAAATTATGGTTGGCAGCTAGAAAATGCAGAAGTATTTGATGAACCAATAGAAGCAAAAGGTAAATTGAGTTTGTGGGAATATGATATGAAATAATTTTATAGATAGTAATTTATTGAGGAGTTTATGATATGGGAATATTTGATATTTTTAATAGGAATAAAAAAAGTAACGAACTAAATAATGTTAATAATTTAAATGCAAAAGGATATATTGAATGTAAAGAAGTCTATTTATATTCAAGTATAGTAGAAATGTTAAAAAAGAAATATATTGCATTTGATATAGAAACTACAGGTTTAAATCCAGTCGAAGATAGAATAGTTGAACTTGGTGCAGTTTTGTTTGAAAATGGTATACCAGTAAAAAAATTCAGTTCATTAGTAAACCCTAATAAATTTATTTCATTTGAAGCGACAAGAGTAAATAATATTTCTAATGAAATGATACAAAACGCTCCTAGAGAAAATATTATATATCCTAAATTAGTTGAGTTTTTAGAAGATTCATTATCGGGTGAAACTGTTATTTGTGCTCATAATGCACGATTCGATATTGGATTCTTGTCTAATACTTTAGAAAGATTAGGCTATAGTGGTAATATAAAATATATTGATACTTTATCACTTTCTAGAAATTTGATATATGGTTTAGAAAATTATAAACAAAGCACAGTGGCTGACTACTTTGATATAATAAATGAAGAAGCTCACAGGGCCGTAACGGATGCTGAAACTTGTGGTAAAATTTTATATCGTTTTTTAGATTACGAAATAAAAGAAAAACAAACTGAAAAAAAGAGAAATATTATTGCTCTTGATGATTATGAAAAAATTGTTTTTGCTTATATAGAAAAATTAATAAATGATAATGGTTTAAATATTGATTTTTTAGGGGCAAGAAAAAATGCTAGTGGTTATA
The DNA here is from genome assembly GCA_900552135.1 of uncultured Clostridium sp. GTDB lineage: Bacteria > Bacillota > Clostridia > TANB77 > CAG-508 > CAG-245. The sequence continues at coordinate 64,147 of URYN01000001.1, forward strand.
TTAATATATGTTATTTGTATAGTTTTATAAAATATAAATTTAGTAAAAAAGGAAAATACATTATTGTTTCTAATGACTTTTCTAAAAATTTAGAATTACCAGTTGAACAATGTAATATAAGTGAAGGAGGAAATGAATTTGTAAGAGTGTATTTTAGTTCAATTGATGATATAAAACAATTAGATGAATATATTTTAAATGAATATAAAAAATCTTATAATGCCACTATGGATTATATTGACGGAAGCTCTAGAAGAGAAAAAAACGTAATAGAAGAAGTTGAAAATTTATATAAAATATCTGTACAGGAAGTAGAAAAGATTATAAATAATGAAATATCAAATAAAACTTTGAATAATTATTTAAGTGAAATAAATATAAAAAAACAAGTTTCGCGTGATGAGATAAATATTAATCCAGTAAATAATAGAATTCCATTAAATAAAATCAAAAATTTGAATGATTGGAATAAAGGGTATGATGAAGGATTTGATTTTTGGTTAAAAGGAGATGAATTAAGAAAAATGGAGAATATAACGAAGCAATAAAATTATTTGATTTATCCAGATATAATGGATATAATACATATGTTCTATATGAATCTTATGCTATGGTATATCATCAATTAAAAGATTATGATAATGAAATTGCTATTCTTGAAGAAGGTATAGAGAGATTATCTAAAGATAATACTAATGTTAGTAATCTTGTTACAAGAAGAGATAAAGCAGTACAAATAATTTATAAGAAAATCGAGCAAGAAAAACAAGCTCAACAAAGATTAATTGAAAAAGAAGAAAAAAGGAAACTGAGAGAGGAAAAAAAATTAAAAGAAAAACAGGAAAAAGCTGAATTAAGAAAAAATACTCTAAAAGAACCTGTAACTGGAAGAAGTATTATACAAATGAATGATGATGGAGTTATTATAAAGAAATATATTTCTATTGCTGATGCTGTAAGGCAAACAGGAATTAATTCCAAAAGTATTAGAGATGCGGCAAAGGGAGTTCAAAAACATGCTGGGGGATATTGCTGGAAGTATGAAGATGATGCCTAAAAATAGTATTGAATGTAATAATCTTATAATAACGACAAATTATAGATTAGTTTGAAATATAACTAATCTATTTTTTAGTGTGATAATCGGTAGATATTATCTATAAGTATTGAAATATAAATAAAAGATATATACCGAAAAAAATAAAGACCACCCCCGCCTCTAATCTCTACAAAGTAAAAAGGGGGAACGGCGAGGGGAGTGCTTTAAAAACTTTCGGGAAATAGGAGAGGGAGGGGGTATATTATTCCTTTGAAATCGCTTCCAGCAGTAAAGACACAGCCAGAGAAAATCCTTCTGTAAATACTTCTTCCATTTCAATAGCAGATAATTCACTTTGATATTCTAAAACTTTTTCTATTAACGAAAAGGTTTCTTTATCCACTAATTGAGCTAATTTCTCTTGCAAATCAGTACATTTGGACAATGTTTTAGCATATTTGGAATCTTTAGGTATAGGTCTTTCAATACAAGAATAATCTCCATTATATAGAGATAGTATAGTCTTTGAATTCATATTATCACCTCCAGTTGGTTGTGTATTTAAGCTTAATTGAAATGAATAGTCAAGAGAATATTACAGAAAAACTGATTTTGTAACAAAAATTTAATATAAATGTAATAGAAATTAGGTTGAAAATATGATTTAATATAATAAAAATAAATTAACTATAAATATAAAATAATTTATTATAATAAAAATTAAATTGTTATATAATAAATTATTTTGTTTTTTATGTTTAGGAGGTGATGTCTTGAAAAAAGAAAATAATATTCATAATGAAATTAAAGGAAATCTATCTTTAAATGGTTGGAAATTTAAAGAAGTTATAAATGAAATGAATAGGAGAAGAAAACTAGAAAATAGAAAATTAACGACAGAATCAAATATATTAAATAAAATTAGAAGAGAAACAATTAAATATACAGAGGTAAAAGAAATCGCAGACATCATTGGATGTAACTTAGAGTGGAAGAAAAAATAGGAGGAATAATAATGGCAGTAAAAAAGAGTGTTTTATATAGTAAATTATGGGATAGTTGTAATACATTAAGAAGTAAAGGAGGAATGGACGCAACACAATATAAGGATTATGTTTTAATAATATTATTTATGAAAGTTATAACAGATAAATACTACAATAAAAAAGGTTCATTAATAGAAGTGCCTAAAGATGCAAATTTTAATACTATGATTTCGCTAAAAGGAAAGAAAAATATAGGGGAAGAATTTAATAAGATTTTAGCAAAGATTGCAGAAGAAAATGATTTACAAAATGTAATAGATGTTGTTGACTTCAATGATGAAAATAAACTTGGGAAAGGCAAAGATATGATAGATGCCTTAACAGGTTTAGTTGAAATATTTCAAGACCCAGAATTAGATTTTAGTAATAATAGAGCGGATGACAATGATGTCTTGGGAGATGCTTATGAATATTTAATGAAACAATTTGCTTCTGAAGCAGGAAAAAGTAAAGGACAATTTTATACACCAGCAGAAGTATCTAGAATTATGGCTAAAATATTGAAAATTAATAAATCGATAAAGAGTCCTATTGAAGTATATGATATGGCATGTGGTTCTGGATCGCTATTGATAAAAGCTGGTAATGAAGCAAAAGAAGGAACGAAAGTATATTTATATGGACAAGAAAAAGATACTAGTACAGCAGGTCTTTGCGTTATGAATATGTTTTTACATGGAAATGCAACAGCACAAATCAAAGATGGAAACACATTAACAAATCCAAGATATATTGAAAATGGAAATATTAGAACTTTTGACTTTTGTGTAGCTAATCCACCATTTTCAGTAAAAAAATGGAGTAGTGATTTAGGTGCAGAAAAAGAATATGGAAGATTTACAGGATTTGGTATGCCACCAGAAAATTGCGCAGATTATGCTTTTTTGCTACATATGATAAAATCAATGGATCCAACAAATGGTCGTGGTGCAATTATACTTCCTCATGGTGTACTTTTTAGAGGTGGACAAGAAGAAATAATTAGAAAAAATTTACTGAAAAGTGGACTAATTGAAGGAATTATAGGACTTCCATCAAACTTATTTTATGGAACAGGAATACCTGCTTGTATAATAATTTTAGATAAAAAAGATGCTATTAATAGAAAAGATATCTTTATGATAGATGCAAGTAAATATTTTATTAAAGACGGAAATAAAAATAAATTAAGAGAAGAAGATATAAAGAAAATTACTGATATATATTTAGGTAGAATAGAAGAAGAAAAATATTCTAGAATTGTAACAATGAAAGAAATAGAAAAAGAAGATTATAACTTGAATATTCCTAGATATATAGATTCGTCTGATAAGGAAACAATACAAGATATAAAAGCACACTTGCTTGGAGGAATACCAGAGGTAGATATTGAAAAATTAAGTAAATATTGGAGTGTAGCACCAAACCTAAAAAAAGAATTGTTTAAGAAAAACAAAAAGGAAGGATATTTTGATTTAGTGATAAAAAAAGAAAAAATAAATGAAAAGATAAGTGGTTCAAAAGAATTTATTGCGTATTTTGAAAATTTAATAGAAAAAGTTAATAGATGGCAAGAAGAAAACAAAGATAAATTATACAATGTAAATAGTAAAACAAGAGTAAAAGACTTAATTGAAGAATTATCTAATAATATTTTAAAAATCTTTGAGAATGATAAATTAATAGATAAATATGAAGCATATGAATTTTTAATGGAATATTATAACAATACATTAAAAGATGATTTACATCTAATTATTGAAAATGGATGGATTCCAAAATTAATTTATGGACAAGATAAGAATGGAAAAATAAAGAAAAATGAATTTGAATCAGATTTATTGCCAAAAGATATTGTTGTAAAAGAATATTTTAAAGAATATGCTAATAAATTAGAAGAATTGAATAATGAATTAAATGATTTAATGCAGGAATTTAAATTAAAAATCGAAGAAAATACAGGAGATGAATCTATATTTAATGATGAAGATAAAGTTAATGAAAAATTAGTGAAAGATAAAATAAAAGAAGAATCAGAAGAAAGTATAGTGATATTAAAAGAAATGTTAGATAATTTATCTAAGCAAAAGGATGTAAAGAAAAATATAAAAAAAGTTCAGGAAGAATTAAATAATTTAATAATCAAAAAATATGATTCATTAAATGAAACAACAGCAAAAAAATTAATTATAAATAAAAAATGGTTTAAGGATTTAGAAAATAGATTTGCAGATATATACATTGATATAATATATGATTTGTCTAATCAAATAATAACAGTAGTTGAAAATTATGAAAATACATTAGAACAATTGGTAAAGGAAACATCTCATTTTGAGTCTTTAGTTTTAAAAGATTTGGAAAGGATGGGGTATAAATGCTAGAAAAAATTAAATTAGGAAGTTTAATAAAAGTTCATAGTGGGGAGAGTATTGAAGCTAGTTCATTATTGAAATATGGAGATTATCCTGTATATGGTGGAAATGGAATAAATGGATATTGCAAAAACTATAATATACCAAAAGATACAATGATCATTGGGAGGGTTGGAGAAAAATGTGGCAATGTGAATATAACATTTAAAAGAAGTTGGATTAGTGATAATGCATTAATTGTTGTTCCGTTAAAAAAACATAATATTAAATATTTAGAATATTTATTGAAGCATATAAATTTAAATAATTATGCCAATAAGAATGCTCAACCTGTTATATCTGGTAAAATAATTAATGACATAGATATTGAATATAATTCAAACTTAAAAGAGCAAAAATCAATAGCCGATACTTTAACAAATATAGATAATTTAATTGACTCGTTACAAAAGATAATAGAAAAGAAAGAAAAAATATTTAAAGCTGCTACTCAAGAACTACTTAATGGCAAAAATAGAGTATATGAATGGAAAAAAGTAAGGATAGGAGATATTGGCGAATTTACAGGAAATGGTGTTGACAAAAAAATAAGAAAAGACGAACAAAAAATTAGAATATTAAATTATATGGATATTATGCATTATAATTTTATATACAGCAATATTAGTAACTATTTTGCGACAGCTTCAAATGAAAAAATAAATAAATGTTCAGTAAAAAAAGGAGATATTTTTTTAACTCCATCTTCAGAAACGCGTTTAGATATTGGAGTAAGTTCAGTTGCAATGGAAGACATTGATGACTTGGTTTATAGTTATCACATTGTAAGATTTAGACCAATAATAGAAATGGATTTATTATTTAGAGCATACATATTTAAAAATCAGAAATTTTTAAATCAAGCTTCAACCATGTGCGAAGGAAGCGGTAAGAGATATGTATGCTCAAACAAAAAATTTGCTTCATTTGAATTAGAAATACCTATAGATATAAGAGAACAAAAAGATATAGCAAATAAATTATATGCAATGGAAAAAGAAGTGAATATGTTAAAAAATAAGTTACTAAAATATAAGCAGATAAAAGAAGGCATGATGGAAGATTTACTAACAGGAAAAGTGAGGTTGGATTATGAGTAATGTAAATGAATTAGAAATAGTAACACAAGACAGAATAGTACATAAAATATTTGAAGAAAAATTAAACTACACTTATCTTGGGAATTTTGAAGATAGAAAAAACAATTCAAATATAGAAGAAGAATTACTTTTAAAATTTCTTATAAAAAAATATCCGAAAGAAATAGCAAAAAAAGCAATAGCAGAATTAAAAAAAGTTGCTCATAATGAAACAAAATCTTTGTATGAAGTAAACAAAGAAGTGTATAATATGCTCAAATATGGCACTGGGGTTACTTTATATATTGGTGAAAAAGAACAAAAAGTATATTTTATTGATTATGAGGATTATACTAATAATGACTTTTATGTTGCAGAAGAAGTAACAGTAGAAGGTCAAAATGAGAAAAGACCCGATATTGTAATTTATATTAATGGAATTGCTATTGGAGTAATTGAATTAAAAAGAAGTACAGTATCAATTAATGAAGGAATAAGACAAAACTTAGATAATCAAAAAGCATTATTTATTGAAAGATTTTTTACAACTATTCAATTTGTAATAGCAGGAAATGATACAGAAGGTTTGAAATATGCAACAACATTAACACCAGCTAAATATTATCTCCCATGGATTGAAGATGAAAAAGCAATAGGCAAATTACACGAAAAAGTTGTTAGTTTAATTAATAAAAATGATTTCTTAATTGACCAACAATTACCAGCATTGTTTGAAAAAGAAAGATTAATAGATTTAATTGATAATTTTATTATATTTGATGGTGGAATAAAAAAGGTTCCAAGATATAATCAATATTTTGGCGTGAGTAATTCTAGAGAATATGTAGAAAAACATGAAAGTGGAATTATATGGCATACTCAAGGTTCAGGAAAATCCTTATCAATGGTTTTGCTTGCTAAGTGGATATTAGCAAATATTAATGATTCAAGAGTATTGGTTTTTACTGATAGAAAAGAATTAGATAAACAAATAGAAGATGTATTTAGTAATGTTGGAGAAACGATATATAGAGCAAAAAGCTGTAATGATTTGTTACAATCATTAAATGAATATTCTAAAGGAAGATTAATTTGTTCATTAATACATAAAGTGGGAAGTTCGGTTGATGAAGATTCAGATAAAAATTATGCAGACTATGTAAAAGAATTAACAAAATATAAAAATGAAGTATATTCTGCAAAAGGTGATGTTTTTGTTTTTGTAGATGAATGTCATAGAAGCCAAGCTGGATTGTTACATGATGAAATGAAAAGAATATTACCAAAGGCAACATTTATAGGTTTTACAGGAACACCATTGATGAAAAAATCAAAAGCAACTACATTAGAAAAATTCGGAAAATATATTCATACATACAAATTTGATCAGGCTGTAAAAGATGGAATAGTTGTTGATTTATGTTATGAATCTAGAAATGTTGAACAAAGAATAAATAGACCAGAAAAAATAGATGAATGGTTTGAAGCTAAAACAGCTGGATTAAATGAATTTGCGAAACAGAAATTAAAAGAAAGATGGGGAACATTACAAAATGTAACAAGTTCTGGATCAAGATTAGATGAAATAGTAAAAGATATAATATTCGACTTTGAAAAGATTCCAAGACTTGAACAAGGAAAAGGTACAGCAATGTTAGTTGCAAGTTCAATATATGAAGCATGTAGATACTGGGAGATCTTTCAATCAAAAGGATTTACTAAATGTGCAATAGTATCATCATATACACCATATATTTCAGATGTAAAAGGCGAAGAAGATGGTGAATTTACGTTATCAGATAAGCAGAAAATTTATGAAGTATATGAAAAAATGTGGGACAAGAATAGATATTCAAAATTAAGAAGTGATAGTGAGCATGATGATTACACACAATGTTTTGAAGATGATGCTATATATAAATTTATTCATATTCCATCAGAGATGAAGGTTTTGATAGTTGTAGATAGATTGTTAACAGGATTTGATGCTCCTTCTGCAACATATTTATACATAGATAAAAAAATGCAAGACCATGGACTATTTCAAGCAATTTGTAGAGTAAATAGATTGGACAAAGATAAAGATTTAGGATATATCGTTGATTATAAAGACTTATTTGAAAACATTGAAGGAGCAGTTGAAGATTATACTACAGGAGCATTTGATAATTTTGATAAAGAAGATATAACAGGATTATTAAAGAATAGATTAGAATTTGGAAGTGAAAGATTAAATAAAGCACTAAAAAAAGTAAAATCTATTTGCGAACCAGTAGAAAATCCAAAAGGGACATTAGAATTGTTACATTATTTTGTGGCAGAAGATCTGGATACAATAAGTGAGTCAAGAGAAGAAAAATTGAAAAATACTGAAAGTAGAAGAATTGAATTTTATGATGCAGTTTCTGATTTGGTAAGATCATATACAAATATTGCTGATGAAATGACAAAAGCTGGTTATACTAAAGAAGAAATAAAGGAAATAAAAGAAGCTGTTAAATATTATAACAATGCTAGAGATGAGATAATGAAGTCTGCAGGAGACTATATAGAATTAAAAAATTATGATAGTGCTATGAGATATATGATAGATAATTATATAAGTGCAGAATCTTCTGAAATACAATATAAATTAGATGAAGCAACATTGTTAGATGTTATATTTGCAAGTGGATTAGAAAAAGCAACAAAAGTCATGCCAGAAAGTTTTAAAAGGAATAAAAAAGCGATGGCTCTTGCTATAGAAAACAACATAGCATCAACTATTATAAATAATAAAAATCAAAATCCAAGATATTATAGTAAGATGTCTGAATTACTTGAAGAATTAATAAAAATGAAGAAAGAACAAAGCCTTGATTATCAAGAATATTTAGAAAAATTAATTGAACTTGTAAAAAAAGTAAAAAGCCCAGAAACAAGTGGAGATTATCCAAAGTCAATGCATAATATTAGATTGAGAGGATTATATGATATTCTTGATAAAAATGAAGAAAAAACAATACAGTTATATGATTATTTAACTTCAAACATTTCAAGAGATTTCATGGAATCAAAAATGAAACAAAGAGAATTTAAAAGAGAATTATCCTTGTGGATTGAAAATGAGAATCAAGAAGAAGAAATATTTAATCTTTGGAAAAATACGAGAGGATGTTAGGATATATGTTAATAAAAAACTTTGACATAGAAGTAAATAGAAAACAGGTAAAAAATATAAATCTAAAAGTGTATCCTGATTTAACAATAAAGGCATCTATACCAGAAAATATGGATATAGCTACAGTAGAAAGAATGATTATATCCAAGGAAGATTGGATTAATAATCAATTAAAAAGGTATAAAGAACAGAATAGGATGACGAAAAGAAGTTATGTTTCAGGAGAAGATCATTATTTAAATGGAAAAAGATATATTTTAAAAGTATGTGACTCTAATACACCGATGATAAAGATTGAAAATAATAATACAATGATGATGTATGTGAGAAAATCTTCAAGTGTGGAAAATAAAGAAAGATTAATGAATTGTTTCTATAAGGAAAATCTTGAAAATAAACTAAAAAAATTCATTCCATTATGGGAAGATAAAATTGGAGTAAAATCTAATTGTTATTCAATTAGAAAGATGAAGAATAAATGGGGAAGCTGTAACACAGATAAAAAAGAAATTAATTTTAATTTAGAATTAGCGAAAAAGAAAGATTCAGAAATACAATATGTTGTAATACATGAATTATTGCATCTTATTGAAAGAAATCATAACGAAAAATTTCGAAATTTAATGTATAGTTTTTGTCCAAAGTGGGAATTATATCAAGAAACATTAAATGAAATATTATAATAGAAATAAAAAAGAAGAAGATTAGCAATTTTGACAGTAATCTTCTTTTTTAAATATTGTTAATGCTTTTTATTAACATTTCTTCCAGTAAATCCGCACTAGCTTTATCAGTAGATTCCAAATCATGAACATAGAATTTCAAAGTAGTATTAGTACTAGCATGTCCTAATTTGTGAGAAACAGTCTTAACATCAACATTACTAGAAATAAGTAGTGTAGCAAAAGTATGTCTTAAATCATGGAATCTAATATGCTGAAAATTATTTTTTGCCAAAAAGGAACTAAACCATTTAGGGCCTGTTGCAGGATTCATTATCCCACCATAATTAGTAGTAAAAATATTTTCAGAACCTTTCCAAGACTTACCTAATGCAAGTTTCATTTTACTTTGCTCACATCTCCATTGTTTAAGTAAATCAAAACATATACTAGGTACAGCTATTGTACGAGTACTTAAATCTATTTTAGGGTCTTTTTCAGAAGTAGGCTGACCGCTTAAATAATAAGCGCTTCTTTTAACACTTATTTTATGGTTTTTAAAATCAATATCATTCCAGTGCAATCCTACTAATTCACCGCGTCTGAATCCAGTTAATATAGCAAGAATTACTAAGCATTTATATTTTATAGGTGCTTTTTGTAGGAGAGTATTTATTAATCTTTTAGATGTTTCTTCATCATAACAAGTCATTTTAGTACTTCGATATTTAGGTTGAACAACTTTAGTACATGGATTATATGGAACTAAATCCCATCTAAGAGCATTACTGAAAATGCTAGATAAAATTTCATGAACTTTATGCACGCTGGTTGGAGATAAAGTTTTATAATTACCGTCTTTATCTTTTCTTTTAGTCTGTTTAGTCAGCAAAAAATTATATAGATTATCCAAATCCAAAGGTTTTATTTTATCAAGTCTTTTATTGCCTAAATAGGGTAAAATATGTTTATTTAATTTTTCTTCATAACCTTGGTGTGTAGTAGGTGCAAGATTAGGTTTTACATATGTTTCTAACCATTGTTTACTAAACTCATTTAATGTTACTTTTTTCGCAGAATATGTGCAACCACCTTCAATTGAAGTGATAAATTTTGCAAGTTCTTTTTCGGCTTCTCTTTTAGATGAACAAGTAACAGTTTTATTAAAATATTTTCTTTTACCATTTGAATCGAAACCATTACTAACACGAAGTCTATATTTTTCATTTCCCATATAAAGAATATTTCCAGCCAAATATATTACCTCCTACTTATTAATCCAATCTTGATTATCTTTTAGCCATTTTGAAAGTTCATTAAGTTTAATTTTATTATCTTTACAAAGTTTATACATCTCTTTTGCCTTAGAAGCCCAATTGGCAAATAGTTTATCTACATTAGCAATATCCTTATTTCTTTGCTTTTTGGCATTTTGAGTTTTATATGCATTTCTATATAACTTTGTTACTTCATCAGATTGTACAGAAAGTTCATAACCTATGTCTCTACAAGTCTTACCATTTCTAAAAACACGAGTGCAATATATTTCATTACTCTTAGTTGTAGGAACAAAATATTTGCCACAATTTTTACATTTATTAAATTGAATATTTAAAGCAGCGGCTCTATATAAAATGAATAAAATAAAATCATGATAAGATTTAAAAGTATAAATTTCTAATGGCATTTGTAAATCATTTTCTATTTTAATTCCACTAATAATTCTACATTCGAATGATCCCATTTTTGACAATTCATTACCTAAAGCTTTATATAATGAATCTGCATGATTATTTAACAAAAATTCAATTAAATATTTTTCAGTAGAATTAGTTTCTTCAAATAATTCAATTACAAAATTACCTAAATTAAATTCTTTAGTAACAGCTTTTTTTTCAATATCTATAAGATAACATGTATCATTATTTATATATAGATGAGTTTGCTTTGAGTCTTGTTTCATAACTATCTCCTTTTTAGACATTTTAAAATAAATTTCAAAAATGTCTTGACTTAAATTTGAATCTATTGTAACATATAGACATATTAAAAGTCAAGAATAATCTGTCAATTAAATCAAATAATTCCAAGGAGGTGAGTTTATGCAAGAAAAAACAGATATTCCAGAATTATTAACTGTCAAAGAAATTCAAGAAAAAATGAGAATTTCAAAAGCAGGAGTATATAACTTAATAAATTCTGGACAAATTCCACTAGTAAAAATAGGTAATAGAAAATTAATACCTAAAAAAGAATTTTTAGTTTGGTTAAAGAAACAGGAGGTGAACACAAAATAAAATGTATGAAGAAGAATTCTTAACAAAACAACAAGTAATAGAAAAATATGAACCGATATTTACAGAGTGGTCTCTTTCAAAATTAATCAGAGAAAGAAAAATAAAATTTGTAAGGATTGGTAGAAGAATATTTTTCACTAAAAAATCAGTAAACGATTTTATAAAATCTCAAGAAGAAAATAGCATTTTGAATGAAAGAAGGGATTTTCACATTGTATAAAATAAAAAATTGTCCTTTCAATTGGTACTTGAAAGAACAATATAATTGAATATAAAGGCTAACCAATATAAACAATCTCTAAATATATTATATACGATTAGCCTAAAATATTCAATGATTTAACGAAAAGAGGTAAGAAAATTGAATATTTATGAGCAAATAAAAAATAGTGTAACAAACAAAGAGGTAGCAATTCATTATTTAGGACAACCAGTCAGAAAATCTGCAAACTATTTATTATATTCCTCACCTTTTAGAAAAGATAAAAATCCATCTTTTGCAGTTAATGATAAAGGTTTTATAGACTTTGGAGATAAAGAACATTGTGGAGATATGATTCAATTTGTAAAACAATTAAAAGGGTGTCAATATCCACATGAAGCAGCAAAAATAATAGTAGAAGACTTGGGACTAAATATAACAATTCCAGAGAATATAAAAAGTGTAAAAGAGAAGAAATGTAAGAAAAAGTTTAGTGAATTATGTTTTGAAAAAGGCAATAAATCTAATAATATAATTTGCATGTTTGACTCACAAAAATATAATTCAAAACCAGCAAAGGAGCAAATAGGATATATAAAAAATAGAATTTCAAAACTAAGAATGCAGGAATATAGATTAGAAGAAATAGAAAATAATATAATAAATGGCATGACAATAATACCAAGTGGAATAAAAGGAAATGCACAAGAAAATTGGAAAAAACAACAAATATTTTTAGTTGATTTTGATAACACATATAAGGGAGAAAAGCTATATAAGGATAATCCAAGACATATAAGTATTGAAAAGATACTAAACTATTGCAAAAGTATAAACTTTGAACCAACATTTATATATACAACATTTAGTAATTCGGAGAAACAAACAAAATTTAGACTAGCATATGTATTTGAAGAACCAATTACTGAATATTTGTTAGCATCTCAGATACCACAAAAATTATTAGAAATTTTTAAAGACTATTATCCAGATACATCAAAACAGAATTTATCAGATATGTTTTTTGGAGGGCAAGAAATTGTATATACTTCTGACAACTATTATAAAATTTCAAAAAAGGAATTAGAAATTGAACAAATAGAATATCAAGATATAAGTGAACCAGAAAAGATGTCTCATAATGTTATTGTTAATCAACTATTAGAGGAAAATGAAATACGAGTGTATGAAAATACACTATACATATATGAAAATGGAGTATATAAAAAGAATGAAAAGAGCATCCATAGAAAAATTATAGAAATATATCCTAAATCAACAATTAGAATGCAAAAAGAAGTTATATCATATTTATTAACAATTGCTCCAGAGGCAGAACTACAATATGATAATTTTATTAACTTTAAAAACGGATTATTTGATTTAAGAACAAATCAGATAATACAGCATTCACCCAAATATTTTACAGTGAATCAAATAAATATAAATTTAAATATGAATCCAATAAAAATTAGTGCAGTAGATAATTTTTTAGATAGAATAACTTGTGGCAATAACGAAAGAAAGAATGCAATACTGGAGATGATAGGATATTCTATGACTAGTAGTGTAAAGATGCAAAAAGCATTTGTGTTATATGGTAAAACCGCAGGAAATGGAAAGTCTACTCTATTAGAAATTATTGAAAGATTAATTGGAAGAGAAAATATAAGTCATGTAACATTGCAAGATTTTGTTAGTAATAGATTTAGTGTTTCCGAAATAAAGGGAAAATTGGTTAATATAGTATCTGAAATGACAAAAGAATTTTTAAAAGATAGTAGTGTTTTCAAGCAAATTGTTACCGGAGACATTATAACTGTTGAAGAAAAATTTAAAGATAGATATACAATAAAGCCATATGCTAAACACATTTTTACTGCAAATGAATTGCCAAAAGTTGCAGATACTAGTAATGGATATTTCAGAAGACTTTTTATAATTCCATTTGAGGCTGTATTTACAGAAACAGAAAAAAGTAATTTCAACTTTAATGAATTGGTAACGCAACAAGCATTAGAATATTTGGCAGCAATATCATTAAAAGAATATATAAAAGCAATAAGAAAAAATAGATTTTCTAATGTAGAGGAAAGTCAAAACATTATAGAATCATATAAAATGGATAGTAATACAGTAATTGGATATATATATGATAAAGACAGGATGAGAAGTTTACTAAGAAGTGGAAGAGTTAGAAAGAGAAGCGAAGTATTTGCAGATTATATCAATTATTGTAAAGATTCTGGATATATACACAAAGGTAGAAATAAATTTTATGAAGAAGTGGAATCAACAGGGTTAGTGCAAAAAGGTGTATATAATGGATATGATACATATATTTTTGATAAATCACTAATAAAATAGAAAAGTTCACTTACTGTAAAATATAACAATATAGGTAGCTACATGACAGTTTAGTGGGATTCTTATAATAAAAAATATATAACTATATAATAATTATTATTGTATATATTTTTATGATTATAAAAATTGAAAAGAAAATATAAAAAAGAAAAAATACCACTAAAAGAAAATTATAAAAAAATTACACATGTTCTTAAAATATGCGTAATTTTTTTAATTTTTTACACATATTTATTGCATATGTGTAAATTTTATATTATAATACACATATGGAGGTATGAAAAATGAAACATGAATTAAAAATGTTGCCACCAGAAGATAATTTCAGAACAGTAAGAATATTAGAACAATTAGCAAGAACTAATAGAGCACTTGCAGAATTAAAAGGATATGCAAGAACAATACCAAATCAACATATATTAATAAATGCTATAACAATAAATGAAGCGAAAGACAGTAGTGAAATAGAAAATATAGTTACTACACATGATGAAATATATAAAGCAATGACTCAAAGTAATTATAAGAATGAAAGTGCTAAAGAAGTAGTAGATTACAGAAGCGCTATATGGAGAGGCTATAGTTTAGTAAAAGAAAAAGAAATGATAACTACTAATATTTTGGTAGAGATTCAATCAATAATAGAACACAACAATGCAGGAATCAGAAAAATTCCAGGAACAGTTTTAAAGAATTCCAAAACTGGAGAAATTGTATATACTCCACCAGAAACAGAAAAAGAAGTTAGAGAATATTTGCAGAATTTAGAAGAATATATAAATACTGATGATATGATAGATCCTCTAATAAAACTTGCGATTATCCATTATCAATTTGAATCAATTCATCCATTTTATGATGGCAACGGAAGAACAGGAAGGATATTAAATATTTTATATTTAGTATTAAAGGATTTATTAGATAGTCCAATCCTATACTTAAGTAGATACATTAACGACAATAAACAAACATATTACAAATTATTTAAAGAAGTAAGAGAAACAAATAATTTTGAAGAGTGGATTATATATATATTAATTGGAATTGAAGAAACTGCAGAAGAAACGATGAAATTAATTAAAGACATTCAAGGTGAAATGGAAAAATATAGTGAAGAATTGAAAGAAAAATTGCCTAAGATATATAGTAAGGAGTTATTAGAAGGACTATTTTTCGAAGTATACACAAAGATAAACTACATTGAAAATATATGTGGAGTTACAAGAAAAACTGCAATGTCATATTTAAGTCAATTAGAAGAAGCGGGATTCATTTCATCTGAAAAAATAGGAAGAGACAGAATTTATAAAAATAACAGATTAATTAATCTATTAAAAAAATAAATAAAAGGGTGATGAGATGAATAATTATTTATTCTTAACAAATGAGGGGTATACATACCAGCCAGGTTCAGAGAGCATTGAACCAGATTGTGAGAATGCAAAGCTAATTGGAATAGCATCTGGTGATACACAAGAAGATGCATTCAGCAACTTGTTAAAAGAAAGAGATTATCTGAAAGAATTTAATTTTGATGAAGTATATTGCTATAAATTAGATGATGATTTTAAATCAAGTAAACGATATTTTTATATAAAATAAATATAAATTTTAATGTATAATAAAATGAGGAATAAAAATGGAGAAAATAGACAAAATATTCACAAATGTAAAACCAATAAACCATTCTGGAAATTCGGGAAGTGGAAAAAATGTTTTACGAATAAAAGATAAAAATTTTTCTATAGATTCAATATATAAAATATTAGAACATATGAATTGGGCAATAGATAAAAAAATGACTAATTTAAAGTTTAAAATTATTATAGAGTCAGAGTTCATAAATGACGAGCCGACTTTAATGCTTTTTGAAGCTATTATATACTATATGATAAGTAAGTATTACTTAAATCTATCATATAGATTTGAAATAAGAATGAATGTAATAGGTTATGAATTATTTAAAAACAGCCTATTATATAAGTATAACAATAAGAACATAGATAGAGAATCATATATAAAGGAATATGAAAAAAATATTATTATAGATAATACACATTATAGAAAAAGATGTATAAATTCATTAGAAAATAAAAAAGGTAAGTTTTTATCTATTACAATGGGAGATATAGAAGCATTTTTAAAAAATTTAAACATAAATGAAGAATATGCGGGAGATATAGCAGAAGTTATATCAGAAATAATAGGAAATGCATTAGAACATTCAAATGGAGATTGTTTAGTAAATATTAATGTACTAAAAAATGATGAAAAAAAATATAAATATATAGATATTGCATTATTAGATATTGATGAAATTAATTATGGAACAGGAATAAAACACTATATAGAGAGTAATAATTATAATGAGTATAATGAAAAAAATAAAGTGGTATTAGAAGCATATAGGATTCATAACAAATATTTTGATAACAAATATGATTTAGAAGCATTTTCAATAATTTCCGCCTTTCAAAAATATGTTACAACAAGGAAAGAATCTTTATACACAGGGGGAACAGGGTTGACAAAGTTAATAAGAGCATTAATTGATAAATCTGATGCACATTATTGCTATGCTATTAGTGGAAACACGATGCTTAAATTTATAAGAAAATATTTGATTTTGACAGATGAAGGACTAATTGGATTTAATGAAAATAATAATTATAAAGAGAATATTCCTAGTAAAGAATCAGTAATAAAAACAAAATACAATATTAATGCAAATATATATAATTTGCAATTTATTTTTAAGGAGAGAGAATAATATGGAAAAAAATAATATTAATTTGGAATTTGATAAATCTATATCAGGATTAGCAGGAAATGAATATGGATATGAAGAATATAAGAAGCAAATAAAGGAAAAATTTGATATAAAAAAAATAAATGTAATTACTTTTCCTAATAATATTGAAAAAGTCGCAATTTCATTTATACAAGGAATGTTTAGAGATATACTAAGCAAAATTGATAAAGAAGAATTAGAAAAATATATTGAAATTAAAAGCTCATCAGAAGAATTAACTGAAAAAATAATTAACAATATAAAGTTTTAAGAGTGACAAGGAGATAGAAAAATGGGTGCAGAAATACAAACAATTATAGAAACAACAGTAAAGTCAACAATAGAAGAAACAATAAAAAATGCAAATTTATTAGCATATGATAGGTTAGCATTAATAATATCTATTATAGCAATAGTAGTATCTATTATAGTTGCAATTTGGACTGCAAAGAGAACTGAAAAAAGCAATTACAGAAATAATTATTATCAAAATATACTTTTAGAACCTTTGCAAAAAAAATTACCGTTACTATTACATAAAACTATTAATAATCAAAAAATAAATAAAAAAGAAGCGAGCGAATTAGAAAAATATATAGCTGAATTTAGGAATATTATTTTGCCATTTAAATATATAGACGAGAAATTTTATAAAAAATTTGACACAAAACTTATAGAATTAGACGAAATACTAGTTGTGTTATACTCAAAAGATGAAAATTTTAATAAAAATTCTAAAAAATTATATGATATAGCAAAAAAACTTTATAAATTATCTGAAAAATATTTATTTAAAATAAGAATTACACTATAGAATTAGTGTGGTTTTTTTAGTTTGCTTTATTATACCCTGATCACACTCTCTAGAAAATAGACATTTTGAAAGAAAAGAGCACAAAAATGATTGTTATTTTTTGTCGAAATTCATGGTTTTCAACAAGCTTCGACAAATTTTGCAAAAATAAAGTAGTAATATATAATATATAGGAGGTAGTGATATGGGAACTAAAAATGTAACTTTTGAATATTATAGAGTTTATACAAGGATATATAATAAGGATAATAATTCATCAGGAAATAGAATATTATGTGATATAACACCAATATTAGATAAGGCACAAAATACAGAAGTTAATGAAAGAAATTATCAGGTTAATGGAGAAGAAGCAAGATTACAATGTATAGAAAAAGATAAATTAAATTCAAAAATATGGAATATGAGTTTTATAAGAATGAGAGAAAATGTAATTCCACGGAATTGCTAAAAATACAGGAGAATTTAATTTTATGGAATTAGATGAAGATGAATATATTGGAGAAGAAGTTAGTGCGTTATATGACCAAGAGTATAGTATAATTATGTTGCAGAGAAATAGAAATAGTTTATCACCATCTGGAATAGAAAAGTACTTTTCGGGAGTTTTATGAAATGGAGATTTAATTGAATTGGCTCCAATACCTGTTCCGGACGAATTAAGAACAGTAAAGCAAAATCAAATTTTTAGAAAATTAAGTATTGGATTTTCACCAACCAATATAGATGACGAAATATTGAATAATACAAATAAATCGATACTGCAAATTATAAGAGGAAGCAGAGACTTAGGAGCATTAAGAGTTTCTGTGACATTATCATTGGGGAATTCTAAAAAAGAAAAGACCTTGAAACAAAAAGAAATAATAGAATTAGGAAATTTGGAAAATTATGAAGGATTTAATAAAATAAAAGTGAATAGAAGAGAAGACGAAGATACAGGAATAGAAACAGTAGATTTAATATCTGGAAAACTTAATGATGTTATAACTATGGAAGTTTCAAGAATAAATCCAATTAAATATGAAAGATTGATTATAGAGATGCAAAATTTATATAATGCTAAAAATAAATTATTAAAAAAATTATTTAGTGAGGAATAAATATGAATAATAAAAAAGAAGATGGAGTAAAGATTATAAATTTTTTGAAAAAGTTAGCAGGAATAATAATAGGAATAATTATGTTTTTTATAATGTTAATAAAATTAAAAATTAGTTTTATAGGTGTTGAAAGTAAAAATGAAATATTATCAAATATAATAAATTTCATAGCAATAGCTACAGGTTTTTTAATGACAACATTATCAATTTTAGCAGCTGCAAGTAATAGTAGAGTAATGAAAAAATTAGCAAAATATAAAAAGATTAAACAACTTAATATGTTTTTTATAGAGCCTATAGTTGTTTCGATAATATTAATAATAATATGTATAATAGAAATAGGATTAACGAAATCATCAATTGTTGAAAATATTATGGCTGCATTGATAATTTCGTTATTTATTAATTTTATTTTGGATTTTTTCAGGATAGGATATTTATGCATCAATATACTTCAAGAAATAATGGAAGAAAATTTTAAAAAAAATAAAAATGAAATATCAGTACAACCAAATGTTGAAAAAGCTTTTTCCAATAAATAAAATACACATTTTAAATGTGTATTTTTTATGTATAAAAGAACCGGTTTCTTTGTCACACCTTGGTCACATTATCTACAAAATTACACGATTTTAAACACATTTTAACACAAACAAAGTATCACAAATTTCATCGATTAACTTACTCTAACAAAGCATAACACAATTACACCAAACTCAACAATATCAACACTTACGCCCTCATAACCCGAAGGCCATACCAAGAATTGAAAAACAAAGTATTTTACGCTATTGTCATAGATAAAATATAAAGAAAAGCGTTAATATGTATTAAAATAATTAACACAAAGTGATATAATCAAAATGGAATAAAAATATATCTTGAATATTAAAATGTGTAGATAGATAAACTTAAATAATATTGAAATAACGAGGTAAATTATGAAAGTTTTAACTATAAAGCAACCATGGGCAACTTTAATTATGCAAGGAGATAAGCAATTTGAATTTAGAAGTTGGCAAACTAAATACAGGGGAGAACTTCTTATACATGCTGGTAAAGGAATTGATAAAGAAGCGGTAAAAAGATTAGCAAATTATCTGCCACAAGAATTGTCACAAGGTAAAATTTTAGGAAAAGTAACATTAGTTGATTGTATAAAAATTACACCTGAATTTAAAGAAGAATTATTAAAGGAAAATAGTGATATTTATACAAAAAGTTCTTTTCAAGAAAATTATGGCTGGCAATTAGAAGATGTGCATGTCTTTAATAAACCAATAGATGCAAAAGGTCATTTGAGCTTATGGGAGTACGACATTGAAAACGAGAAATAATTCCCAGAGCATAAAGAAAGTTTTAAATTGTGCAGTCTCAAACAACTATTAAAATAAAAAGGAGAATAAATCATGTACGACAAAATACAGCAATTTAGAAAGTTAGTAAATGAAAGTGATAATATTGTATTCTTTGGCGGTGCAGGCGTGTCAACTGAAAGCGGAATTCCTGATTTTAGGAGTAAGGACGGTTTGTATAACCAGCAATATAAATATCCGCCTGAGACAATACTAAGTCATACGTTTTTTATGAATAAAACGGAAGAATTTTTTAAGTTTTATAAATTAAAGATGAATTCGTTAAAATACCAGCCTAATATTACGCATATAAAACTTGCAGAACTTGAAACCAAAGGTAAGTTAAAGGCGGTAATAACGCAAAATATAGATGGTTTGCATCAAAAGGCTGGCTCTAAGGTTGTATATGAATTGCATGGTAGCGTACTACGAAATTATTGTATGAATTGCCACAAATTTTATGATGCTGAATATGTGTTTAACAGCAATGGCATTCCGAGATGTAGTTGTGGAGGAATAATAAAGCCAGATGTGGTTTTGTATGAAGAGGGATTGGATGAGGAAACAATCGAAAATTCGATATATGCTATTCAAAAAGCTGATTTGTTAATTGTTGCTGGCACGTCACTTACTGTTCAACCAGCAAGTGGATTGATAAATTATTTTAGAGGAAAAAATCTTGTACTGATAAATAGGGATTCAACTCCTTATGATAATAAGGCAAATCTTGTTATAAATGATAGTTTGGGCAAAGTTTTCTCAAAATTATAAAGAGTAAATTAGTAAACAACAAACGATGAATTATTTTAGAGGGGATAAAAATAGAATAATATATGACTGAATTAAGGAGCAAATATGAAGACTTTAGAAGATTTGGTAGCAGAAAAATTATGTGATTTAGTGCACTATGCACTATCAAAAATCATAAAGCCAGATATGACTTTAAACAAAGTAAATGAATTAGATATACAAGCAATCGAAAAAATGAAACAGCAATATGGAATTGAAGCAATAATTTTGGATGTAGATGATACATTGCGTAAAGAAATGAAAGATATTCCAAAATGTAATAAGGAATGGATTGAAGGGTTAAAAGGCAAGATAAAAATTATGATTGTAAGCAATGGCGTAGACAGAAATATAGAAAAATATTTTAAAGAAAACGGAATAGATTACATAGGATTTGCATGCAAACCATTAAAAAAGAATTTTTTGAAGGCATGTGAAAAAATGAATGTAAACCCAGAGAGTGTACTAATGGTTGGCGATAGCTTGTTTGATGACATATATGGTGGAAAAAGAAATAATATGAAAACAGCACTTGTAAAAGAAGTAGAGGATAATGAGAGATAATTCAATAAAAAGTAAATAAAATTCTGCTTTTGCGGGAATCTCATAATTTAAAGGGATTCCCGCAAATTTTATACTTTATACATAATATGGATTTGGTTTAAATAATAATGCTATGCAGTCAACTAACCAGCCTATTCCGAAAAGACCAAATGTACATAGATATACTATTCTGAATGGAAAATTTTCTTCATAAACTTTTTACAATCTATTCCAATTTCTTTTTCGTTGTTATATAATTTACAAAACAGGATAAAAGTAACTGGGAGAACTAATGAACGTAGATAAATATTTAATATTAATAAAGAAAGAAGATAAGACAGCCGATATAATTAAATATGAGTATCAAGGTGGAATTGTAAATATATCATATAAAATGGCGGATAAGGAATATTCATATTCTGTAAATGATTTTGAATTTTATACTAATTCCGCAGACATAGATGTTGAAGAGTATGATTTTCTGATAAATGGAGGTTATTTGTTTAACCTTGTAAAGGCAATAAACTTTTCGGAATATTACAAGTTTTTCTTTAAAGATGGAACTACTAAGATTGTTCAAAGTTATCAGGTGAAGTTGCTACCTAGGAGTGCCAATATTAAGCTTTCAACAGATAAGTTTGAATATTTCAAAGATATTTCCGAGATTGTTAGTATAAAAACTGAAGATGGTAGAGCTATTCTTACGAATGAGTATAATAAAATTAATGTTATTGAAAGAGATACGGCTTTATTTAAATATTTGAATCCTATAGAATATGAGAAGAATTGTCTAAATGATAGAAATCCGAATAAGAAAAACTCGAATAACGAAAATTTTAATAGAGAAAATTATAAAATAAAAAATGAGAATGAAGCAATAATTTATCCGTTTGGTGCAAATAAATCGCAATTTAATGCTGTAAGAAGAGCAATGGAAAATCAAATTAGTATTATAGAAGGACCTCCAGGAACAGGAAAGACCCAAACTATTTTAAATATTATTGCTAATATTGTAAAGAATGGGAAAACAGTTGCTATTGTTTCAAATAACAATTCTGCAACTGATAATGTTTATGAAAAATTGCAGAAATATGGATTGGATTATTTATGTGCGTGCCTTGGAAAAAATAGTAATAAAGTTGATTTTATAGAGCGTCAAACAGGAAAGTATCCTAAATTTGAGGTTAAGCTCGAGGACAGAAAAAAGCTAGAGCTTGAGATTGAAAATTTGAATACTGATATTTTGAGAATATTTTCTTTAAGGAATGAGATTGCAACTTTGCAAGATGAGTTGAATCAAATTAGGACGGAGCATAATTATTTTAATAATCAAGAGGGTAAAGAGATAGAAAACATGCCTAAAATTAGAAGTCTTAATAGGGTTTCATCTGAAATAATTATGCGCATGAAAGTCGAATGTGATGACTTGGAAGCAAATAATGAAACGATAGATTTATTATTTAAGTTGAAATCTGCATGGGTGTATGGAATAGGAAATTTAAGGTTTTACAGAAGAAAAAGAGTTGGAGAATTGGCAAAGATATATAATAAATTATTTTTTGTTGTTAGAGAAGTTGAAATTAATAAACGTATAAAAGATTGCAAAAAGGAATTAAATTATTTGGATTATAAGAATAAATTGAACAGATTGACAGATTATTCAATGAGTGTGCTCAAAGATTTTCTTAGAACCAAGTATAAAGAAAGAGAAGCAAGAAAAGTATTTAAACTTGAAGAGCTTGCTACTATGTCCCTGCAATTTAACCAGGAATATCCAATAGTTCTAAGTACAACACATTCCATAAAAAATTGTTTGGGAGCAGAATATAAGTTTGACTATATTATAATGGACGAAGCTTCTCAAGTGGATTTAATAACTGGTGTATTAGCATTGTCTTCGGCACGAAATGCTGTTATTGTAGGTGATTTAAAGCAATTACCTAATGTTATAACCACACAAAATAGTAATGAAATAGAGGAAATGTCGAAAAAATATAATATAGAAGATTCGTACAATTATTTAAAAAATAGCTTTTTGTCTTCTGTAATTGCAACAATTAGTCAGGCTCCTAGAACAATGTTACAGGAACACTACAGATGTCACCCAAAGATTATTGGATTTTGTAATAGAAAATTTTACGATAATCAGTTAATTATAATGACTGAAGATAAAGGAGAAGATGATGTATTAAAAGCAATCGTTACTCCAGAAGGAAACTATGAAAGAGGACATTACAATCAAAGACAAATTGATGTTATAGAAAAAGAGGTTTTACCGGAATTAAGAAAAAAGGTTGAGGATGAAGATATTGGAATTATTTCTCCATATAGAGTTCAAAAACAAAATTTGCAAAATGAAATAGATAATATTCAAGTTGATACTGTTCATAAGTTTCAAGGAAGAGAAAAAGATGCGGTTGTAATTACTACTGTAGATAATGAAATCGGAGAGTTCGTAGATGATCCAAAATTATTAAATGTTGCTATAACACGTGCTAAAAAATATTTAAGAGTTGTAGTTTCTGGAAACAAAGAGAATGAGGGAACGAATATAGATGATTTAATAAAATATATTCAGTATAACAATTTTGAAGTAGAAACCAGTAAGATAAAATCAATATATGATTTATTGTATAAACAAAATCAGAAACAGAGGTTAGAGTACTTAAAAGGTAAGCAAAGAATTTCTGAATATGATTCGGAAAATATCACATATAACTTAATTAAAGAGATTATAAGAAATCAACATTATGATAATTTAGATGTGGCTGTTCATGTGCCTTTGGCAGAATTGCTGGAAGATTTAGATAAACTAGAGGAAAATGAGAGAAATTTTGCAAGTAAAACTTGGACTCATATTGATTTTGTAATCTTTAATAAAATGGATAAAAGAATGGTTGTGGCAGTGGAAGTTGATGGATATTTTTATCACAAGGAAGGAACAAAACAAGAAATAAGGGATAGATTAAAAGATAAGATTCTAGAAAAATATAATATTCCACTTGTTAGATTAAATACAATGAATTCAAATGAAAAAGAATTACTGGAAGTGGCATTAAGAAATACATTTAAATAAAACGATAAAAACAAAATAAAATTGCAAAATTTTGTAATAAAAGCTCGAAAAATTCTTCTCAAATGCTGAAAGTCATTGCAATACAGCCGAAATGGTGGTATAATAGTTGTCATAAAGCGTTGAAAGGAGAATATACTATGAGTATTATGTTGTCCCAGGAGGTCAAAGGGCTTGTCAATGTAACCATTGAGAGGGCCAAGGAATACGAAATCGACTTGGTCAACACAACGGTATTGTTCAACGTTCTTTTGACCAATTTGTTGTTCGCTAATGCCACCAATATGAATTCCGCGACTGGCATTGAATCTGTTGTTGACATTTCGGAGGATGCTTTGGATGCACACGAATTCACGGAAGAGGCTTTCAGCAAAACCCCAGAGGAGTTTCAATTTATGCAGGAAGTACTCCAGGCATCTGAAGTTAAAGAAAGCGAGAAAGTTAAATTTACACAAGATTTTGCTGATGTTTTCTACTATGCAAAGCTGGAGGTGGAAGAGGAAAACCGGCAGGAACTCACTCTTGATGATGTGATTTTGTCTTTTTTGGAAAACATATCTGTAGACATGAATAAGCTCTTCGAAAAAACCGGTACTAATGCAGAAAGACTCGAGAATCAGTATATTGATTGCATTGTGGTCGATACTGAACTTTCGGATATTCCGGATTCGTTGAACGGTTGCCTGAGCGTGTTGAACGAAAGGTTTGAGCAGAACCGCGACTGTGCAATTCTCGGAAGAGATGAGGAGTGCAAAGAAATCTGGAAGACGATGATGAAGAGAACCAAACGAAATGTAATTCTTACTGGCAAAGCTGGTGTTGGCAAATCTTCCATTGTCTACAAGATTACTTGCGACATTGTGAATGGTACTTGTCCCGAGATGTTCAATGGATACTTGGTACTTTCTCTTGATGTGAACAACATCATTTCCGGCACGACGTACAGAGGCCAGGCTGAAGAGAGATTTCAGAATCTTATCGATTTTCTCAAAGAACATAAAAATGTGATTTTGTTCATTGATGAGATTCACATGATTATTGGTGCGGGCTCGTGCTCGCCTGATGACAAACAGGATCTCTCGAATGCCCTGAAACCCATTCTTGCTGGAGACGACGTCATTATCATCGGTGCTACCACTGATGAAGAGTATGAGCAGACCTTCGGCATGGAGAGTGCTTTGAGACGGCGGTTCCGCAAAATCGAAGTGAGAGAACCGAAGACCACGGAAGTTTATTCGATGCTAAAGGATTCCATCAAGCAGTTGGAGAAATACCATGGGGTCAAAATTTCGAGAAGAATGGTTGATATGATTATCTTCTATTCTTCGTGCTTTAACTACACTACCAGCAATCCCGACAGAACCAAGGATTTGATTGATTTGTCTATGGTAACTGCCAAGATGGACGGCAAGGATCATGTTGACAGGGAGTCTATCATGAAGAACTTCGATGCAAACTTCAAGAAGTTCCACAAGATGCCCGCAGATTTGATTCGTGAGACTGCCTTCCATGAGGTTGGCCACTATGTGGTAAGGCGATTCTCGGGAAAGTTGGTTGACAAGGAAGTTATTGCAATTTCTATCATTCCGGCAGATAACTATATGGGAGTAAATGTCTACGATTTCACGGATATCACAGCAAGAGCTGACAGGGATTATTTTATCGACGAGATTGCATCTCTGTTGGCCGGCAAGGTCTCTGAAAAGCTGTTCATGCACTCTTTGAACAACTCCGGGGCAAGCAATGACCTGGAGCGGGCAACCAAGATTGCCTACAATATGGTCACAAAATATGGTATGACAACCAAACTTGGTGAGCACCGTATTTACCTGAATGATGAGAACTACCAGATGCAGACGCCTGAGGTTACGAAGTCTATCAATGAAGAGATTAAGTCCATTACAGAACGTGCCCGCGAAAGAGCGGAGACGATTTTGAAAAACTACAGCAGTTTGGTGACTGCGCTAGCAGATGAGCTTGTCCGCAAAGGTATGCTGAGTAGGAAGGAGCTTGATAAGTTTGTCAAGGAACACGAAAGCAAGCTGGTAACAAGAACGTAAAATAGTATATCGCAATGGCAGGGGTACTTCCCCTGCCATTTGCTTTTTGCTTAACTAAAAAATAAACATGTTTTGTATTGCAAATTTAGTAATCTTAATATAGAATATAACGAAGATAGGAATGGACTAAGACAAGAATGGATTAAGACAGGAAAGGAATGGATTTATGGATAAAGAAGAGATTTTAAGTGGACTTAATGATAAACAAAAAGAAGCTGTAATGCAAACAGAAGGACCATGCCTTGTTATTGCTGGTGCAGGTAGTGGAAAAACAAAAGTTCTTACACATAAAATAGCTTATGAGATTGCAAATGGTGTTAAGCCATGGAATATTTTGGCTATAACTTTTACAAATAAAGCAGCAAATGAAATGAAAGAAAGAATTGGTAATTTGATTGGCGAAGCCAGTGCAGATCTGTGGATGGGAACTTTTCACGCTATTTGTGTTCGTATTTTAAGAAAGTTTATAGACAGAATTGGTTTCAATACCGATTTTGTTATATTTGATACATCTGACCAAAGGACTCTTATTAAGGAGTGTTTAAAAACCTTAAAGATTGATGATAAATTGTTTACTGACAGAGGAACTCTTTCAGAAATAAGCAATGCAAAAAATGAGATGCTTGAACCTAAAGCATACAGTGTAAAATATTCAGGTGATTTCAGAAAAGAGAAGATTGCACAGATTTATGCTTTGTATCAACAAAGGTTAAAAGAAAATAATGCGATTGATTTTGATGATATTATTAATTTCACAATAAAGATTTTGAATGAAAATGCAGATATTCTTGATTATTATACTGAAAAATTCAAGTATGTACTTGTTGACGAGTATCAGGACACAAACAAGGCTCAATTTACACTTGTAAGTTTGTTTGCGTCAAAGTATGGAAATGTAACAGCTGTAGGAGATAACGACCAAGGTATATATTCGTTTAGAGGAGCAGATATTACAAATATTTTGAATTTTGAAAGAGATTTTCCAGGAACGAAAATTATAAAACTAGAGCAAAACTATAGATGTACAGGAAATATATTAAAAGCCGCAAATGCTGTTATCAAGCACAATGAGAACAAATATGATAAAAAATTATGGACGCAAAATGATGATGGAAGTCTTCCTTGCGTTTATTGTGGAGAAGATGAGTACGACGAAGGTCGATATATCGTTGAACAAATTCAGCATTTAAAGACTGAAGAATATTTTAAGTATTCGGATTTTTGCGTGTTATACAGAATGAATGCTCAATCAAGAGCAATAGAAGATATTCTTATGAGGGAGAGGATTCCGTACAAGGTAATAGGTGGTCTAAAATTCTATGAGAGAAAAGAAATCAAAGATACTATCGCTTATTTAAGATTAGTTCATAATACTTCAGACAATCTTTCACTAAAAAGAATTATAAATGAACCAAAACGTGGAATCGGAAAAACAAGTTTAGATCAAATACAAGAAATTTCTGAAAAAACTGGAGCATCAATGTATGATGTAATAAAAGATGCACAGAACTATGGTCTAACAAGAGTTTACTCAAATTCGAGAGATTTTATAGAACAAATTGAAGCAATAAGAGCGAAAAAAGATTCAATGAAAATTTCTGATTTAATAAAAGAAGTTTTAAATAAAACAGGATACACAAAGGCTCTAGAACTTGAAAATAGCATAGAAGCTCAAACAAGAATCGAAAACATAGAGGAATTCTTAACTGTTGCAATAGAGTTCGAGGAAGAATCAGCAGATAATACTCTTGCAGAATTCTTAGAGAACATAACGCTGTCAAGTGATATAGATGGAATGCAAGATCAGGAAGATTCTGTTACATTAATGACTCTTCACAGTGCAAAAGGACTTGAGTTCCCAGTTGTTTTCTTGGTTGGAATGGAAGAAGGAATATTCCCGGGATACAAATCAATAGGAGAACCAAAAGATTTGGAAGAGGAAAGACGTTTGTTCTATGTTGGAATTACTAGAGCAAAACAATATTTGTATTTAACTTGTGCAAAACATCGTACAATATTTGGTTCTACAAGTTATAATCAAATATCAAGATTTTTAAAAGAAATTCCAGACGAGCTTCTTGAAGGTTATTCAGAGGTGGTTGAGAGTAAGTCTTCTAATGAAAATCAATTCCGTGACCTTGGATATAGATGGAGTTATGGAAGTGGACAAAGTGTTAAAACCTATAAAATGGATGAAGATGATAAAAAGGCTGTTGCAAAAGTATTCGGCAGTCAAAATGAAAAACCTGCATACCAATTTAGAACAGCAGAAAGCTTCTTGAATTCGATAAAGCAAAATAATCAACCAGGAAGTGGAGTTGATATTTCAAAATATCAAGTTGGACAAAGGGTTTACCACAAAAAATTCGGAGAAGGAACGATTACTAAGTTAGAGGAAGAAGGAAACGACATAAAAGTTGACTTGGAATTTGACAAAGTTGGACATAAACGTCTAATGGCAAAATTTGCGGGATTGGAAATATTAAACTAGAAAGTAAAAATGAAAAAAATAAAAATTGAAAGTTTAATATTAAAAATCTTAAATTGAAAATTAGAAATTAAATTTTAAAATTTGTATAAAACTTGAATTGTTGGCACATAATAATTAAAGATTTCAAAAGAAAGGAATGAAGAAAATGCCAAATTTAAGTCAAGTTGAATTACAAAATTTACGCCATTTAATAGGAGCTCATGAAACTTCTTATCAAAAATTGAATGCTTATGCATCACAAGCGGTTGATCCGCAAATTAAACAGATTTTTACAAAGTCTGCACAAGATGCATTAAATACAAAGCAAAAATTGATGTCATTTTTAAATGACTAAGAGGTGAAAGGAGAGAATATTAATTATGGATGAAAAAACAATGGTAAATGATATACTAGAAGGAGTGAAAGGAAGCTTAAAAACTTATCAAGGAGTTATTTCAGAAGCTGAAAATATGCAACTTAGACAAACAATACAACAAATAAGAAATAATGATGAGAGTTTCCAATATGAGTTATTTAAAATTGCTCAAACAAAGGGATATTATAAACCAGCTCAACAAGCTACAGAAGCAGAGGTTCAAAAAGTTAAAACAGAGTTACAATAAAAATTAATAGATTAATTAATCATAAGGACATTAAATAAAAATTTGTGAAATTTATATTTTCACAAATTTTTATTTTTATGTGTTATATAAAACCTTGAAAGACAGGTATTATATTTAAAAGATACAAACTTCCACAGCCCATTTATTGGGCTGTGGAATCTTTTATATAGATGAAAATCACAAATCTTTGGTATAATTTCTAAAATGAAAAGTTATTGCATTATTTTGATTTAATGTAATAATTCAAGGCTCACCAAAATGAGTAGTAATAATTGTAACAAAATTTAATGCATATAGATAAAAAGTCATAAAAACTATTGCTTATTTTTTTATGTTGGTGTAAAATAATGAAAGAATAAAAAGTAAGGAGTGGTTTTTCATAAATATACTAAAAAAATCAATTACGTATTTCAAGCGTTCAGTAAAATTCATATTTTTAATAACACTTGGAGTAGCAATTATAGCAGGAATAATAACATATTTTTTTAAACCAACATACAGTGTTACTTTAAATGGAGAATTTATAGGATACACAAAAAATAAAAGTAGCCTTCAAGCCAAAATAAATAATGCAATTCAAAAAGGTGATAGTAGCCAAAATATTGCATTTGTTCAAATAGACAACATGCCTGAATATGAGCTATGCATGTTGAAAAGGGACGTTCAAACAAATGATGACGAAATATATAATAAGGTTGTATCACAAGGAATAACATATTACAGATATTATGCATTGCTTGAAAATGACGAAGAAAAATATTATATTCAATCTTTTGATGAAGCTGAACAAGTTGTAAATGAACTTAAAGAAAAAGATAGTACAAATAAAGATAAAATTACAATATTAGAAAAATATAATACAGAAAAGGCAGAATTTACAGACAAGGAAACTTGTGTATCAAAATTATATAAGAAAAAAGTTGTTGTTCGAGTTGCAAAAAGTTCTGGTAGTACTGGAGTCGGAGTAAAGGGAATGAACAACACAGGAAATGTTGTAAATCTTGGAATATCATTAATAAGACCAGTGCAAAATTATAAAGTTATTTCATCAAGATTTGGTTGGAGAAGTAGGGACAACCATAAGGGAATTGACATTGCGGCAGACAAGGGAACAGCAATTTATGCAGCTGCAGCAGGAACTGTAACAGTATCTCAATACGGATACGGTGGAGGTTATGGAAATTACATTATAATTTCTCATGGAAATGGTGTACAAACTTTATATGGACATTGTAGTGAGTTATGTGTTTCACAAGGACAATATGTTTCACAAGGACAACTTATAGCAAAGGTTGGATCAACAGGAATTTCAACAGGAAACCACTTACATTTAGAAATTCGTGTAAACGGAATTGCACAAGATCCTCAAAACTACTTATATCAATAGGTTAAATAATAAAATGACAAAATTTTCTAAAAGATATAAATACACCAAAATACGATGAACATTTAGTTCATCGTATTTTTTTCAATAATAATTTTT
This sequence comes from uncultured Clostridium sp., assembly GCA_900552135.1. Lineage (GTDB taxonomy): Bacteria > Bacillota > Clostridia > TANB77 > CAG-508 > CAG-245. The sequence continues at coordinate 95,496 of URYN01000001.1, forward strand.
TAACTAAATTTAATTAATCCTAGTATTTTTATTATAATTATTTAAGAAGTTAATACTTTTATTTTTCTAAAAAACTAATATAAAATTATACTTATTAAATAAAATATTTTGTACATACTTTTACTGCATTAGCTTTTATTATTAAACTGCCGTTCTCATGCAATTTTGCTATAAAAGAATTTGCACAACTTGCGTATGCTCCAAATTCTGTAACAGCCGAGTATACATTTTTTAAATATGTATATTTAGGGTTTATATTATTCAAAACCCAGTAATAATTACCATTATAACTATAAAGCATAGATGTTTTTGCCATCTTATCAATATTCTTTATTTGTGCAGTTGTAAGATATTTTGCAAAACTACAAAAATCATCGAAATTATTAAACTTATATGCTAAAGATTCTGAAACTTCAGTTGGAACTTTTCGTGAAACCCTAAATCTCTTCTTTGTAGGATTCTTTATATCACCAGAATTTGCAATAGAATCACGGCTTCTAGTTATTGTTAAAATAAAATTACCATTATCAAGTGCAAAAGTTTCAACTTTTAACTTATAATTATCAGTAGAGAAACCATAATCTTGTTCAGCTTTATCTAGAACAGCTAAAAATAAAGTTTCTGTTTCATGTGAATCAGACATAAAAGAGTGAAAATCAATATCATTAGCTTCAAGGTCATCGCGGCTTAGAGTAACTCTCATTTTGTCTTTGTTTACTTTTTCAAATTTCATTAAAATCCTCCTTGTACCCTATAAAACATTACTTCTACTAAAACCACTGCTTCATATCAATATCTTGTTTCATACATATATTATACTACCAAATTAAAAATAATGAAATGAACAAAATATGGAAATCCATTTGTTACTATATTATATTATCTAAACGTTAAAATGTAATATATAATATAGCATAAATTTATAAAAAAATAAAGATTAATTCTAAAAAATGATTATTTCTATTGAAAAAAATCTTGTTTCAAGATATAATACAGACGTACAAAACTACAATACGGAAATTCATGTTTCCGTAAGAAAAAATCAAACTAAAAAACGGAGGAAAAAACAATGAAAGGTAAAGGATGGATATGCGTTTTATTTATTTTAGCAGGTCTTGTTATAGGGGGATTAATTGGTAACTTAGCATCAGGAATAGACTTTTTGTGGTGGCTATCTTATGGACAAGAATTTGGTCTTTCATCACCACTAATTTTAGACCTTGGAGTAATAAAACTAACCTTTGCTATAATGTTTAAAATTAATATAGCAAGTATAGTAGGTGTAATCATATCAATGTTTATATATAGAAAAGCACTTTAAAAAATTTAATCATGAATAGGGTAGAAAGGAAATTCATGATAATAAAAAATTTGCCTGAGTCGGAAAGACCGTATGAAAAGGCACAAATGTATGGAATAGAAAGCCTGTCAAATGCAGAGCTTCTAGCAATAATAATAAAAACAGGAACAAAAGAAAAAACATCAGTACAGCTAGCACAAGAGTTGCTAGCCATAAATACTGAAAATAAAGAAAACATACAATTCCTAAATGACTTAACAATAAGTGAATTAACTCAAATAAAAGGAATAGGAACAATAAAAGCAATACAAATACAGGCACTTTGTGAAATCAATAAAAGGATGAGTAAACCCATAGATAAATTGAATATAAGTGTTAGGAGCTCGAAAGATCTTGCAAATTTGTTTATGCAAGAATTATCAAATTGCAAAAGAGAAAAGGTAAAAGTAATAATGCTTAACACAAAATGTATTCTTTTAAGAGTTATGGAAGTTGCAACAGGTGGCACCAATAATGTTTCAGTTGCTCCAAAAGATATTTTGGCAGAGGCAATAAAAATAGGAGCACCTAAAATTGCAGTTGTACATAATCATCCAAGTGGAAACCCTGAACCGAGCACCGAAGACATAGAATTTACAGAAACACTAGATAAAGCAAGTAAAATTTTAGGAATAGAATTACTAGACCACGTCGTAGTGGCTGGCTACAAATTTTTTAGTGTGATGACACTTATCAGAGAAAGGTAGGATTTAACTTAAAATGGTATTTTTTTCAATAGGGACCAAAGATATTGGAATGGACTTAGGAACATCCAACATACTACTTACATTAAAAGGAAAAGGAATTGTTATAAATGAGCCATCAGTAGTTGCTATAAACAGACAAACACATCAAATTGTTGCAACAGGAAGAGATGCAAAGGAGATGCTTGGCAGGACACCAGAACAAATTAGAGCAGTAAGACCAATGAAAGACGGTGTTATAGCTGACTTCACAGCAACAAATTTAATGATAAAAAACATTATGCATAAAGTATGCAAAAGGTATAATATTGGAAGACCAAGAGTAGTGGTAGGAGTTCCATCTGGAATAACAGAAGTTGAAGAAAGAGCCGTTGAAGAGGCTGTTCTTCAAAGTGGAGCAAGGGAAGTATTCTTAATAGAAGAGCCAATGGCAGCTGCTATTGGTGCAGGACTTGACGTGGCAGAGCCATCAGGAAACATGGTAGTAGATATAGGTGGAGGAACCACAGAAGTTGCTGTTATATCTCTTGGAGGAATCGTAGTAAGTGACTCTATAAAAACTGCAGGAGACATTATGGATGATGAAATAATCGCATATATAAAGAATAACTTAAATCTTGCTGTTGGTTATGCGACTGCAGAAGAATTAAAAATAGAACTTGGCTGTGCAATTCCATTAGTAACATCAAAAACAATGGAAGTAAGAGGAAGAGAGCTTACAACAGGACTTCCAGAAAATAAAGTTGTATCATCAGAACAAATACAAGAAGCGATGGCACCTTCTATAGAAAAAATAATAGATTTGGTAAAAGCTACACTTGAAAAAACACCACCAGAGCTAGCTTCAGACATAGTTGAAAGAGGGATTGTATTAACAGGGGGAGGAGCCTTAATAAAAGGGCTTGACACATTACTTGCTCAGAAAACAGAAATCCCTGTTTATGTTGCAGATAGACCTCTTGATTGTGTAGCAAATGGAACAAGTAAAACCATAGAAGATATGGACAAGCTTAGAACAGCTTTAATTCGCAGAAAAAGATAATTGAAAAATACTTAGAAAAGCTTAATTAAAAGTAAAATAAAATTGGAGAGGGATAAGAATGTATAAGAGTAAAAAAACCGGTGTTATAGGGGTAATAATTACTATAGTAATTCTAATATTGATTGTTATAGTTTCAAATATAAATATACAGGATTTTTCAAATGTTGGTGGAGCCCTTAGTTCTTTTGTGATGCCAGTACAAAATGGATTAACTTATTTGAAAAATAAAATAACCGGCAACAATACATTCTTTTCAGATATGGCATCATTAAAAGAAGAGAATAAAACACTAAAAGATAAAAACAGTGAACTCGAAAAGACTCTAAGAGAGTTTGAAATAGTAAAATCTGAAAATGAAACTTTAAAAGAATATGTAAATTTAAAAGATAAATATACAGAATACACAACTGTTCCGGGTTATGTAATAAACAAGAGTACAAGCAATTATAGCAATATTATTGTTATAAATATTGGAAAAAATGATGGAATAGAAGTCGGAATGCCTGTTATAGCAAACGAAGGACTAGTAGGACATGTAATTTCAGTTACAGATTCAACAGCAAAAGTTCAAACAATATTAGATACATCAAGTGCTGTAACAAGTGTTGTTGGTACAGCTAGAGATTCAGTTGTGGTAAAAGGAAACCTTGAAAATACATCTATGTTAAAAGCAACATATATTCCAACAACTGCAACAATACTAGAAGGAGATAAAGTTGAGACTTCTGGAATGGGTGGAATATATCCAAAAGGAATCACTATAGGAACAGTAAAACAGGTTACAAATACAAAAAATCTAACAAATAGATATGCGTTAGTTGAACCAGCAGTAAACTTTAATAAACTAGAAACTGTGTTAGTAATACTAAATTAAATCTTGTTAAAAAGGTAATAATAATACTTAAATAGATAAACATAAGTAGTAATATTAAATTTAAATATGAAGAAAAGGAGGATTGTAAAAATGAAAAAACCATTATCAATAATATGCTTAATTTTGGTATTTTTTCTATTATATTTTCTACAGTCCAATGTATTTACATGGTTTAATATTGCAGGCATAATGCCAAATTTGTATGTCATTCTAGTATTATTTATTGGATTATTTGTAAAAAGAAAACTTGGAATGGCGTTTGGAATTTGCTTCGGATTATATTTAGATATAATCCTTGGAAAAACAGTTGGAATATCGGCTTTGGCACTTGGAACAGTGGGACTACTAGGAGAAATATTAAGTAAAAACTTTTCAAAAGACAGTAGATTCATAGTTACATTAATGGTAATTATTGCAACGATTTTTTATGAAACATTACTTTACATTTTAACAATGCTTAGAACATCAGGAACTATAGAAATTCTACCATTCATAAGAATTTTACTTATAGAAACTTTATTCAATGTTTTACTAACAATAATAATTTATCCTATAATGAAAAAAGCAGGATATTACTTAGAAAATTTATTTGATGATAAATTTATCTTAACAAGGTATTTTTAAATAAAAACAGAGAAGGTGAATAAGTGGCTAAAAATAAAGAAAGAAATGACAGAATTAGATATAATATAATAACAATAATAGTCTATTTAATAGGCATTTTATTGCTTTTGCAACTATTTAATCTTCAAATTGTACATGGACAAGAATACAGAGAAACCTCTAATACTAAACTTACTAGAGAGAGTATATTGAAAGCAGATAGAGGAAGTATTAGAGATAGTTCAGGAACTCTAATTGCTGGAGCAGAGGCTAAATATTCTGTTGTATTGTATAAAACAAAAGTAAATAATGAAAACTTAAATAATACAATTCTGAATGTTTTGAACGTATTATCCACAAACGGGGACTCTTATGTGGATAACTTCTTGATAGATATAAATCCTTATAGATTTAAATTATCAGAAGAAGAGAGCCAGAAAAAGTGGAAAAAAGCGAATAACATTGATGAAGATGCAACCGCAGAAGAAGCTTTCAACTATTTTAAAAACAAATATGAAATTAAAACAGACAATGTTGAAGATGCAAGAAAAATAATGGCAATAAGATATGAAATATCTTATAAAGGATATAGTAATACAAAATCGATTGAGATTGCAGAAAATATAAGCGAAAAAAGTATGCTTGAATTAAATGAAAAAAATTCAGAATTTGCAGGAGTTGAAATTGTTTCAGAACCTGTAAGAGTTTACCCACTTGGTAAAACAGCATCACACATAATTGGAAGAATTGGACAAATAGAAGAAAGTGAATTAGAAGGCAATGAAGATATATATGACCAAAACGATATAATCGGAAAAGCCGGAATAGAATACACTTTTGAAAAATATTTAAAAGGTACAGACGGAATAAAGCAAATAGATATGGACGTTGACGGAACTACGACTGGAGAATATATATCTAAAGAAGCAGTTTCTGGCTCAGACATTATTCTTACAATAGATTCAAAATTACAAGCTGTTACAGAAGAAGCACTAAAAAATAACATTGAAAAAATTGCTTCTGGTGGATTTGGAAAATCTTATCCAGCTGATGCAGGAGCTGCTGTGGTAATGAATGTAAAAACAGGAGAAGTCCTTGCAATGGCAAGTTACCCAGATTATGATCCATCTTCATTTGTAAACGGAATTGATACAGAAACCTGGAACTATTATATAAATGGAGACACAAAACCATTGGAGAATAAGGCAATTTCAGCTATGTACTCACCTGGATCAACATTCAAAATGGCTACAGCTATAGCAGGTCTTCAAGAAGGAAAAATTACAACAACAGAAACAATAAGAGATACTGGAGTTTATAAAAAATACAACAGTAGTTGGAAATGTTGGAACACCTCTGGACACGGAAGAATTGCCGTATCTGATGCAATAAAGAAATCATGTAACTATTTCTTCTATGAATTAGGAGATAGGCTTGGAATCGATACACTTGCAAAATATGCATATTATTTAGGTCTTGGACACAAAACAGGAATAGAATTAAAGGGAGAAATTTCAGGAGTACTTGCAAGCAACAAAATCGCGGAACAAGAAAACAGAGTTTGGAATCCTGGAGAAACTATTTCAGCGGCAATAGGACAGAGTTACAACACATTTACTCCAATACAAATGGCAAAATACGTTTCAATGATTGCAAACAGAGGAAAGAAACTTGATGTAACCATTGTAAAATCAGTAGTAAATTCAGATGGAAGCGAAGTTTCAAGAGATGAATATGAAAATGAAATTCATCAAAAATTAGGACTTGAAAATGATGATTCAGAGGAAATGACATTCGATGAAAAAAATATAGATGCAATATTAGAAGGAATGAGAGGAGTTACTAGTGAATCTGGAGGCACAGCATACTCAATATTCCAAGGATTTAATATAGAAGTAGGAGGAAAAACAGGTTCTGCACAAACAGGAGTTAAAGACAAAACAAATGCATGGTTCGTTGGATTTGCTCCATTTGATGACCCAGAAATTGCAATAGTAGTATTCGTAAGAAATGGTGGACACGGAAATTATACCGCAGAAGTCGCTAGAGATGTAATAGCACAATATTTTGGAATGAACACCAATCAAATAACAGAAGATGTGTCGGCATTGCCAACAGTTCAGATAATAAATTAAAATGAAAGGGTGTATCGAAATGAAAAGTTGCATTACTATTAACTTAAGAAAAGACAATATAATAATAAAGATAAACGAAGATTCTTCACAAGAAGAAATCGTATACATGCTTAGAAAAAAGATTCCTGAATTAAAAAAATTATACCAAGGAGAAACTACTCCAATTGTAATAACAGGAAAAGTATTAAAAAACAAAGAAATAGACGAAATTCAAGAGTTAATAAAAAGATATTTAGATGTAAATATAAAGTTCGATAGCCCTAGAACACTTGGACTACATGGAATAACCAGAACTTACAATAAAGAAATTGCTACATCAGAAACAAAATTCCATAGAGGAAGCGTAAGATCAGGACAAAAAATAGAATTTGAAGGAAGCATAATTGTTCTTGGGGACGTAAACGATGGGGCAGAAGTAATTGCTGGCGAAAATATTGTAATACTTGGAATCCTTAGAGGACTTGCGCATGCAGGCGCCAAAGGAAACAAAGATGCAATGATAGCAGCATCTTCAATTGAGGCTCCACAACTTAGAATCGCAAATGTTGTAAAAGAAAGAGAAAGAGCCGAAATACAAGAAGAAACAAGAAAAACATATGTATATCTTAATGAAAAAGGCGAAATGATTCTCGAATAACATAGTATTTGCAAAACAAAAACAGACGGAGAATTTATTATGAAAAGAAGCTTAAAGAAGCTTGAACCATAACTGCAATTTTAGCACATTAGTAAGAATATCAAAGCTAAATATAAGCTAAAATCATTAGCCTGTTCAGTATACAAAAAGAAAAGCAAACAAAGTATTAAAATATCATCAAAATATAAATTAATTCCTAATAAATTAAATACTGGTTCATAATTGCCTGATTCAGAGCGGTTTGAACCAGTATTTTTTAAGGGAATATTTTGTGAGGAAGTGTTTTCAAAAGAAGTAGATGTTTTATGAAATTTCTTTGAAATACCTCTATTATTTTTTATATTGTTGATTACATTGTTGCTATTCATGTCTATTGAAGAACTTTTTAAAGAATAATTATTGTTGTCATTAGTATTTCTATATTTATAGTTGCTTCTATAATTTGGCGTTTCCTGAAAATATGTAGGCATAACAGAAAATTTTGGAGAATTTGCATAAGCTTGTGCAATATTAGGCTGTGGTGGAACAATAGGAGTCTGATTATTTATAAATTTTGTATAGTTGGGAAGACCCCAGTAAGCATAATTTGGAATCATTTTTTATCACCACCGATTAGAAAGGTTTGAATTGTTCATTAAAGAGAAAGCCTTCTCAAGACTCAAGAGCTGAATACATTCATCAACCTTTGCCTGTCTACTAGGCTTCAGATAAGGCTTCAATGATCGCAAAAGATTTGCACCTGAACTATTTGAAGAACTGTTCATACTGCTTATAATTTTCTGCATCTTCATCATTGTATCAAAATCTATTCCATCAAATGGAGACGAATTTTCTGCGCAGTTATCAGAAGAATTATTGAAATTTCTGTGATAACTCTCTTGAGTATCAAAATGAGAATTATTTGATTGCTCTTTATTATTAGCATTATTTGACACATTACTTGCTATATTTTTTGTTGTATTATCTGATGAACCATCTGCCATGTTACTAGACGAATTATTTGATTTATTTGCAAAAGAATTTAACATTTCCTTTATATTATCAGGAATCTCTTTTCCATTCATTATAGAAGAAAAATTCTTCATCAAATCAGACATATCTGCCAAAACGTTCACCACCTTAAATGAAATTTTACTTATTTTTTCTGATTGTTGCCATTCATCTCTTTAAAAACGTCTTCTGGACTCTTATTTTCAAGCATTTTTGATACTTGATTCATTCTAGCTTCAAGCTCCTTTTTATCCATCTTTGCTAACATTTTCATCATATCATCAAAATTCATATTTGGCATAAAATCTCTTCCTTTCTCAATACTTTTAAAGTATATTCAAACAAAAAAATATAATACCATTAAACAAATGGTATTATATAATATTAAGAAAACGAAAAAATGTTACTTTCTTAACACAAAAAATTTATGTTTTTTATAAAATATTTGCATTAGTTTTATATATCTATTGAAAATTTGTAACATAATTACAAATTATATTTCTTTTTATAAAGTTCTAATGCAGTTTCAGGAGTGGCTGTACCATTAAAAGCTTTAATCGGTGCAAATTCGTCTTTTGCTTCAACTTCAAGTAACATTAAATCATCAAAATACTTAAATCCGTCGAAGATAAACTTTTCAAATTTAAATGAGTTAGGCTTGGGAGAAACCTGTTTAACTCCTTCATCATTGATAAAATCGTTTTTCTTAAAGGCTCTATGATAAGGAAGAGTTACTTTAGATAATTTTTCAAAAGCTGTTGTGCTAAATAAATGTGACAAGATATTTGTTTGATTATATTTTTCTAAATCGGTTGTTTTTATATTACATGGATCGACTATTGAAGGATGGCCATCTAACTTTGCAAAAACCCAATCGGGAGAGGAAAAGTCGGTTTTCCTTAACGATTTGCTTGCAATAGAATAATTTCCGAATAGATGTAAGACCAATAAACAAAGGGTCAACCCATTCAAGAATTATATTATCGATACCACCAACAAATATCCAATCGATATTATTTTCCTTTAAATTTTTCAAATAGCCTGCATCACAAAAAGATTTAAAAATATCTCCATTTCCATTTGGCCCCGTTCGTATTGAATAAATGGTATCCAAGATTACCTTTGCATTGGTATCAATAATAGGAAGAGTATTTTGAACAAAGAATTTTACTTTTGAACTTGAATATCCAAAATAATTATGTTTTTCAAAAAAATCCTTTGTCTGAGAATTATTAATAGGACTAGTCATTATATACCAATAAATATCACAATCATATAAATCATTAGCCTGTTTTAATTTATCACATACAAATTCAAAAAGTGATTTCTTTGGAGGAACATTAATTTCGTAAGAACCCTTAGGCCCCTTAAAACCAAGTCTGGAACCTTGACCACCAGCAACAGTGATAACAGCAAGTTTGTTTTCCGAAAGTATACTTTTACCTATAGTTAAAGCATTCTTTTTTGTTTGTGAATCTAAATTTTTTTTGATTATGTAATTAATTGGTTCAATTCTATTTGAATCTATAGAATCATCTAATTTTGAGTTTTCATATAATTTCTTAATTTCATTAAAATCTGTAGAATTGATTTGAGAAATTAACTTTGTCTTTTCATCCGTACTAAGCTCATCGTAAAAATTAAGAACATGTTCCTGTTTATATTTTTTTAGAGTTTTCTTAGCCAGACACAGTTCAGAATCCATAATAAACACCTCATTAAATTATTAAGAACAAGCAGTTTTTAAACTACTAATTATTTTATTTTTATTTGGCATATCAGAATTTTCTAAATATTCTAATTCCTTTTGAATATCATAAGGAAGTCTAACTAAATTAATTGAAAATGGTGCTAGCTCCTTTGAACCAAAAGTTCCCTCTAGTATAATATATGAAGCAACTGTTGAAAAGCGATTGGTTTCATCATAAAGTCCGTTATTCATCATCTCAACAGGCATTCCAACACTACCAGGATTAAAAATTGTTTTATTTCCATACCTTAAAATATTTGGAGTATGAATATGCCCATAACCTATAATGTCTGGAATAGGGTCACTTTGAGTTTTTCCCAAAAAACTTGTGTTAGCAAATAAATCCATACAAGACTTAAGCTCTGTTGAACTTCTTTCATTATTCTCATTAGAAAACATTGGATTATATATGTGAGATAAGCTGTAAGGAGAAGCATGAAATAGTCTAATAAATCTTCCACTTATAAAAAACTCATGAAAAATTGGCAAATTGTATAAGTAGTTAGCACGTTCCTCGCCAATTTTTTCTCTGCTCCAAAACTTTTTTACAAAACTACTCGGAGAAGCAATAACATCATCGCAGTTTCCTTTTATCATAACTTCACAGGTATCTTTAAGTAAATCGATTACTAAATCTGGATTTGCACATTTTGTAACGCTATCGCCCAAACAAAAAATTCTTGTGATGCCACGAGAACTAATATCTGCTAGGACTGTCTTTAGTGCAGTGATGTTACCATGAACATCTGAAATAATTGCTATTCTATCCATAAGCCTCCTCCATTCGTATCATAATTACCTATCTATTATAAAATAAAACAATGAAAATATCAATGCTTTATGTAAAATTAATATTTAGGCGCTACGGTATAATAGCTTTTTGTAGGAAACCTCTATCTTGTACATTTAAGTAAAAAAGAGACAAGCAAAAAAGATTGTGGTTAGTAGATAGAAATTATTTTTTAAAACTGAAATTACTAAATTGACCAATGTGAAAAAATATTTCGACATTCTGGAAAGAAAAAAGAATGATTATGCTAAATATTGAAATATAATAAATACTTATATAAAATAATAAGAAATTTTAATAAAATATGAGAATTTCTGTAATGCGAAAATGCTTGCAATCCCGCTTGGGACATGCTATTATAACTATAGTTTTATAAAACATTTTAATTAGTATTCGTACGAATTTATCCAAAGAAAAATTTTGATTTCATTCAAAAAGTAATTTCCCAAAAGATTAAAAAATGAATCTCATATTGAATTATTTTCTTTATATTTTTTTCTGTAAGAACTCATGAAAAAATATTCGAAAACAACAATATAAACGAATAAATATAATTCACAAGGAATTTATATATTCGAAAGTTAGAAACAATAGGACAAGCTTATACATAAATTGTATAAGAAATTAATTCACTCAAATAAATTATGTGCTAAATGGAGGTGAATAAATAGAAAAATAAAGATAAAATGCTTTTTTGATCAAAATTAAAAATTTTCGTGTCATGCAAATAGCAGATAAAAATAAATAAATTAAAATCTAAAATTAAAAAGAAATCCCTATTCATTTTATAAATAAAGATGTTTATGATCGTGTAATAATAAAAAAGAAAGAGCTCTTACCCCGGGGCTCTTTTTTTATGTGCAAGAAAAATATTAACCAACTAGTAACAAATGCATTTTATTATAGTTTAAGCAGATATTCATGTAACATAAAAACATAGTAAACATAAAATACAATAAGATAATTTACATTGGATTATTAATAAAAGTTCTGAACAGCTACACGCTGAGAAAGGAATAAATAAAATTATGGATAAAGAAACTATATTAAAAAACTATAATATGAATAAGAAAAATAATCCTAAAAAAGGACAAAAGATTCTTGAAGTACAAAATATATGCAAAACATATCAGGCAAAAAATGGTGAAGTTAAGGCTTTAAATAATATAAATTTTTCAGTAGAAAAAGGAGAATATATAAGTATAATAGGACCAAGTGGCTGTGGAAAGTCAACATTACTTTCTATAATTGCTGGACTGGAACCTAAAACAGATGGAGAAATATACATAGAAAGAAAAGTAGGTTATATGTTGCAAAAAGACAATCTATTGGAATGGAGAACAATTTACAAAAATGTTCTATTAGGATTAGAAATTCAAAAGGAACTCACAGAAGAAAATAAAATGTATGCAATAAACTTATTAAAAAAATATGGACTGTATGAATTCAAAGACAAATATCCAACACAATTATCTGGAGGAATGAGGCAAAGAGTTGCACTAATAAGAACGCTTGCCATTAGACCCAATATACTGCTGCTCGATGAGGCATTTTCAGCCTTAGATTATCAAACAAGACTTATGGTTACAGAAGACATCTATAAGATTCTAAAGCAGGAAAATATAACAGCGGTAATGGTAACCCATGATATTTCAGAAGCGATAAGTATGTCTGATAGAGTAATAGTATTAAGTCAAAGACCTGCAACCGTAAAAAGCATTTATGAAATAGACTTTGAGATGGAAAACAGAACACCTTTAAATTGTAGAGAAAATCCTAAATTTAGTAGGTATTTTAACTTGATGTGGAGGGAGCTAGAGAAATATGATAAAGCTGCAAACAAAGATGAAGAAAAAAAATATATCTGAAGATAGAAAAAAATACTTAAGAAAAATAAAAAACAATAAAATAAAGATATTCATAACGCAAATACTAATAATCATTTTATTCATAGCATTATGGGAAATATTGGCTAGAATAGGCAAAATAGATAGCTTCATAACAAGTCAGCCATCAAGAATAGTAAAAACATTTTTAAACTTAACTTCAAATGATTTATTAAGACATTTAAGAATAACATGCATAGAAACACTGGTTGGCTTCTTGCTAGGAACAACAATGGGAACAATAGTTGCAATAATACTCTGGTGGTCACCTTTTATATCAAAAGTTGCACAACCGTTCTTGGTAATTTTAAATGCTCTACCAAAAGTAGCATTAGGACCAGTAATAATAATTTGGGTAGGAGCGGGAATGCCGGCAATAATTGTAATGGCACTCGCAATCTCTTTAATAGTAACTATATTAGACATATTAAATGGACTAATAAATACAGATAAAGAAAAAATAAGAATGGCTGAAACTTTTAATGCAAGCAAGTTTCAAATACTAACAAAAATAGTAATACCGGCCAATATATCAACATTATTTAACACCTTAAAAGTTAATATTGGACTTTCATTAGTTGGTGTAATATCTGGAGAATTCTTGGTATCTAAAGGAGGACTCGGATATTTAATAGTATATGGAGGTCAAGTATTTAAATTAGACTTGGTAATGACGAGTGTACTTATTCTTGCGATTGTTGCAGCGCTCATGTATGAGAGCATAGTTATATTAGAAAAAAGATTTGTAAAATAAAATTTATAAAATTCTGCAAAATCGCCCAATGGGGACGTCCCTTTTTGGGCGAGATATTTTTAATAAAAATATATTATTAAAATTCGTATGCATAAAATTTATGACTTCGTGAACAGAATTTTAAAAAATGAATAGTATATTCTATGAATGACATAAAGATAAGACATTCATAAAATGGTAAAAAAGAAAGGAAGGAAAATTACATGAAAAAAATTGTAATTAGCATCATAGCCGTAATACTTATTATTGCTATAGCATTTGGAATTTACTATTATGTAACAAACAAAAAAGAAAACACATCAGAAATGAAAACAATCCAATTAAACGAAGTTACAAGATCAGTATTTTATGCTCCACAATATGCTGCAATAGCAAAGGGGTTCTTTGAAGAAGAAGGATTGAAATTAGAAATAACAACAGGTCAAGGAGCAGATAAAGTAATGACATCGATACTAGCTGGTCAAAGTGACATAGGATTATGTGGACCAGAGGCATCAATATATGTTTACAATGAGGGAAAAGAAGACTATGTAGAAGTATTTGCTCAATTAACAAAAAGAGATGGTTCGTTCTTAGTAAGCAAGAACAAAACTGACAACTTTTCATGGCAAGATTTAAAAGGCAAAACAGTAATTCCAGGAAGAAAAGGTGGAGTGCCATACATGACACTAGAATATGTACTTAAACAAAATGGATTAAATCCAAAGAACGACTTAACACTTGATGACAGTATCCAATTTGATTTAATGGCTGGAGCTTTTGCAGGGGGAAACGCAGAATATGTAACTCTATTCGAGCCAACTGCATCAATGACAGAAAGCGAAGGAAAAGGATATGTTGTGGCATCTGTTGGGGAAGCGGCAGGAGAAGTACCTTATACTGCTTACTGTGCTAAGAAAAGCTACATCGAGAAAAATGAAAAGACAATAGAAGGATTCACAAGAGCAGTTTATAAAGGACAGAAATGGGTAAAAGAACACTCTGCAAAAGAAGTAGCAGAAGCAATACAATCATTCTTCCCAAGCACTTCTGTAGAGTCGCTAGAAAAATCAGTTCAAAGTTACAAGAATATAGATGCATGGAATGAAACGCCAGTATTATCAGAAAAAGCATTTGATAAATTGCAATTAATAATGACTGAAGCGGGAGAATTAAAAACAAAGGCTCCTTATAATAAAATCGTAAACAACAAATATGCAGAAAAAGTAATAAAGTAGAAAAACGCTAAAAGATTAAGAATAAAGAATAATGTGAGCAATCAGCAAGAACTTAGTTGATTGCTCATACTGCTTAAATGCTAAATTTTCAATAAAAGTGCGTGATTATATTGTATTTTGTGCCAAAATAAGATAAAATAACCTTGATAATTTTTGATATAAATAATAAAAATAAGAAAAATAAAAAAATATAATAAAAATATATCGGATGATGTAAAAAACTTTTTTAAATTTCGTACTAAAAACGACAAACAAATCAAACAGCTTGTACTAAAATATCTATAGAAAAAATTCATAGATATTAAAAGTATGAATTTTAATAAAAAACGAAAGTAAAAAAGTAAGAGGTGGTAAGTATGTTTCAAAATATATCAAGATACACGAAAGATGAGAATTACAGAAATTTTGAAAATGAGGAAAATTTAAATCAGGATGATGTATTTATTCAAGATACGCAGGAGGAAAAGAAAGAGAGAGTTAAAGGAATATTAAAAAGCAATTTTTCTATAAGAAATTGTGTAATTTATTTAGTAACATTTATGCTATCAATGGTTGGAGGAACCGATAGTAGTTTGTTTAGTGCGGTTGCACCATTCGGATTTTCAGCTGTTGCAGCATGCTTCGGAGCAGGAATTCCTTCCGCAGTTGCAGTCATAGTTGCATTAATAGGAACAGCAATTAAGTTCGGGGCAAATACAGCTTTATTTTACATATTAACAATGCTAATATTTGTTGCATTTATATTAATAAAAAGACCGATTGAACAAGAAGATAAGAATGAAAAACTTAAAGTTGGAACACAGATGGCGGTTGCAGTATTTGTGGTACAAGCCGTAAAAATGCTTTTCAAAGGCTTCCTATTATACGATTTGTTGTTTAGCTTTGTTCTTTCTATAACAACATTTATACTATATAAAATATTTGTTAATTCACTTGGTGTTATAAAAGATTATGGAATAAAGAGCGTGTTTTCAATAGAAGAAGTAATGGGAGCAAGTTTGCTTCTTGCTATTGCATCTAACAGCTTAGGACAACTTAGTGTATTTGGATTTTCTATTAGAAATATAATTAGTATTCTAATAATTCTAGTAATGGGCTGGAAAAATGGAATGCTTGTTGGAGGAACTGCCGGAATCACAATAGGAACTGTTCAGGGAATATTAAATGGACAAACACCAGTTATGCTTGCTGCTTATGCAATCTCTGGATTAATGGCGGGCATACTAAATAGACTGGGTAAAGTTGGCGTAATAGTAGGCTTTATAATAGGAAACATATTACTTTCTTATGTAGCAAATGGCGGAAACATCGAAGTAATAAAATTCCAAGAAATTTTAATCGCTGCTTTGGGATTACTTGCTATGCCAAAAACTCAAAGAATAAAAATAAGCGAAATACTATCAGAACCAATGCTACTTCCTGAAACAACTACCAGAACTTTGGAAGAGAACAAAGAAACAGTAGATAAATTAAGCACAATGTCAGAGACGATTTCTCAAATGGCAAAAGAATATGAAAATGCAGCTGCAACAATCGTAACTGATGAAGAGCTTGAAAAACAAGAACAGGAAAACAGAGAAATCTTTGAAGAAGAATTAAAAAATGTTTTGGAAGATAAAGAAGAAAATCTATTATATGATGATTTATACAACAATAAAGAGAATATATTAGATGAAATATTTGCAATTCTTGTTAAAAACGAAGTTGTGGTTAGAAAAGACCTAATTGAAATATTTGCAAATCACAATAATTATATAGTAGGATTTAGCAAAGACGATGATGAAACAAATGCAAGAAATGATGTAGATGAAGCACTAAGAGCGATAAATTCATCATATAGAATTAGCAAATTGAACTTTGTATGGAAGAAGAAACTAAATGAAAATAAAAAGACAATGAGTGCACAACTTTCTGGCGTATCAGAAGCAATAAAAGATTTAGCAAATCAAATTACAAAAGATGAAGATGATAAATTTGCAGGTGAAAAAGAGCAAATAAAAAAATTCTTAGAAGAAAAAGATGTAATCTTAAAGGACATAAGCATAAAGCAAGATGAAGCTGGAAGATTCATGATTAATATTTATACTGGCATTTGTGATACTGTAGATGCAAAGGACTGTAATGTAAAGCAAACCCAGAGAATCATAGAAAAGGTATTGCAAGAAAAATTAGTACTTCAAAAGCAAAAATGTGGACTAAGAGAAAATGATGATACTTGCTGTTATTACTTTACATCTGAAGATAAATATTTGCTTCAAGTTGGAATAAGCAAAACAAAAAAGGAAAACTCAATAATTTCAGGAGATACAACAATACAAACAAGATTGGAAGATGGAAAATATCTTGTTGCAATTAGTGATGGAATGGGCTCTGGACCTGAAGCAAGAAAGAGTAGCAAAATCGCTATAAAAATGTTGGAAAGACTTTTAAAATCAGGATTTAACAACGATACTGCAATGAAACTAATAAACACAACAGTATCTGCAAACACTGATGATGACATGTATGCAACATTGGACGCAAATATTTTCGATTTGTATTGTGGCAACATGAAATTTATAAAAAATGGAGCTTGTCCAACTTTTGTAAAAAGAAATGACAAAATAGAAGTATTAAAAGCTGTTGCACTTCCAACAGGAATATTAAATAACATAGATTTAGTTGAATACAATTACGATCTTCAAGACGGAGATGTTATATTAATGTGCAGTGATGGAATATTAGACTCTGTTACTCAATATCAAAACAAAGAACTATGGATTGAAGAAATGCTTGAAGACATAGAAACAGAAGACAGCCAAAGAATAGCAGATTTAATATTACAAGAAGCCATTGACAACAGTTATGGAAAAGAAAAAGACGATATGACAGTTATAGTTTGCAAAGTACAAGCAAAAAAAGATAAAACAAAATAGAAAAATAATCAATATAAAATTCTGTAAAAACAAATAAAAGTTGCAAATAAAAAATTGATTATGTGAAAATCTTGTAAACTATTGTAATTAATAAGTAATTTGTGATATAGTATAAGCGTAAAAAAGTATAATTTGAGAGGTATATAATGGGAAAAGGTAAAAGATACAATGGAGCAGAACATAAGCTAAATATAAAAAAAGTAATTGCAGTAATAATAGCACTATTGGTAATAATAATGTTTGCGGTAATAATATCAAAACTATTAAAACCATCAAGCAAATTACAAGAGAAAACAGTTGCAAAAACATATTTCTCTGCTTTTACCAATAATAAATGGGGAGTAATAAATTCAAATGGAGAAGAAGTAATTACTCCAAGTTATGATGAAATGGTTATAGTTCCTAACAAAGAAAAGGCAGTATTTATTGTAACTTATGACGCAGACTATGCAAATGGAACATATAAAACTAAGGCTGTAAATGAAAAAAATGAACAGTTATTCACAGATTATTCAGAAGGTGTGGAAGCAATTCAAAATTACGACAGTCAAAACAATTTATGGTATGAAAAAACTTGCTTAAAAGTTAAAAAATCAGGAAAATATGGACTAATAGATTTCTCGGGAAAAATATTACTTCCAGCAGAATACGACGAAATAACACCAGTAATAGGAGTTGAAAACAGCCTTATTACAAAAAAAGACGGAAAATATGGACTAGTAAGTTCAACAGGATCAATCATAATAAACAATGAATATGAGCAAATATCAGCACTTACTAAAAATTATGAAGATGGATACATTGTAAAAAATTCAGAAGGAAAAATTGGAGTTATTGGAGCAAATAAAAAGATTGCTCTTCCAATAGAGTATGATGATATAAAACCTGTTTATGCAAATTCAAAATACATTGCAAAAGCAGACGGAAAATGGCAAATAGTAGATACTCAAAACAATACTAAAGAAAATTTTGAGTATGACGATGTAGCAGGAATAGACAACGAAAACATAATAGTAATAAAGGACAATAAATATGGAGTTATTTCATATACAGGAGTTGAAAAAATTGCTCCTACTTATGAAGACTTAAAAAACATATACAATGATTATTACATAGCAAAAAAAGACGGACTTTATGGAGTAGTTGATTCAAAGAATGAAACAAAAATTGAATTCAAATATAAGAATCTAACATATTTAAAAACAGCAGACATAATCGAAGGCGACACAGACAAAATAGAAACAGATTTATTTGATAGAAACTTCAACTTGAAATTAGCAGGAATTGTATCTGAAATAAATACAGATAAAGGATATATGAAAGTTAGAGTAAATGACGAGTACAAATATTACAATTTCAAATTTGAAACAAAGAAAAACACAGATTTACTAATACAAAATACTCTATTCTTATCAAAGAAAGATGGAAAATATGGCTATGTAAACAAGAATAATGTTGTAGTTATAAATTACATTTATGATGATGCTACAGAGCAAAACGATTGTGGTTATGTTGCTGTAAAACAAAATGGAAAATGGGGAACCATCAATTCAAAAGGAGAAACAGTTGTAGAGCCAAGCTTATCAATGGAGAACAATTCAATAATAGACTTCATCGGAACATGGCATCTTGCAGAAGACATAAATGCAAATTACTACACTAAATAAGAGGAACAAAATAAGAACTAGATAAAGGAGAAAAGTAATGGAACTAAAGACCAAATACCAATATACATATTTTATATATCCGTATATAGTAAATGAAAAGAACTATGAAAAATACCTATACAAACTTCTTATGGATAAAAATTATACAATGAAGGTATTTGAAAAAGAAAAAGACATGGATTTGTACGAGTATTTCTTACCTAAAATAAGAAGTGCAATGTTCTGGACTATCGATTACGATATGTACAGAATGAAAAAATTAGAACAAATCGATAAGAAAATGCAAGCAAATCTAATTGCAAAGAATCCATGTACAATATTCAGCTATAATCTAAAAAAAGACATACAAGGTAAAGCTGGCAAAAGCGAAGATGGAATATATTTTAACATTAGAAGTATAGAAGTCGTTTGCTTTAACACCGGTGTCTGCTTTCTAGTTCTAAAAACAACATTAGAAGGCGAAAATACACTTGCAAATGTATGCAATTTCAACTACAAATTTAGAAGTATAAAATCAAGTAATTATAATTTTAAAGACTATGAAAATATTAACATACAAACAGATATGTTTAGCAGTATCAAAGAGTTGAATACTTTAATAAAAGACATTACTGGAAATAACAAAGGTGCAAAAGAATTAAATATCGACACAGAAAAATTCATAACTTATTCTTATGCATGCATTGGACAAGAAGCATGGAACGAAAATCTAAAAACTGGCTTATTGGAAAAAGAATTCTATAGATTTGCAAATGTAGAAAAGGCAGATGCAGTTATCACATTAGGAGATAAATCTCTAGAAGAAAAAATGACAGTTATAGAAAAATCAAAAAATGAATTGTATGGAATAAGCAATATTGCTACAGTACTATTAACCTCTGACCAAGAAGCAGGAAACTATACCAAGATTCCACACGACTTTGAGAGAAAATACTTGTATAATTACATATTTGAATTGTATAAAAAAATTCACTTAAAACAAATAAATTACGAATTCAAACAAACAGGTAAATTCAAAAAATTAAAACAAGACTTTATCAACTTCACACAAAAAATATGGATAGAAGAAGTTACTAACGAGCAAAATGGAAGCATGCTAGACGCAGAATGGAAACAAACTCTAGACTTGAACACTCTATATGCTCAGATAAAAGAAAAATATGACATTTTATATAAAAATACGAATATTGAAAAAACTGAAAAAACAAATAGGGCAATAGTTGCAATATTAGTACTATTAGTAATTTTGAATATAATCATAGTAATAAAAATGTTATAGAAAAAGGAAAAACGTTATGCAGATAAAAACCGGAATTGATATAATTGAGGTAGAAAGAATTAAAAATTCTATAGACGAATTAGGCGATGCTTTTCTAAATAGAGTATTTACCGAGAATGAAATAAAATACTGTGAGTCAAAAAACAGGAATAAATATCAACACTATGCAGCAAGATTCGCAGTAAAAGAAGCCGTATTTAAGGCGGTTTCAGGACTTCTAACAGATAAATATTCCATAGCGTGGAAAAATATAGAAACCACAAATGAAACATCTGGAAGACCAAAAGTAGAATTTGTATCAATTACAAAAAAGGTAGAAAAAGAATTAAAAAAAATACAGAGCATCGACATTAGCATATCTCATATAAAAGACACTGCTATTGCAAGTGCGAGTATATTAATATAATTTATGCCCAATAGGAATTTTTCTATTGGGCATAAATTGAAAATATAGAGAAAATACTGAAGCTTGCATTAGGCTATTTGAAAAAATAAAACACAAAAATTTTAGTATAAGGAGGAAAGTGTGATTATTAAAAAATTAAATAATCATGCTAAAAAGAAAAGATGGAATTATTCGATTCACATGCACATTATAACGATGAAAAATTCGATGAAGATAGAGAAAAAATAATAAAAGACACTTATGAATTTGGAGTAACCTCATTTGTTTGTGCTGGATATAGTTTAGCAAGCACAAAAAAGGCAATCGAAATAGCAGAAAAATATCCATTCATATATGCTACTGCAGGAATTTCGCCAAATGATTTAACTGAAAATTGGAGTGACGATGTTGAAAATATAGACAAGATTTTATCTGAGAAAAAAGTAATTGCAGTTGGAGAAATTGGACTGGATTATCATTATGATACAAATGTAGAATGGCAGAAACAGGCTTTTATTAAGCAAATAGAACTAGCCAACAAATACGACTTGCCAATAGTAATTCATACCAGAGACGCAGTATCAGACACATTAGAAATATTAAAAACATATCCTGTAAAAAATAAAGGAGTATTCCATTGCTGTCCTTTTAACAGAGAATTAATTAAAGAAGCACTAAAACTTGGTTTCTACATTTCAATTGCTGGACCAATAACATTCAAAAACTCTAAAAATGCCGAAGAAATAGCAAATTTAGTTCCTATTGACAGAATGCTTATAGAAACAGATAGTCCATATCTTGCCCCAGAACCTGTAAGAGGAACAAGAAACGATTCAAGAAATGTAAAATACACTGCACAAAAAATTGCAGACTTTAGAAAAACAACAATAGAAGAAATTGCAAAAAACACTTATGAGAATACAATGAGAATTTTTAAAATTAAAAAATAGTATAATAAAAATAAAAGAGTTTAGAAAATACATTTTTAGTGAAATATTAAAAATCACTCAAAAGCTACATTCTAAACTCTTATATTTTTAATTTATATTATTTTCCAAAATCAACTTTTACATTCTTTCTTGCATCTTCAGAATCAACTTTAAATAATTCCTCTGGTTCGAAATGGAACATAGATGCTACAACATTTGATGGGAAAGACTCAAGACTTGTGTTATATCTTGTAACAGTATCATTGTAGAATTGTCTTGAATAAGAAATTTTATTCTCTGTATTAGATAATTCTGTTTGTAGAGCAATAAAATTTTGGTTAGCCTTTAAATCTGGATAATTCTCAGCAACAGCCATTATTGTTTTTAAAGCACCAGAAAGTTCATTATCAATTTTTACTTTATCATTAATATCTTTTGCAGATGCCCAAGATGTACGTAAAGCTGTAACTTTTTCTAAAACTTCAGATTCATGAGACATGTAACCTTTTACTGTTTCAACTAAATTTGGAATTAAATCAAATCTTCTTTGTAGTTGAACATCGATTTGGCTCCATGAATTTTTTACCTTTTGTCTGGCAGATACTAGATTGTTGTAAATACCAATGACTAACATTGCTAAAAGTGCAATAATAGCAATTATTATTAAAAGTGCAGTCATAATTTACCTCCTAAAATAAATTTACCATTAATATATCACATTAGAGCAAACTATACAATATATTTGGAAAATATTATTATACAGAAAAACAAAAATTGTAAATAAAGTAAAATTAAATAGTCATATTTAAGAAAAACCAAGCATATACTATAATAGGACAAATTGTTTGAAAAGAGCAAAAACCTGAAGTGCTTAATTCCGTAATGGAATAGAAAAATGTGTAAAATTTGACAGATTAATAAAAAAATGGTATAATGAGTTTGTTGTTTCAAAAGGAGGAACGAAAAATATATGAAGAAAGCGAAAAAAGCAAAACTCCCAATTAAAAAAATAATTGGAATATGCTTAATACTATTATTCGTAATGGGCGTTGGAGTTATGGCAGATAATGCAAAACTCGTAAACGTTAAAATAATTCTTTCAAATGGATATATAATGAATGTTACAACTTCAAAAAATAAAGTTGCAGACATATTAGAAGAAAACCATATTATATTATTACCAGAGGAAAGCGTTATACCAGAAAAAGAAAGTAACATTTCGGACAATAAAACAATAAAAATATCAAAAGATGAAAAACAAGTAGAAGTTGCACAAACTGAAGAAAACTCAAGTAATATTACAGTAGAAACTTTGTTAAAATCTTATGATTCAATAGTAGAAAAAATTGAAACAGTACAAGAAACAATACCTTATGAAACTATTACAAAGGACGTTTCAGACAACGATTCAAATAAAAGAGAAACTGTTGTTCAACAAGGAAAAGACGGATTAAGAGAAGTAACATACAAAGTTAAATATCAAAACGACGCAGAAATAGAAAGAACAGAAATTTCTTCAAATATAATTGAAGAACCTGTTGATAAAATTATAGAAGTTAGAAAGAAAACAATTACAAACAGAAGTACAAGAAGCTCATCAGTAACATATAACAATGGCGTTTGGTCATATTCTGCAGAAGAATTCGACTTATTATGTGCCATAACTGCGCAAGAATGTAGTTCAAGTTACGAAGGTGCACTTGCTGTTATCACAACAGCATGTAACAGAGCTGAAAGTGCAAAATGGGGAAGCAAAGGTTCAGACCCATTAAGTCAATATAAGGCACCAGGACAATTCTGTTATTCAATAGATAGTCACTGGAAAAAGAGATTAAACGGAAATTATTCATCAGTAGTTGCACAAGCCGTTTCAGACGCATTAAATGGAAAAAGAAATCATAATTATTTATCATTTAGAGCAGCGGGTCATGCTTCAGGCGAATACATTGGTGGAAACGTTTACTTCTAAAATAAAGATTAAAAATAAGAAACATACAAGAAACAAGCAAAATAAACTTTTGCTTGTTTTTCTTTTGTAAATGTGCTATAGAACATTTATAAAGTATTGATATTTCTTGTTTTCTATAGTAAAATTAGAAATGCAAAAAATATAAAGAGAGGGAAAATATGAAATTAATATCATGGAATGTAAATGGATTAAGGGCCGTAATGAATAAAGGCTTCAAGGAGTTTTTTGAATCAATAGATGCAGATGCAATTTGCCTTCAGGAAACTAAATTGCAAGAGGGACAAATAGAGTTTGCACCAGAAGGCTACTATACATATTGGAACAGTGCTGTGAAAAAGGGATATTCAGGAACAGTAATATTTACTAAGGCAAAGCCTATAAATGTAACTTATGGCATTGGAATAGAAGAACATGACCAAGAAGGAAGAGTTATAACAGCCGAATATGAAGAATTTTACTTAGTTGATTGCTATACTCCAAATTCGCAAAGAGAGCTAACAAGATTAGATTATAGGATGAAATGGGAAGATGATTTTAGAAAATATTTAGAAGAACTAAATCAAAAAAAGCCTGTGATTCTATGTGGAGATCTAAATGTTGCACATAATGAAATTGATTTAAAAAATCCTAAAACTAACAGACACAATGCAGGATTCACAGATGAAGAAAGAAATAAAATGACAGAGTTATTGGGAGCAGGATTTACAGATTCATTCAGATATTTATACCCTGATAAAACAGATATATATTCTTGGTGGTCATACATGTTTCATGCAAGAGAAAAAAATGCAGGCTGGAGAATAGATTATTTTGTAGTCTCAGATAGCATTAAAGACAAAATAAAAGACAGCAAAATACTTACGGAAATAATGGGAAGCGACCATTGCCCAGTAGAATTAGACATAGAAATATAAAATAAGGATATAACTGTAAAAAATATTCCTAATGCAACAACAGGTTTATAGGTCCCGTTAATAAAAACCTAAATATATAAATAAGGAGATCATGATTATTTAAATATCATGAAATAGAGATGAAAGAAGAAAAACATATTATAAAAAAATGGGTCTATTGGTTCTTACTTGCAACAGCCATAATAATTGTTTATAACGTATTAAATAATTTTACAAGTGTTGCAAATGCTATAAAGAACTTTATCGGTATAATAATGCCGTTTGGAGCAGGACTTTTAATTGCATACATATTATATTTGCCATCTTGCAAAATAGAAAGACTGTATAAAAAAACAAGGAAAAAGAATTTTTTAAACAAACATGCTAGAATGCTCAGCGTAATTACGACATACATAATTGCACTATTAGTATGCATTATAATAATTAATGTAATACTGCCATCAGTAATCCAAAGCTTGAAAGATTTAATTTCAAACATACCAAACTACTACAACACGGCAGTCGATAAAATAAACTCTCTACCGGAAAATCATATACTAAGAAATGAAAGAGTAATAGAGTCAATAAGCAAACTAAAAGACATAGATGTAGAACAACTAATAAATTTAGATAAAATACAAAGCTACATAAAAGGCGTAATAAGCGCTGTAGGAACCGTATTCGACATATTCATTTCGATTGTCGTATCAGTGTACATTCTTCTTCAAAGAAAGCAATTAATACAATTCTGGTCAAAACTAGTTAAAACATTAGTGAATGAGAAAACTTATATAAATCTAAAAAAATACTTTATAAAAGGCAACGAAATATTTTTTAATTTCTTAACCAGCCAGATAATAGACGCAATTGTTGTTGGAGTGCTTGTATCAATAGCAATGCTAATAATAGGGGTAAAATATGCGGTTCTACTAGGATTTGTTATAGGATTATTTAACTTAATTCCATACTTTGGAGCACTAGTTGCAGTTGCAATATCTATACTAATAACTTTATTTACAGATGGAATTGGAAAAGCAATATTAATGGCGATAATTGTTATAGTACTACAACAAATTGACGCTAATATCATAAATCCAAAAATAATAGGAAATTCTCTAAAAATAAGCCAACTACTAGTATTGTTTGCAGTAACAGTAGGTGGAGCATACTTTGGAATACTTGGAATGTTTTTGGCAGTACCGGTATTTACAGTAATAAAAGTAATTATTGAAGATTATATTGATGAAAAAACAGGGAAAGAATAAATTTTATGTTATAGTTTAGAAAGAAATAAAAAAAGCATGGCTAAATTAGGTTTTAAACTAAATTTATTCCAGTTTTGTACAATTATTTCAAAACTAGTATTGACAAGTTATATAAAATTAGTTTATAATAATAGGCATGTAAAGAGAGTTACTCAATACATATTAGGAGAATAAAATCCCATACGCATGCAATGAAAGTGCACCGGAAGGAGGGGAATATCATGTCAGAAGTAAAAGTTAATAATGGAAATATAGAAGATGCCTTAAAAAGATTTAAGAGACAATGTGCCAGAAATGGAGTATTACAAGAGGTACGTAAAAGAGAACATTATGAAAAACCTAGTGTAAAGAGAAAGAAAAAATCAGAGGCAGCAAGAAAAAGAAAATTTTAAATTAAAATAAAAAAGAAAAGAGGCGTTTTCAAAATATAATATTGTATTTTGAAAACGCTATTTCTATTAAAAATATAAATAGTGGTCCCATTAAACCAAAATTAAAAATAAAAATTAATGGAGAAAGGTAAGTATAATATATTAAATTTTATATTATATAAGGAAATAAAAATGTTAAAAGAAAAATTATTAAACGATTTAAAAGTAGCTATGAAGGAGAAAAATGTTAATAAAAAGAATGCAGTTCAAATGGTAAGAACAGCAATTTTACAAATTGAAAAAGATAAAGGTATAGAAGTTTCAGATGAGCAAATAATAAACATAATTGCAAAAGAAGTAAAAACAAGAAAAGACTCAATAGTAGAATTTGAAAAGGCAGAAAGACAAGATTTAATAGATCAAACAAACGAAGAAATTGAAGTACTAGAGGAATATCTACCAAAACAATTAACAGATGAAGAATTAGAAAATGAAGTAAAGAAAATTGTAGAAAGCGTTGGAGCTACATCAGTAAAAGACATGGGAAAAGTAATGAAAGAAGCAAAAGTAGTAATTGGTGCAAAAGCTGATGGAAAAAGAATAAATGAAATGGTTAAGAAAATATTAGCATAGTTTGCAAATAAAACTAAATAAGAAGGAGAGAACCAAAGTAAATGGAATATAGAAAAATGAATATTAAAGATGGAGTTAACCTTCATACAATAAAAACAGAAATATTTAAAACAAATTTACTAGCTGTGTACTTAAGTTCGCCACTTACCAAAAAAGAAGTTACTCAAAAGGCTCTTAGCATGGCAATTATTAGACGTGGAACTGAAAACTTAAAAACACAAGAAGATATAAATTGCAAATTAGAAGAATTGTATGGTGCTGAATTGAACTCTGGAATGGACAAAGTCGGAAACGACGAGGTTTTGAAATTTTATATTGAATCATTAAATGATAATTTTACATTAAAAAATGAAGATATTCTTAAACAGAGCATAGAATTATTATTTGATGTAATATTCAATCCATTAACAGAGAATGGCAGATTTAAAGATGAATATTTCAAAAATGAAAAAAGCAATTTAAAACAAATAATTGAAGCTAAAAAGGATAATAAAGCACAGTATGCAACAGCAAGAACTCTAGAAGAAATGTATGGAAAAAACGGATATGGTCTATATACTTATGGCTATATAGAAGATTTAGAAAAATTATCTAATCAAGAAGTATATAACTCATATAAGGAAATGCTAGCAAACTGCAAAATTGATATATTCGTTTCAGGTGATATAAATGAAAGTGAATGTGTAAAACTTGTGGATACAGAAATAGAAAAATTCAAAATTGATTCAAGAAATGTTAGTGACTTGTATTTGAAAAATGAAGTAAAAAATGTTACAGAAACCAAAGAAGTAATAGAAAAAATGGACGTAACACAAGGAAAACTTGTAATAGGATTAGACATAACAAACACAATAAAAGATGAAAGACCTCAAACAGCAGTCTATAATGCAATTCTTGGAGGAGGAGCAAACTCAAAATTATTCCAAAATGTAAGAGAAAAAGCAAGCCTTGCATACAGTGCAGGTTCACTTTATATAAAAAATAAGAACAACATAATAATAAAAAGTGGAATAGAGCCAAAAAATTATGAAAAAGCATTAAACATTATAAAAGAACAACTTGAAGATATAAAAAATGGCAAGTTTGATGAGAAAGATATGCAAAATGCAAAGAAAATAATAATAGCAAGTTATGAGGCTATAAATGATGAACAGGATTCAAGTATTGCATATAGTTTTAATCAAGAAATTGAAAACAATAAGCCAGACATCGAGGGCTATGTAGAAAAAATAAAAGACGTAACCAAGGAACAGATTGTTGAAATCGCTAAAAAAATAAACATAAATACAATCTATTTCTTAACAAGTAACAAAGAATAATTGGGCAACAAGAGAGTGAAAATAGAAAGGAAATTTGCAAATGGAAGTAATAGAAAACCAAAATGTAAAAGAAAAATGTTACATGGAAAAACTTGAGAATGGAATGCAAGTTCTTATAATTCCTAAAAAAGGCATTCAGAAAAAATATGTTATGTGGGCTACTCAGTTCGGATCAATCGACAACAGATTCATTACAACAGACGCAAAAGAAGAAGTAATAATTCCAGATGGAGTGGCACACTTCTTAGAGCATAAAATGTTTGAACAAAAAGATGGAACAGATAGTTTATATACACTTATGGCGCTTGGAATAGATGCAAATGCTTATACAACTAATGACCATACTGCATATTTATTCGAATGTACTTCAAATTTTTATGAAGGATTAGATGAATTAATGGATTATGTTCAAAATCCATATTTCACAGATAAAAATGTAGAAAAGGAAAAAGGAATAATAGGACAAGAAATAGGAATGTATGATGACGATCCGGGCTGGCAATTATACATTGGAGCGATGGATTGTCTTTATAAAGTAAATCCTGTAAAACTAGATATTGCAGGAACAGTTGAAAGTATAAGCAAAATAACACCAGATGTTTTGTTTAAATGCTACAATACATTCTATCACCCTAGCAACATGGTATTTATAGTTGTTGGAGATTTTGAACCAGAAAAAATTCTTGAAGAAATAAAGAAAAGACTAAAAACTCAAGACAGAAGAGATGAAGTTACAAGAATATATCCAAAAGAAGGAAAAGAAATAAATAAAAAAACAGTAACTAAAACAATGGAAGTCAGCCTTCCACTATTTATGATAGGAATAAAAGATGATTTAACTGAAAAATATAAAGAGGTTGTAAAAAGACATATTGCAATAGAAATAATTCTTAATATGTTAATAGGAAAAAGCTCAAAATTATACAACGAATTATATAATGAAGGATTACTTTTAGCAAAACCAGATTTAGACTACGAATTTTCAAAACAATACTCGCATATACTTATTGCAGGACAATCAAAAAATCCTGAAGAAGTAGAAAAAAGAGTAAAAGCTGAAATAGAAAAAATGAAGAGCGAAGAAATAGATTCGAAATATTTTGAAAGAATAAAGAAAAAAATCTATGGAGATTATGTATGCGAATACAATAGTGTTAGTGACATCGCAAGAATGTTCATAAGCGACTATGTAAAAGGAATAAACAGTTTTGAATATTTAGAAAAATTCGACGAAGTAGATGAAAAATATGTAAAACAGGTATTAAATGATGCATTTAAAGAAGAAATGATGGTAATGTCTGTTGTAAAAAATAAAGAATATACGAAATAAAAAGACAATATAAGCTCATGATAGGCAAAATATAAACAAAATACGCAAATAATTTGCTAAAATATGTGTGTTGAAAAATGTCGAAAACCTTAAAACAAATATCAAAAAATCAAATATAAAAAATTAAAAAGAAAAATGCAATCAAAATTAGTAAAAAAACACCAAAATATGGAATACGAAAAACGGCTTAAACCCTCTAAAAATGAACAAAAAATGTTGACTAATAAAACATACTGTGGTATTTTATATGCATCAAATAAAATGAAGCGAAAAGAGGGATAAGAAAATGCTAAATGAAGAAATTTGTAAATTAAGAAAAAAGTTAAACAATAGTATAATAAAAGGGGAAGATTATAGTATTATATACAAGCTTAGCATAGAATTAGACGAACTAATTGCCGAATATTATAGAAGATTGGTGAACCATCAAGCAAAAGGCTAAAAAGATTTTTAATAAATGGACCAAGATATAATGAAAATACAACTTGAAGGTGAGGTAAAACTCCGAGATAAAACCTGAAATTAACTCTATAAAATGAATGCGGTTTGAAAAAAGAACGTCAAGTGAAAAGTTAAATGAAATTATGTAAAGCAAATGCGACTTGTATGAGAAAAGAGGAGAAATAAAAAATTAAATAAAAAATATTGACTTATAAAAGATTATTCTATATAATAAATTCATGTAATAAAATTAGCTATTTTGCTATAAATAAAGGATAAAACGGGATATGAATAAATCTTTAAAAAAAATTGGTATTATAATTATAACATTAATATTGATGCTTGGTTCTATTTATACAACCAAGTCTTTTGCCGCGCATCCATCAGATAGTGGAACAGATTGGGGAGGAGCAATAAATCCTGGTGATTTTGATCCGTCAAAAGGTGCTGAAGATATGCCAAGCGAAATTCAATCAAAAGTAAATACAGCATTCACTATAGTACAAATTGTTGGAGTTGTAGTTTCTACTGTTGGTGCATCAGTACTAGGTGTTAAATACTTATTAGGAAGTGTAGAAAAGAAGGCAGAATACAAAAAGACAATGATTCCGTATATTGTGGGAATTATATTTATAGCTTGTACGCCAACAATTTTAAGACTTATTTATAATCTTACAAATCAAGCTTTAAACTAATAAAATAAAAAATAAGGCAATAAAAAGTTAAACTAATTGCACAAAAAGTAAAAACAAGAGCCAATAAAAGGCAGAAATAAACTCAAATAAAAGGCTGAAAAAAGCATGAATAAAAGGCTAAAGTAAGAGCAAATAAATAATAGTTGAAAAAAAAGGAAAAATGTTATATAATATAACTAAGCATGGAAAAAGAAGGTAAGGCGGATGAAAAAAGGTTATAAAATAATTAGTTGTTTATTAATTCTAATAATGATGTTATTTTTACTACCTACTTTCTGTAATGCAGATGGTGGAGCATTGAGTGGTATAGTAACAAGTGGAGACGATTTTGTAAATAATGGAAAGAATCAAACTGGTGTAGGACTACCAAGTACTGAAAACATAAAAGACACTTCAAACTTGATTTATAACACATTATTTGGTGTTGGAATTATAGTTGCTTTAATCTGGGGACTTATAATAGGTATAAAATTCGTAACAGGTTCTATAGAAGAAAAAGCACAGATAAAAGAAAAACTTATTCCTTATGTAATTGGATGTGTTATAATATTTGGTGCATTTGGAATATGGAAAATAGTATTAACAGTACTACAATCATTTCAATAGTTTTTAATATTCTCTAAAAGAGATTTTAATAAAAATCGAAGATAAGGAGGAAAATATGAAGAAATCAGTTAAAGTAATATCAACTCTATTATTAGCAGTAATGATAGTTATGAGCATTGCAAGCGTTGTATTTGCAGTTGATGTTGATTCAGTTATATCAGGAGTTGAAACTGGAGGAACTACAACAGATACAAGTAAAATTACAACACTAGGTGCAAACATAGTAAATATTATCCAAGTAGTTGGTATAGTAGTTGCTATCATAGTTTTACTAGTTATAGGTATTAAATATATAATAGGAAGTGCTGAACAAAAAGCAGAATACAAAACAACAATGATACCATATATAGTTGGTGCTGTTTTAATATTCGCAGGTACTTCAATTGTAAAGGTTATATACCAATTAGCATCACAAGTTAAAGCTTAACAAAATTTTAAAAGAAATTTATTTGAAGGCGTAAAACCTAGAAAGGAATAAAGTATGAAGAAATCAGTTAAAATTATATCAACAGTATTATTAGCAATAATGTTAGTTATGAGCGTAGCAAGCGTTGCATTTGCAGTAGTTGATATTGATGGAACAATCAGCCAAGTAGAAAATGGAAGCACTGTTTCAGACACAAGCAACATTACAACATTAGGAGCAAATATAGTAAATATTATCCAAGTAGTTGGTATAGTAATTTCTATCATTGTTCTATTAGTTATAGGTATTAAATACATAATAGGAAGTGCTGAACAAAAAGCAGAATACAAGAAAACAATGATACCATACATTGTTGGTGCTTTATTAATATTTGCTGGTACATCAATTGTAAAAGTTGTATACCAATTAGCAAACCAAGTAAAAGCTTAGTTAAAAATAAAATATTGCATATATATTGCAAGAATATTACAAAAGAATTAAAAGTGCATAAAAATGCACTTTTTTTTGCATTTATGTTACATTTTTTAATAAAATATGTTATACTCATTATATAAGTAGAATTATGATATAAACGGAGGAAAAATATGGGAACATACAATTTGCCAAGAAATGTGAAGGGTGAGGGAAGAATATTATTTATATTTACTCCCAAGAGTCTAATCTATGCATCAGTTGGTGCTGGAGTTGGTCTTATATTTTATTTAATATTTAGACTTATGAAGATGGGCTTTGTTGGGATAATTCTTATTGCTGTATTTGCCTTAATTGGTTATGGAATTGGTATGCTTAAAGTTCCTAATATCGGAGTATTGAAAGATACCCAAGCCGTTGGTGGAGAAAATCTAGACGACGTAATCAAAAGAGCAATTCTTTTTAAAAGAAAAGGCAACAAAATATACGTGTATGATAATAAGGAGGTAGAAACAAATGACAAATAGTACAAGTATTTTAACAATTATATTATATATAATGCTTGCAATAATGATGGCACTCCTAATTGCTTTAGTTTTTGTATATCTAAATACTAAAATTAAAGAAAAACAACAAGAAGAACAAAATAGAAAAGATGAAGGAAAGCCTGTTACAAAGGAAAAAACTAAAACTTTTAATGTTGGATCTATATTTGATTTCATGGAATTTGATAAAATCGAAGACAACATGATTATACAGAAAAAAGGAAAAAGATTTATTATGGTTGTTGAATGTCAAGGTATAAACTACGACTTGATGTCACAAGCAGAAAAAGTATCTGTTGAAGAAGGATTTGTTCAATTCTTAAATACATTATCACATCCAATTCAAATTTATACTCAAACAAGAAAAATTAATTTGGAAAGCAGTTTGCAAACATATAAAACTGAAGTTGATAAACTTGAACAAGAATATCAAAGACAAACCTTAAGATACAGACAGGTTATGCAATCTCCTAATGCAACAGATGAACAAAGAAAACAAGCTTTATATGAATATACAAAACAAAAGAACTTATATGAATATGGAAAAGACATAATATATAACACAGAAAAAATGAGCTTAAATAAAAATATTCTTAATAAAAAATATTATGTAGTTATACCATATTATTCAGAAGAAGTTGGAGATTATGCTCAAGAAGAAATAAGAGAGATGGCTTTCTCTGAACTTTATACAAAAGCACAATCAATAATCAGAACTTTGAGCGTGTGTGGAGTTATAGGAAAAGTAATGACATCTACAGAATTAGTTGATTTACTTTATGTGGCTTACAACAGAGACGATGCAGATGTATATGGAATTGATAAAGCTTTGAAGGCTGGATACAACGAACTATATTCAACAGCACCAGATTACATGGACAAGAAGATGAGAATGCTGGATGAACAAATAGCAAGAGATGCTGCAAGACTTGCAAATGAAAAAGTTATAGAAGCTCAAACAGAAAAACAAAAAGAATATGAAAAGAAAGTAACAACTAGAGATGACATCATAAGTAATCTTGCACAACTTATAATAGAACAAAACGAAGCAATGCTTGGAAAAGACATTGCAGAGAAATCTAAGGAAAAAGTTAGAAGGGAGAAAAAAGCCTAATGTTCAAGAAAAATAAAAAATCACAAATGAATGATTTCAATATTAGAAATGATTATACGAGTGATGAAGAAGTTAGAATATTGCATAAGAAAACCATAAAAGAGCTTATAGCTCCATCTGGAATAGATGCAAGCAGTATTGACCATTTGGAAATAGCCTCAAACGTTAAAAGATATGCAAGAAGCTTCTTCGTATCTGCACTTCCAAGAATGTGTACATTCCCTGAAATATTCAGAGATATGTACATGTTTGGAGATATAAACACTTCTATATATATAAATCCCATTGCAGAAGCAAGGTCTCAAAATGAATTAAACAGAACAATTAATGAGCTTGAAACAGAAAGAATTGTTGCTGCAGACAGAGGAAACATAAACAGAGAAAGTAACTTAACACAAAAAAGATTTGAAGCAGAAAATTTAAGAGACGAAATCGCCGCAGGATATAACAAATTATATGAAGCATCTGTTATATCAACATTATTTGCATATAGTCTTGAAGATTTAGATAGATTGACAAAAATGCTATCTGCGGAAATGTCTAAATCATTAGTAGGAGTTAAGAGTGCATGGGCTATGCAGGAAGAAGCATTCCAATCAAATTTGCCATTTGCACAAAATAAAATAAACAAAACACATACTTTTGACCGTAGATCAATGGCAACAGTATTCCCATTTACAACATCAGAAGTTGGACATACAACTGGTATTCCACTTGGATTTAATAAACAGACTGGTGTACCAATTTTATTTGATAACTTTCATAGTTCATTATCAAACTACAACATGGTTATATTTGCTAAGTCTGGTGCTGGTAAATCAGTAACTATGAAGACTTTGATATCAAGGTCAGCAGTACTTATGGGAATTCAAAGTTTGGCGCTAGATGCTGAAGGCGAGTACAGCCTTGTTGCAGAAAGCTTGGGAGGAATAAATGTTGTATTAAGCCCAAATTCAAAAACAGTTATAAATGTTTTTGATATAGAAACAGAAGTTGTTAAAGACGAAATAACAGGTAGAGATAAAACAGTACTAAATGTTGAAAATAAAGTTGAAGACGTTACGCAAGCCTTACTTACGATGGCTAGAGGAAGTACAAGAAGCCAAGAAGTAAACGAAGTAACGAAACAGATAATTGCTGAATCCGTAGCACAAGAGTATGCTGCTTACGGAATCACAAATAATCCAGCAAGCATATACGAATCTAGAACTTCTAATAGTGGAGAATTACTAGGAAGAATGAGAAAGAAAATGCCTACAATAGGATCTTGGTATAAAAGATTACAAAGAAATGCAGAGATGAATCAAAATCAAGATTACAGATTCCATTATAGTTACTTATTAAAAGTTATGAAACAGTATATAAGAGAATATGATGGACAGATGGCATACTTCGATGGACAATCAACATTCGATTTACTAGATGGAACATTATTCATAAATCTAGACATATCTCAACTAGAGGAAAGATTTGCAAGACCACTTGCACAACAAATTCTTCTATCATGGATATGGGAAAAATACGTAAAGAAAAACAGTGAGGATAGAAAAAAGGCTGCAAAGAAAAGAGTGCTTGTCGACGAGGCATGGATGTTACTTCCATATCCTGAGGCAGTAGATTTCTTAAACACTATGGCAAGACGTGCCAGAAAAAGAAATGTATCCCTTGCAATTATCTCTCAGAGATTCCAAGATTTCTATGAAAAACCAGAGGTACAAGCAGTACTTACATCATCTGATACAAAATTATTACTAGCACAAGATAAATCTGAAATACAATATGTAAAAGAAGTATTTAAACTAAGCGAAGGAGAAGCAGGATTTTTAACCACATGTAATAGAGGTGAGGGACTACTTAAAGTAGGTTCTGATACGGCAATACTACAAATTACACCAACCGCAAAAGAATTTGAATTTGTGGAAACAAACCTAAATAAACTAATGGAAAATAATCAAAATAGAGCATAATAAGGGAGGAATGAAATGCAACAAATTTTTAATAGAAAAGTAATACAAAAGATTATGGCTTTATTTGTAATACTAGTGCTAAGTAACTTTATTATGAGTACAAGAGTTTATGCGGATGGATATGCAGCATCATCTCAAGACACTTCAAAAGGAACAACAACGACAAGCCCAGGATATGCAGCAACATCTCAAGACCCTGCAAAAGACTCTACGTCAGATACTTCTTCTTCTGGAGATTTTGAAGACACTGAATCTGATAATGACATTTTTGGAGTCTTATTCTCACCATTTACTGCATTGTTTATAGGAATAGGAGATGCCATAAACTACATTTTTCGTACAGCTATAGTTGGAAGCAAAGCAGCAGATGGTCAGGGTTACAAAGTTGTTATAGCAGGACAAAGAGCTATAGATTATATGAAAGCAAATGATGCAACAAATGATTCAGAGCCTCCAACGGTATATATATCAAGAACAGGAATAGATCATTCTTATGGAACAACATATGCTGTTTCTGCAATAGATTATACACCAGTGGAAATATTTGCAGGAAGAATTTCGGCATTAAATGCTAACTTTTTCAAGACTGATCAGGACTATGATAAACTTTTAGGGGGAGAAGACAAATCAATAGTTAGAAGTCTAAGAGATGTTGTAAGTAATTGGTATGTTGCAATAAGAAATATTGCTATAGTAGGACTTATGTCTGTATTACTATATATGGGTATAAGAATCGTAATTAGCTCAAGCTCAAACGATAAAGCAAAATATAAACAAATGCTTGTTGACTGGTTAGTCGCACTTTGCTTAATATTCTTTATGCACTATATTATGGCATTTACAATGACTGTATCAGAGCAGATTATAAAAGTATTTACAAACGATGAAGAAGGAACAATTAATGAGTGCATAATAAGGTTATACGACTCAACAGATAATAATGGAAATCCACAACCTGTTGCTGAAAGACAGTGGAAATCTAACTTCGTGAATGTTGCAAGAATGAAGACTCAATATGATAATTTACCTGCGAAATTTGGTTATATGGCATTGTATTTTGCTTTTACTGGCTATACGGTATATTTTACTATTATATACTTGAAGAGATTATTAATGCTTGCATTCTATACGATGATAGCACCAGCGGTAGCACTTACATATCCATTAGATAAAATTCGTGATGGAAAGGCGCAGGCATTCAACTTCTGGTTGAAAGATTATACATTCTATGCTTTATTACCAGTATTACACATGCTATTATATACAGTATTTGTATCATCTGCATTGGACTTAGCAGCACAAAACATGATATATGCAATATTTGCTATGGCATTTATAGTACCAGCAGAGAAAATTGTTAAGAAAATGTTCCATATACAAGGAAATACAGAAGACAGAATCGGTGGATTCGCAGGTGGAGCACTTGCAAGTTCATTATTCAACTTAATGAGAAAACCACCTAAGCCACCTAAGGGAGCTCCTGGAATGCCAAGAGAGGAAAAAGTTCCTAAAATTCCAAAGAGTTCAAATACTGTTGATGGTGGAGCAAACTTGGATGTTGCAAAACCTTGGGATTTAGAAGATACAAAAGCGCAAGAAGCTAAAGACGATAAAGATAAAGCTAAAACAGATCAAACAGAAACACCTAAGCAGACTACACAACCAGATCCGAATGCACAGGTTGATCAAAACTCTGAAGACGATTCAAATAATCCACAGATTTCAACTCAAAATACGGAAACAATGGATGAAAGTACAGAACCAGATCCAAATGCACAACCAACACCTGGAACAAATCAAAATGTACAACCAGTATCTGAACCAGACCCAAGTATACCTTCAACATATGTTGGAGATACAAGTATGAATCTTGATTCAGATAAAGAACATAAAGGAAATAAAGTTGTCAGAAAAATTAAGAATACGCCTAGAATTGCTAAACAGGAATTTGATAGAAGGCTTAAACTTGCTGGCGGAGCTAAAGGAGTTTTCGTTAAAGCTATAAAAGGTGGAGCTAAGGCTGCGCTTACAGTTGGTAAAGTTGGAACTACTATTGGTGGTGCTGCTATGGGAGTAGGCTTTGGAATGGTAGGCGGAGATGTATCAGATGTAATCAAATACGGCATAGCCGGTGCATCAGCAGGAATGTACTTTGGAAATAAGGTTGGAAATGGTGCTATTGATACAATAAGTAAAGCTGGAAAGAACTTCAATGGTAGTTTTGCAGCAGATGTATTAAATGGAGGACATGAAGAACATCAAAGAAAAGTTGCAAGAAAAAACTATATTAATGATAGAGATAACCTTGAAAGAATTGCAGCAAAACATGAGGACTTTGATGCAGACCAAGTAAAAGAGTGGGCTGCTAGAGAGTTCGACATTCAATATGCAACTGGTGTTGATAATGCTAAGTTTGCAGACAAAGCTTTGCAATTGGAAAACAAATACAGAGATGCATACAAATCAGCTGAATATTCTGATGAAGATGCCAAAAAATATGCAGCTCAAATTGCACAAGGTGCACTTGCAAGAACAGATGATTGGAGCAAGTCTGAATTAAATGATAGAAAGAAGAGAGACGGATATGTTGCAGACCTTGCAGAACAATATAAGGACAAAGGTGTTAAAGGGGAAAATGCAAGAATGTATGCTGAGAATGAAATTGACTTAACTCGTATGATTTATGGACAAAAAGGAATGAATAACATTAAAGTGCCTAAAAAAAAGAAAACTAAATAATACAAAAGAACAATAAAGCCAAAGCACTCCAACTTTGGCTTTATTTAGAAAAATAGTAATGCAAGAAAAAATTAATTCATTGTATTTTAAAGGACACAATAAAGTATGAAAATAAGATTATTATTGTGTGCTTTAAAGGACAAAAGATTAATTCACTAAAATTAATCCATTGTATTCTGGAAGAAAGGAATAAGACTATGTTTAACAGCATTATCAGATATTATAATTTAAATAGAAGGAAAATATGGACTTTTATAATTGTTGCCATCGTTGTAATAGTTATAATACGAGGACTTAATAAGATAGCAGCTGATTCACAACCTTCCAATATACAGACTGCGAATGAAACAACCACAAGAAGAAATGATTCAAGTTCAAAGTCACCAAATGTATTGCAGACTGATGTCTCAACTGGAGGAACAAAAATAGAAGAAAATGTGGCTAAGAAAAGTCAAGAACTTGTGAATTCTTTTATAAGTTATTGTAATAATAACGATATTGCATCAGCTTATAATTTATTAAGCGATGGTTGTAAAAAGGAGTTATTTAATACTCAAAATGATTTCAAACAAAAATATTATGATAAAATATTTACAAGCAAAAAAGATTATAATATTGAGGCATGGAAATATACAGGGGTTGGAGTAACTTATAGAGTAACTTTTTTAAATGATATTTTATCAACTGGAAATATTGGAAATAGTATTGAAGATTATATAACTGTTGATACAGACAACAAGATAAATGTATTAAGATATGTAGCAACAATCACTGAGAATAAGAAGGGCTCAAATAATGTTGCAACAGTTGAGGTAATCGACAGAGCAATATATGATGAATACGAAATTTTTAACATCAAAGTAACAAATAATAGTAGTAATACAATCATGATAAATAGAAAAGAAGATAATGATGGAATATATGCAACATATTCAGGAAGCAATTTAAATTATACTGCATTTACAAGTGAAATATATGAAAACAGTCTTACAATAGAACCAAATCAAACAAAATACTTGAGTGTTAGAATTGATAAATTATATAATGAATATACAAAAGTAAAAAAACTTGTATTTAGCGATATTATAAACAATAAAAAAACATTTGATAGTACTGAAACAAAGAGTTTGTATTCAAACATATCATCACTTGAGGTAAATTTTATAAATTAGGAGAAAATTATGGGACCTGAAAACAATAATAATGATGAAGAGATTAATGACATAGAAAACCTTGAAAATGATAAAGCTGTACAGGCTGCAAAACAAGTTGGAAAGGTTGCTGGAAATGTTGCAAAGAATGCAACAGAAAAGGCAAGGAGTGCTGCAAAACAAAAAGTTGCTTCAGTTGCAGCTAAAGTATTTTCAGCAATTCTACCATATTTATTAGTTATTCTTGGTGTAATTCTCATTATAGGTTTTTTATATGCTATTTTAACAAGTATGCTTTCATCAATTTCAAAAGGAGTGGATGATTTAGGAAGTTCATTTGTATCAGTTTCAAGTACAGACAATCTTGATAACGGAATAAACATACAAGACGAACAACTTGAAAACCTTGCAAGAATCATTCAAAAAAAAGGGTTTAGTATGCAATCGCTTTATTTAAGTGGAGATATAGATTATTCTAAAGACATGAATGACCCTGAAAATATAAAGCAAAGAAATAAATATTTAAAACAATTCTTACTTGCACAGCTTGCTACACAATATCCTGATTTTGGAATTACTGAGGACGAAAATCATTATAACGGAATAATAAAAATAAAAAGAACAGAACATGATAGTGATGGAACAACCAGTACAGACATGGAATATGTAAGAAAAGATTTCTTTGATGCTATGCTTTATGCAATAAATAGCAATATGATTGTTGATGGATCTGTTGATGTTTCAACAATAATACCAACCAGTACAACAATTCAATCTAGCAGATCAGGAGTAAAGATTCCAGCAATTATAATGAGACCTACTAAGATTGAAGAAAACATGCCTTTAGTAGTTATGTGCCATGGATTTACAGGAAACAAAAAAGGCGATAATGAATGTTTTATAAAATTGGGAAAATTACTTGCTAGTAATGGAATTGCATCTATAACAATCGATTTCTCTGGATGTGGAGATAGTACAGAAGAAAGTACTAGGTACACCTTAAATAATATGAAATCAGACATAAACAGTGCAATAAGATACATGCAAACAAATTTATCTATTGATAAGGATAAAATAGGAATTGTTGGACACAGTATGGGTGGAAGAATTGCATCTGAATATTTAGACAATGTATCTGCTGCAGCACTATGGGCACCTGCAGATGGAGATGGACTAAGTGGACTAGAATTCTTAGGAGATTATAATTCACTTTACGAAAATTCAAAGCAAACAGGAAGTGTAAGCACAGGAAGCTGGAACTTCGATGTTAGCAGTGCTTTCTTTACACAGATGGAAAAATCTCACCCACTAGAAAAGATTAGAGCTTTTACAGGAGCTTTGCTTGTAGCTTATGACTCTGAAGATATAAATGGTACTAATAATATTATAAGTCCAAGCACAGTATCTGCAGTAAAAAGTGCAATGCCAAGCCAAGGAAAATGGTTGGAATATGAAGATGACCATAACTTCGATAAAAATTATGAAGAATTAATTGTTGAAACTGCAAACATGTTCTGTAATCAATTCTTTGGAAAAGATGCAGAAAATGTTACATCTTTAAAAACTGAAGATGTTTTGGAAGGATATACAATAGAACAACTTCGTGAAATGTCTAAGAGGGTGTTCTCTGTTGATAATGACGGTAACTTATATTTCTTTAATTGGAAACAAGTTGAGGATAATGAACAAGTTACATATACCGTAACTAAACAGTCTGTAAATTACAAAAAAACAGTAGAAAAATATTCTATGCCAATAGAAATACCTTTAGCATTATGTTTCGTAACTCAAAATCCAGAATACGTATATCAATTTATAGAACAACATGTGCTAAATGGAGAAATAGTTATAACAATTCAAGATAGTATGAGGGTTGAAACGTACAATAGCTGGTATGATTGGACTGTAAATGTAGTACAAAAAACGTATAATGGTTCCGAAGTAGAGGGAGGAGGATTAGCTTACTCTTCAATACCAGACAATACAAAAAATTTAGATCCAATAGTTCATAAAGAAGAATATAAGAGAACAATAATTACAACAACTGTTGAAAGCAGTGCACAAATTACATCTGTTGATACCTGGATGGCAAAACAGGATATATCATATATAAATAACCAAGGACTAGTAGATTATCCTCTAGGACAAGAAGTTGTTGTTCAAGACGTAGCTTGTCCAGACCCACTTCCAGAAAAAAAGGTAGACTTTCAAGATAATGTAAGGACAAGATTTGAAACAAATAAAAAAACTGGAAAAAGAGAACCCGTTCAGGTACATGAATATAAAAGAGTTGATACAGAGTACTCTTTAGGAAGCTGTACTTACACTCAAACAGACAGGGTAGACTATAACCAGTGGGAAAGAAGCACTGTAAATATTGACAAACAAGGAATGGAAGCAAAGGCTAAATCTATAGTAGCACAATGGAATGTGCCATATAGAGTACCAAACTCAAATCTTAATGCATCTGTGGGAAATAAAATTATTACAGATGAGGGAATATTCTTAGAATTAATTAATAATGAATCAACACAGAAACAAGCAGAAATATTTAAATA
The DNA here is from genome assembly GCA_900552135.1 of uncultured Clostridium sp. Taxonomy (GTDB): domain Bacteria; phylum Bacillota; class Clostridia; order TANB77; family CAG-508; genus CAG-245. The sequence goes on from URYN01000001.1 coordinate 137,826, forward strand.
TCTAATTCAATTATATAAAAAAGGTGACTATAGTATAGATAATTTAGATCTTAGTATATATGATGACATAGAATTAAGAGTGAATTCTACAGCTTCTGACATAATTGTTGATATTACAAAGTCTGAAGCGGAACTTGTTCTTACCAAAGATCAATTAAGAACAGCTATCACAAAATATTATAAACCTGGTAGCAAGGCAAGAGAAAACTTATTAGGAGCACTTGATGCTATTTATGAATCTCAACAAGAGTATAAGGTAAATGGTGTATTTACTATGGCAGTTGCAATAACAGAGTCCAGTGCGGGAACCAATTGGGGATTGATAGATCCATCAACATATAATTGGATGAGCTTTACAGCAGGTGGTTCATCAAACTATTATACTGATAAAAATGGAACAAAATGGGCTAAATACAATAATTTCTCAGATGCAACAAAAGATTTTGCTAGAAGAATAAATGGAAGTTCATATTATTTTGCAGGTGGAAATTATACGGTATCATCTATTGGAAATAGTTATTGCGTGCCACCAGATAACTGGATAAATTCAGTGTTAAATATAATGAAGAAAATGTTCTCTTGTGCAGGAGTCGATATAGACAGTGTTCTTGATACAGACTCATCTCAAGACGGTGGAGCTACAGGAACAGTGGAACTAGATGGAAGCTATAATGTAAATGGAGTATTATTATCGAATCCTATAAAAGACCCAATTTCTTTTGTAGGTAGTTATGCAAATCACGGTGCAGTTGATATAAACCCAACACAAAATGGTGGAACACCGGTATATGCTGCTGCAGATGGTACTGTAACAACTGCGGGAACACATTATTCTTATGGTAATTACGTAATAATAGACCACGGAAACGGTGTTTCTACACTATATGCACATGCTAGTTCATTAGTTGCAAAGGCAGGTCAAAAGGTATCAAAAGGAACATTGATAATGTATGAAGGTTCTACTGGTAACTCAACAGGACCACACGTTCACTTTGAAATAAGAATAAATAACAAAAGAAGTCAATCACTTGCCGAAGATATGTTTACAAAATTAGGATTTACAATTAGAAGATAATTTAAGGAGACTAAATATGAGCAAAAAAGAAAAAATTTTACTATTAATATTTGCTATCGTAATATTAATTATTATAATGCTAACAATATTAATTAATATTAGTAAGAATGTTGATACCAATATTCCTTATGAAGACAGTGAATATGTAGATAAAAACCAAGAAGGAAAAGAAATAACAGTTGATTATGTAAATACTTTGTCAAATATAAAATCTTCGTACGAATATTATAATGTAAAATATTGTGCAGAAACATATCAATCAGCAGTAAATGACCTTTTAGAAAACAATACACAGGAAAATAGAACAAAAATTTATTCAATATTGAGCGATGAATATATAAAGAGTGAAAATATAAGCGATTCAAATATATATTCTAAATATAAACAATATAGAACATCTGATATTTATATAGATGAAATATTAAGTACTGCACTCTCAAATAACGTAACGGCATATTTAGTAAAGGGAAAAATAGTTGGAGAAGGTTTGAAACAATCATATAAGTTAATTATTGAACTTGACATGAGTAATAATACCTTTTTAGTATATCCAAATGATTATGCAGGAAAAGTTACAGGGGATACTCTAAACATTACCCCTGTAACAGAAATTAAAGCAAATGACTACAATAAATATACAAATCAAAGTAGCAAATATAAATCTGTTTCACAGCTATATTATGAAAAAATGAGAACTGATTTATTATATGATCCTGATTATCTATATGGAATGCTGGATGAAGAGTACAAACAGAAAAGATTTGACAGTAAAGAAAAATTTGACACATATGTATCAAATATAAGAAACAAAATGGTTGATGCCGAAATTACACAATATGTTAGAGATTATTATGATGGATACACAGAATATACATGTATAGATAGTGTAAATAATCATTATATATTCAAAGAAACATCTCCAATGAAATATACCGTAATGCTTGACGATTACACAATAGAAACAGACTATTTTAAAACACAATATGCACAGGCATCAAATGAATCAAAGGCGGTTACAGATGCAGACAAGTTTATGAAGATGATAAATTCTAAAGATTATGAAACAGCTTATAATTTATTAGATGCAACCTATAAAGCAAATACTTTCCAAACGCTTAGTAGTTATATTCAAAGCATGGAAGCAAGTTTCTATGAGAATAACTTTTATGAAATGAAGGATATATCTGAACAAGGCTCATATTATATTGTTACAATAGAAATTAAAGATAGAGTTTCTGCATCAGCTAACAATAAAACTATTAAGGTAATAATAGGACTAAAGGAAGGCACAAATTTTGCAATGTCATTTGCAAATTAAAATAAAAAAGAATAATTTTTGTAGCCAAAGAATATTATTTCTAAAGAAAAAGTATTCAAAGTGAGGGCTACGAAATGATAATAATAAAAAATAATAAAATAAATAAAAAAGGACTAATAATTACAATAATTATGGTCCTTTTTATAGTTTGTTTTATGGGAACAATATCCACAGTTAGTGCAGATGATGTGGACGAAGATAGCACTGTTTCAGATGAACAGGTGGATAACGAGATAAAAAATGAAATAGATGAAGTATCTGCAAAGTTAAGCGAAGAACCTGCAATTAATTCAAGAAGATACGCGGTTTATGATAGAATATCTAAAAAAGTTATATATGGAAAAAATGAAGATGTGAAATCTGCCATGGCGTCAACAACAAAAATTATGACGGCAACTGTGGTGCTTGAGAATGCAGACTTAAACCAAGAGGTGGTTGTAAGTAAAAAAGCAGGGTGGACAGGAGGTTCAAGATTAGGACTAAAATCGGGAGATAAGACAACAATAAAAGATCTATTATATGGACTTATGCTAAGGTCTGGAAATGACGCAGCAGTTGCTTTAGCAGAAGCTGTTGGTGGAAGTGTTGAAGGATTTGCGGAATTGATGAATAAAAAAGCAGAAGAACTTGAGCTAAAAAACACTCATTTTGTAACGCCTCATGGACTGGATAATAGTGAACATTATACAACGGCTTCAGAACTTGCAATACTAACAGATTATGCCATGAATAATGAAACATTTAAGAAAATTGTTGGGACAAAACAAACAACAATATATATAAATAATCAACCAAGAAATATTATGAATACAAATGAATTGCTTGGCGTGTTAGATGGAGTTGTGGGAGTAAAAACAGGCTTTACAAATAATGCTGGTAGATGCCTTGTAACAGAAACAAAAAGAAATTCAATGGATATAATTGTTGTTGTTCTGGGAGCAGACACGAAAAAGAACAGAACTCAAGACAGTGTGAGATTAATAGAATATACATTTAAAAACTATAAAATAGAAAATATTGAGGCAAAGGTACAGGAAGAGTTTGAAAGATGGAAGAATATAAACGAAAAAAGAATATCCATAATAAAAGGAAAGGAATCTTTTCTTGAATTGGAAATGGGAGAACTAAGCTTAAAAGAAATGACACTGAAAGAAGGAGAAATAGACAAGATAAATGTAGAAATAAATTGCCTTAATGCATTAGAAGCACCAGTGAAAGAAAAGCAAAGAATTGGTACACTAACAGTAAAAATGAATGGAGAAATTCTAGAAATGACGGATATATTATGCATGGAAGGAATAGAGAAAAAAGACTGGAAAGATTATTTTAAAGAAATTTTGAATATATGTGGTAAATTGAAAATTCTTATGATATACTTTGGATGAAAATAAAAAATAAAGATAAAGCTAAAGGTGAAATTTATGAAGCTAAAGAAAATAATAAGAATTGTAACGATATGTGCAGTAGTTTTGTTACTTAATTTAAATGTAACTTTTGCTGATGTTGGAAGTTTTGACAGATATGACAGTGGAAGTTCATCAAGCGATTGGGGCAGTTCTTCTAGTGACTGGGGCAGCTCTTCAAGTAGCTGGGATTATGATGGGGGAAGCTCTTCAGGTGGATATTATGGAGGAACATTTATTAATTTTGGAAGTCCAGAATTTATAATTATTGCGATAATTGTAATAGCTGCAATTATTTTTATAAAAAACTATGCAAAGAAGAAAAACGGAAATGATAATAATCAATTCAATTATCAAAACACAATGCCAGTTTATACTACATCGGTTCATGATGTGCCTCAATCACATGAACAAGCAGAAAAAATAAAGGCAATTGATCCATTATTCTCAGAAGAAGAATTCTTATCATGGACAAAAGATTTATATGTAAAAATGCAACATGCATGGACAGAGAGAAAATGGGAAGGAATGAGACCATTAGAAACTGAAAAATTATTTGAACAACACAATGCACAAATACAAGAATACATCAGAAATAAAACAATAAATGTTGTTGAAAGAATAGCTGTAAACTATGCAACTATATACAGCTTTAGACAAACAGAAGAAAAAGATATTGTTGATGTTGCGTTAAAAGCAACCAAGAGAGATTATATAATTGACGAAAAAACAGGAAATGTTGTACAAGGAAATAAAAATCAAGACAGAATAACAGTATATAAAATGACCTTTGAAAGAACAAAAGGAAAACTAACTGCTAAAGGCAAAGAAAATCTTGATGCAAAAAATTGCCCTAACTGTGGAGCACCTCTTAAATTCACCTCTTCAGGAAAATGTGAATACTGTGGAAGCATTGTTAGCACAGGTGTTCATGATTGGGTACTTTCAAACTTAGAGCCATTCAGATATTAATGAAAACTTAATATAATAAACCAAAGAAAACGATAATAAAGTTAAAACAATAGGAGGATATTAATTATGGGATTAATCAAGGCAGCAGGAGCAGCGATTAAAGGAGAATTAAAAGATCAATTTTTAAAACCAATTATGTGTGAAGACATGGGTAACGAAATATTAATGAGAAAGGTAACAACAGAAAATGGTGTAATTCCAAATGGAAGTAGAATAATTGTAGCACCAGGTCAAGTTGCAGCACTATATGATAATGGAAGAATTTTAGATGCAACTGCAGAAGCGGGAACTTATGAATTTAAAACAGAAGCATCTCCATCATTCTTTGGAGGAGATTTTGGACCAGTGTTCAAAGATATGTGGGAAAGATTTAAATTTGGAGGAGCAATTGCAAAAGAGCAAGCAGTATTCTATTTTAATACAAAAGAAATACTAGACAATAAATTTGGAACTCAAAATCCAATACCTTATAGAGATTGGGGACACCCATTAACAAATCCAAGAACAAATACATTAATGCCAATGAGCGTTGAAATAAAATGTTTTGGAAAATATACATTCAAAATAATAGACCCAGCAAAATTCATGATGGAAATTTCGGGAACAAGAGATTCATATACAAAAACAGAAATTACAGAGCAAATGAGAGCAGAAGTTGTTGCAGTATTCCAAAATGTAACAAATAGTTTAGGTGAAGATGATAGAAAAATAGCAGCTTTATCATTACCTAGCCAAACTGATGAAATTAGAGAATTAATGGACGAGCAAGTATTCGATGAGCAAATAAGAAATAGAGGAATGAAACTTGAAACATTCGTTGTAGAAAGTGTAACACTTACTGAAGATTCAAAAGAAAAAATAGATAAATATGAGCTTGGAAGTGATACATATCAACAAAAAGCTACTATGACAGAAGCATATGCAAGTGCCGTTGAAAAAGCAGCTGAAAATAGTGGAGGAGCTTTCAACGGATTCATGGGAATTGGAGTCGCAAACATGAGCATGGGAAATCCTTTAAATGGAGTTGCAAATGCTACAACAAATCCAAATTCTGTACAAACTCCAGTATATGACCCTAAAATAGCAGAACCGGTAAAAAGAGAAGACAATGTAGCAACTAAAGTTAGTGAGCCAGAAAAACAAGAAAATTTTACAGAAAATATTGTAGATAACAAAATATCTGAACCAGAAAGTGTTACGGCAGTACATACTACAGACAAAAATGAAGAAAAAACTTTAAATATATGGACTTGCAAATGTGGACAAGAAAATCACGGAAACTTCTGCATGAAATGTGGAAAGAAAAAGCCGGTTCAAGCTGAAAAAGAAAACATCTGTCCAAACTGCAAAGAAAAATATGAAGATGGAGCAAGATTCTGCAGTAATTGTGGAGAAAAACTAAGTGAATAAAACCTTACGGAAATGCGAAAAAATGAAAAAATTGCATTGACTTTACAGAAGAAACATGGTAAAATAATAGAGCTAGTAAAAATGGCTTTATTATTTTTTTATAAAGAAAAATACTAGAAATAAAAAACAGGAGGTGAAATTTAAGTGCCAACAATTAATCAATTAGTAAGAAAAGGAAGAAAAACATCAACAACAAAATCTACATCACCAGCTCTTCAACATGGATACAATTCTATGAAAAAGAAAACAACAAATAAAAGAGCTCCACAAAAAAGAGGTGTATGTACTGTTGTAAAAACTGTAACACCTAAGAAACCAAACTCAGCATTAAGAAAAGTTGCCAGAGTTAAGCTTTCAAATGGATACGAAGTTACTTCTTATATTCCAGGAATTGGACACAACCTACAAGAGCACAGCGTTGTTCTAATAAGAGGTGGAAGAGTAAAAGACCTTCCAGGTGTTAGATACCACATCATAAGAGGAACATTAGATACTGCAGGTGTTAAAGACAGAATGCAAGGAAGATCTAAGTATGGAGCTAAGCGTCCAAAGAAATAAAAAAACTTAGATTAAAAGAGTGCATATAGCTTACTAGTTTAAGTTGTTACTTAAATTTAAGATATATAGCACTAAACTAGAAAAGTTTTAAGAAGAAAAGCAAAAAGCTTAGTATTAAACTTTTTAGAGTACCGAAGATACTAGGAAAAAAGTATCAAATTTTATAAGGAGGGAAGAATAGTGCCAAGAAAAGGATATATAGCAAAAAGAGAAGTTTTACCAGATCCAATTTATAATAGCAAAGTTGTTACAAAATTAATAAACAATGTTATGCTTGATGGTAAAAAAACAGTTGCTCAAGCAATCGTTTATGATGCATTTGACATTATAAAAGAAAAAGAGCAAAAAAATCCACTAGAAGTATTTGAAGAAGCACTTAACAACGTAATGCCAGTTCTTGAAGTTAAAGCAAGAAGAATTGGTGGTGCTACATACCAAGTACCATTAGAGATTAGACCAGAAAGAAGACAAACATTAGGACTAAGATGGTTAGTTACTTATGCTAGAAATAGACATGAAAAAACAATGTCTGAAAAATTAGCAGGAGAAATAATGGATGCAGTAGCTGGAAACGGTGGAGCTTTCAAGAAGAAAGAAGATATGCATAAGATGGCTGAAGCTAATAAGGCTTTCGCTCACTATAAATTCTAAAATTTTAATTATAAGCTACGTCTAACATCGTTAACCTTCATCTAAAAATATACTCGACGTACACCACGTACGCCTCCGTTATTTTTGATTCGGTTGCCTTGTTATACTTGCTTCTAATCAAAATTTGAAGTGCAATTTATTTCTAATAAAATTCAACGATAAGCACTTTGCTTTAAGCTAAGATTTATAGAAATAAATGTATATCAAGATAAAAAAGAAATTAAATAGAAAGGAAGAAAAATTATGGCCGGAGACGGAAGAGAATTTCCTTTAGAGAAAACAAGAAATATAGGAATTATGGCCCACATTGACGCGGGAAAAACTACTACAACTGAGAGAATACTTTTCTACACTGGTAGAACACACAAAATTGGTGAGGTTCACGATGGTACTGCTACTATGGACTGGATGGTTCAAGAGCAAGAAAGAGGTATCACAATTACATCAGCTGCTACAACATGCCACTGGTTAGGTAATAGAATTAACATTATCGACACACCAGGTCACGTTGACTTTACAGTTGAGGTTGAAAGATCTCTTAGAGTTCTAGATAGCGCAATACTTGTACTAGCTGCAAAAGGTGGAGTTCAACCACAATCAGAAACAGTTTGGAGACAAGCTGATAAATACAAAGTTCCAAGAATGGCTTATGTAAATAAGATGGATATAGTTGGAGCTGATTTCTACGGATGTGTTGAGCAAATGAAAACAAGACTAGGTGCAAACCCAGTTCCAATTCAATTGCCAATAGGTGCCGAAGATAATTTCAAAGGAATCGTAGACTTAATAAAAATGAGAGCTTTCATTCATAAAGACGATTTAGGAAAAGACATTGAAGAATGTGACATTCCTGAAGACATGAAAGCAGATGCTGAAAAATATAGATCAGCAATGGTAGAAGCTGCCGCTGAACAAGATGATGAATTAATGATGAAATATCTTGACGGTGAAGAATTAACTGAAGCCGAAATTAAGCAAGGACTAAGAAAAGGAACAATAGCAAACACTGTAGTTCCTGTAACATGTGGATCATCATATAAGAACAAAGGTGTTCAAGAGCTTCTAAATGCAGTAGTAGATTACTTACCTTCTCCATTAGACATTCCACCAATCAAAGGTGTAGATGAAGATGGAAACGAAGTTGAAAGTAAGACTGACGATAAAGCACCATTTGCCGCTTTAGCATTCAAAATAATGACAGACCCTTATGTTGGAAAATTATGCTTCTTCAGAGTTTATTCTGGAACATGTACAACAGGATCAACAATATTAAATGCTACTAAGGACAAAAAGGACAGAATCGGAAGAATTCTATTAATGCATGCAAACCATAGACAAGATATAGATAAGGTTTATGCTGGAGATATAGCTGCAGCAGTTGGATTAAAAGATGTATCAACAGGTGATACACTATGTGATCCAGATCACCCAATAATACTTGAATCTATGGAATTCCCAGAGCCAGTTATCGATATAGCTATTGAGCCAAAAGATAAGGCAAACGGAGAAAAAATGGGTATAGCTTTAGCAAAACTTGCTGAAGAAGATCCAACATTCAAAACATGGACAGATCAAGAAACTGGACAAACAATTATAGCAGGAATGGGTGAGCTTCACCTAGATATAATCGTAGACAGATTAAAGAGAGAGTTCAAAGTTGAATGTACAGTTGGTAAACCACAAGTTTCTTACAAGGAAACAATCAGAAATAAAGTTAAGGTACAAGGTAAATTTGTACGTCAATCTGGTGGACACGGACAATACGGTGATGTATGGTTTGAAATGGAACCATTAGAGCCAGGTTCAGGTGTTCAATTCGAGAGCAAGATTGTTGGTGGAGCAGTTCCAAAGGAATATGTAAAACCAATAGAAGATGGATTAAGAGAAGCTGCAATGAGTGGTATCTTAGCTGGTTACCCAGTTATAGACTTCAAAGCAACATTAGTTGATGGTTCTTACCATGAAGTCGATTCATCAGAAATGGCATTCAAGATTGCCGCATCAATGGCATTCAAAGAAGGATGTAAACAAGCTAAATCTGTAATACTAGAGCCTATTATGAAGGTTGAAGTAACAGTTCCACAAGAATACATGGGAGATGTTATTGGAGACATAAATGCTAGACGTGGTAGAATGGAAGGAATGGAAGAAAGATCTGGAAACCAAATAATAAGAGGATTTATACCACTTTCAGAAATGTTTGGTTATGCTACAGACTTACGTTCAAAAACTCAAGGAAGAGGAACATATTCAATGGAACCAAGCCATTACGAAGAAGTTCCAAAATCAATCTTAGAGCAAATTGTTGCATCAAGAACTAAGAAAGAAAACTAATTTTGTGACTTTTAGGTAAATTATTCTATAAATTAACTTTAAAGTATTGCAAAATTAAAGAAAATATTATAAAATGCAAAATATAGCAAAGTAATAATATGTTATTAATTTTAAAATAATATAAATGGATAAAAAGGAAAAGCAGAAAATATCATTTTCTGCTAATCCATGAAAATCCAAAAATTAAAGGAGGAAATTTAAATGGCAAAGGAAAAATTTGTAAGATCAAAGCCACACGTTAACATTGGTACAATCGGACACGTTGACCATGGAAAAACAACAACAACAGCAGCTATAACAAAATACTTAAGCTTATTAGGAAAAGCTAAATATGAAGCATACGATCAAATCGACGGTGCTCCAGAAGAGAAAGCAAGAGGAATCACAATTAACACTGCTCACGTTGAATATGAAACAGACAAAAGACACTATGCACACGTTGACTGCCCAGGTCACGCTGACTATGTAAAGAACATGATCACAGGTGCAGCACAAATGGATGGTGCTATACTAGTTGTTTCAGCAGCTGATGGACCAATGCCTCAAACAAGAGAGCATATACTATTAGCAAGACAAGTTGGAGTTAAATATATCGTTGTTTACTTAAACAAATGCGATATGGTTGACGATCCAGAATTACTAGAATTAGTTGAAATGGAAGTTAGAGACCTATTAACAGAATATGGTTTCCCAGGAGACGAAATTCCAGTTATAAAAGGATCATCTCTAAAAGTATTAGAGAGCACATCAACAGATCCAAATGCTCCAGAATATCAATGCATGAAAGAATTAATGGATGCAGTTGATAGCTATATCCCAACACCAGAAAGACCAGTTGACCAACCATTCTTAATGCCAATTGAAGACGTTATGACAATAACAGGACGTGGAACAGTTGTTACAGGTAGAGTTGAAAGAGGAGAAGTTAAAGTTCAAGACGAAGTTGAAATCGTTGGAATCAAACCTTCAACAAAAACTGTTGTTACAGGTGTTGAAATGTTCAGAAAAATACTTGACCAAGCAGAAGCTGGAGATAACATCGGTGTACTTCTAAGAGGAACACAAAGATCAGATGTTGAAAGAGGACAAGTTCTTGCAAAACCAGGATCTATCCATCCACATACAAAATTCAAATCACAAGTATACGTTCTAACTAAAGAAGAAGGTGGACGTCATACACCATTCTTCAATGGATACAGACCACAATTCTACTTCAGAACAACAGACGTTACAGGTGTAATTGATCTAGAAGCTGGAACAGAAATGGTAATGCCAGGAGATAACGTAAACATGACAATCGAATTAATAACACCAATCGCTATTGAAAAAGGACTAAGATTCGCTATCCGTGAGGGTGGAAGAACAGTTGGTTCAGGTGTTGTATCTGATATAATCGAATAATCATGAGACAATCATAAAATAAAGAAAGACACGAGCAATCGTGTCTTTTTTTGTGCTTGAAAGAGAACAATTTCATTTCTTTTACGATGTCAATTTTATACTAGAATGCACTGGTAAGTATTGACTTTATGCTGATTTAAGTATATACTTTAAGCGAAATACTAAAGAGGATAAAATTATTATACAAAAACAAGGAGAAAATATGAGAAAAATGAAGAAAACAAAACTTTTAGTATCAGGCATAATAATAATATTATTAATAGTATTAACGAACAAAGTACAGGCAGATACTGCAACAGTTTCTACTGATACACTAAATTTAAGAAGTGAAGCATCAACAAGTTCGGCTGTAGTAGCACTTCTTAATTCAGGAGATAAATTGGATATAATTTCTGAAACAGGAAATTGGTATAAAGTAAAATACAATGGAAAAGAAGGATATGTTAGTAAGGACTATGTAAAAGTAAGCAGTACTGGTTCTACTGGCACAACAAATTCTAATACAAATAGTGAAACTACCACAGGAAATTCTAATAACACAACAGGGGCAACGACAGGAGAAACAACAAATGGTGGTGCGTCAAATGTTGATGTAAATAGTACTATAAAATTAGAAAAAGACACAACTGTAAAAATATTGCCACTTATTAACTCTAACACAATAAGCACTGTTAGTAGTGGAACAGAAGTAACAGTAATAGCAAAAACAAACAGATGGATATTTATACAGACAGATGAAATTGCAGGCTGGATTGTGAATACAGACGAAATAAGCAAGATTCAAAATCCAAATACAAACAACAATAATACAAATAACAATACAAATAATGATGATAATAATGGTGGTACAAATTCAAACGATTCAAACCAAGAAGACCCAAATAATAATTTTGGTTCAAACGACTCGAATAAAGATAATCAAGATAACAACGAAGATGATTCAAAAAATCAAACTTCAAGCGATACAAAATATAGCCAAGTATCTACAAAATACATAAATGTATCATCAGCTTATGTAAGAAGCAAACCATCTAAAGATGGTGAAATAGTAACGTCACTTATAAAAAACACTGATGTAACAGTTACAGGAGAAAATGGTGATTGGTACAAGATAAAATTTAATAATTACGAAGGATATATATTTAAAGAACTATTGTCAGATAGCAAATTAGAAGAAACAAACAGAAGTACAGTAGATAGATACTCAGAAACAAATACAAGTAATGAAGAAACAGAAAGTGAAAGTCAAACATCTGCTATAGGAGAGCAGATTGTGGCCTATGCGAAACAGTATTTAGGCTGTCCTTATGTTTATGGTGCTGCTGGAAGTAGTTCTTTTGATTGTTCAGGATTTACGATGTATGTATATAAACATTTTGGCTATGAGCTTAGTCATTCTGCAACTGCACAATCTAAAAAAGGAACTTATGTTGCAAAAGAAGATTTAATGCCAGGAGATTTGGTATTCTTCTTAGACTATGAAACAATGGACGGAATAGGACATTGCGGAATTTATGTGGGGGACGGAAACTTTATACATGCATCTTCAGGCTCTGGCTATTGTGTTAAAGTTTCAACATTAACATCAGGAAGTTATGCAAAAAGATATTCAACTGCAAGAAGATTGATATAATGTAAAATGAATATAAGACAAGATTATTTTATAAAATGATAGGGATAATTACAGGAGGAAAAATGAGAAGACCACTAGTAATTATTTCTATAGCTTATGTAACAGGAATAATTATAGGGGTATACTTAAAAAATAGTATATCCTTTATTTTTGCTGTAAATTTGATGCTAACATTAATTTTTATTATAAACAAAATTGTACGATTCATTAAAATAAAAAACATATATGAAAATATTATATTGATTAGTTTAACTACGCTGATTATAGCCGAAATGAGTACAGTTTCATTTATTAATAAATATGAAAATATTAATGACAATCTCAATGAACGTACAATTTATGCAGAGGCAATGGTGTGTGGAGATATTAAGGAAACAGAATATTCATATACGGTAAATGCAAAAATTACGAAGATTAATAATAACAAAAATAATAATAATGATAAAAAATATAATAATATCAAAATTGTTTTAATAGTAAAAAAGAATAAAAAAGATAACGCAAGCAATAGCGAATTAATGAAAAAATTGGAGTTCGGCACTAAGATAAAACTGGCAGGAGAATATTCAGCCCCGGAAGGTCAAAGAAATTTTAAGGGATATAGCTACAAAGAATATTTGATGACAAAAGAAATATATGGAACGGTAAAAATAGAAAATTCAAACGATGTAGAAACTATAAAGAAAAATCAAAGTAATTTTTTTGAGAAAATGATTAATAAATTATCTAACTTACTAAAAAGAAAGGTTGAAATATTGCTTCCAGAAAACTCTGCTAGTTTGCTTAAAGGAATACTCTTGGGAGATTGTACAGATATTTCGAGTGACGTAAAAGAGAATTTTAAAGAATGCAATTTATCTCATATGCTTGCAGTTTCTGGAGCGCATCTTTCATATTTAATAATTGGAATAAACATGATACTAAATAAAAAAGTATTTGGAAAAAGAGCAAGCAAAATAATAACAATATTCGTAATCATAATTTTTATGAATATAACAAACATGAGTCCTTCGATAGAGAGAGCAGGAATTAGTTCAATTATTTGTATCATTGCTTCGTTAATTCATAGAAAACCAGATGCCATAAATGCGGTGGCTATTGCAATGTTATGCACTGTAATAAAAAATCCACTTTCAACATTAAATGTTGGAATGCAACTTTCGTATGCAGGAACACTAAGTTTATTAATGTTTGCAAATGGCAGAGAAAAAAACAATTCCAGCGGAATATTAAAAATTAGCGAAAAAAAGGAAAAGAGTAAAGAGATAGTAAAACTAAAAGAAAAAACAGAGAAGAAAAAAGAAGATAATAAAGATGAAAGAGAGATTGAAAAAATAAATGCAAACATATTTTGGAATTTATGTAAGAGAATAATGAAGTATTTATTAGAAAGTATCAAAGTTACTTTATGTGCAAATATATTAATAATGCCATTAACAGTTTATAAATTTAACATAATATCACTAAATTTTATACTTGCAAATTTGGTCGCAGGACCACTTCTAGGACTCTCATTAATATTAGGGCTTATAATGTTGGTTACTTCATTTGTTTCTTTAAACATTGCAAAATTATTTTCAGTTATCTTAAATATAATTCTAATAATTTTAATGAAATCCACAAAATTAATTTCACAAATACCGTATTCAAACATAACAGTAATTACACCACATCTTATAAGTATAGTAATAATCTATACAATAATTTTTCTAGGATATTACATAGCCAAATCGCCAGAGCTTAGAAAAAAGCTGAAAACAAAAAATAAATTAATAATAAAAACAATCACTATTGTTTTGAGCATAGCAATAATAAGTGTTGCGACATTAAGATTGTTGGAAGAAAAGAAATTAAAAGTTTATTTTGTAGATGTTGGTCAGGGGGACTGTACCTATTTGAAAACACCGTCAGAAAAAAATATACTAATTGACGGAGGCGGAAACAGGGATAAAGAAAAATATGATGTTGGTAAGAAAGTTTTGCTTCCATATTTGTTAGATAGAAGAGTGAAAAAATTAGATTATATAATAGTTTCGCACTTTGACGCAGACCATGCACAAGGCTTAGAGGCTGTTATTCAAAATATTAAGGTAAAAAATATAATTGTATGTAAACAGGCAAGTAATTCTGCGCTCTATCAAGAAATAATGAAATTATGCAAGAAAAAGAAAGTTAATATAATAACCGTTAAAAGAGGGCAGACTATAAAAGTAGATAAATACGTTCATTTTGAAATATTGCACCCAGGAGACATCATGTTAGATGATGGAAAAGGAGGACTAAATGCAAATGCCATTGTCGCAAAAATGTATTGTACAATAAAAAATAAGACAACAACAATAATGTTTACTGGAGACATAGAAGAGAAAGCAGAGGAGGAGCTTGTAAAAATTTATGGAGATAAATTAAAAGCCGATATTTTAAAAGTGGCACATCATGGATCGAAAACCTCGAGCACAGCTGGATTTCTAAAATGCGTTTCTCCTAAAATTGCATTAATCGGAGTTGGAAAAGATAATACATTTGGACACCCAAACTCAGGAGTACTATCAAGATTAGAAAATATAAATGCAAAAATATATAGGACAGATAAGCTAGGAGAAATTACAGTAACAATATCAAAAAATAAAACTAGTATAAAAACAATGATAAAAGATAAATAGAATTCAACTAATTGGTCTATGCTTTTTGTTGACTAAATTAGTATTTTATAGTATTATATAAGAGCATTGAAATGAAAAAATACTTGAAAATATAATGGGAAATATTTATAAAGAATAGGAGCTAAATTCATATATGTTATGTTCAATTTGCAAAAAAAATACAGCAGTTATATTTGTAAATAAAAGAGGGGAAGACGGTAAAGCAGAGGTAGAAGGTCTTTGCTACGACTGTGCAAAGAAAAAAGGAATAAATCCAATAGATGCAATGGCAAAACAAGCAAATTTATCTGATAAAGACATACAAGATTTATCTAGCAAACTTGATAAAATGTTTCAAAATCTGTCAGTTAATTTAAATGACATTGACGAAGAACAACTTGCAAATATGATGAATGGAGAAATGGAAAACGGAGGAGAAGAATTAGACGAAAATGGCGAACCACAAGGAATGCCTTTAGGCTCAATCTTTTCTGGAATTTTTGGAATTACACCAAGTAATGAACAAGAACAAAATTCAAATTATTCATCAAATTCAACACAAAAAGTAAAAGAGAGAACAAAGCAAAATAAAAAGAGAAAAGCACTTGATACTTTTGGAACAAATCTTACAAACAAGGCAAGAAATGGACAAATAGATAGAGTCATTGGAAGAGATAAAGAAATTCAAAGAATGATACAAATTTTGAATAGAAGATCAAAAAATAATCCTTGCTTAATTGGTGAACCAGGAGTTGGTAAAACAGCAATTGCCCAAGGTCTTGCATTAAGAATTGCAAGTGGAAATGTTCCAGCAAAGCTTTTAAATAAAGAAGTATATCTTCTTGATATGACAGCGGTTATTGCAGGAACACAATTCAGGGGTCAATTCGAGGCAAGAATGAAGTCTATAATTGATGAATGTAGAAATGATGGAAATATTATTTTAGTTATAGATGAAATTCACAACATAATCGGAACAGGTGACGCAGAGCATTCGATGAATGCTGCAAATATTTTGAAACCATCACTTGCAAATGGTGAAATTCAAATAATTGGAACTACAACTTTAAAAGAATATAGAAAATATATCGAGAAGGATTCTGCACTAGAAAGAAGATTCCAACCAATAATTGTAGAAGAGCCAAATGTAGATGATGCAATAGAAATTTTAAAAGGCATAAAAGGATATTATGAAGAGTATCATCATGTAAGAATTTCAAATGATATAATAACTAAAATCGTATCTATGTCTGAAAAATATATTCATGACAGATTCTTACCTGATAAAGCGATAGATATTCTAGATGAAGCTTGTTCAAAGATAAATTTGAATGATAAGGATTTATATGATTTAGAAATTCTTAACAAGAAATTGCAAGAAGTTCAAGCTGAAAAAGAGGAAGCAGCTCAAACAGACCAAGTGGAAGATTACCAAAAGGCTGCAGAGCTTAAGACTCAAGAATGTTCTTTATTAGAACAAATAGATGCAATAAAAAAGAGAATGCAACCAAAGGATTTAACAGTTCAAGATATTGCCAATGTTATTGAAAGCTGGACAAAAATCCCAGTAAATAAAATAACAGAGGAAGAAACACAAAAGCTATTAAATCTTGAAAGTAACCTTCATAAGAGAATAATAGGACAAGATGAAGCGGTTGAAGCGGTTGCCCGTGCAATAAGAAGAAATAGAGCAGGTCTAAAGAGTACAAAGAGACCACCTTCATTTATATTTGTTGGTCCAACTGGTGTTGGAAAAACGGAACTCGCAAAAGCAGTTGCATTTGAGATGTTTGGAAATGAAAAGTCTATTATAAGATTCGATATGTCTGAATATATGGAGAGCAATTCTACAGCAAAATTAATAGGTGCACCTCCAGGATATGTTGGATATGATGATGCAGGACAATTAACTGAAAGAGTTAAAAGAAATCCATATTCTATAATTTTGTTAGATGAGATTGAAAAAGCACATCAAGACGTATTTAATATTTTATTGCAAGTTTTAGATGATGGTAGATTAACTGATGCACAAGGAAATACAGTAAATTTTGAGAATACAATAATAATAATGACATCAAATGCAGGTTCAAACTTAAATACAAATTCAATAGGATTTGGTGGAACATCTGAGGCTTCTAAAAATAAAATGCTTAGTGCATTAAAGGAATTATTTAGACCAGAATTTTTAAACAGAGTCGATGAAATTGTTGCATTTGATTCATTAACTAAAGAGCAACTTCTAAAGATTGTTAACTTAATGATTGCTGATACACAAAAAGTACTTAATGATAAAAATATAGGATTAATTCTTACAGATGAAGCTAAAAACTATTTACTTGAAAAAGGAACAGATTTAAAATACGGCGCAAGACCACTAAGAAGGGCAATACAAAGATATGTTGAAGATGAATTGTCTGATATGATTTTAAGAAAAGAACTTGAAAATGGTAAAAAAGTTTTAGTAGAATATAACAAGGAAGAAAATAAACTAGAATTCAAAGTAAATGATTAGTATGGAGGAAAAATAAGTGTTTAAACATGTACCAAATATCTTAACGATGTGTAGATTCGTTTTAGTGCCATTTATATTTATATCAATTGTAGAGAAAAATTATGTTGCTGCATTTGTATTTTTAACAATATCAGGAGCAACAGATGTACTAGATGGATTTATTGCAAGAAAATTTAATTTTATAACTAATTTTGGAAAATTAATAGATCCGTTAGCAGATAAAACAACACAAATATCAACATTAATTGCTTTATCATTTGCAGGAATTATACCATATTGGATACTGGTAGTTGTATTCATAAAAGAAGCAATAATGATAGCAGGTGCGTCATTCTTGTATGGAAAACAACTTGTTGTATCTAGCAGATGGTATGGAAAACTTGCAACAGTTGTGTTCTATATTGCGATTGTAGCATCATTAATTACAAATTACTTTAACCTTGCAATGCATTTAGATATATACATTTACTATGTTGCACTTGCCCTTACAATATTTGCTTTAATAATGTACTTTAAAGAATTTTATCAAAAAGGATATGTTAATAAAGAAGAATTAAGTACAAAAAATAGAGAAATAATAACTAAATAAAAATTAAATCATCGTATATTATTCAATAGTAGAATAATTATACGATGATTTTTTTATTCAAAATTTTCAATATAAGAATTTAAATTTTCTTTTCCATATAATACAACTCCATTTTCAAGTTCATTCATGTCTTCAAGAGATAAATATTTTACAGCTATTTCAGTTTTCTCAACAACTTCCAAAGAGTTGTCCTCTTTTATACTGTATATGGTAATATAGCCATTTTCGGGTTTAACTAAATAATGCTCACCACAAGAACCGGGGAAATTTTTTTCGAGTTCTATATCAGAACTTGTAAATTTTGTTATCTGCCAATCACTGTATTGGTTCCTGAAATCTTCTTCAGAAAGATTTACCATATCTGAATCCACATTAGTTCTTTCTCTTGTGGTATGTCCACATTTTGTATAATGCTTTAAAAATAGAATGCTACAATTTGGCGAAATTTTCACTGGATTCGAACTAGTAAACACAGTTCCTGGAATTACTATGTTTTCAGGAGGATTAGAAACAGAGTTTTCAATGGTTTTAGCATCTGCGATTTCTGAATTGTTGTTATTTTCTCTATTTAGGTTAAAAAGTAGAAATCCAACCAAGGCAATAATAAAAAAGACAGAAAAAATTAAAATAATTACAAAACTCTTTTTACTCATAAAATTAATTCCTTTCTCATATTAAAAAATTTCTTAAAATGTTCAAAAGTTGTGGATATATATAATAAATTTAATGTAATACAAATAAACAATATTTTTTGCATGACTTGCAAAGGCTGAAATATTCTAGATATAGCTTTTCCAAAAAATCGGAGATTATGCAAAATTTAGTAATTAATTTTTAATTGAAATTTTACAACCCCTATGTTATAATAACCAAAAAAGATATAAAGGAAAAAATATGAATCGAAAAGAATTAATATATATGGGAATAATTATTATACTCATTATTTCAGTAATTGCAGTTGCTTGGGTGCTAATAAGTTCAAACAAGGAAGAAAAAAACAATACCAATATTAGTTCAAGAACACAAGAAGAACTGAAAAAAGAGTTTAATAATATGTTCAATAATAAAATAGATTTTTCAAACTATAATACAGATGGAATACAAAAGTTAGACGATACAAAAGACATAGTTTATACAACTTATGAACTAGAAAGAACAGAGAATGAAAAATATGAAGTAGACTTACATTTGCCATGTATAAACATAAAAGGAGAAGTACCTAGTGAATTTAATCAAATTACTCAAAAGGTATTTGCAGATAAGGCAAATTCGATATTTCAAAACGCAAAAACTTATACAATTTACAGTATAAATTATACTGGATTTATAAATGGTGATATTCTTTCAGTTGTAATCAAGTCAAACTTGAAAGAAGGCTCTAACGCACAAAGAACAATAGTTGAAACATATAATTTGAATTTGAAAACAAATCAAGAAGTTACTATTGATGAAGTGATTGCTCAAAAATTTATAACAAAAGAAGAAGTCGAAAGTAAAGTAAAACAAGATGTAACAAAAGCAATTCAAGATGCAAATAAAATACAGGTATCTGGATATGAAACATTTAAAAGAAACATTGATAGCGATGAATATAAATTTGAAAATCTTACAAATTTTTATTTAAAAGATAATGGAAAAATGTATATAGTTTTTGCTTATGGCAACTTGAACTTTACATCGGAAATGGATATTATAGAAATTTAAGAAGGAAACAGAAATGCCAAAAAAGCTAATTATAACAGAAAAGCCATCTGTCGCAATGGAATATGCAAAAGTGCTTAAAATAAGTGCAAACAGAAAAAATGGATATATAGAATCAGACGACTGGATAATAACTTGGTGTGTTGGACATTTAGTAACAATGAGTTATCCAGAAGTTTATGATGAAAAATTAAAATTTTGGAGACTGGATACATTGCCATTTATTCCAAAGGAGTGGAAATATGAAATAATTCCAGCTGTTCAGAATCAATTTAAAATTGTTCAAAGTCTTCTACAAAGAGAAGATGTAGAAGAAATTTACAATGCGGGCGACTCTGGAAGAGAGGGAGAATACATTCAAAGACTGGTTTTCATGATGGCAAAACCTAATCCAAAAGCAAAGATTAAGCGTGTTTGGATAGATTCACAAACAGAGGAGGAAATTCAAAGAGGAATAAGAGAAGCAAAAGATGAGAGCGAGTATGACAGCTTATCTGATTCTGCATATTTAAGGGCAAAAGAAGATTACTTAATTGGAATAAATTTTTCAAGATTATTATCTATTATTTATGGTAGAAGAGTCGCAAAAGAGGTCAACGAAGAAAAGGCTTCTATTTCAATCGGAAGGGTTATGACCTGCGTTTTAGGCATGGTTGTTTCTAGAGAAAGAGAGATTAGAAATTTTGTAAAAACAAAATATTATAAAATAGTTGGAGAGTTTGGAGACGACACGGGTACTTTCAAGGCTGACTGGAAAGTAAATGAAAAGTCTAAAATGTATGAGAGTCCAAAGCTATATAATGAAAGTGGGTTCAAGAAAGAACAAGAGGCAAAGAATTTTATTACATCACTTGCAGGAAAGAAAGCAACAATTACAGAGCTTAAAAAGTCTAAGCAAAAGGAGAATGCTCCACTATTGTTCAACCTTGCAGAAATCCAAAACGAGTGTACAAAAAAGTTTAGAATAAAACCAGATGAAACACTAGAAATAATACAAAATTTATACGAGAAAAAACTTGTTACATATCCTAGAACAGATGCAAGGGTTTTATCAACTGCAGTTGCAAAAGAAATATCAAAGAATTTAAATGGGCTAGTTAAGGGATACAAAGACGAAGAAGTACAAGCCTTCTTAAATAAGATGATAACTGAAAAGTATTCTACGAATTTAATAAAAACCAAGTATGTAAATGACAGCAAAATAACAGACCATTATGCGATAATTCCAACTGGTCAGGGCTTTGAAAATTTTGAGACATTACCAGATTTACACAAAAAGGTTTATAATACAATAGTAAAAAGATTTGTGGCAGTTTTCTATCCACCAGCAGAATTTAATAAAGTAAATTTAACTGTAAATGTCGAAGATGAAACATTTTATGCAAGTGGTAAAGTATGTGTTAATCAAGGATACATGGAGGTATTAAAACCAAAGAATCAAGTAAAGAAAGCCACAGAGAATGCACAAAATGTGGAAAATGCTCCGAAAAAAACAGATGATACTGCAGAAAAAGAAAGTGCAAAAGATGATGACGCATCAGAAGAGAATAATTTAGATGTATTTAAGAAACTAAAAAAAGGGCAAGAAATAGAAGTAAAAAATTATGAAATAAAAGATGCTGAAACATCACCACCATCGAGATATACATCTGGAAATATGGTTCTAGCTATGGAAAACGCGGGAAAGTTGATTGAAGATGAAGAATTAAGAGAGCAAATAAAAGGTGCCGGAATTGGAACTAGTGCGACTCGTGGAGAAATCATAAAGAAGCTGGAAAGAATAAAATACATAGACATAAATTCAAAAACACAAATAGTAACTCCAACCAAAAAGGGAGAAGTAATATATGATGTTGTAATGAATTCTATGCCAGATATGCTAAATCCTAAACTAACAGCAAGTTGGGAAAAAGGCTTAGACATGGTGGCAAAGAAAGAAATAAAGTCAGATGAGTTTATGGAAAAATTAGAGAAATATATAAATGCAAAATTTGATAAACTAGTGGTGAAATACTAGAAAGGTAGCAATACATTATATTTCAGAAAGTAAAAAAGAAAATCAAAATAAGTAAAATGGCGATTAGAGATAAATTATAACAGAAAAAATAAGAAATAAATTAATGCATGGACTAAAGAAAAATAAACTGTTAAAATAGGAGGTACAGGTATGAAAATTGGTTTAGCTTTGGCTGGCGGAGGAGTTAAGGGAGCTGGTCATATTGGAGTTATAAAAGCTCTAGAAGAAAACGGAATAGAGATAGGCTATATAGGCGGAACAAGTATCGGAAGCATTGTTGCTGCACTTTATGCAATGGGTTACAATACTGATGAGATGTTAAAACTATTCAAATATTTTGCGAAAAATATAATGAAAGCAGATCCAAAGTATTATTGGTCTAATGTTAAATCAAGAAAGAATTTTATGGGATATGGGCTTATTTCAGGAGAAAACATAGAACTTGCAATGAATGAATGTGCTGAATTAAAGAGTATGAAAAAAATAACTGATATAAAAATGCCTATAGTAATGCCAACTGTTGATATAAAAGAAAGTAAAAAATATGTATGCACAAACCATGAATTTGATGAACAGTTTAAAAAAGATACATATATAAGAGATATAACAATAGGCAAGGCAACTCGTGCAAGTGCAAGCTATCCAGGAATGTTTGCTCCAACAATGTACAAAGACCACAAGTTTGTTGATGGAGGAATAATAGATAACCTTCCTGCACATGAGGTAAGAAAACTGGGAGCTGAAAAAGTTTTATCAATTAGGTTTAGTTCAGCAAACCAAACAGATCCTAAAAATGTATTTGAAGTTGCTCTTAAGTCTGTTGACTTATTATTCGACCAAAGAACAGCAGCTGAAATAGAAAGTAGTGATTTTGCAATTACACTAGATTTAGCTGAAGCAAGCGTATTCAATATAAAGAAGATTGATTACTGTTACAATCAAGGATACATTGCTGCAATGGAAAATATGAGTAAAATAAAAGAAATATTTAAATAAAATAAAGTAAGAATAAAACCTGAATGATTGAACGAAAATTCAAACCATTCAGGTTTTGGTACTTTAAATAAAATACATGGTAAAAGGTTTAATAACAGGGGGACGCGGATATGCCTATCTGAAAACTCGAGTGCCATTTTCACTTTTTAAAAGCAGAAAACATAATATATAACATAATATATACAAATAAGAAAGGTTTAAAAGGTGATAAAAAATGGCTAGTATTATAATAAAAGGAGGAAATAAGCTAAATGGAGAAGTAAAAATTTCTGGTTCAAAAAATGCCTCACTTCCAATAATTGCAGCAAGCATATTAAGTGGCAAGAAAACAACTCTATTTAATGTGCCAGATATTCATGATACGCAAGTAACATTAAAAATATTAAGATATTTAGGTTGCAAGGTGTACAAAAACCATGATAGAATAGAAATTAATTCAAAATACATAGATAAGATGGAAGTTCCTGAAAGTCTAATGAGAGAAATGCGTTCGACTGTAATTTTAGCAGGTGCGTTACTTGGAAGATTTAGAGAAGTAACGTTTTCATATCCTGGTGGCTGTGATATTGGAGCAAGACCAATAGATTTACATTTAAAATCTTTTAAAAAATTAGGCATAAATATTGCAGAAGAGTATGGATTTATTAGATGTAGTTGTGATAAAATAGTAGGTGCAGATATTGACCTTGATTTTCCAAGTGTAGGTGCAACAGAAAATATAATTTTAGCTTCGGTTTTTGCACAGGGAAAAACATCAATTACAAATGCAGCTAGAGAGCCTGAAATAGTTGACTTAGTAAATATATTAAATAAAATGGGGGCAAAGATTTCAGGAGAAGGCACAAATGTAATTGAAATTGAAGGTGTAACAAAACTTCACGAGGTAAAATATAGGGTAATGCCAGATAGAATAGAGGCTGGAACATTCCTTTGTGCTGGAGCAATGGCTGGAGGAAAAATAAAAATAACAAATGCAAGAACAGAGCAATTAATACCTATAATATCAAAGCTGGAAGAAGCGGGCTGTCAAATAGAAAAGGACAATACATCAGTAACTTTGCAGGCCCCTAAAAGGTTAAAAGCAATAGAAATAAAAACAATGCCATATCCTGGATTTCCAACTGATATGCAATCAATATTTGGTAGCATGTTGTCTTTTGCAAAAGGAACATCTATAATAACAGAAAACATATTTGAAAATAGATTTAAATATCTTCAAGAGCTAAAACGCATGGGAGCAAAAAGCAAACAAGAAGGAAATGTTGCTATAATAACAGGTGTTAAAATGCTTACTGGTGCAAAAGTAAAAAGCACAGATTTAAGAGGCGGAGCAGCAATGGTTCTTGCAGGCTTGAAGGCAAAAGGAATTACGGAGGTTACAAATATAGAGTATATCTTAAGAGGATATGAAGGATTAGAAACAAAGCTAAGAAAATTGGGAGCAGATATAAATTTAGTTCAAGAATAATAGATGGCAGATATTAAAGTTGTTTAAATAGAAGTGAAGAGTATGTACAAATTTTATTTTAGTAAAAATGCAGGACCTGCACAAAGTTAATCTAAAATAAATTGAAATAAAATACAGATAAGAGAAGGTGAGAATGTGGAAAAAAATAAGAAAGAAAAAAATTTATATGACTTCGATTATGAGTCTAAAGAAGAAAAAAAGCTAAGAGAAAAGAAAATAAAGGAAAAGAAAAAAGAGCAAAAAAGAATGAAAGCAGAGCAGAAGAAAGCTGCTGCAACTGCAAAGAAAAATAGAGAAAAAAGAAAAAAGCTAGAAGATGAATTAGCACATTCTCAACCTCAGAAAAAAAGTAGAAGAGAAGAACTAAAAGAAAAATATGATGAAGAAATAATAATTGGAGTTACTCGTACCCCTGAAAAGGCAAAAAGAGAAATTGAAGAAAATAACCAAAAAAGCAATAAAACAAAAAAGAACAAAAAGAGACAAAAGAAAATAAAAACAAAAAAGCAAATTGAAAGAAATGATACAGTAATTCTCGAGAAAAACATAAGATTCAATCAAACAGAAAAATCTTATGATGCACTCGAACAAAAAAATAAACAACAAAAACAAAGAAAAATAGTAAAATTTACAGCATTAGCTGTTTTAGGAGTAGCAACTATTTCGGCAGGAATGTTATCTCCAATGTTTAATATAAAATCAATAGAGGTTCAGGGCAATAGTAAATTAACAAAAGAGGAAATTATAAGTTTATCCGAATTGAAAAACGATGAAAATATATTTAGAGTAAATAGATTAAAGGCAAAAGTCAAAATAGAAGAAAATGCTTATATAGAAGAGGTAAAGGTAAGTAAAAAGTTGCCAGATACTATAACAATAACGGTAAAAGAAAGAGTTCCATGTTACATGCTGGAGTATGGAAATGGATATGTTTATGTAAATAGTCAAGGGTATATGATAGAATTAACAAGTATCAAAAAAAATTTACCAATATTAACAGGAATATCGACATCTAAGGAGAATTATAAAGAAGGAAACAGATTAAACGAAACCGATTTAAGCAAATTGGAGAATGTAATAAAAATAATGAATTCTGCAGAAAACACAGGAATAAAAAATAAAATCAGCAGAATAGATATTGAGGACGATACAAATTTTAAACTATATTTTGATGAAGAAAACAAGGTTGCATATTTAGGAGATTGCAGTAATATAGAAACAAGAATGTTATACCTTTCTGGAATTCTTGAAAAAGAAAAAGGAAAAAAAGGAGAGATTTTTGTTAATATGAATCTAAATACAGAAAATGCATTCTTCAGAGAAGATGTAACACAATAATTGGACAAGCATGCTCAATAATATAAAACGACAAAAGGAGTTGAAAAAATTTGAATAGAAAGCAAATAGCATTAGCACTTGGAATAATGTGCTTTATACTAACATTAACTATAGTCTTACAAGTAAGAACGACAAGTAATTCTAACAAAGTTGCTTCACAAACATTTACTAGTAACGACTTGCGTGATCAGGTGTTAAAATGGAAAGAAAGATATGATACGGCTTACTCAGAGTTACAAGACTCAGAAAAGAAATTGGATCAAGTAAGACAAACTGCTAGTGAGAATACAGATGGCTCGGCAGAAAAAGAAGAAGAAATAAAGAAAAACAACATATTAATTGGATTAACTGATGTATCTGGAGAGGGTGTTATTGTAACATTAAAAGATAATCCAAATGCTACAGCAGATTCAACAATACTAGATCCAAGCCTTGCAATAGTTCACTACAGCGATTTATTAGATGTAGTAAGTGAACTTAAAAATGCAGGGGCAGAGGCAATTTCGATAAATGAACAAAGAGTCGTGTCAACAACAGCAATAAATTGCGAAGGAAATGTTATAAACGTAAATGGAGAAAAAATTAGCTCACCATTTGTTATAAAAGCAATAGGAAGCTCTGTGTATATGTATTCTGCATTAATGAGAACAGGTGGTTCAATAGAATATATAAAACAAGGAGTACCTGTTACAGTTAAACAATCAAACAACATATTAATAAAAAAATACACAGGTGTAATAAATCCAAAATATATGCAGACTCAGAATTAGGACAGTAGAAAGGAGTCAGAATGAAAATTAAATTTGACAAAGCAAATATTACAATGTCGATAAGTATATTAATTGTGTCAATAATATTTGTCTCGGTTCTTTACATACAATTCAAAACTGTAGAAAATGTAAATGAAACAGAAATAGAAACAATGAGAGACGAGGAATTAAGAGAAAAAATTTCATTATGGAAAAGCAAATATGAAGAGACAAACGACAAATTACAAGAAAATAATTCTAAAATAAATGAATATTTAGATAAGATAGAGTCGAATGAAGAGGCATCTGAAATACTTGATGAAGAATTAAAAAAATCACAACTTATTCTTGGAACTACAGATGTTGTTGGGGAAGGTGTTGTAATAACATTAACAGACACAGAAGATCATCCAATAAAAGCAAGTGATTTGATAGACTTATTAAATGAATTAAGATATGCTGGTGCAGAAGCTATATCTATTAATGGAATTAGAGTAATAAACATGACTGATATTGCAGACATAGATACATATATAATTATGAAACCATCTCAGAGAATATTTTCACCTTATGTAGTAAAGGCAATAGGAAACCAAACATATTTAACAAGTAGTTTGTGCCAGAAAAATAGTGGTTTCGTAGATAAATACAACAATAGCGGAAAATCAGTAAAACTTGAAAAACAAAGAAATATAAAAATTCCTAAATATTCAGGAAATATAGAAATCAAGTACATGAAGGAGGTTACTGAAAAATGATATTTATAGCAATAGTAATAGGATGTATAGTTGGAGCGTTGATAGGAATGTATGCACCAATGGTTTCTTACACATATTCGGGTTATCTAGCAATAGCAATTATAGCTGCATTAGATTCTGTTTTTGGAGGAATTGTTGCAACTTTAAAGAAAAATTTTAATTTAACAATATTTATAACGGGATTTTTTGGAAATGCAGTTTTAGCAATACTACTTACAATATTAGGACAAAAATTAAACGTAGATATATATCTTGCAGCAATAGTAGTTTTTGTTGGAAGAATGTTTACAAACTTAGCAATAATAAGAAGATATTACATAGATATTGTTGTGAAAAAAATAGAAGAAAAGAAAGAAAAAAACAAAAGAACTGAAGAAAACAGTGACAATATTCAACAATAATTTTTAATGTTTCAATATGCAAATAAGGAACATCAAGGGTTAGAAAGAACTGTTACAAAAATATTACAAAATTGTGACAAAAGTATTGACTTTTTTCGCAAAATATAATAAAGTTAGAAGCAGTAAATAAAGCATTAAATTGGAGGAGTTAGTTTTGGCAATCGGGGATATAATCGTAGGTATAGATATAGGTTCCTCAAAGGTTAGCTTGGTTGTAGGAGAAGTCAATAATTTTAACCAAATTGAGCTTGTCTATACAGTTGAACATAAGTGTAAGGGAATTAAAAAAACTAAAATAATAGATGAAGATGAAATTGCAAATGCCATATTAAAATCAATACAAGATGCAGAAAGAGAAGCACAAATAAAAATAAATTCTGCATACATAACTATATCAGGAAAATATGTAACAATAGTTCAAAATAGCATTACAAAAACAATAAAGGACAAGTTTGCGGGAATATCTAGCAAAGATGTATCATCAGCCTTAATGCAAGTTAAGGACATAGACATTCCAGAAGGAAAAAGCATAATCGACATAGTTACAGACAAATTCGTATTAGAAGATGGAAGAACAGTAGAAGATCCAGTAGGAAATCTTGTTTCATCATTCTCAATAAGTGCACAAGTAATATTGGCAGACAAAGAATATATAAGACAATTATCAAATATATGCAAAAAAGCAGACATAGACATAGATGGAATTATACCTATTACATTAGCAGAAAGAAACTTGATTCTAGATACAAACGAGTTAAACGATAATGTAATGATAATAGACATAGGTGCAGGAAACACAGAAATAGGAATATTTGAGGGGTCAGCATTTGAATATACAAATACAATACCACTAGGGGGAGACAACATTACAAGAGATATTCAAATGGTGCTTAATATTTCAGAAGAAGAAGCAGAAAAATTAAAAAGACAATACGGATTAGCAATGAAATCTTACATAGATAACGACAATGAAATCGTATTAAATACAGTTGAAGATTCTTCTAAAAATAGAGTAATAAAGAGTTCTGAACTTATTGAAATAATTGAGGCAAGAATAGAAGAAATATTCACTCTAATCAATAAGGATATAACAAATCAGGGAATAAAACCTAAAATAAATAATGTAATTCTTACAGGACAAGGAATAACAAATATAAACAAGAGCGATGTTGCAGGAAAAGTTATACTAAATATACCAGTAAAATTTGCAACAGGCAGATATATCAGTACTGTAAGACCTGAATACAGAACAGCATACTCTTTAGTTAGATATATAGCTGCAAGACCATTTACAAAAAGCGTGTCAAGTAGCATAGATTCAAATACTAACGAAAGTTTTATAGCAAAACTTATAGATAGGATAAAAGAATTTTTCTACTCGTAAAATTAGAACTTGAAAATAAAACAAATTCTAAAACTAATTTAATGCATAATGTAATTCTGAAAGAACGATTGAAAAACAATAAAAAACCGAAAGATATATAAATAAGAAAGCAAAGAACAAAAAGTAGAATAGGGAGGAATAAACTTTATGATGGTGGATAGTAATGTAGATGAAAACACAATGCTAGACGGAACAGCTACAATCAAAGTAATTGGTGTTGGAGGAGCTGGAACAAATGCAGTAAACAGAATGGTTGATTCAGGAATAAAAGGAGTAGAATTCATAGCTGTAAACACAGATAGACAAGCTTTACTTTTATCAAAAGCTGCATCAAAAATCCAAATAGGAGAAAAAATAACAAGAGGACTTGGAGCAGGAGCTAACCCTGACATCGGAGCCCAGGCTGCTGAAGAAAGCAAAGCAGAAATAACAGAAGCCCTAAGAGGAGCAGACATGGTATTTGTAACTGCCGGAATGGGCGGCGGAACTGGAACTGGAGCAGCTCCAATAGTTGCATCTTGTGCAAAAGAAATGGGAATATTAACAATAGGTGTTGTTACAAAACCATTTACATTTGAAGGTAAGAAGAGACTTACACAAGCCGACAGAGGAATTGAAAGCTTAAAAGGAAAAGTTGATACATTAGTTGTTATACCAAATGATAAACTTCTACAAATAATTGATAGAAAAACTTCAATAGTTGAAGCATTCAAAATGGCTGACGACGTATTAAGACAAGGTGTACAAGGTATATCAGACTTAATTGCTATACCAGGACTTGTAAACCTAGACTTTGCAGATGTTAAAACAATTATGCTAAATACAGGTATGGCTCACATGGGAATTGGTAGAGCATCTGGAGAAAACAGAGCAGAAGACGCTGCAAAACAAGCAATTCAAAGTCCATTGCTAGAAACATCTATAGAAGGAGCAAGAGGTGTAATCATCAACATCACTGGTGGAAGCAATCTAGGATTACATGAAGTAAATACAGCAGCTGAATTAGTACAAAGAAGCGTTGATCCAGAAGCAAACATCATCTTTGGTGCAGTAATAGATGAAAGCCTTGATGAAGATATAGTAATAACAGTAATTGCTACAGGATTCGAGAAAGATAATGAAAAAACACCAATATCGGACATTACAGGAAAAACAAGCTGGAGTCCAAAAGCAACATCAATAGGAACAGATACATCTAGTTCATCAGGAGATTTAGACATCCCAACATTCCTTAGAAAAAATAAAGGAAAATAAAATTTAATTTATTTGTATCAAAAAATATGTAAAAAATACGGAATGAATTGATATATAATAAAAAATAAAGAAAATAAGAAGAAATAATCTAAAAGTGTAGATTATTTCTTTTTTTCGCGTGCAAGAAATGACAGAAAATTAATAATTAAGATTGTATAATAACATCTGTGGAGGATACTTAAGTGTGAGTATATATTTAGATATAATTTTCCTAGAAAATATTTTAATGAACTACATCATACTTTTTGCTACATTAGTAATAGTGAAAAGTAAAGCAAAACATTTGCAACTAAGACTAATAATCTCAAGTGTAATAGGAAGCATATATGCTATTATTGTATATTTAAACATATTTAAAATATATTCCAACATAATTGCAAAAATAATTCTTTCTATTGTCATGGTTTATGTTGCTTTTGGTGCAACAAACATAAAGAAACTGCTAAAAGACTTATTGGTGTTTTATCTTGTGTCATTTATATTTGGAGGGTGTACAATTTCATTAATTTATTTTCTTAAACCAGAAAATGTGAAAATGAAGAATGGAGTATTCGTTGGAACATATCCGATAAAGGTAGCTCTTATTGCAGGAGTAATTGCTTTTGTAATTACACAAGTGGCATTTAAAATAAACAAAAATAAACTTGGAGATGTAACCTTATTAAATGTAGAATTGTTCTTAGGAGAAAAAAGCATAATGGTTAAGGCTTTTCTTGACTCGGGAAATTTATTAAAAGATCCTATAAGCAATTATCCGGTAATAGTAGTAGAACAAAAAGAATTAGAAAAATTGATTCCTAAGGAAACACTAAATTATATCTCTAAAACTATAGGAGGTGATGCAAAATTAAAAAACAACACTAAAGAAATAGAAGGCCAGAAACAATTTGATGAAAAAACAAACTATTATTTATCAAGAATTAGAATGATTCCATTTATGTCTTTAGGAAAAGAAAATGGAATACTAACCGGAATAAGATTTGATATGGCAAGAATCGAGACAGATGAAATAATAAAAGAAAAAAATAATATAATAGTAGGAATATATAATAAGAAACTAACAAAAGACAATAAATACAATGCACTAATTGGCCTAAATTTATTGGAAGGAGAAGAAAAAAATGAATTTGCTTCAAGTGCTAAAAGATAGTGCAAGCGTAATATACGCAAAATACATAAAAGATTTAAGTAAAAATAGTATAGAAGACAATGAGGAAATACTCCCAATCTTTTATATAGGGGGAAGCCAAACACTTCCACCACCATTATCGCCAAAAGAGGAAGAAGAGGCGATAAAGAAATTATCAAACAAGGATGAAGAAGCAAGACAACTACTAGTAGAAAGAAATTTAAGGCTAGTGGTTTATATTGCAAAAAAATTTGAAAATACAGGAACTGGATTAGAAGACTTAATATCGATTGGAACTATAGGATTAATGAAAGCAATAAACACTTATGATACAAGCAAAAACATTAAACTTGCAACATATTCGTCAAGATGTATAGAAAATGAGATATTAATGTATTTAAGAAGAACGAATAAACTGAAAAGTGAGATTTCGATAGATGAGCCACTTAATCAAGATGGAGATGGAAATGAATTACTGCTTTCAGACATACTAGGAACTGATACTGATTCAATCTCGAGAGGATTGGAAGATGAAGTAGACAAAAAATTACTAAAAGTAGCGATTTCAAAGCTAAGTACCAGAGAAAAGAACATAATGGAACTACGATTTGGTTTCATTACAGGAAACGAAAAAACTCAAAAAGAAGTTGCCGACATGCTTGGAATTTCGCAGAGCTACATATCAAGACTAGAGAAAAAGATAATCTGTAAGATGAAAAAAGAAATCCTAAGTAAGACTGGATAACATTAAAGAAGTATAAAAGTGCCGAATTTGGAAATAATTAGATTAATTAAAACCAAAGGAGGACTTTTATTTTGATAAATAAGGTAGAAATATGTGGTGTAATAACCAGTAAATTACCAGTATTATCAAACAAAGAAAAGAATGAACTATTAATAGAAGTAAAAAAGGGAAATCAAGAAGCAAGAGAAAAATTTATTACGGGAAATTTAAAATTGGTACTAAGTGTTATAAAAAGATTTTATGGTAGAGGAGAAAATTTAGATGATTTATTTCAAATAGGCTGTGTTGGACTTATAAAAGCAATGGACAATTTTGATATGACTCAAAACGTACAATTTAGCACATATGCGGTTCCGATGATAATAGGAGAAATAAGAAGATATTTAAGAGATAACAATATGGTAAGAGTAAGCAGATCTGTAAGAGACCTGGCTTATAAAGTTATGGCTTATCGAGAAAGAGTATTAAAAGAAACACAAAAAGAACCAACAATAGAAGAAATTGCAAAGGAGCTAGGTGTTGAGAAGGAAGAAATAACATTTTGTTTAGATGCAATCCAAGAACCAATATCATTACAAGAACCGGCCTATGGCGATGACACAGAAAACATATATGTAGAAGATCAGATAAAAGATAAAAAGAACTGTGATGAAAATTGGGCAGACGACATGATGATTGGCGAAGCAATGAAGAAATTGAAAGAGAAAGAAAGAAATATTATAATGAAGAGATTTTTTGAGGGAAGAACACAAACAGAAGTTGCAGAAGAAATAGGAATATCTCAAGCACAGGTTTCAAGATTAGAGAAAAGTGCAATAAACCATATAAGAAGAATATATTCTAATAAATAAGAATATGTATATAGAGGGATGAAGTTTAAAAAAATAATGTAGAAGCGGAAAATAATTGCAAAGAAAATCGAAGTAAATGGCGAGACTGAAATTGATGTAAAATTTTTGAGCGGGATTATCGAATATTATAAAATAGCAACATTCAATAAATAGTGAAACTTAATAGGAGGAAACTAATATGGATAGTAAAGGACTAGACTTTAAACATAAAGAAGTAATAAGTACTATTACAGGAAAAAGAATGGGTTATGTACAAGATGTTTGCGCAGATCTTGAAACAGGAACGATAACTTCTATAATTGTTCCAGGGGAGAATAAATTTGTGAGTATGTTCTCGAATAAGAATGATATAGTGATACCGTGGGAAAAAATACATTGCATCGGGGAGGATATAATTCTAGTAGATGTTTAAATTAAAAAACAGAAGATGATTAGAATATAATGTAATGGTTAAAATAAGAATTTGATGAATAAACAAAGAAGCAGATACTAATAGAAACAACATGAATAATAAGAAGAGAATGAAAAATTTTAAAATGATTTATGTGAAAATAACGATATAAATAATTAGAATGAGATAGAAAAACTTAGAAGATTTAAGCGAAAAATTAGTAGAAAAAACAACGAAGAAAAAATAATTCGAAATTTTTCAAAAAACGACAAAAAAGTGTTGACATTTATACCCCTGTGTGGTATTATAAGAATGTACCAAGAAACAGACGAAAATAATATATATTTTGAATATATAAATTAGTAAAAAAGATAAGCAATTGAAGAGAAAGCAAAAATTACTAGTTTATTATTTTGCCCTAAAAACGGGTTTGAAAAATATAAAAAATCTGTTAAAAAAGGTCAACAAAAAATTGAATAAAAAATATTAAAAAAATTCAAAAAAGTTGTTGACAAAACAAAACAAAGATGGTACAATAAGAAACGTTCCACAGCGAACAGCTAAGGAACAAAGAGCACATTGAAAAGTAAACAATAAACCTTTGAAAAAAGACCAATAGCGGTAGTTAATTTGTACTACCATAAAAAACAAATTTTAATGAGCTAAAACTCAAAGTTTAGATTTATAAAATGTTAGAAATAACATTAAATATAAATACCATAAATATGAGAGTTTGATCCTGGCTCAGGATAAACGCTGGCGGCGCACATAAGACATGCAAG
>URYN01000002.1 GCA_900552135.1 uncultured Clostridium sp.
TCCAATTATATCAATATCGCATTGATAAAACTCTCTATATCTTCCCTTTTGTGCTCTTTCTCCTCTATATACCTTTCCAATTTGGTATCTTCTAAAAGGAAAACTTAAGCTTCCATAATTTTTTGCAACATATTTTGCAAGTGGAACAGTTAAGTCAAATCTTAATGATAAATCTGTATCCCCTTTATTAAATCTATAAATCTGTTTTTCTGTTTCACCACCAGCTTTTGCAAGCAATACTTCTGATAATTCTATGATTGGTGTGTCTATTGGTAAAAATCCAAAAGTTTTGTATGAATCTTCTATTGTTTTTCTCATTTGGTCAAATAGAATTTGTTCAGATGGTAATAGCTCCATGAAACCTGGTAATGTTCTTGGTTCTGTTTTTGCCATTTTCATTCCTCCTCTTTTATTTTAATATTCAATTCTTGGTTTTAAATCTAAATATATTGGTTTTTCGTCCATTATTAAAGTGGATTTCCCGTGACCTGGATATACAACTGTTTCATCTGGAAGTACCATTAGCTTTTCAGTAATAGATTTCATTATTGCCTCAAAAGAACTAGTTGGCAAGTCGGTTCTTCCCCATGTTCCTCTAAAAAGTGTGTCTCCTGAAAATAATAGTCCTTCTTTTTTGCAATATAATGAACTGCTTCCTTGGGTATGTCCTGGTGTATGAAGCACTTTAAATTCAATGTTACCTACATGAATTAAATCTCCGTCATCAACTCTTGAATCAGGCTCCAATTCAATGTGTCCCATATCTATTGTTTCACTTAAATTAATGTCTTCATTGTCTAATCCATCGGCATCGTCCCTATGAATTAAGACTTTTCCACCCTTTTTTTCCTTAACAGTTGCAACTGCTCCGATGTGATCACTATGGCAATGTGTAAGATAAATGTATTTCACCTTTGCTTCAATAATATCCAGCATCTCAATTATTTTATCTGGCTCTCCACCTGGATCTATTACCATAGTTTCCTTTGTTTCTTCATCTTCTACAATATAGCAATTTGTTGGTTCTCCCAAGGTTGTATCAACTTTTAGTCTTTTTAAAATCATTACTTTTTCCTCTATCTTTAGATATTTTTATTTATTTCTCTTTACTTCGTATACGCTGTCGATTTTTCTTAGTGCTTTAATTACACTGTTTAATTGTGCAACATCATTTACTTCTATTGTAAGCTCTGTTAGAACTATTCTCTCTTTAGATACCTTAGATGTAACGGACATCATTGGAGTTTTTTCTCCAGCAACTGTCGAAATAATGTCTGCAAGAAGTCCATCTCTATCATTTGAAAATACAGCTATATCAACATTGTAGCTTGATGGTTTGTCTGTATACCAAGCAACATCAATCATTCTGTTCTCTTCCGAGAATAAATCTTTTACATTCTTGCAATCTTTTCTATGAACAGATACACCTCTACCTTTTGTTATGTATCCTACTATCTCGTCTCCTGGAACAGGGTTGCAACATTTAGAAAGTTTTACTAAACAATTATCAATTCCTTTTACAATAACACCACTTGAAGATGGTTTGCTTGATGTTTTTTCTTTAGATAGTTCTTCAATTTTTTCTTCGATATTTTCTTCTTTATGAACTTTTCTATATTCTTCAAGCACTCTAGAAACAATCTTGTTTGCTGTTATTGCTCCAAATCCGATGCTTGCATACATATCATCTAAAGAATTGAATTTATATCTATTCATTGCAACATCAACATATTCTTGTTTGAATAACTCAGAATAATTCATTCCAATTTTCTTGACTTCTTTTTCAAGGGCATCTTTTCCTTTTGCGATGTTTTCAACTCTTTCAGTTCTCTTAAACCATTGTTGAATTCTCGTTTTAGCAGTGCTACTCTTTATAAATTTAAGCCAATCTCTGCTTGGTCCTTTTGATTTATCTGAAGTTAAAATTTCAACAATATCTCCGTTTTTTAGCTTTGTTACAATAGGCATCATCTTGCTATTGATTTTGCAACCTGTCATACGGTTTCCTATTTCTTCGTGTATGCTATATGCAAAGTCGATTGGCGTTGCACCTCTTGGCAATACTTGAATTTTGCCCTTTGGTGTAAATACATATACCTCGTCCTCAAACAACTCTGTTTTTAAAGTGTTCAAAAATTCTTGAGGATCTTCTATATCTTTTTGCCATTCCAGCGTTTCTCTTAGCCAAGATAATTTATCTTCACTTACAGTTACATTTGCTTTCTTTCCACCTAAGAAGCTTGCCTCTTTGTAAGCCCAGTGTGCAGCAATTCCGTATTCAGCAATTCTGTGCATATCCCAAGTACGAATTTGTACCTCGAAAGGTGTTCCCTTTGGTCCTATTAATGTTGTATGTAAAGACTGATACATGTTAGGCTTTGGAACTGAAATATAATCTTTAAATCTTCCTGGCATTGGATTATAAAGCTCATGCACAACGCCAAGTGCTGCATAACAGTCTTTTACCGAATTTACAATAATTCTTAGTGCAAATAAATCATAAATTTGGTCAAGTGTTTTATTATCTCTTTGCATTTTTCTGTAAATACTGTATAAATGCTTTGCCCTTCCAGTGATTTCGGCTTCAATCTTTTGTTTCTTTAAAGCCTTTTTTATTTCGTCCATTATCTGGTCAATGAATTTTAATCTTTCTTCTCTCTTCTTGTCTATTCCCTCAACAAGTTCTCTGTAATCTTCTGGGTATAAATATTTAAATGATAAATCTTCCAATTCCCATTTTAAAGAATACATACCAAGTCTGTTTGCAAGAGGAGCATATAAGTCTCTTGTTTCTGTCGCATTCGCAATTTGACGGTCTCTTGATAAATATTTTAAAGTCCTCATATTGTGAAGTCTATCAGCCAATTTTATTAGTATTACTCTAATATCTTTTCCCATTGCTAGGAACATTTTTCTGTAATTCTCAACCTGCTGTTCTTGCTCACTTGTATAATTCAACTTTCCAAGTTTAGTAACGCCATCAACCATTTCTGCAATCTCTGGTGAAAATTCTTTAGATAAGTCTTGCAAAGTTACATCTGTATCTTCAATTACATCATGTAAAAGTGCAGCACAGATTGTACTCTCATCAAGTCCTAAATCTGCCAAAATATATGCAACCTGAACAGGGTGTATAATATAAGGTTCTCCAGACTTTCTAAGTTGATCTCCATGTTTTGCTTTTGCAAAATCATAAGCTCTTCTTATTAGTTTTAAATCGGCTCTTCTATTTTTCTTCTTTGCAAGTTCTAATACTTCTTCTATTGAATGATTAACATTTTCAGACATATAAATCCCTCCTGTCTCTATTAAACTCCATGTCTCATATCTTTCAGATTAATTTGAACATTTTCATTTCCTTTGTAGCTATTTATTTCTAAATTTCCTACTATATCAACTTTTGTGCCTATCGGATATTCTTCTGCAAGTGCTCCCATGTTAAAACCTATAACATCTATTAACCTTTTCTCTTCTTTAAGAGTCATTTTTAAATGTTTTCCTTCAGAAATAGCTCTTATAGAGTCGATTTTTAAATTGCTAATTTGGAATATTGGCGTTTTGTTTGCCTCTCCAAATGGTTCTAATAATTCCAACTCTTTTATATTTTGAATCGATATATCATCTAAGCTAAGCTTTTCATCTATATTAATTACTGGAACAATAGATGCAACATCCATTTTTTCTGCATAGTCTTCGAAGGCTTCTTTAAAAGCTTCAAATTTTTCTTTTTCAAGTGTTATTCCAACAGCCATGCTGTGTCCACCAAATTGTTTTATATTTTCTTTGCAATTTTCTAATGCTTCATGTAAATCGAATCCCGGAACGCTTCTTCCTGAACCTTTTTCTAGGTCATCTTCTATTGAAAGCAATATGCTTGGTTTTGAATACATTTCTGTCATTTTAGATGATACAATTCCAATTACACCATGATGCCAATTTTCCTTTGCAAGAACAATGCATGGTAACTTGTTCCCTTCTGCTGAAAGCATCTCTTGAGCTTCATTGAATATTCTTTTTTCAATGTCTTGTCTTTCAAGATTATAGCCATTTAACCTTTGTGTTATGTTCTTTGCCTCTTCAACATCATCAGTAAGAAATAATTGTAGAGCCTCTCTTTCATGTCCCATTCTTCCACAAGCATTTATTCTTGGTGCTACTCCAAAAGAGATTGTGTTTGAATCTATTTTCTTGTATCCAATACTTTCTAATAATACTCTTAAACCAACATTTCTTGTTTGTTTTACAAGTTTTAGTCCCAATTTCGATATTGTTCTATTTTCATCTACAAGTGGAACAATATCAGAAATTGTTCCAACACAAACTATATCCAAGTATTTTAAATTTTCTTCTTCTCTAATATTTAATCTTTGTGATAAAGCCTGAGTTAATTTAAAAGCAACTCCAACACCAGCTAATCCGTTAAATGGATATTGGTTATCCTTTCTTTTTGCATCAACAACCGCAATCGCATCTGGCAAACCTCCCTCTTGTGGCGGCTCATGATGGTCGGTTACAATTGTATCTATTCCAAGAGTTTTAGCAAGAGCAACTTCTTCTTTTCCAGTAATACCACAATCCACTGTTATAATAAGTGTGTGACCTGTTTCGGCAATCTTCTTAATTTCATTAGAATTAAGACCATATCCTTCGCTTAATCTATTCGGAATGTAAATATCTGTATCCAATCCCCTATCTTTCAAGAACCTGTGCAAAACTGTGCTACTCGTAATTCCATCTACATCATAATCGCCATAAATTGCAACTTTTTCATTGTTATTTATTGCTTCAATGACTCTTTCTACTGCCTTTTCCATATCCGGTAGTAAAAATGGATCATGAAAATCAGTTCTTCTTGGGTGCAGAAAAATCTCTATTTCATCTTGAGACTTTAGTCCCTTGCTCGCTATTATGCTTGCTACTAATTTACTTATATTAAATTCATTTGCAATTTTATCTATTATATCTTCATTAACTTCGTTGATTTGCCATTTTTTATTCAAATTATATCTACCTACTTACAAAATAAATTTTACAATATTTTATAACAAAATGCTTAAAAATACAAGCTTTCAGACCAAAATACTGAGGGTCACTTTCGTGGCCCCCAGTGCGGTTGAGAATTATTCAGTTTTTGGGTTGTTCGACATGGTTATTCGAACTTAGTCGACAGGCTTTTTACAAGCCCATAAGGGTTCACTCTGAAGAAGTAACCGGCTCCAAGGATTCCAACTCGCTTGGTTTTGACTTCGTCGATAATCCTTTCGGCAAAAATTTCCTTTGTATTGGTTTCGCCGTGGTTTACCAGCACCATCTTCAAGTTGTGGAATTGCTGTAGGAACGCAATCATTTCGTCAGCCTTTCCGTGAGCAGAGTACTCTGTGGTGTATTCCACCTGTGCACGCTTTTTAACGAGCATGCCTCCAATATTTGTACTGTGTCACCTATTTCAGCTTCCTTAAGTCTTGCTCCCAGAGTTCCTTCGGTGGTGTACCCTGTGAAGTGAATCAAAGAGTTCTTCCTTGTTAGATACTCCGGAATGTAGACCTGTGCCGGTCCATAGGACCCCATTCCCGATGTGGTAAGGATAATCTTAGGTTCCGTACTTGCCAGAACTTCACATCTGTTTGTCTTGTCAACATACGTGAGGTTCTTGGGCAAGAAATCCATCATTTCATCCTTAATATCAAGTCCATCATGCAGGTACAAGAAAGTGTACCTTATTGCAAGCTTACCATCTAGATAAATAGGGATATTCACATCCAGTGCTCCCTCTTCCTGCATGCACTTGAGTTCATACAGAATTTCCTGCGAACGTCCCAGCGAAAAGACAGGTGCTACCACCGTGCCTCCTTTCTCAAGGCATTTAAGGATATTCTCCTTGAAACACTTCTCGATTTCGCTAGAATTCATGTCTCCATAGGTAGATTCCTGAATCAACGTAAGCGGAAGTTCCAGCACCCACTCAGGAAGAGGCGGAACATCAAAGAACATGTTCTTGTTGTTGTAGTCTCCAGTGAAGAAAAGATTGATATTCTCATATCCCGGGTACCCAATCTGTACTAGAATGCTTGTGGCCCCCATAAGATGCCCATTCTGGAAGAACGTCGCCTTGATGTTAGGACGGATTTGAACAGTCTGATTGTACTTGCATGGACGTATAAGCTTCATCGTCTGAGCAACGTCGCTTTCCGTATACAAGCACGGACGATTCTGCCGTTTGGCAACATCCCTAAGAACTTTGTGGCTATCCTCCAAAGCCAAAGGTAAAAGTTTTGACGTCGTTTCACTAATGAAAATTTCCTTATCAAATCCCTTGCTCACCAAGAAAGGCAAGCGTCCAACATGATCCACATGGTTATGCGTAACCAAGCAGAAGTCTATATTGGCAGGAATGAAAGGCAAGCTTTCATTGTTTTTACTATACTTCCGTTCCTGAAACAAACCACAGTCCACAATGAACTTTACCGTGGTATTGTCCGGCTGTTTCACGATAACCAAATTGCAAGATCC
Source organism: uncultured Clostridium sp. (assembly GCA_900552135.1). Lineage (GTDB taxonomy): Bacteria > Bacillota > Clostridia > TANB77 > CAG-508 > CAG-245. The sequence goes on from URYN01000002.1 coordinate 6,511, forward strand.
AGTTACCTCAGGATGTACAGCCATGATGTCTGCGTAGAGCCGTTCTTTTGACCCCATAAAATAATCCCCCAATCCATTAAAAAGTTATTTAACTTCAAAATGTTTTTGCAAACATTTTACTCTTTTATTTTACAACATTTTTGCTCTATAGTCAACGATTATGCATATTCTCCGCACGTTTTGTCACTTTTTTGCAAAAAAAGACCTCAAGTATTAAAATAAATCAAATTTTATATTTTTTATTTGTTACTTGTTATGTTTTGATTTATTTTAATTTCTTGAAGTTCTCTTTGAAAATGTTTCTTAAATGTTTTTTTTGAAATATGAAATCAATTATTCTTCAATTTCTTCTGCTGCTCTTGGTTTCATTAATGGGTATAGAACTACATCTCTTATATTATCACTGTTTGTTAAAAATTGTAAGAATCTATCTATTCCAAGTCCCCAACCAGAGATTGGTGGCATACCATATTGCATAGCTCTTATATATTCTGTATCTATGCTCATAGCTTCTTCATCACCATTAGCTTTTAATTCTGCTTGCTCTATAAATCTTCTTTCTTGTTCATCACAGTCTACAAGCTCTGAATATCCGTTTATTATTTCTTGTCCATTTACTACTAATTGGAATCTGTCTGTCAATTTTGGATTTTCGTCATTACTTCTAGCAAGTGGAGATAAATCTATTGGATGTTCAATTAGATATGTAGGATTTATTATGCTTGGTCTACTTACCTTTTTGTATAATGTATCTATTAAATTTCCTCTTCCTAATTGTTCTAGGTTGTCTGCTTCTAGTTTTATTCCTTTTGCTTTTATTTCTGCAAGTAAGCTTTCTGCTGTTTCAAATTTGTCAATATCTATTCCACAGTCTTTAAGTATTAAATCTCTGAATGATACTACTTGCCATTCTCCACCAAAGTCAATTTCTTGCTCTCCAATTTTGATGTTTAAGTTTCCATCGAATAATTTTGATAATATGTATATAATCATTTCTCTTAAGAATTTCATATTATCTCTATAGCACCAATAAGCACTATATCCTTCAACCATTGTGAAGTCTTGTAAATGGTTTGCATCCATTCCTTCATTTCTGAAGTCTCTTGCAATTTCATATACGTTTGAGAATCCACCAATTATAAGCTTTTTTAGTGTTAATTCTGGAGATATTCTTAAATATACGTCCATGTCTAATGCATTGTGGTGTGTTATGAATGGTTTTGCTGTTGCTCCAGAAGCAGTATTTTGTAGAACTGGTGTGTCTACCTCTAAAAACTCGTGTGTGTCTAAGAACTCTCTCATTAATCTTATGAATTTTGTTCTTAATACAAATCTCTTCTTAGCCTCATCGTTCATTATTAAGTCTAGATGTCTCTCTCTGTATACTGCATCTTGATCTGTTAAACCGTGGAATTTTTCTGGAAGTGGACGGATTGCCTTTCCTAAGAATGTGTATTCATAAACTTGAAGTGATTTTTCTCCTGCTTGAGTTGTAAATATTTCTCCTTTTACTCCAATGAAATCACCTATATCAACTGTTTCGTGTAAGAATTTATATACATCTTCTCCTAAATCTTCTTTTTTAATAACTAATTGAAGATGGCCTTCTAAATCTCTTAAATCTAAGAAGCTTATTTTTCCTAATTTTCTCTTAGACATTACTCTTCCAGCAATTGATACATCTTTTGTTCCGTCTGGTAATTCTCTTGCTTCTTTAATTTGATGTGTTCTCTCGTATCTTTCTGGATGTACGTTTACACCATTGTCTATTAGCTTTTGCATTTTTTCTCTACGTACTTGCATTAATTCTTTTATATCTGCCATATTAACAACCCTTTCTTTTTACAAGGCCTTTATTTTTTACATAACATTGAAAAAATTTTACCATTTGTATAATTTATATTCGCCCTGCATTTTTCTTTAAAATTATGTAACCATTATATTACAAAAAGCCTTGTGCGTCAAGGCTTTTATTATTTCAAATTATTTTGTTATCCATTTTATCAAGTCTAAGTTAGCTGAATCCAATACCATTTCGCTCTTAGGCATAACTCTGAATGTATATCCATAGTTTCCTCCAGTTGTAAGTTCAACTGTCGCTTCATACTCGTATTCTTTCTTTTCAGAATCTTCTCCAATCAATTTCATTGGAATTATTTCTATACCATCAACAACTCCATTTTCAGATATTTGTCCATAATATACTTGTGCTTCAATCGAATCTTTAGAAATGTTTGGTAGATAAACTTTGCATCTTACTGTTATTTTATTTCCGGCATCGATTGTTATATTATCCAAATTGCTCTTTTCTTGTTTTATTGTAATATCGATCCAATTTAAGAAAAGATTATCCTTCCATCCATCGAATTCTGCAACTGTTGATAAATCTGAATAGTATTTGTTATACAAATTGCATAATGGAATATAGAATTTGTTTGTGTAATCTATAAGCATTCTTGAAGTACTATATCTTCCTGAATTCGAAATGATTGAATTCTTCATTATTTCCATCCATTTTTTAGATATTCCATTTTCATCTTTATCATAGAATGCAGGAATTATCTTGTTTTCAAGAGTCTGATAAATGCTTTCGCTATCAGCATTATCTTGTTCTTCATAAGAAGAGTATTCGGCATTTGTTCCTATAGTCCAGCCATTCTTTTGATTGTATCCTTCTGCCCACCAGCCATCTAGTACACTAAAGTTAATTACACCATTAACAGCTGCTTTTTGGCCAGATGTTCCCGATGCTTCCATTGGTCTTCTTGGATTGTTTAACCATACATCTACACCACTTACTAAATATTTAGATAGTGAAATATTGTAATTTTCTAATAAGAATATCTTTCCTTTAAATTGTGGCTTCATAGATAGTTCGTGAATATATCTAATTAAGTCTTTTCCTTGTGAATCTGATGGGTGTGCCTTTCCAGCAAATATTATTTGAACTGGTTTTCCTGCTTCATTTAGTATCTGTGTAATTCTTTCTAAGTCTTTAAATATCAGTGTAGCTCTCTTATATGTTGCAAATCTTCTAGAAAATCCTATAGTTAGTGCATTTGGATCTAGTTTTGAAGTAATATCTACAATTTCGTTATAATGATAGCCTTCCCTCTTTAATCTTTCAGTTATATTTTCTTTTACTAGTTTTAATAGTTTAATTTTTCTTTCTTGATGAGCATTCCATAGTTCTTCATCTGGAATATCGGCTATTTTTAGCCATGTACTATCAGATTGAATGTCGTCCTGCCAATATGGTTTCAAATATCTATTGTATAATCTCTTCATATTTGGTGCAAGCCAAGTGCATGTGTGAATACCATTTGTAACATAGTCGATTGGTGATTCATTTGGTGCTATATTAGGCCATACATCTGCAAATAGTTCTCTTGAAACGGCTCCATGAAGTTTGCTAACTCCATTCTTTTTTCCTGAGAACTTAAGTGCTAAAATTCCCATGTTGAATCCAACTTTAGAAATTTCTGCATTAGGAGCCATTCCTAATTTAAAGAAGTCTTCTTTAGTAATTGAATATCTATTCCAATAATCTTTAAAATATTGTTCAACCAATCCTAATGGGAATATATCATTTCCTGCTGGTACCGGTGTGTGTGTTGTAAATACAGTTTTGCTTGATACGATATCTTTTGCAATTTCAAAGCTTACCTGTTTTTCTTTTATTATGTTTTTCATCAACTCAAGAATTAAGAATGCAGAATGTCCTTCGTTCATGTGATAAACTGTTGGATTTAAGCCCAACACTCTTAGTAAACTTGTTCCGGCCATTCCAAGAACAATTTCTTGCTGAATTCTTGTTTCTTGGTTTCCTCCATATAGAGTAGTTGTTATTTCCCTATATTCAGGAATGTTTGCATCTATATCAGAATCCATCAAATATAATTTAACTCTTCCAACATTAATTTGCCAAACTTTTAAATATAATTTTTTCTTTGGCATATTTACATACACTAATAAATCTTTTCCATCCATGTCTTTAACAGGATATACTGGCAAGGTGTCTAAATCGTTTTCTCTGTATTCTTCGATTTGTTGACCATATCCATTAATTTTTTGATGGAAGAAACCTTTTCTATATAACAAACCTACTGCAACTAATGGAATTCCTAAATCACTAGCAGATTTCAAGTGGTCTCCAGATAAAACTCCAAGTCCTCCTGAATAAATTGGAAGTATTTGGTCCAAACCATATTCTGCTGAGAAATATGCAATTAAATCATTTTTGTTGTCTGGATAATTTCTTTTGAACCAAGTGTTTTTACTATTCATATAGTCTTCAAAGTTATTAACAATCTTATCATAATCTCTTAAGAATTCTGGATTATTAGCAACATTTTCTAATTTTTCTTGTGATACAAGTTTCAAAAATTTCACAGGATTTTTGCCAACTGTTTCCCATAAATCGCAATCTATTGTTTTAAATAATTTTAAAAAATCAGTATTCCATGTCCACCAAAGGTTGTCTGCCACTTTTGCAAGTTTATTAATTCTTTCTGGCAGTTGTGGCGTTACAGTTATTTTATTAAAAACATACATTAAAAATTCCTCCTTCGTAACTTCTATGCCTTATATTCAGGCTTTTCTCTTTTAGCTTTTCTTTTCATTTATAGTAGATTATAATTTTAATCTTAATTTTCATTTTCATCCTATATTATCTCTTAAGAAAAAAAATTTTTCAAGAGGTTTTATTCATTTTATGTATGAAATTTTATTTTTTTCATCTTTCACCAATAAAAGCCCACCTTCAAAAAGGTAGACTTTTATTAAAAGTATTTTATTAATATATATTTAATTATATTTTTTATATAATCTTTGGTCCCATTTTTCCACCTGCTAATATGTGGAAGTGTAAATGCATAACTTCTTGTCCTGCGTCTTTTCCGCAGTTATTTATAATTCTAAAACCGTCTTTATCAATTCCAAGTTGTCTTGCAATTTTGTTTATTGCTAAAAATATATCAGATGCAATCTCTTTATTTTCTTCATCTATTTCTAACACATTTTCAATATGTTTTTTTGGTATTACCAATACATGAATTGGTGCAGCAGGATTTATGTCCTTGAATGCTAAGACTTTATCATCCTCATATACCTTTGTTGAAGGAATTTCCCCTTTAATAATTTTACAAAAAATACAATCTTCCATACTCTTCTCCTTTTTCGCCCAATAGGGACGCCCCTTTGGGGGCGATTTTCAATCTTTTTTCTTTATTCAAGTATTGCTTTAATTCTTCTTACTCCAGCTGAACTTGCTTCTTCTTTCTTTATTTTGAAATGTCCTAATTCTGAAGTATTCTTTACATGAGGGCCTCCGCATAGTTCTTTTGATACTGTTTCTTTATCGTTTCCAATTGAATAAACAGTGACTATGTCTGGATATTTTTCTATGAACATGCACTCTGCTCCTGATTTTATTGCGTCGTCTTTCTTCATTTCTTCGCATTTTACATCTAAGCCTTGTGCTATCCACTCGTTTATTAAGTCTTCTACTTTTTTCTTCTCATCGTCTGTAAGTTTGTGGTCACAGCTGAAGTCAAATCTCATTCTTTCTGGTGTTATGTTTGATCCTTTTTGATGTACATCTTTTCCAAGTATTACTTTTAATGCTGCATTTAATAAGTGTGTAGCTGTGTGGTATCTTACTTCTTGTTCACCTGTTCCAGCAAGTCCACCCTTGAATTTTTGCTCACTACCCATTCTAGATTTTTCTTGGTGCTCTTTGAATAGTTTGTCAAATTCTGTTGTGTCTACTTTTAATCCTGCTTCCCTTGCTAAATCTTGAGTAACCTCTGGTGGGAATCCATAAGTTTCGTATAGAGTAAATAAGTCTTGTCCTGAAATTGTGTCTTTTCCATCATTTTTCATTCTATTTACTATCTTGTTAAATTCTCTTTCTCCACGCTCAAGAGTCTTCTCGAACTTGTCTTTTTCTTCTATTATTACACTCTTAATTTTATCACTGTTTTGATGTAGCTCAGGATACATTTCTTTCAAAGTATCTATATTTAAATCGATTAATTCTCCTAATTCATTTAGATTGATTTGTAGTTTTCTTAGATGTCTTACCATTCTACGAATTAATCTTCTTAAAATATATCCTCTATCAACATTGCTTGGAAGTCCACCATCTTGAATTATCATCATGCTAGCACGTAAGTGTTCTGCAACAATTCTTCTGCTCTCTATGCTATCATTTTCTCCGGCTAATTCTTGTAATTTATCCATTACTGGTTTGAATAATTCTGTATCAAATGGAGTTTCTTTGCCTTGTAATAGCATTGCCATTCTCTCTAGTCCAAGTCCTGTATCAACATTGTGTTGTTTTAATTTTGTGTATTTTCCGTCCTTCGTCTTGAAGAATTCCATAAATACGTTATTCCAAATTTCAACATATTTACCACATCCACAAGATGGGTTACAATTTTCTGAACATTTTGGCTTTCCTGTATCATAGAACATTTCTGTATCTGGTCCACAAGGTCCTTCTTCTCCGGCAATCCACCAGTTATCATCTTTTCCAAAATAATAAATTCTATCTTCTGGAATTCCTGCTTTTCTCCAACAAGAAGCTGTAACTTCGTCTCTTTGGCAGTCTTCGTCTCCTGCAAAGCATGTTACAGATAATTTTTCTACTGGTATTCCTAGTTCTTTTGTTAAGAACTCGAAACTCATTGCTATTGATTCTTCTTTGAAATAATCTCCTAGAGACCAGTTTCCAAGCATTTCAAAATATGTTAAATGTCTGTTATCTCCAACTTCATCAATATCGTTTGTACGTAAACATTTTTGGAAATCTGTTAAACGTGTTCCCTCTGGGTGCTTCTCTCCTAATAAATATGGTACTAATGGTTGCATTCCAGCCGTTGTGAATAATACAGATGGATCATTCTCTGGTATTAATGGAGCACTTGGAATTACAGCATGTCCATGTCTCTTGAAAAATTCTAAATATTTATTTCTTATTTCTATAGCTTTCATTTTATATCCTCTCTTCCTATCAATTCAATTTTCTCTTCATCATTTTTTTCTATTGTTACATCAATAATATTATTTACAAATTTTGAAATTTCATCTTCTTTTCCTGGCACTTTTATCATCATATAATTTGTTGTGTGTCCTTTAAAATATCCATCTTCAAATTCTTCAAATAATACTTTTACATTCTTTCCAATATGTGAATTATTGTATTCATTCTCATATTTATTTGATAATTCAATTAATTTATTGCTTCTTTCTTCCTTAATGTTTCCATCTACCTGGTTAGGCATCTTTTCTGCCGGAGTTCCTCTTCTCTTTGAGTATTTGAATACATGCAATTTATAAAACTTTATATCTTTTAAAAATTGATATGTTTTTTCAAATTCTTCCTCAGTTTCTCCTGGGAATCCAACAATTACATCTGTTGTAAAATTCACATTTGGATAATATTTTCTTAATAAGTCAACCGCTTCTTTATATCTTTCTGTGGTGTATTTTCTATTCATTCTCTTTAAAGTTTCATTACAGCCACTTTGAAGTGATAAATGAAAATGGTCGCATATTTTTTCAAGTTTTACAAGTCTTTTTACAAACTCTTCATCTATTATTGTTGGTTCTAGTGAACTAAGTCTAATTCTTTGAATTCCTTCAATTTTATTAATGGCTTCCAATAGGTCAATTAATCTAATTTTCTTTTCTTGCAAGCCATCAAAATCTTTTCCATAAGACGCGACATGTATACCTGTTATCACAACTTCCTTTATTCCTGTTTTCGCTATCTTAGTAATTTCAGATACAACACTTTCTATTTTTCTACTTCTTATTCTGCCTCTCGCATAAGGAATTGCACAATATGTGCAGAACATATTACAGCCATCTTGCACCTTAACTACTGCCCTATTTTTTTCTGTATATGTTACATCTCCAAAGTCTAAAAATTCTTTTTGATTAGAAACATCTTCTACATTTTCGAGTTTCTTTTTTCCTGCCTTAGAAATCTCTGCCATGTACTTTTCAACTATTTCAACAATATTATTTTTCTCATTAATTCCTAATATTATATCAATCTCTTGAATTTCTTCTAATTCTTTTTTCGCGACTTGTGCATAACAACCACACACAACAAGAATAGCTTCATTATTTATTTCTTTTACACGTCTTAACATTTGTCTAGATTTTCTCTCCGCAACATTTGTTACCGTACATGTATTAACAACATAAATATCCGCTTTCTCGTTGTTTTTTACAGTAGTATATCCACAATTTATAAACTGTTGTTCCATTGCATTAGTTTCATATTGATTAACTTTACAACCGTAATGTATAAAATGCTACTTTTTTTGCCATTAATGTTTCACCTTTTCTAAAATTTAAATAACTTTCAATATTATACTACATTTCAAGGCATTTTGCAATTTATATATTAATATTCTTCATCTTCTACAATAAGTTTTGCAATTTTATAAATAAGTTTCATTTTTTCTTGTGGACAATTGTTTAAAAGTTCTTCAAATTCTTCATGTAAGAACAAACCATCAGCATTAGACACACCATTTAGAATTTCTCCCTCAGATATTCCCAAAATAGCGCAAAATTCGCTTAATCTCTTTAAATTTATGTGCGTGCTTCCTCTTTCAACTCTACTAATAAAAGCAACTGATAATCCGGTTTTTTCGGCAAGTTCTTGTTGTGTTAATCCTTTATCTGCACGTGCTCTTCTAAGTCTTAATCCTATAACATTATAATCTAGCATAAACTCCACCTCTTCGCCATTTTTAATATTAAAAATATATCACTAATAGCTAAATGTTTACAGAAACTATCAAGTAAAGGTATTTTTATTATTTTACTCATAGGTAAATTATATTGCCTTAAATTTCATCAATTTAACTTATTGTTTTTATTATAAAATTCTTTAAATTTTCAAATTAATTTTACAAAATTTTCATTGATTAAAATTTTCTACTATGCTAATATTATTAATAGATATTTTATAAATTAGAAATCACAGCAATTCAAGTTTGACAAATTCTAATAAAAATTCTAATTTATTCATATTATTATTTAGGAGGTATATTTATGGAATTTAAACAATGGGAAAATTTCAATCGTGGAGAATGGTCAACAGAAATCGATGTTAGAGACTTTATTCAAAAAAATTACACACCTTATGATGGTGATGAAAGTTTTCTAAAGCCTGCAACAGAAAGAACTAACAAGCTTTGGGATAAAGTTTTAAAATTATATGAAAAAGAAAAGGAAAACGGTGTTTTAGATGTAGATACAAAGACTCCATCTGGAGTAAATAGATATGAAGCCGGCTATTTAGACAAAGATTTAGAAGAAATTGTTGGTTTTCAAACAGACGCTCCTTTAAAAAGAGCAATAATGCCAAATGGTGGTATTAGAATAGTTGAAAAATCTTGTGAATCTTATGGCTATAAAGTTGATGATGAAATAGAATATATCTATCACAATCTAAGAAAAACACATAACGACGGTGTTTTTGAGGTTTACACACCAGACATTAGAAGAGCTAGATCTCATCATCTACTTACAGGTTTACCTGATGGATACGGCCGTGGTCGTATAATCGGAGACTACAGAAGAGTTCCTCTTTATGGTGTTGATGTTTTAATCGCGGAGAAAAAAGATGAACTTGATATTTTAGATGTTGACGAATTTACAGAGCACGTTGTTCGTGATAGAGAAGAAATTGCAGATCAAATAAACGCATTAGAAGACTTAAAGAAAATGGCTGCAAAATATGGATTCGACATTTCTATTCCAGCTTCAAATTCTAAAGAAGCTGTTCAATGGTTATACTTTGCATATTTAGGAGCTGTAAAAGATCAAAACGGAGCTGCTATGTCTCTTGGAAGAACTTCTACTTTCTTAGACATCTATTTTGAAAGAGATTTAAAAGCAGGATTAATAACTGAGGAAGAAGTTCAAGAGCTTATGGACCAATTTGTTATGAAACTTAGAATGGTTCGTTTCTTAAGAGCTCCTGAATACAATGAACTATTCTCTGGTGACCCAGTCTGGGTAACAGAAAGTATTGGTGGTATGGGCGTTGATGGAAGAACTATGGTTACAAAAAACTCATTCAGAGTTCTTCATACACTTGAAAATCTTGGAGCTGCACCAGAGCCAAACTTAACAGTATTATGGTCAAAAAATCTTCCAAAAGCTTTCAAAGATTACTGTGCAAAAATCTCAATAAACACATCTTCTATTCAATATGAAAATGACGATTTAATGAGAACAACTTTAGGTGACGATTATGGAATTGCTTGCTGTGTTTCTGCAATGAAGATTGGTAAACAAATGCAATTCTTCGGAGCAAGAGCTAACCTTGCAAAAGCTCTACTTTATGCTATAAATGGTGGTAAAGATGAAAACACTGGAAAACAAGTTACACCAATGTTTGCACCAATCACATCAGAATATTTAGACTATGATGAAGTAATGGCAAAATATGATCAAATGCTTGATTATGTTGCAAAAATTTACATGAAATCTTTAAATGCTATTCACTACATGCATGACAAATATTCTTATGAAGCATTAGAATTTGCATTACATGACAGAAATATAATCCGTACAATGGCTTGCGGTATTGCTGGTTTATCAGTTGCAGTTGATTCATTATCTGCAATCAAATACGCAAAAGTTAAAGTTATAAGAGATGAAAATGGTCTTGCAACAGATTATGAAGTTGAAGGCGACTTCCCTAAATACGGAAATGATGACGATAGAGTCGATGAAATAGCCGTAAACCTTGTAAAATCATTTATGAAGAAACTTGAAGGACATTATTCATACAGAGGTGCAAAGCCTACACAATCAATTCTTACTATAACTTCAAATGTTGTATATGGAAAAGCAACAGGAAACACTCCAGACGGAAGACGTGCTGGTGCTCCATTCGGACCTGGTGCAAACCCACTTCATGGAAGAGATTCATCTGGAGCCCTTGCAGTTATGAACACTATTGCAAAACTTCCTTATGAGTATTCAGAAGACGGAATATCTTTCACCTTCTCGATTACTCCAGGAACACTTGGAAAGGATTCAGAAACAAAAGTAAACAATCTAGTAAGCATGTTAGATGGATACTTTATGCAATCAGGACATCATATCAACGTAAACGTATTTGATAGAGCTCTACTATTAGATGCAATGGATCATCCAGAGAAATATCCTCAACTTACAATTCGTGTTTCAGGATATGCTGTAAACTTTGTAAAATTAACAAGAGAACAACAATTAGACGTTGTAAACAGAACAATTCATGAAAGAATTTAGTTTTCTTAGAAAGGAATACAATCTGTAATTATGGAAGATAATAATACCCAAGATGTTTTAAACATTACCTGCCCTATTCACTCTTTTGAAACATTTGGTGCAGTTGACGGTCCAGGAATAAGATTTGTAATTTTCACTCAAGGCTGTAACTTAAAATGTAAATACTGTCAAAATAGGGATACCTGGTGTCATCAAGGCGGAACAAAATATACAGTAAAAGAAATTTTAGACAAAATAGAAAGATATAAAAACTATATAATCCCATCAGGCGGTGGAGTTACTGTAAGTGGTGGCGAGCCATTACTTCACTTAGACTTTTTAATAGCCTTATTTACAGAATTAAAGAAACTAGGCTATCACACTGCAATAGATACTTCTGGTGTATTTTATTTAACTCCAAAAATAAAAGAAATAATAAATCTTACAGATTTATTCCTTTTAGATATAAAATGTATTAATGATAAAATTTGCCGTGATTTAACAGGAGTATCAAACGAAAAAGAACTAGAATTTGCTCAATATTTAAGCAGTATCGGAAAACACATGTGGATTAGACAAGTGTTAGTTCCTGGATACACGGACAAAGAAGAAGATTTGAAAAAATTAAAAGAATTCCTTTCAACTTTAAAAACAGTTGATAAGGTAGAAATACTTCCATATCATGACATGGGGAAATTTAAATGGATAAATCTTGGAGTCACATATCCTCTTGAAGGCGTGCGCACAGCCAATGAACAAGATGTGGAAAGAGCAAAAACGATATTAGGAATTTAAATTCCTAATATCGTTTTTTTCTCTATACTTCTAATTTACAAAATCATATCAATTATAAATCCAGAAATTACACCTATTACATACAGCGTTCCAGTTATTTTAAGATTTTCTTTAATATTTTTATTTGATTTAAATAATACTAATATTCCTATTCCTGAACCAACTAGAAGGCCTGCTATCATTGAGCCAAAACTAATCAAATTGCTCAAGTATAATTCTGTTATAATTACAGAACCCGCACAGTTTGGAATCAAGCCAAATAAGCTTGCAACTAATATTCCAACAATTGGAGCACTCGCAATCGCATTAGCAATTACATCTTCTCCAATTAAATAAATTAATGTATTTATAATAAATGTTATCACAATTATAAAAAGCAAAATATTAACAGTGTGTTTTATAGAAGATTTTATTATTCCCTCATGTTCACAATCGCAATGGTCATGATTGCACATGTGAGCTATAGCTTCTTGAGGTTCCTCCTCGTGGCAATCATCGTGGTCATTGTGTTTATGACTATGTTCATGTTTTGCTTTTTCTTCATTGCTAGATTTTTTGAATTTTTCTGTAGCTAATTCTCTTTTTCTCTTCTTTATCAAGCCTACTACACCATCAATTACAAATCCATATATAACTCCTAAAATAAGTTTTAAAGCCAATATCTTTAAAATTAATCCTACTGGAGCTGTTTTTGAAATAAGAATTGGAAGCATTTCATCTGATGTAGATAAAAAAACAGCAATTAAAGTTCCTAAAGTAATAATTCTGCCTGCATACAAATTAGCTGCTGCAGCTGAAAATCCACATTGAGGAAATATTCCAAGAACACCTCCAAATAGAGGTCCTAATTTTCCCGATTTTTTTACTATATTTTGCGTTTTATCACCTGTTTTATGTTCTAGATATTCCATAAGTAAATATGTCAAAAATAAAAAAGGTAACAATTTGATTGCATCAAATAATGTATCTTTTATAATATCAATCATAATTTTTTTGCATGAATATATGTTCCATGCTCTCCCCTCATAAAATTTACTCTTACTATAATAACATAAAATGTAAAAATAATCAACTAATGTTTTTTATACAAGAGCAGATGAAACATGGAATACATCAATCTTTTCCTTAAGCATTTCACTCGCTTCTTTTAAAATCTTGTGGTCATCATCTAAAAAGATAAAATGATCATATTCATTTAATTTCTCTTTCATTTTTAAGGCTTTTATAAAATTTCTATTCTCTTTGTTATACTCACCGTTTTCTTTAGTAATTACAATCCAATTATTTTTTGGTATGAATCCGACATATTTCTCTAACCATGAACCTTTTTTCTCAGTTAACTGGTTCGTTCTTGATAAAGATAAAATATACAAATCAATATTTGGAATATTGTTAATTTCTTTTAAAACATCTACAACTGGTTGAATTGGTGGAATATCCATATATTTATCTTCCATCTGTTGCGATACTGTTTTCTCTGAATATACTTCATATTCATTTATTGTTCCATCCATATCAATAAACATTGCTACTTTTTTATTTTCTTCACATATATCTTTAATTTTATTTATAAATTTTTTCATTTTTACTTCCTCTTCTTTCTATTTTTATAAAAGGACACAGGAATTCCTCTCCCTGTGCCCTTTGTTCTTTACCGGTAGTAGTTAAGGATGATGTCCGAAACCTGTTTGCTAACTTCGCTAGGTTCTTTCATCTCGGTGTTAATAAGCTCTTTGGGATATTGTACTTTTCTAAAATACTTTAAATATGCCTCATTATACTTACGAACATACTCTCTGTTTACCAGACGTCCTTCTCCGCCTCTGCGTTTAATTGCCTCTTCGGGTGTTACCATAAGGGTTATAAATAAGTCCGGTTTCAAACATTGTAAAAATGTTCTCTCGAACTCTTCATATTCTTCCGTACTACAGCCACCTTCTAAAAGGAACTTTTGACCATAGAATTCGCTATCAACAATTCCTCTGTCTATCAAAGCGATATCCGCATCTGCATGAACAGCCTTTAGTAATCCTGCCTGTGTGATAAAATGCATCCACATATTAGCTTGAAATGTACCTTTAGCTATTTCGTCCGGTAAGGATTCCGCCGACTCTCTCAATACAATTACTCTGTAATTAGCATTCCGCATAATATTAGCAACTGTATTAATCGTAGTGGTTTTTCCTGCCTCGGGTGTTCCAGAAAATTCTACCATAAAGGGTTTTCTTGATACCAACATAATTATGCCTCCTATCAATTGTCAAACTACTTTCGATGTAGATATTATACAGTATAAAACAACTAATTTCAAGATATATACGAATTTTAAGGATTTAAAATCTACGTTTTCGTACAAATTATATTTTCTTTACAGATTTCATTTAACTTTTCGCTTTTCATTATTCATAACCTTATTTTTCTTGAATAAACTTATATTAAATGTTACTAAATACTATTTTTATAAAGAGTATTTTCCTATAACTATAAAATTAAAAGGAGTTTTATTTTGATAGAATCTATAAACACACAAAAAGCTTATACCTCAAGACCTTTTATCCTTGCTTTTTCATTAAGAAAACATTTACTTAGCATCATTTTTGTTTTATTTACTATTGGTCTTGTTTCATTTTCAAATAGTAATTTTGTAGCAGCCAGAACTGGCTTAAAACTCTGGGCTAACAATGTCGTCCCAAGCCTTCTTCCATTTCTTATTGCAACAAATTTACTATCTCATACAAATATAATTAATTTTTTAAGTCAAAAATCTAATAAATTTATGAGACCTCTATTTAATGTACCCGGAGATGCAGTATATGCTTTTATTTTCGGACTTATTAGTGGTTATCCTGTTGGTGCAAAAATTGTAGCGGACTTGCGTAATAATGATGTTTGTACAAAAGATGAAGCTGAGAGAATGCTTTGTTTTACAAATAATTCAGGTCCTCTTTTCATAATTGGAACTGTGGGAATTTCTCTTTTTTCAAACACCTCCATTGGATTTTTATTATTGATAACTCATATTCTTTCTGCTTTAAGTATTGCCATTACCTTAGGAATCCTTTCAAGGTTTAAAAAGAAAGAAAGCATATCCTTAACTGCAAATATTTCTTTTTCAAGTGCAACCAATTTTCAGAAAAATAAATCTGCCACATTCTCCAATCTGGGAGAAATTCTTTCAACTGCAATATTAGAATCTAGTAAAACTCTAATTATGATTGGTGGATTTGTTGTTTTGTTTTCAGTATTAATTTCCATATTATCAAAGAGTAGAATTTTACTTGTTTTATCCACAATTTTTTCTCCTTTACTGAAATTATTCGGTATTTCTACTGAATTTTCTCTGCCATTAATTTCAGGCTTAATTGAACTTACTAATGGAGTATTTGCTGTTTCAAAAATTCCTTCAAAATTACTTTCTACCAATATTATTCTTAGTGCCTTCTTACTTGGATTTGGAGGAATTTCGGTAATGTTACAAGTTTTAAGTATCACTTCAAAAGCCGGTTTATCAATAAAAAAGTATGCTTTCTGGAAGCTTGTTCAAGGAATTTTAGCTGGATTTTACACATATATTTTACTAAGTACTATTCCATTTTTTTATTTTAATTTATAAAATTTTTATATTTGTGCCTTTTCGAAGTAAATATGAGCAAAGGCTAGGAAGGAATGATATTATCTATGGATAAAAATATTGATTATAATTATTATGGAATGCCCCCATTTTCTCCAGCTGGCATGGGAATGTATGATATGAGTGGAACAGGAAATTTCAATTCTGATTTTTGTCAAAACTCAAATGCGAATAATTCTCCTAATGCTGGCTCTATGCCATTTGGATTTTCTGGTAGCATGGAATCTACTGCAATGTTCAACCCTCTTTTTCAGTATGAACAAGCTTATATGTATTACAGATATTTGAGTATGCAAATGGAATACAAAATAAAATGTAAAGAATATGAGAAACTAAATTCCAAAGTTGAAAATACTCGAGAAAATATTAGGGACTCTTCTAGAGAAAATGGCAGAAGAATTGAATAACCATGCATTGAAGAAGAATTTGACCAGAATTTAAAAGTGTTACTTATGTATTGAGAAGGATAAAATGCCAAAAGATTTTTGAAACGTCAAATGAAAAGTTAAATACAATTCTGTAAAGTAAATGCAACTTGTACAAGAAAAAGAAAGTTGCAGGATTTTTAAAGCTTTGAATAGAAGAAAAGAGTTGATTTTCCAGTTGTTTTATGTTATACTGTATGTAGTAATGTTGATTTTAATAATCGGAGGTGAATTCTTAAGCAATTATTTCTTAAGAAAATATATGACAATATTTAGTTTTTTTGATAAATTAATAAATGGCGGTGTAGTTGAATATGATGCACCATTAACTGGAGAATTAGCCAGAACAACTGAAGCAGAAAAAGCTTATGCGATGAGCGACGATGCATATCTTTCTTCTTTAAAAGTAAAGGTTAAAACCAAACAACCACAAAAACGTAATGTAACACGTTCAGTTGAATCTACCAGGACTCCCAAGAGCGTAAAGAGAACTGAAAATGCAAGAGACGACTTAAGTAAATGAGGATTAAATGATTAGATGTATTTTAAATATTAAAAATACATTTAATTAAGAATATATAAACGTTTTAAAGATAAATTGCAATTTTGCTTGACAAAATTGCAATTACCCTTTATAATAATACTTGTCTTTAATGTATTCATACATTTTATATTTATATGGCGATGTAGCTCAGTTGGCTAGAGCAAACGGTTCATACCCGTTAGGTCAGCGGTTCGAATCCACTCATCGCTACCATTAATTAAGCTGTAATTTAAATATTACAGTTTTTTTTATGTATGAAGCTACGTGGATTCGAAAAGGAGGATTAGAAAAGCGTCCAGTGGACGGTTTTCCCGACGCGGCTCGGCGAATCCACTCATCGCTACCATTAATTAAGCTGTAATTTAAATATTGCAGTTTTTTTTTATTTTATGTATGAAGCTACGTGGATTCGAAAAGGAGGACTGGTTTAGTTTTAAAAATCGCCCAAAAAGGAGCGTCCCCTTTGGGCGATTTTTATTAGTTCATATAATCTTTTAATTTCTTGCTTCTACTTGGGTGACGTAATTTTCTTAAAGCTTTTGCTTCAATCTGTCTTATTCTTTCTCTTGTAACATTAAATTCTTTTCCAACTTCTTCTAATGTTCTAGTTTTTCCGTCTTCTAATCCAAATCTTAGTTTTAGAACTTTTGCCTCTCTTGGAGTAAGTGTTTTCATTACTTCCTCTAATTGCTCTCTTAATAGAGTGTAGGCTGCTGCATCTTGTGGTGCAGGACTTTCATCATCTTGTATGAAGTCTCCTAAATGGCTATCATCTTCTTCTCCTATTGGAGTTTCTAATGATACTGGATCTTGTGCAATTTTTTGAATTTCTGTTACTTTTTCAACAGGTATTTCCATTTCCTCTGCAATTTCTTCTGGGGTTGGTTCTCTACCCAATTGTTGTAATAAGTGTCTTGATGTACGTATTAGTTTGTTGATTGTTTCTACCATGTGAACTGGTATTCTTATAGTTCTTGCTTGATCAGCAATTGCTCTTGTTATTGCTTGTCTAATCCACCATGTTGCATAAGTACTGAATTTGTATCCTTTTGTATAATCGAATTTTTCTACAGCCTTTATAAGTCCCATGTTTCCTTCTTGAATTAAGTCTAAGAATAACATTCCTCTTCCAACATATTTTTTAGCAATACTTACAACAAGTCTTAAGTTTGATTCTGCAAGTTTTTGCTTTGCTTCTTCGTCTCCTTCCAGAACTTTTTTTGCAAGTTCTAATTCCTCGTCATAAGATAAAAGTGGTATTCTTCCGATTTCTCTTAGATACATTCTAACAGGATCGTCTATATTGATTCCATCCATGCTTGCTAAATCAATGTCTTCAACCTTTATGTCTTCCATTGCCTCCAATTCTTCAATATCAGGCTCGTCTAGGTCTAAGTCGTCATCTTTTAGCACATTTACACCCATATCTTCAAAAGCATCAAAAACTTTATCAATTTGGTCTGTATTTGCATTGTCTAATTCACTTGCCAATTCACCATAAGTGATTTTTCCTTTTGCTTTTGCTTTTTTTATTATATTGTTTAATTCTTCGTCAGATACTTCTTTATTGTTGTTTTTTTCATCTTTATTTTCCACATTTTCATTGGCACTGTTAGTACTCTTCTTTTTCTTTTCAATATCTTTAATTTCTTCTTTTTTCATTAAATACAAACCTCCCTATTTCATTTTAGCTAATTTAATAATTATATTATTAAGTTGTTCTTCTAAACTAGCTACTTCTTCTTTTGTTAAGTTTTGGCTTTTGCTATTTTCTATTTTTGCTAGAACTTCATTTCTTTGCTTTATTAATAATTCTTTACGGTATATAACAAGAATGTCATCAATACATTTATCTACATCTGTAATTTCAAAGTCTGAAGACATTATTCCTGACAAATAATTAACTGTCTCTTGATTTTCAACAAAAAAATCTAATATGTTTTCTATATTAATATTTCCTTTTTCATACTCTTCATTCAACTTGTTTATTATTTGTTTATTAGTATCAACCTTTATTAAGTCATTTTCAAAAATGTTTTTCAATCTTTCATAACTTTTTTCTGGGTAATTAACAAGAAGATAAATAACAAGACTTTCCCTTTTTTTGGTTTTCTCATCAATTTTTTCTAGTTCTTTTGGCATTGTATTCGTCACAGTTGTATTTGTTCTTAGACTAGATGTATCTTTTTCGAGCCTTTTTTCTGATTTATTATTTGCAAATAATATCTTGTTAATTTCAGCATATATTGCATCTTTCGAGACTTTATACTCAAGAGATATTTTATCAACATATACTTCTCTTTCCATATTATTTTCGACTTTTGCAAGTATTCTTGCAACTTCATTTAAAAATTTTATTTTATCATTTACGTTGTCAAGATTTAATTGTTTTTTCAACATTTTTACCTTAAATTCGACAAGAGAAATTGCTTGATCTACATACTTTTGGAATCTTTCAGGACCATATTTTACAACAAATTCGTCTGGATCTTTTGCTCCTTCTATTTGTAATATTCTAATATCACAGCCAAGATTTTGCAAAATTTCGAGTCCCCTTAATGTTGCAGCCTGTCCCGCTCCATCAGCATCATAACCAATTATTACTTTTTCACAACTTCTTCTAAGTAGTCTTCCCTGTGCCTCGGTTAAAGCTGTTCCCAAAGATGCAACAGCATTATGTATTCCCCT
The DNA here is from genome assembly GCA_900552135.1 of uncultured Clostridium sp. Lineage (GTDB taxonomy): Bacteria > Bacillota > Clostridia > TANB77 > CAG-508 > CAG-245. The sequence goes on from URYN01000002.1 coordinate 25,880, forward strand.
TTGATGTAGAGATACAGCATCCATGTAGCCCTCAACCATTATTATTGTTTTTTCGTTATATTTTCTTGCAATATTAAAAGCAAATAAATGTCTTCCTTTGCTGTAAACTATGTCTTCAGGTGAATTTATGTATTTAGGTTTGCTGTCGTCCAATACTCTTCCACCAAAAGCAATTACTCTTTCATGAGTGTCTACTATAGGAAACATTAATCTGTTTCTAAATCTGTCTATAAATTTTCCATCTTGATTCTTGTTTACAAGACATGATGCAAGAATCTCTTCTTCTGTGAACCCCTTAGCTTTCAATTCTTGGTATAATTCGTTAAACCTACCAGAATACCCTATTTTAAACGCTATTAAGGTTTTGTTATCCAGCCTTCTTTTCTTTACATATTCTTGTGCAGGTTTTGCTGTTGGTTTATATAAATTCTGATGATAAAATTCTGCAGCACATTTATTTACTTCATATACCCTTGATTTTAATCTTGAAAGTCTATCATCTTCTAAATTATTTGACGTTGGTAATTCAATTCCAGCTCTTGATGCAAGAAATTCAACTGATTCTTTGAAGTTCAAATTTTCAATTTTACTTATAAAATGAAAAACATTTCCTCCAACGCCACATCCAAAGCAATGGAATATTTGCTTATCCGGAGATACACAAAAAGACCCTGATTTTTCTTTATGAAATGGACAAAGTCCCATATAATTTCTTCCAGTTCTTTTTAGTGTGACATACTGAGACACAATATCTAATATATCATTTTTACTCTTGATTTCGTCTAATAACTCATCACTATATCTCACCATTTCCAATTACCTTTCTATATTATTATATATTCGACATAAAACTTGTTATTCCTTCTTCTCAGTAACAATATGTAAACTAATTTGTAATAATTCTGTAATTATTCCTGAAATTACGGCAAAAATTAATGTTAGAAATCAAGTTTAAACAACTTTAAAGTCATTTTCTCAATTTCTAACAACAGTTTTTCTATATATAAATTTTTACTCTAGTATACTCTCTAGCAGTTTTATTAAAATTAACATACACTGCTTGAATTATTATTTGAATCGTTAAATGGAATAAACTTGCTAACAATATTTTCACTAACAGGTGTGTCCATGTTCTTATGTTCTTCAAATGATAAATTTATTTTATTTTCTACTAAAGTTTCAACTTCATTTTCTGAAGCATGTTCTGCTAATACAAGTTCACTTACAAGTATTTGTTTTGCATTGTTTAGCATCTTCTTTTCTCCAGTAGATAATCCTTTCTCTTTTTGCTTGTAGCTTAAATTTCTAACGACATCAGCTATTTCATATATGTCTCCAGTTTTCATTTTGTCCATGTTTTCTTTGTATCTTTTATTCCAATTATTTGACATAGCTGTTTCATTTGCCTCTAATACTTCAAGAACCTTTCCAGCTTCTTCTTTATTTATTATGCTTCTAACTCCTACAGAGCTTGCTTTCGCGGTTGGAACCATAACCTTTACTTCTCCAGGCATCTTAATTATATAATATTCCTGCTTTTCTCCTAAAATATCTTTTTGTTCTATAGCATCAATTGTTCCTGCACCATGCATTGGATATACTATTTTGTCACCAACATTAAACATGTAATTATCTCCTTCCATATTATATATTAGAGTTTATAAAGGTTTTTATTTATCTTTAAACTACATGTCTATTATATCATAAAAAATGGCAAAAGTCAAAGATTTTGCCATTTTTATTTCATTTTATTTTTTGTCTATTTCAAGCCTGTATCAACGGTTTTCGGACTTTTTATTTTAAAAAAGGTTTAAAATTTTTATTTGTTTGTAGAACCAAATCCTCCAGTTCTTTCTCCCTCAGCATTATCGTTATCAACAGTCAAATATTTTTCAAATATTCCTTGTCCAATACATTCACCTTTTTTTATTTCTACATCAGTTTCTTTTATGTTGTAGAAAGCAAACATTATTGCACCATCATTGTCTGGATTTTCATAGTAATCTTTATCAACTATTCCAACACTATTTGCAAGGATTAATCCTTTTTTCTTTGGATTAGAACTTCTATTATATAAACATAGCATTTCATCATCTAACATATAAGCCTTAATTCCTGTTTTTATTAATGTTGGATTCATTCCTGGTTTAAATGCTGGAACTATACAGTCTTCAGCTGCTTCAAAATCATATCCTGCAGAATATTTTGTTTTTCTTGCAGGAAGATTTATCTCTTTTCCTTCAAATCCTTTTGCTATCTCAAATCCTCTTGTTTTTTTCATTTTATTTACCTCTTTTAACTTTAAAATGAGATATTAGATTTTTGCTTTTTATCTCATCTTAACATATTTTCTGCTTTATACTCTTATAAAATTAATAATTTTCTGCTTTAACCTCAAAGAATGATTGTGGGTGATTACATACAGGACAAACCTTTGGAGCTTCTGTTCCTATAACTATATGTCCACAATTTCTACACTTCCATATTGTAATACTTCCTTTTTTGAACACTTCTCCACTTTCTAGATTTTCTAGAAGCTTTCTATATCTTGCTTCATGTTCTTTCTCTATTGCAGCTATTCCTCTAAATTTAGCAGCTATTTCTGTGAATCCTTCTTCATCAGCTTCTTTAGCCATTCTGTCATACATATCTGTCCATTCATAATTTTCTCCTGCTGCAGCTGATGCAAGATTTGCTTTTGTATCTCCAATTCCATTTAAATATTTAAAATGAATTTTTGCATGCTCTTTTTCATTTTCTGCTGTTTCTAAGAATAATTCTGCTATTTGTTCATACCCTTCTTTTTTAGCAACACTCGCAAAATAAGTATACTTGTTTCTAGCTTGTGATTCTCCTGCAAAAGCCTCCATTAAATTTTTTTCTGTTTTAGAACCTTTTAAATCCATAAAATTGCCTCCTATTATTTTAGTAATATTATATAATTTTATAAACTTTTTATACACTTATGTTTTATTATATAATTCTTCTATAATTTATAACATTCCAACTAAAAAGTCAAGTAGAGATATACATTACATATATCTCTACTCTGATATTATTTATTATTTTCTTTCATCGTCTGCACTAGGTAATGCTGGAACATCTAGAACAATTCTTATTTTCATTATGTATTTAATTGTTCTAACAAATTTGCTTTGTTTAAATCTTTGCCATAATGAAGGTTTAACATTAACTCTAGTAGATTCATAATAATTTGAATCAGCAACAGATGGTTGTTCTTCATATTGTTTTTCTTTTATTGCAGCTGCCTGTTTCTTCTTACTTGCTTGTGGCTCTACAACAACTTGTTCTTCTTTAACCTGTTCTGGTTCAGATATTTCTTGTGGTGTAGGAATTAATTTTAATGCATCTGCAACTTCTATTCCAATATAACTTAAAGCTTTTGATCTGTCTTCTATTCTTTCCATGTCTATTTCAATGTGTAAGTTTGACTCTAAGTTTGCTATCCTTGCATTTATTAATTTTAAAGCATCTTGATAGTTTTGTGATCTATCTGATTTTGCTCTTCCAAGAACTCCGAGTGTATCTAATATATCTTCAGAAAAGTCTTGTGAAACATCTTTTATTGCTTCTTTCCAATCAGATTCTTTATTAAGTACAATACTTAATACATCTTTCAATTCACCTGCTAAAGAAATGTTTTTCTCTCTTTGTCTGATAAGTTCTTCTATTTGTTTTGTATTTTCCTCAAATTCATTTGTAGCAAATTCAACTAATCCATAAGCTGCTTTATATACGCTTGCTGGAAAATTCTTTTTCTTAGGATATTCAATTAAATATGTTTTAATAGACTCAACCAAATCTTTAAAATATGCATCATCTTCTAATTGTATTATCTGTTTCTTGCTGTTTGGGTCTATCATTTTTTGAACTCTAGATATATTTGATAATATTTTTTCTTCTGTAATTACCATTCTAACATTTACTATGCCCGATCTCGACATTGTAAAATTCCTCCTCTTCATCTGTATCACATCCTTATTGTAAATTCACTTTTCGCTAAATTCTGTTTTTATTATATATTATTCCCTAAAAAATTACAATACTTACGGCGGCTTTTTTTATTACACTTTTCTAACACTTTTGTTACAAAAATGTTACAGAGTTATACTAATCCCCCTGTAACATTAACTTTATATTTTTTTATTGCTTTTTTCTTATAAATTTGCCTTTTGCTCATTTTTTTTTGCTTTTATTATTTGTTTATTTTTTATGCCTTTATTTATTACTTTTTATTATTTTTATTTTATTGCTTTTATTCTATTGTTTTTTGTTTATTTCGGCATATCTCTTTATTTTCATTGTGGTTGTTTTTTCAAACTCATCTTTCTTTATTTCAATTCTCTTTACGGCTTTATATGATGTAAGCTTTTTATTATTTTCTTTTACCTTATTCCATATAATTTTGTAGATTTCATCATCAGATAAATTTTTACCATAAAGTTCTTCTATTTTTGTATAGTTTGGAATTATTCTTGCAGTAATTATCAGTTCTTTGTCATGAGCGTCTTCTGATTCTTTTTGTCCATATACCATACATTCTTGAATTTCCGGAATATCTCCAAGTGTAAGTTCTATTTCTTCTGGATAAATATTTTTACCATTTTGTGTTACTATTACATTCTTGCTTCTTCCTGTTATATATATGTATCCGTCTTTGTCAATTTTTCCAATGTCTCCAGAACAGAAGTATCCATCTTTCATAACTTCCTCTGTCGCTTTTTCATCTTCATAATATCCAAGCATAACAGTTGGACCTTTTATTAATAGTTCTCCCTCTCCGTCTTCGTTTGGATTAATTAGTTTTATTTCTGTATCCTTTACGGCTTTTCCTGTTGAAGCATATCTTGACGCTTCATATTCAGGTGTTAATGCCGCAATAGGAGCTGTTTCTGTTAATCCATATCCTTGCAAGAATTTAATTCCTATATCTTCCACCCATTTTGCTATCTTTGCATCTATTGGAGCTGCTGCAGAAACTATAATTCTTATATTTCCACCTAAGTTATCAAGTATTTCTTTGAACACCTTTCTTTTTATATCTATTCCAAAACCTTTGAAAACATTGGTAACTCCAATCATTGAATTTACTATTGGTTCCTTTTTACTCTTTTTTATTGTTTCATTTATTTTCTTGTATAAGTTTTCTATTAATAATGGAACAGCAAGCATTGCTGTTGGTTTTGCTTCTTGTAAATCTGGAACTATATATCTTAATCCCTCACAAATAGCAACAGATGCACCTACTGCAAATGGTAGTAAGAATCCTATTGTTGATTCATAAGTATGGTGTAATGGTAATATAGAGAATAACATATCATCAGTACTTAATTTTACATATTCAGATACAGCGTTTATATTTGCTGCCAAGTTTCTATTGCATAACATAACACCTTTTGATTTAGATGTTGTACCTGATGTAAATATTAATACTTTGAATTCTTCAGGATCAATTTCAATATCCATATATGAAGTATCTCCTTGATTCCAGATTTCTTTTCCTTCTTCAATTAAATAGTTCATTCCCATCTGTTTATCCATTATGTGTTCATCAGAATCCATCTCTATAAAATATTTTACAGTTGGTAAATTATTTGCAATCTTCTTTACTGAGTCTTTTTTTCTTGCTGAAAAAATAACCGCTGTTGCCTTTGCTCTGTTAATTACATTTTCTAACTCATTATCAGGAAGTTCCTTATCAACTGGTACAGCAATTCCTGCTCCACAAAGTAAAGCCATGTAAGATACATACCAGCCGTAAGTTGTTTCACTTACAATAACAACTCTTGCATTTTTAGGAAGCATTTTTATTAATTTTGATCCGAATCCAACAACATCTTCTCCAAATTCTTTATATGTATATTTTCTGTATGGCTCTTTGTGATTTGGTTTTTGCAAAATAACAGGATAATCTGCATAATTTTTCATTGAACGTATAAATACTTCTTTTATTGTTTTATATTCTGTTGCAGGATATGGACCACGTTTATTTTTTTTCTTTTCCTCTGCCTCTTTTACTTTTTCATAGTCTACCTTAACATCTTCCATGTTTGGAATGTCATTCATTTCAATCTTTTTAAATTTGAGATTGGGCATTTTAAAGTCTCTTATTATTCTCATCTATATTAACTCCTCATTTCATAGTTTATTTTTTCTACTGACAATTTTACATTTACTATTTTTTCACTGTAGCAAGATGTTATAATTTCATTATCTTATTTTTCTATTTTGCTTTATTTAATTTGTTTGTTCTTATTTTAATTTGTTTTACTCTATTTTATCATTTAACATTTCTATTTTTTCAGTCTTCTAATAAATGCTTTTTCAATTTCCTGGTATAATTTTTGAACACTAATATCTTTGTTACTTCTTTTTTCATAGATTAAACTAGAACAAGTAAATCCAAATATTCCAGATGCAACAACATTTGGATCTGTATCAACAATTTCTCCCTTTTGTATTCCTTCTTTAACAATTTGTTCAATTTCTTGGATATATTCAAATATATATTTCTGACATAACAAGCTTCTTGAAGTATTGCCCCATATTTCACTTAACACTATTGTCATAAAATCTTCATATTTTACTAATACTTTAATTTGTATTAAAACAATCGCTTTTATCTTGTCTAAAGAATTGCTCAATTTTTCAGTTTTTATCTCTATACTATTTTTTAGTAGCTTAACACCTTCCCCAATTAAAAACTCAAATATTTCTTCCTTACTCGAAAAATGATAATACAAAGTTCCTTTTGCAACTCCAACATTAGCAGTTATCTCTTCTATACTAGTAGCATCATATCCTTTTTGAGCAAATAATTTCATAGATGTTTCAAATATTTTTCTTTTTGTTTTATTCATTCAATTTTCCTCAACCAATTTTCCACAAAATATTATACATATTTTAGTTAATTTCTTCAACTATACTGAACATACAGTCAAATTTTACTTTCTTCTTCCTTGCATCGAATCAAGATTTTCAAGTGCCTTGCCTGTTCCAAGTGCAACACATGAAACAGAGTCCTGGGCAACCATTACATTTATTCCTGTTCTCTCTTGTAAAAGCTTGTCTAGTCCGTCTATCAAACAACCTCCACCTGTCATGTAAATTCCTTTGTCTTTAATGTCTCCAGATAGTTCTGGCGGTGTTTTTTCTAATACTGAATGAACTGCCTCTATAATTTGCTCTGCAGGTTCTATAAGAGCCTCTAACATTTCACTTGAATATACTGTTATAGTTTTTGGTAAGCCTGAGATTATATCTCTTCCTCTAATTTCCATTTCAGTATCTTGAATTTTTGGATAAACACAACCAATGTTTATTTTTAAATCCTCAGCAGTTCTTTCTCCAATTACAATATTGTGTTTTCTTTTTATATATTTTACTATTGCCTCGTCAAATTTATCTCCTGCAATTTTTATTGAAGTGCTTAATACTGTCCCACCTAAAGCAATTATAGCTATATCTGTAGTTCCACCGCCAATATCAACAACCATATTTCCACAGGCTTTATTAATATCTAATCCTGCACCTATTGCTGCAGCAAGAGGCTCTTCAATTAAATACACTTTTCTTGCACCAGCTCCCATGGCGGCATCTATAACAGCTTTTTTTTCCACTTCTGTTACTCTTGATGGAACACATATCATTATTCTTGGTGAAAAAATGTATTTTCCACACACTTTATTTATAAAATATTTTAACATCTTTTCGGTAACAGTATAATCAGAAATTACTCCATCCCTTAAAGGTCTTGTTGCCACAATGTTTCCTGGAGTTCTTCCAAGCATTCTTCTTGCTTCTTTTCCAACAGCAAGTACATCTCCTGTATCTTTGTCTATAGCAACAACTGATGGTTCTCTAAGTACAATACCCTTTCCTCTAACATACGCAATTACTGTTGCCGTTCCTAAATCGATTCCTATATCTTGCCCAAATTCTAACATTTGCATCTTCCTTTCGGTTATTTTGATGTTACAAAACTATTACAATTATATTACATATTATTGTAAAATTCAAACCTTTTTATTAATTTTTTTGCTGTTTTACTAATTTTCTTATAACTTACATTTTCTTAATTATATTTACCTTTTTCACTTCACTCTTTTTTGCCGTTTTTATTACAGTTATGTATTTAAATATAAAAAGGCAAACTCTCATTATTAAACTTTTTTAAATAATTCGAGTTCCCTTTACACTTTTAATTTTCAATTATTAATACGATTTTTATTATGCATTTGTCTATTTTTCGGCTCAGTATTCTTATATAGAATTACAATATAAAATATTTTATTAATATTGCTGCTGCTAAGAATATTGAAATCTTCTTTATTGGTTCGTTTTCAGCATCTTTTAAATTTATTAAATGCATTTCAGATTCTTCATTTGAATATTCATCAGTTACAATTACGTTAAAACTTTTAATATTCTCTCCTCTGAAATTTACTGTAAATTTCTTTGACTCCCCTACTGCAAGTTCGTCTATTTTAATATATTCCGTTAGGATTTTATTTTTCTTGGCAGAGTAAAACTCTATTTTTACATATTTAGATTTTATTTCTTGTTCAGTTTTATTCTTTAGAGTTCCTGTAACATACCCATTTACCATTGTAGATTTTGCTTCATCAACATCTATTTGTATATATTCATCTGTGGCTATATTACCACTCATATCAGCATAAGTTGTTTTTATTGCAAAAAAAGCCATTATTGATGAAACTATGTAAAATGCAACCAATAGTAATAGATATTTACCAAATGTTTTCATTCTTCCCATAATTGTACTCCTATTTCATTTTTCTAAATACACCTATTACTTTTCCAAGTATTTCACAGTTTGGAACTATTATTGGATCCATTGTTGAATTCTCAGGTTGAAGTCTAATATGGTCTTTCTCTTTGTAGAAAGTTTTTACTGTTGCTTCATCTTCAATTAACGCAACAACAATTTCACCATTATCAGCAGTATTCTGTTTCTTTACTAATATATAGTCTCCATTCAAAATTCCCGCTTCTATCATACTTTCTCCCCTTACAGTAAGCATAAAGCAATCATTATTTCCAATAAAGTCTAATGGTATTGGAAATGTATCAGTAATATTTTCAACTGCTAATATTGGAGCTCCAGCTGTAATACGTCCAACCACAGGAACATCTACAAGTTCTTTACCAGCATATACTTCTTTCTCTTTTGGTTCTTCCTTTTTAGTCGTTTTGCTGTTTGGTGTATAAGCTTTTCCACCTTTTATAAGTTGAAGTGTTCTTCCTCTTTTATTTCTTCTCATTATACGTCCAGTTGCTTCTAATCTATTTAAATAAGCATGAACTGTTGCTGTAGATCTTAATCCAACAGCTTGACCAATCTCTCTAACTGATGGTGGATACCCATTTCTGTTTATTTCTTTTTCAATAAATTTTAAGATTTCTCTTTCTCTCTCATTCAATACATAAGGATCTCTTTTTTTACCCATATTATCACTCCTAAAATAAATTTCTGTAAGTATAATATCACAAAACTTTTATTTTGTCAAACAAAAGTTTGTATTTTTTTAATCTTCCCATTCTAGTAGATAATCATACACCTTAACAGTATCTCCTTCTTTTACTCCCGCTTCTCTTAATTTGTCATTTACACCCAATTCATTTAATTTCTTTTGGAAGTAATATAAAGATTCATTGTCCTCCATATTGACTTTTCTCATCAATTCTCTAATTGCAGGACCATCAACAACATACATATCTTCTTTCTTAGTAATTGTATATGGCTCTTCTTTTTCTAATCTGTACACTTTTCTTGGTGCTTCTGTTTCTATAAGTTCTTCTTTTGGAAGTTCCTTAAGTTCTTTAGAAACCTGTTGCATAAGCTCTTTTATTCCTTGTCCTGTTGCAGCAGAAATCTTGTATATTTCCAAATTCTTTTCTTTAGCAAGTTCTGCCAATTTTTCATATAAAGATTCGTCCTGCATAGCATCAACCTTGTTGGCCACAATTATCTGTTTTCTCTTAGCAAGTTTTTTACTGTATTTTTCAAGTTCTTTATTTATTACATAGTAGTCTTCTACTGGATCTCTTCCCTCAGAACCTGATACATCTATTACATGTAGCAATAAACGAGTTCTTTCTATGTGTCTTAAGAATTGAATTCCAAGTCCCACACCTTCACTGGCACCTTCAATTAATCCTGGTATATCAGCAATTACGAAACTTTCTCCATACTCAGGCTTTACAACTCCTAAATTTGGTTCAAGAGTGGTAAAGTGATATTCTGCAATTTTAGGTGTAGCAGCAGTTACAACAGATAATATTGTTGATTTTCCTACGCTTGGGAATCCGATTAATCCAACATCAGCTAATAGTTTTAATTCAAGTATTAACTCTTTTTCTTCTCCGTCTTCTCCACCTTGAGAAAATCTAGGAGCTTGTCTTGTTGAAGTTGCAAAGTGTGAATTTCCCTTGCCTCCTCTTCCACCGCGAAGAACCAAAGCTTTTTGATCTTTTTCTGATAAATCAGCCAAAACTTCTCCTGTTTCAGCATCCTTAACGATTGTTCCAATTGGAACTTTTATATATAAATCTTCTCCGCTCTTTCCTGATTTATGAGCTCCTTCTCCATTATTTCCGTTCTCTGCTTTAAATTTTTTCTTATATCTAAAATCTATTAATGTATTGCTGTCTGGATTGACTTCAAAATAAATGTCTCCACCTTTTCCGCCGTCTCCTCCATCAGGTCCTCCAGCTGCTATATATTTTTCTCTTCTAAAAGATACAGCACCGTTTCCACCCTTTCCAGCAGATGCATAAATTTTTGCATAATCTGTAAACATTCTTATCTTCCTCTCAAATTTATTCTTGCATGATGCGATAACTATCTTTTATCTATTATCGAACCATCTTATAACTAACTATTTTCGTTTTTAATATCTTATTTGTAAAAATTGTTTTCTAATAGACAAATCTATTCTCTAAACAAACCTGCCTTTTAACTCCAAAGTATTCCTATTTGTTGAAGTAATCTAATCTCATTGCTTTTTTTACTTTTTCCATTGTTTTTTCTGCTTCTTTTTTTGCCTTTGCTGTTCCCTCCATCAATATTTTATCAACAACTTCAGGATTATCCTCGTAATATTTTCTTTTTTCTCTTATAGGTCTTAATGTTTCTATAATGTTGTGTGCTAATTGTTTCTTACAAGCAACACAGCCTCTGCTTCCAGCTCTGCACTCTTTACATACATCTTCATATTCTTCTTTTGACGAGAATAGATTATGATAATATGCAACCATACATACATCTGGATTTCCTAAATCGTCTTTTCTAATTCTATTAGGATCTGTTACAGCACTCATTACTTTTTTAGTAATTTCTTCTTCACTATCTGACAAATAAATTGCATTTCCAAGTGATTTTCCCATCTTTTCATTGCCATCTAGTCCTTTTATTCTTTTGCCTGATGATAGTACTGCCTGTGGTTCAACTAAAACATTACCATATATTGAATTAAACTTTCTAACAATTTCTCTACATTGTTCAATTAAAGGAAGTTGATCCTCTCCAACTGGTATTAACTCTCCTCCAAAGCATGTAATATCAGCTGCCTGACTTACCGGGTACCCTAAAAATCCATAAGTAACACTTTCTCCAAATATATCTCTTTTCTGTGCTATTTCAGTCTTTACAGTAGGATTTCTTTCAAGCCTTGCAATAGTTACAAGATTCGAATAAAATACCGTAAGTTCTGCAGTTTCAGGAATCATTGATTGTATATATATTGTTGTTTTTTCTGGATCTATTCCACAAGATAAATAGTCCATTGCAACCTCTCTAACATTTTTTCTAACCTTCTCTGGCTTATTAAAATTATCGGTTAATGCCTGAACATCTGCAATTAATATATATGGATCATATAGTCCTGAATTCTGCATCTCTACTCTTTTTTGTAGAGAACCAAAATAATGTCCTATATGTAATCTTCCTGTTGGTCTGTCACCTGTTAATATTCTTTTTTTATCTGCCATAGTTATCACATTCCTTTTTCTATCTTAATTTAGTGCTTTCTTCAATTTAAACTAAGGTATATTTTAACATATTTCTTGCCAAAAATCTATAATTTATAAAAAAAAGAACACTTATTAATTGTTACTTTACAATCAATAAGTGTTACATTTAATATCTCGTTAAATTATTTGCTTGCTGTTGCTTTTTTTGCTGTAGTTTTCTTTGCTACAGTTGTTTTTTTGCTTTCTGCTTTTTTAGCTTTTGGAGCTTCTACCTTTGCAGATTTAGCTTTTAATTCTTCAGCAGTATAAACACTAACTTGTTTTTTATCTCTTCCAAGTCTTTCGAATTTAACTGTTCCTGTTACTTTAGCATATAAAGTATCATCGCTTCCGATTCCAACATTCTTTCCTGGATGGAATTTTGTTCCTCTTTGTCTTACTAGAATGTTTCCAGCTGGAACAACTTGACCATCAGCTCTTTTTAGTCCAAGACGCTTTGACTCACTGTCTCTACCGTTCTTAACACTACCTTGACCTTTCTTATGAGCCATATTGTTTCACTCCCTTCATGTTTTAAATTTTATTTCATTTAATTAATTTCTATTATAAAGCTTAAGCTTTAGCTTCTGATTTTGTTTCTTTCTTTTCAGCAGCTACTTTTATAGATGTTATTTCAACCTTTGTATATGGTTGTCTATGTCCTTGAAGTTTTCTTTCATTTTTCTTAGCTTTGTATTTGTAAACTAATATTTTTTTAGCTTTACCATTTGCTAATACTTTTCCTTCAACCTTAACACCTTTTACGTAAGGAGCTCCAACTTCTACTTTTTTATCAGATACAAGAACTACTTTATCAAAAGTAACTTTTTTACCTTCTTCTGCATCTAATTTTTCGAAGAATACTACATCTCCTTCAGCAACTTTGTATTGCTTTCCACAGCTTTCGATTATTGCGTACATTATTTGTACACCTCCCTTTATATGTATACTCGCTAAGCATAAAATACTAGGCATCTACCTTTCATTTTATATTGAAAACTTATTCCTAAGGCTTCAATTTAAAGTGAAGTAGCATTTAGTAGCCCGACTCAGGCGGCTTACAGATAAATATTTTATCATATAAGTATTGGAAAGTCAATAAAAATTTAACTTTATTTTCCTTAAATTTTATTGATTTTTTCAATATTTCTGGTATAATATTAGCAAAATTGTAAAAAAGAAAGGACTTGAGGAATTATGGAAAAGGTTTCAATAAAAGATTTATTTAGAAATACAGAAGAATATATAGGCAAAAATGTTGAAATCTCAGGATGGGTTAGAACTGTTAGAGATTCAAAGACTTTTGGTTTTATAGAGATAAATGATGGATCATTCTTCAATAATTTGCAAATAGTTTTTAATGATAGTTTAGATAACTTTGCAGATATTTGCAAACTTACAATTAGTTCTACAATTACAGTACAAGGAACTATTGTAAAAACAGAAAATGCAAAACAAGCTTTCGAAATGCATGCAAGTAAAATAGATATATTCAGTGAGGCTGATCAAAGCTACCCTCTTCAGAAGAAAAGACATAGCTTCGAGTACCTAAGAACTGTTGCACATTTACGTCCAAGAACAAATACATTTAGTGCGGTTTTCAGAATTAGAAGTGTTGCAGCATTCGCAATTCACGAATATTTTCAAAGCAATGGTTATGTGTATGTAAATACACCAATAATCACATGTGCTGATTGTGAGGGTTCTGCAGAAATGTTCAAACTTACAACTTTAGATTTGGACAAGGCTCTTCCTCAAAAAGATGGAAAAACAGATTTCAGTAAGGATTTATTTGGTAAAAAAGCTTATATAACAGGTTCAGGACAGCTTCATGGTGAAACATTCGCACAAAGTTTTGGAAAAATTTATACATTTGGTCCAACTTTACGTTCAGAAAATTCAAACACAAAAACACATGCAAACGAGTTCTGGATGATTGAGCCAGAAATCTCTTTCTGTGACTTGGAAGGATTAATGGATATCGAGGAAGATTGTTTGAAATATATTGTTAAAACAGTTTTAGAAAAATGTACTGAAGAAATAGAATTCTGCGACAAATTCATTCAAAATGGGTTAATTGAAAAATTACAAAAATTGATTAATTCAAACTTTGTAAGAATCGACCATAAAGATGTTATCGATATTTTAAAGAAAGCTGATAGAAAGTGGGAATTTACTCCTGAATATGGAGAAGATCTTGCAAAAGAGCATGAAAAATATATTACTGAATATTTTAACGGACCTGTTTTCGTAAAGAACTGGCCAAAAGATATAAAATCATATTATATGAAGGTAAATCCAGATGGAAAAACTGTTGCAGCAGTTGACCTAGAAGTTCCTGGTGCAGGAGAAATCATGGGTGGTTCTCAAAGAGAGGAAGACTATGATAAACTTCTAGAACGTATGAAAACAATGGGCATTGACCCAGAGCCATTATATTGGTATCTAGAACTACGCAAATATGGTACTGATATTCACTCTGGATTTGGTTTAGGATTTGAAAGACTTCTTATGTATCTGACAGGTATGGAAAATATTAGAGATGTAATTCCTTATCCAAGAACACCAAACAATTGCGATTTCTAAAATTTTAAAAATATAATCACGTGAAATTCGATGAAAATGAAAATATTAAAATTCGTCGAAATTTACGTGATTTTTTTCTTCATATAATAAATAAATCAACATTTTATAATTTATTTACGCAAAACAGCCGGCAGTGTTATAACTGCCGGCTGTAAAGGATTTAGGCTAATATCATAAGATACACACCCCATCTTTCCTTGTTCTCAGCTCCAACTATCCGTTGTACTTTGAACTCCACATTTTTCTCGTTTCCAAATCTTTCTTTTAAGAATTCGGCCATCGTAACGGCCTGTTCTTCGGTGATTGCTACGTCGCTTGTCGGGTAAACGATTTCCATGTTAGACATTGGAAAACCTCCTTTAATTTATAATTCTTCCTTGAGAATACTTTTATTATACCACTTTTTTGTTTATTTTTCAAGTTTTTCATAATATAACCGTATTGCAAGTAATTACATTTTTTTACATTATTCTACAAAAGTCTTTAAAATTTAATTTTTTCTTTCATTTTTTCTAAATTTAAACACTGTTTTTATTCAATTTTTTCATTTTTAGATTTTACCTTTGTATTTATTTTTCTTTCTTCCTTTTCTTCCTTTTCAAGATTTAACTATTGTATTTATTTTTTCTTTTTAAAGATTTCATCATTGTCTTTATTTATTTAATTTCTGTCTAACATATTCATAAAGCATAATTCCTGTTGCAACAGAAGCATTCAAACTCTCCGTTTTTCCAAGCATAGGTATCTTCACTTTATTATCTGCCATTTTCTGAACTTCTTTTGTAACTCCATTTGCCTCGTTTCCTATCACTATTACCTTTTTATTATAATCTATATCATATATACTATTTTCGGTATCAAGTGATGTTGCAACAATCTCAAATTTATTTTTCTTTGCTTCTTTTAGAGTTTTTACTAATGAATCTGTTTCAATAACCTTTATTCTCAGAATTGCTCCCATAGTTGATCTTACAACCTTTGGATTAAAACAGTCCGCTGTATTTTTTGTAACAATTATTTGCTTCAAATTAACACTGTCTGCTGTCCTCAAAATTGTTCCTAAATTACCTGGGTCTTGAATTCCATCAAGTGCAAGTATTAAATCTGTATTGTAGTCTATTTTTTCATCCTTTGCAGGTTCTCGTATCACCGCAAGGATGCCTTGAGGTGCAACAACGTCTGTTAATATTTCAAATACTTTTTTACTTACATATATACAATCATATTTTGCAATTGTGTACATTAATTTTTGAGGAATAATTCCAGAATCACTGCAATCCTCACAAATTACAATTTTTTCTATACTAGCATTCTCGTTAATAGCTTCCTCAAGCATTTTTATTCCTTCTATTACATACACTCCAGCTTCGTCTCTGTATTTTTTCTCTTTTAGCTTTTTAATTTGTTTTACAATTTCATTATCTTTACTAGTTATTACTTGCATCTTTACCTCCAAATTATGGTTTAATTTCTTTTGTTTATTTAATTGACTTTTCTATTTTTTTTATAGTCTCCAGTTACTTCCTATTCTTTCGTTTATTTTATGGTTTTTTCTTCATTAATTTCTGTTTTGTTTGTAACTCCATCTTGAGTAATTTCCTTTAAAATTCCTTTTATTTTTTCAATTACCTCTTTCTCATTTTTAGTTGAAATTTTTAGAGTAATATAAGGGTCAACTCCTGCTGAAAATCTTAGATTTGAGCCATAAGTCGTTACTAATTTATTTACTGTTTTTTCATCTATGTTAATATTTTCTCTATCAAGATTTAGCACAATTGCATTTTCTTTCTGAGAAACCTTTATAACTCCTGCCTTTCTGGCAAGTATTTTAATTCTAGCAATCTCTATTAAGTTTTCTACTTCTTTAGGCATGCTACCATATCTATCAATTATCTCGTCTATTACATCTTCAATATCTTTATCTGTTCTACATAGTGCAATATCTTGATAGATTTCAATTTTTTGAGAACTGTCTTCTATATAACTTTCTGGAATATAGCTTGAAAGATTAATCTCAATCTGTACTTCTCGTTCTTTCTTAACTTCAATTCCTTGCATTTCTTTAACAACTTCATCTAATAATTTGCAATAAGTATCATATCCAACCTGTTCTATATGCCCAGATTGAATCTCTCCAAGCATGCTTCCAGCTCCTCTTATTTCTAGGTCTCTCATCGCAATTTTAAATCCAGAACCAAATTCAGTGAATTCCTTTATTGCTTTCAACCTTTTATCTGCAATTTCTGATAATAGTTTATCCCTTCTGTATGTAATATATGCATATCCTTGTCTATCAGATCTTCCAACTCTACCTCTAATCTGGTAAAGCTGAGCTAATCCAAGTCTATCTGCATTTTCAACAATTATCGTGTTCGCATTTGGAATATCTATTCCAGATTCCAAGATTGTTGTACAAACAAGCACATCTATTTTGTGTTCTATAAATTCTTGCATTATACTCTCAATTTGTGCTCCAGTCATCTTTCCATGTGCAAAATCCACTCTTGCCTCTGGAACAAGTTTAGAAATTTCATCTGCTTTTTTTATAATCTGTTCTACGTTATTAAATAAATAGAATACTTGCCCATTTCTTTCAAGTTCTTTAGTTATAGCTTCTTTTATAACTTCCTTATCATATTCAAGTACATAAGTTTGAACAGGCTTTCTATTTTGAGGTGGTTCATAAATAACTGACATATCTCTTACTCCAACAATAGACATGTGTAAGGTTCTTGGTATTGGAGTAGCAGTCATTGTAAGTACATCTATATTTTCCTTCAATTTTTTTATTTTTTCCTTATCTTTAACACCGAATCTGTGCTCTTCGTCTATTATTAACAATCCTAAATCTTTAAATTCTACATCTTTGCTTAGTAATCTATGTGTTCCAACAACAACATCAACTTCCCCAAGTTTTAATTTTCTTACAACTTCATCTTGTTCTTTCTTTGTTCTAAATCTGTTTAACAGTTCTACTTTTATTGCGAAACCTTCCATTCTAGATTTGAATTCTTCATATTGTTGATTTGCAAGTATAGTAGTTGGAACTAAATATGCAACCTGTTTTTGGTCCATAACAGCCTTAAATGCAGCTCTTATAGCAACTTCTGTTTTTCCATAGCCAACATCTCCGCATAAAAGTCTATCCATTGGCTTGTCTGATTCCATGTCTTTCTTAACTTCAGAGATACATCTTAACTGATCATCGGTTTCCTGATATGGGAAATTATCTTCAAATTGTTTCTGCCAAGGAGTATCCTCAGAAAACATGAAACCTTTTGCCTTTTGTCTTCTTGCATATAATTCTATTAGGTCTCTTGCAACTTCTTTTAAGTTTGATTTTACTCTTGCCTTAGTGTTTTCCCATTCTTTACTGCCAAGTCTATTTAGCTTTGGCTCTCCTTCGCCACCGCCAACAAACTTTCTTATATTATCCAGCATATCTGTTGGAACATACAAAACATCATCATTCTTATATTTTACTTTTATATAATCTTTCGTAATTCCGTCCGCAGTTGTTATAGTATTTACACCAATATAAATTCCTATACCTTGTGTTTTATGAACCACATAATCTCCTGCTCTTAAATCAGCAAATACAACCTTTTCACCTTGTTTAAAAGCATCAGAATGTTTCTTCTTTTTTACTTCTCCATTTATAAAATCTTCGCCAGTTATTACAAGTGTATTTAAATCAAAATTTTCAAATCCAGAAGACAAGCTTCCATTTGATATTATTACAACACCACTTTTTAGGTTTTCTTTTATTGGTTTTTGATAAATCTTCTCTTGGCTCTCTTCTAATTTTTCTACATACTTATATTTTATCTCTTCTGGTTCAAGTAAATCCTCTATTTTCTTTGCACCTTGTTCATTTCCTGAAAGTATAAAAATATTTTTCTTATCGGCTTGTGCCTTCTTTATTTCAGCAGTCAACAAATTAAGCTCACTCTTGAAAAAGTGAACATCTCTATATTTAAAGTTGAATTTGTTTGTTGAAAATTGAACTTTACTACTCTCTTCTAACAAATCTGTTTCGTATAAATATACTTTTTGTAAGGTAATATCCTCTAAATCAATCTTATTAATATTTCTTATCGAATCAGGCACCAATCTATTTTTGTCTGTAAGTGTTTCAATTAAATTCGAATTATCTTTTATTATATTTTCTTGTCTTGCATTTATCTTATTTATGTCATCAATCATAACAAGATAGTCATTATCCAGGTATTCTAATAAATTGCTCTGTTCCTTATAAAAAATATTAAAATATTTATCTATTTTACTAATATAATCTCCAGCTTTAATTAATTCTATATCTTCTCTGATATTTTTCTGGATTTCTTCATCTTGTGCATTTTCTAAGATGTTTTTTTCTATCTCATTGCATATTTCATCTATGTTTCTTGTTACAATCAATTCATGAGAAGGATATATGATTGCTTCCTCTAGCATTTTTAGAGATCTTTGCGATGTTATACTAAAGCTTCTAATCGAATCAACCTCGTCTCCCCAAAACTCAATTCTTATTCCTTGAGTTTTAGATGTTCCGATGTCTAAAATTCCACCTCTTATTGCAAATTGACCTTTTCCATCAACAATCTCAGCTCTCTCATATCCTAGATTTACAAGCTTTCTCTTCAAATCTTCTTGTTCAAAGTCTTTGCCTATTTTAAACTCTAAAACAGTATTATATATTTCATCTTTAGAAATCATCTTTTGCATTAGAGCTTCTATAGTTGTTACTACTATAAGCCTGTTACCTTTTTGTTCTTTATTCTTTTTGTTTTTTCTTTTTGTTAATTCTGTATAGATCTTATTTAATGCCTCTATTCTTTCATAAGGCAAATCTTTACTCTCTGCTACATAATCATAAGAAGCAATTTCTCTTTTAGGAAAATATACTACATTATTCGAAAAATATTGTAAATCTTTTATAATTTTTCTGGCTTGTAATTCGTTATATGTTACTATACAAATATTTCTGTCTGTATACTCCTTAGTTGCCTCTATCAATTGTATTTTTCCCACGCTAGATAAGCCCGATAAAACTATTGGGCTTTTTTCTTCTTTTATTTGTGATGTATAATCTGAAAATTTTTCTAGATTTTCTAGACTTTTAATTAGAAAATTCATCTTATTTCCTCTAACCATATTAATTCTTATGTTTATAATAATACTATAAAATAGCCTAAAAATCAATACAATTTGCATCTTTTTACATAATGTGGTATAATGACGTTAGAGAAATTTATTCTCACACACATTTAGGAGGTAAACACTCATGGCAAACTATCCGTTTTCTTACGCAATATCTTCTACCAACAAGGTCCGGAAAAACGCGAACCTGTCCACACCTCACTTCGAGTATGGGATAGACGTTATCTTTTCCCTCTCTGACGAGGATGCAGGAAGCACGCTTCATGACCTGAAACAGAAGTTCAAGGTGTACAAGGACACAATCTCATCGATTGTGAAAAGCCACTGGGGTGGAGAGTACGAAGTCCAGGAGTTCCGCCAGCTCTCAGCTGACAACACCTACGTCTTCCGCTACACCCTGGAGTCGTCCATCGTAGTTCCGAAGGAGGATGTTCTGGTCAAGATCGTCCGGTCTATCAAGACCTACCTGGGCTAACTCCTAGCAACCGGCTCCCCTATAACAGGGAGCCGGTTTTTTTATGAATTTTTGCTCAAATATATAATAATTTTATTACTTCTTGACCTTGTCAATAATGGTGTGTAAATTTTTCTCACTTATTTAGATTGAAAATAATCTAACAAGTTTTTATATTATATTCGTTTTGATTATATATTTATTACAAATTTCTTAGAGTTATATAACTACAGCTTTCATGCATTTTAAAACATAATCTATTTCATCTTTAGAATTCTCTTCTCCTAGTGTAAATCTAACAGTTCCATTAATCCATTCACTTGGAACCCCAATAGCCAGAAGAACGTGAGAAGGACTGACATTTCCAGAAGAACAAGCCGAACCCCCAGAAGCACAGATGCAATTCTTATCTAATTCAAACAAAATATCTGAGGCATCCTTATTCCTAAATGAAACATTAACATTTCCCGGCAATCTATTAACCAAATCTCCATTAATTCTTATATTTTCGAAATTGTTATTAAGTCCATCTATAAAATAATTTCTTAAGTTCAACAACTTGCTATTATATACGTCAATCCTATTTGATGCAATTTCAATAGCCTTTCCTAATCCAACAATACCAGCAACATTTTCTGTACCAGCCCTCTTTCCTCTTTCCTGATGTCCGCCATCTTGAATTCTTTCAAAGTTAATGCCTTCCTTCACATACAGAGCTCCGACTCCCTTTGGTCCATAAAATTTATGAGCCGATAAAGATAACATATCAATTTCCATAGCCTGAACATTAATATTAATGTTACCAACCGCCTGAACAGCGTCAGTATGAAAAATTACATTATGAGCATGTGCAATTTTTGCAATCTGTTTCACATTCTGAATAGTTCCAATCTCATTATTTGCCATCATAATACTGATTAATATAGTCTGACTACAAATTACATTTTCTAATTGATTAATATCTATAAATCCATTCTCATCACAATCAAGATATGTTACACGAAATCCCTTTTTCTCGAGGCTCTTACATGAATTCAAAATAGCAGGGTGTTCAATCTTTGAAGTAATGATATGGTTTCCTCTTTTATAATTCGCATAAGCAAATCCTTTTAAAGCTAAATTATCACTCTCACTACCACACGAAGTGAAGATTACCTCTCCGGAATTGCAATTAATTGCTCTAGCAACTTGGCATCTTGCATTTTCAATAGCCTTCTTCGCTCTTCTACCAACACTATACAGGGAAGAAGGATTTCCATATTCAATATAAAAGTATGGAATCATTGCATTGAGTACATCTTGCCTAACATAGGTAGTTGCAGAGTGGTCTAAATAAATCTCTCTCAAAATAATCACTTCCTATAATATTATATTCATGAAAATATTACAATGTCATAAAAGTATCTCAATATAATTTCGAAATTTTGGAACCAACGACGCGTAGCTTTGAAGGAGCAACTTGTTGCGACGACAACAAGTCGGGTGACAAAATTGAGAAATTATATCGAGATACTTTTAACTCTAAGATTATTTAATTATAAATTTTGGAAACAAGCGACGCGTAGCCTTGAAGGAGCAACATGTTGCGACGACAACAAGTCGGGTGACAAAATTGAGAAATTATATTGAGATACTTTTTAACTCTAAGATTATTTAATTATAAATTTTGGAAACAAGCGACGCGCAGCTTTGAAGGAGCAACTCGTTGCGACGACAACAAGTCGGGTGACAAAATTGAGAAATTATATTGAGATACTTTTTAACTCTAAGATTATTTAATTATAAATTTTGGAAACAAGCGACGCGTAACTTTGAAGGAAAAGACCGACAAGCATTTAAGCTTGTCGGTCCTAATTCTATTTAGATGCCTCTTTCCATCTTTCAATTTTTATATTTCTGTAAATATCCATTACATCTCTGTACTTTTGATATTCGTCTTCCCATATCATTGAAGGAACTTTTTCAAAAGCATCTGAAACCTTTTCGGCTTCGTGTAAAAATATGATTTTTTCTTGAGGAGACATTCTACTGTAATGTTTAGAGAAAACATACAATTTATCTAAATCATCATTCGCTTTTATGAAAGTCCAGAAATCCTTTACTTCCATTCCAGCCATTTTTATTTGCATAACAGCAAATGCAATTAATGCTACTATTATCATTATTAATATTAGAATAACAGCAAATGCTTCCATGCTTTTCATCCCCTTTATCTATCGTGATATATTTAAAAATTAGTTTTGTTGTTCTGTAAATATTGCTTCAAATTCTTCACCAGTAATTTTTTCTTTTTCTAGTAAAACTCCTGCTACAGCGTTTAGTTTGTCTTCGTTTGCTCTTAGAATCTCTTTTGCTTTGTCGTAGCATGCATCTATTATTTTCTTCATTTCTTCATCAATCATTCCTGCTGTTTCTTCAGAATATGTTTTTTCTTGAGCAAAGTCTCTTCCTAAGAATACTTCTTGTTGATCTGATCCAAGTGTTATTGTTCCAAGTCTTGTACTCATACCATATTTTGTGACCATCGAATTAGCGATTTTTGTTGCTCTTTCTATATCGTTACTTGCACCTGTTGAAATGTCATCAAGCATTAATTCTTCTGAAGCTCTACCTCCTAATAGAGATATTATTTGTTCTATCATTTCTGTTCTAGACATAAAAGACTTGTCTTCTGTTGGTTGATACATGGTGTATCCTCCAGCCATTCCTCTTGGCACTATTGATATTTCATGTACAGCATCTTGTGTTGGTAAGAATCTACTAACAACTGCATGTCCTGCCTCATGGTATGCAACAAGTCTCTTTTCTTTTTCGCTTCTAACTCTTGTTGTTTTTTCTGGTCCCATTGTTACTTTTACCAT
Organism: uncultured Clostridium sp.; assembly: GCA_900552135.1. Lineage (GTDB taxonomy): Bacteria > Bacillota > Clostridia > TANB77 > CAG-508 > CAG-245. The sequence continues at coordinate 48,995 of URYN01000002.1, forward strand.
GGCATCTTCTATTTCTCTTTCACCTATTACCTTTAGGTTTCTACGAGCTGCTAGTAAAGCTGCCTCGTTTAAAACGTTTTCAAGGTCTGCTCCAGAGAAGCCTGCTGTATTTTTAGCAATTATTCTTAAATCAACATCGTCTGCTAATTTTTTCTTTCTTGAATGAACTTCTAATATTTGCTCTCTTGCTTTTACGTCTGGAAGTCCAACTACTATTTGTCTGTCAAATCTTCCTGGTCTTAATAAAGCTTTATCTAGTACATCTGGTCTGTTGGTTGCAGCTAAGACTATAACACCTTCATTTGCAGCAAATCCGTCCATCTCAACTAATAATTGATTTAATGTTTGTTCTCTTTCGTCATGTCCTCCACCAAGGCCTGCACCTCTTTGACGTCCTACTGCATCAATTTCGTCAATGAATACTATACAAGGTGCTTTCTTCTTTGCTTCTTCGAATAAGTCTCTAACTCTTGATGCACCAACACCAACAAACATTTCTACGAAGTCTGAACCACTTATTATAAAGAATGGTACTCCAGCTTCTCCAGCAACTGCTTTTGCAAGTAATGTTTTACCTGTTCCAGGTTGTCCTACTAATAAAACTCCCTTTGGAATATGTGCACCCATCTCTGTAAATTTTGTTGGATTTTTTAAGAATTCTACTATTTCTTCTAATTCTTCTTTTTCTTCATCAACTCCAGCAACATCATCAAACATTACTCTGTTTTTGTCTGTTGGATTAAGTACTCTTGCTTTGCTTTTTCCAAAAGTCATTGTTTTGTTTCCACCTTGGTTGTTTACTCCACTCATTATGAAGAACCAGAATATAAAGAATATAACTACAAGTCCGATTGGTGTTAGGTATGTTAAAAATACTGCCCATAAAGATTCTGATTTTTCAACAACTGTTACTTGACCACTCTTCATTGTGTCTTGTAAGTTATCCATTAAATTATCGATACTTGGTATGTTTACTTTCTTTTCAACATTATCATTTTTTAGTTTTACTACTGCAGAATATCCATCTGCCTCTAGTTCGACTTTTTCAACTTGTCCTTTTTCTATTTTTTCGACTAAATCCGAATAAGACAATTTTGTGTTTGAATTTTCTATTATAGTAGATATCGCCATTACTATAATTATTCCTATTATTAGCCAAACTGCTAATGTTTTTAAACTATTTTTCAAAATGTTTCCTCCTTTAGTTTTATAAGGTTTTGCTCATTGGAATATATCACATAATTTTACTTATTTCAATACCCATTAACCCCATTTGTGTGAATTTTTGTTGAATTTTTTTATTACGTTTTTTATTTTACTTTTCTTATTTTCTAGATTTTATTTATATACATTTTTCCGTGATTTACTACGATTTTAGTGTTTTTATTTGGAGTTAGATATTTGTTTCCAATATTATTTTCACATAATTTTATAATATCATCTATGTGCTTTTTTTCTATATGTTTGGTGGTTCCAAAAAGTTTCTGAACTGTAAGTAGTATTGTTCTTGATTTTATTACTTGCTCCAATTCATTGAATTTTTTTAAATTTAAAACAATGGTTTTATCTTTTTCTTCTATTAATATCTCTTGATATGCATTTGCAGTAACATCATTCATATAGTTTTCTTCATCTGTTACAAGTTCAGATAATCTATCTATTGTTTCAATAATATTTGGATTTATATTTTTCTTGATATATGGAATTAGTTCATTTCTTACCTTATTTCTTGTATAAGTATTGTCATTATTGGATTTATCAAACTTAGGATAAAGTTTATTTTCTTCACAATATTTCTCGATTTGAGTTCTTTCACATTTTATTAGAGGTCTTATTATTTTTCCCTCTCTGTATGGCATTATTCCACATAATCCTGAAATTCCGCTTCCTCTTATTAGATGCATAAGAACAGTCTCTGCATTGTCATTTAAATTGTGTGCAATTGCGATTTTATTTGCATTTACTTTACTTGCTACTTCTTCGAAGAATTTGTAACGTTCTTTTCTTCCCGCTTCTTCTGTTCCGATTTTTTCTTCTTTCGAGATTTCTAAAATCTTAGCATATTTAACGAAGCAAGAAATTTCGTGATTTTTGCAATATTCTTTTACATATAGAGTTTCTTCTTCGGCTTCTTCTCTTATTTGATGGTTAAGATGTGACACTACTATTTCTTTTATTTTAAGAGTCTCTTTTAGTGCAATTAAATTATCTAGCAAACACATTGAATCCGGTCCACCAGAAACGCCAACAACTATTACATCACCATTCTGAATTAAATTGTACTTTCTTACAGTGTTTAATATTGTTTCTCGTACTTCCAACGTTTAAAGCTCTCCTTTCTTAATTAGATCTTTCTAATTTCATTTTTAGAATTGTTGCTTTTAAATTCATTATGTTCATTTGCGAGTTATATTTATTTTTTTCTTGCTTGGTTCAATTTTTATTACCAACAATCTTCTATAATAGTTGGATATTAAAATTCTGTTAAATAACAATCAAAGTTAATCACACAGCATTTTCTAATCTCTATATCTTTCAAGATTAGCAAATTTGGTGTAATTTCCAATCCATGCAAGTTTAACTGTTCCAGTTGAACCAGCTCTTTGTTTTGCAATTATTACTTCGGCAACATTTTTTTCAGGAGAATCTTCATTATAATAATCATCTCTATACAAGAACATTACTATATCGGCATCTTGCTCGATAGATCCAGATTCACGCAAGTCTGAAAGCATTGGTCTATGGTCATCTCTTGCTTCAACGGCTCTTGATAACTGTGATAGTGCTATAACTGGAATTTCCAGTTCTTTTGCAAGTATCTTTAAAGATCTACTTATCTCTGCAATTTCTTGCTCTCTTCCTGATGTTTTTCCACTACCCTGGATAAGCTGTAAGTAATCGACTACTACGAGTCCTATATTCTTTTCAAGCTTTAATTTTCTGCATCTTGCACGCATTTCTGTAATAGTTATACCAGCAGTATCATCTATATATATTGGTGCTTGTGATAATTCGCCAGAAGTTTCTGCAAGTTTGCTAAGTTCTTCATCGTTTAAATCACCAGTTCTTACATTATTGCTATCAACCAATGCTTCACTACACAAAATTCTGTTACCAACTTGCTCTTTCGACATTTCCAAACTGAATATTGCAACTGGCACATTTGCTCTTGTTGCAGCATAAGTTGCAATATTTAAAGCAAATGCAGATTTTCCCATTGCTGGTCTTGCTGCAATTAGTATAAATTCTGAGCCATGAAGTCCTGCAGTCATTCTGTCTAAGTCTATAAATCCAGTTGGTACACCTGTTACGTGTTGTTTCTGATTGTATAATTCCTCTAATTTTGTAAAAGATTCAACCAATACATCTTTTATAGATGTATATCCTGTCTTACTTTTTTTCTGCATTACATCAAAAATCTTTTTTTCCGCAAGGTCCATTACATCTTCAACATCTTCTGTCTGATCATATCCCATGCTTAATATCTCGTTTGCAGTTTTTATTAGATTTCTTAGCATAGATTTTTCTTCTACAATTTTAATATACCTGTCTACATTTGCTGTTGTTGGAACCTTATCAGGAAGTCCAACTATATATTCCAATCCACCTACATTATCTAATTTTCCCATTGAAGAAAGCTCAGCTTTTAATGTAATTATATCGATTGGTTCAGCCCTATTGTAAATGTTTAAAATTGCCGAATATATTAATTTATTGTCTTCTCTGTAAAAATCTTCTGGTTTTAAAGTTTCAATCGCAGCAACAACTGCATCTTGGTCTGTAAGCATACTACCTATAACGGCTTGTTCTGCTTCTATATCTTGTGGTGGCACCTTTCCTAAATCCATTAATCTCCCTGCTTTCTTTAATTGTATTGTTCTTACGTTTTCCTGTTTACTGCATTTAAAATTAAGCTATAACATCAATCTTTAATTTTCCAATTACGCCTTCGTATAATTTTATATCTATTGTGAATGTTCCAATTGTTTTTATTGTTTCATTTAATAGTATTTTCTTTTTGTCTATATCAATGTTGTAATCTCTTTTTAACCCATCAGAAATTTCCTTGCTAGTAACTCCTCCGAATATTTTTCCGTTCTCTCCGGCTCTAACTTTTATTTTAAGCATAATGCCTTTTAGTTTTTTAGCAATTTCTTCTGCTTGTTTTTTTTCAGTATCTTTTCTAAATTGGTTAGAATTCTGTCTTGATTTAAGTTTGCTCATATTTTCTGTATTAGCTTCTAAAGCCAATTTCTTTGGAAATAAGTAATTTCTTGCATATCCATCACTTGCTTCAATTACTTGGTCTTTCTTGCCAACACCCTTTATATCACTTAATAGTATAACCTTCATTTATATCATTCCTTTCTTATCAGAATATATTTTACTATCTTTTCCGTCATTTGTATACATTAAATTTACAAAAAATCGAAATTTTTGTAGATTTTTAGAACACGATTTTTCTTGACGTAGCGTTTATGCAAGTCCTATAATAAATATTATAAATAATTTAAGGAGGCGAATTTCCTTTGAAAACTTTTTACAATTTTAAGGATTTTATTTCATATTACTGCCGGCAAATATCAGTATAAAGATGCTGTATTTATTGATGAATTAAATAAGCATTTAAATTTTTTTAATTATGAGTTTGATATTTTCTCATTATCAAGAGTTATAAAAGCAAAACTTATAGATATATCAGACAATAAGATTGCAATTTTATCTGAGAATAGATACGAATTTCTCGTTACATTTCTTGCATGTCTTATCTTACATAAAACTGTGGTAATCATAGACCCCAGGTCTATTAGCAGTTCAGATTTATCAAAAATTTTGAAAAAGAATAATATAAATACTATCTTCTATTCCAATAAGTACAAAAAGCTAGTCTTAAACTTATACAATGAAGCAAATAAAAATATTTCTATTAATAATCGTAATAAGAAAACTTCTACAAAATCTAAAATTTTAAATCTAACTTATCTAATAAATTTCGATTCAAATAATCCTCCAATAATCCCAGCAAATCATTATATGTCTTACGAAAAATTAATAAACATTGGCAGATACATTGAAAATTATAGCATAGATAGCCTTCCAGTTTCTATTTCAAATTTCACGTCATATTCTTCTAATACTGGTAGTTTTAATTTGTGGCATCATTTTGCATCTCTTTTCTTCGATGTATTTGGCAGAAAATCAGTTGCAATAGCAAATCAAGATTTTTGTGCTACCATCATCGCATCAAAAAAGGGGCATCTTGAAATAAGCCTAAACGAGCTTATTTCTGATACATCTTTAATAGATAATCCAGAAAAATTATTCAAATGTTCTAAGAGTTCCGAACCCTTATTAGTTAGCAAAAGAGCCATTATTATCAATATCTTTACGCCCCTAATTTATGGATTATGTGTTCATTATCAAAAAAATATAAATACTCCAAATTTCATTTTATTGAAAAATAGCACTACTTCTACCACTCACCCATTTTCTGCTCTTCTTACGAAAAATTGACAAATCCGTTAAAATACTGTAAAATATTAGTTGTTAATATATTTAACAAGAAGTTATAAAAGGTGGAGAATTATGTCCAAAAACAAAATGAATTTAGATGAATTAATATCACGAACTAAAGTCTATTTAATAATAATTGCTATTATTTTAATTGTACTTAGTATTAGAGAGCCTAAGGCGATTATTCCTTCAATTGTTTTCTATGCACTTGTTCTTTTATATAGTGTATGGTCTAGTAAAAAAAGGAAAGCGGAAATCACAAAACACATAGACGAACTAACATTAAATGTTGATAAAGCTGCTCAAAGCACAATTATAAACTCACCTTTTCCATTAGTTGTTGTCGAAACTTCAGGAAACATCATCTGGAAAAGTAGTAATTTCATAAAGACTTTTGCAAACATTGATATTGGTACTTATCTATCAGATATCATAAAAGAGCTAAAGCAGAAAATAGATAAAGATAATAACGATAAGGCTCCTGCAATTTACGAGAGTATGAAGATCGGAGAAAAAACATACAAAATAATTGCTGAGTCTGTAAAATCTAAAGAAAAAGGTGCTAAGAGTGAATATCTTTCAACAATTTACTTTTTAGACGAAACTAACTACGTAAATCTTTTGAATGATTTCAGTAATTCAAGAACTTGTATTGGTATTGTCGTAATAGATAACTATGAAGAACTTATGCAAAGAGCTACTGAAGAAGAAAAACTTAAAATTACTTCTGAGGCAGAAAAGTCAATATATGCATGGGTTAATAAGTATAATGGACTTTCTATAAAGTCTGAAAGAGATACTTATGTATGTATATTTGATCAATATCACGTTGAAGAGATTAAAGACGAAAAATTTGACATATTAGATGAAATTAAGGAAATTAAAACTGAGGATAATATTCAAACTACATTGAGTATTGCAATTTCAGAAGAAGGCGAATCAAATGTAGATAAATATAAATCTGCAAAAGCTGTTATAGATATTGCTCTTGGTCGTGGTGGTGACCAAGCAATTATAAAACAAAATGGGAAATATTATTTCTTCGGTGGAAGAACTCAAGAAGTTGAAAAACGTACAAGAGTTAAGGCAAGAATCGTTTCTCAAGCATTAGAGGAATTAGTTAATAGTTCAAGCAATGTTTTAATTATGGGACACACCAATAGCGATATTGATGCAATGGGTTCTGCAATGGGCGTTTACAGATTTGTAAAAGCCATTGGTAAAGATGCCTATATAGTTAATGAAACTACTGGAACAAGTTTAGATACTTTTATTCAGGATTTAAAAGATATAGAAGATTACCAAGGTGTTTTGGTTGATAAAAATACAGCTCTTAGTAAGATTTCTTCAGATTCATTATTAATTGTTGTTGATACAGACAAGAAAAATTATGTTGAAGTTCCAGAACTTCTAACTAAAACAGATAAAATCGCCGTAATAGATCATCATAGAAGAGGAACGGATTACATAGAAAACGCAATGCTTACATTCCACGAAGTTTATGCTTCATCTGCCTGTGAGCTTGTAACAGAAATTGTTGAATTTTCTGAAAGGGCAATTCATTTAACTACTTTTGAAGTTGAAGCCTTATATGCTGGAATTATGATGGATACAAAGAACTTCACATTTAAAACAGGTGTTAGAACATTCGAAGCTGCCGCATTTTTAAGAAAATGTGGTGTAGATATTATAAAGGTTAAGAAGTGGTTCCAAAGCGACTTGGAAACTTATAATAAAATTTCTGAAATAGTTGCAAAATCTGAGATCATGAATGATACTATTGCAATTTCTGTTTATGATAAAGCTGACCCAGATGCTAATATTACATGTGCAAAAGCAGCAGATGAATTACTTACAATAAGTAACATCACAGCATCATTCGTAATTGGAAAATTAGGAGATAGAATCTGCATAAGTGGTAGATCTATTGGTGATATAAACGTACAACTTATATTAGAAAAGCTTGGCGGTGGAGGTCATATAACCGTTGCCGGAGCTCAAATAGAAGGAATGACCGAGGAGGAAGTTAAACAAGAATTAATCAATAGAATTAATGAATATTTAACGGAAATTTCTTAATAAAAAAGATGATGAAATTAAAATTTCACCATCTTTTTTATTATGTATTCTAAATTTTATATTCTAGACTGTATATTTTTTTGTTTATTCATGATTTTTTCTTCTGTCTATAACGTATGTACTTCCAGAAATAGTTTTTGCCAAATGTTTAACCTGTGCTCCCTCTTCTCCTATTTCAAGAGCATTTTTAAATCTTCCTGGCGTAACTTCAACAGCTCCAACCGATATTGTTGTAAGTGGGAATTCCTCTATTATTCCTTTTCTGTTTGGTACTTCCAAATATCCTTTTTTCAAATCATCTTCATTAAAATATTTCTTTATATTTTTATCAAATTCTAATACAATATTTTGGCAAATTTCTTCAAAATTGTCATCATCAACTATTGCAATGAAATCGTCTCCTCCTATATGTCCAACAAAATTATTATCTTCATCTTTTGCATGAACATTGTTTATTATTGTTCTTGCAGTGAATTTAATTATTTCGTCTCCCTTAGAAAAACCATAAACATCATTGTATGCCTTAAAGTTATCTAAGTCTAAATAAAGCATTACAAAATATTCTTTTTTCATTAGCCTTCTTTTTATTTCAGCTTGTATCTGAACATTTCCAGGTAAGTTCGTAAGAGGACTAACCTTTCTATTAAGATATAACAGATTCGTGATATTATTTATTGTGTAGAATAAGTATTCAAAGTCAATAGGATTTTTTATAAAGTATGTTGCTCCTTCTTGAAGAACTCTTATTCTGTGTTCTCTTTCTATATTTGATGTTACGACTATTATCGGCGTTATGCTGTTATCGTCATTATTTCTTATTTTGTTGCATATAGTCTCTGCATTCTCTGATATTGTATCTTCATTTACAATTATTAGAGCTGGTATATCTTTTAATGCGACATCAATGTTTTCTGTTCTAATCTGTTTAAATTTGTAATTCTTATTATCTTTAAAACTTTCTGTTAAAAGTTTTTTTAATTTATCATCATCATCAATTAAATATACTATTTGCATTATATTCCTCCATATACTGCTTTATTTTTTAATAGTTATATATTCCAACAAACTCTGATACTTGTTCACTAATATTATATGCATGTACAGTTACATTTGTTTGTCCTGGCTCTACTTTCTGCTTCCATTCAAAAGTCTTTGAATTTAAAGAAGTGTTAGGATCTGTTTTATATTCTTGTTCGTTTATATAGTATGATACCATTCTTAGTCCATCTTCATCAGTTGCTTTTATTATGATGTATGAAGGATCACTTGGATCTGGTGTTACTTCTATTACAGGTTTCTTAACTCCTTTTATTTCTTGTTCTTTTGTTGCAAAGTTTTGAGACGCGTCAACTGCCTCTACTTTAAGAGTTGCTTGACCTTGAGTAACAGGTACAGTAGCTTCTATTCTTGTTTGTCCTTCTTCTGTTGCTTTAACTACAACCTCGTCATCGTCTCCATATTTGTATACTATATGTTCAAGCTCTGTATCATCCGTAACTATTATTTTTACACTTGAATTTACAACTTCAAATGTTATTTCAGGTTCTGTTACATCTCCCTCTGAATGTGTAAAGTTCTTAAATAAAGTATTTTGTTTTCCACTTGTATCTACAACATTTATAGTTAATTTGTTTGTTCCTTGTGGTATATCTGCCTTAAATGTAACTGTGTTTCCGTTTCTTCCAGATACAGTTGTTGTTGCTTTAGAATCGTTCCAATAATATGTTACGCTTCTGATTCCGTCCTTATTCTTAACTGTTACATTTACAGTATTTCCATTCTTTATAGCTTCTGCAGTAGGCTTATTGTTAGATTTTGCTTCTTTTACATCTTGCCACATTGCATAGGCTCCATTACCAGATAGTGCCATTCCAAACAAAAGTATAAGAACAGCAAAAAATCTAGCTACTCCCTTTGTTGATGGAGCTTCGCCAGGGCTTTTCTGCATTTTTCTCTTTTCAGCTTTGTTCTTCTTTTCAAATTTATTATTTTTATTTGAACCATTATCAGTAATAAGAATTTGATTCATATATACTTTCTTCCTTTCGTTATTCTAAAGTTTTTAAACATTATTCTTTATGTATTATTCAAACCTGTTATATAATTTTATTATGTATTGTTTTTATTTATTATTTAAATTTTTTGTTATTTCAACAATAATCTTCATTATTTTTATAATTTATAAATTTATTTTTCCAAAATTTGAGTTATTTAAACATTATTTTCATTTGAATTATAGCATACCCAAATTTTGTTGTAAATATAAATTTGAAATTCCATTCTATAAATTTAAATTTTCAAAAAAAAAGCTCATATAGTTTACTATACAAGCTTTATTTTTACATTATAATACAAACTTTTTAATTAAAGTTAATCCTCCAGTTAATATTGCTAGTACTGCAAATGTCATGCCAAAATACATTACTATTTGTCCTGTTTGAATTGTTACAAGTACTGGTGCATCATCTATATCATCTTCTCCATGTTTGTTATTGTCTGGAGTTGAGTCTATGTCGGGGCTTCCGTAATCGTTGTAATCTTTGCTGATTTCTGCCCAGTTGTCCATAACTTTCATGTTATCTTCACTGTTTATCCATGTTAGCAATACTTCTACAACTGTTTCTTCTCCCGGTGCAAGTAATGTGTCTTTAGTTTGGTCTGTAACGATTGTTTTGTCATCAACTTGTTCCCATAAAGGATTATCTTCTTTTACAAATTTCAATCCATCTGGAATATAGTCTTTTATTTCTTTTGCATATCCTGCAATATTTCCTTCGTTTCTAACTCTTATTTTGTATCTAAATTTAACAGTTACATTATTAATTTTACTCTTCTTCAAATCAACTTTTGCTACTGCTTCTGGATCATCTTCTGCAGTATGTCCAGTTTCAACAACTTTTTCTTCGCCATTTTCAATTACAATTGTTTGTGTAACCCATTTTCTTAAAGCTAAGTCAAAGTATTGAACTTTTACCTTTTCGATGTCTTGGTCGTCCTCTCCATCATTCCATTTATCTGGAACTGAATCACGGTCATGTACATCGTTTCCGTCTTTGTCTGTGTTCTTAGAAATTTGTGCTTGATTTATTACTATTCTATCAGATGTAGCAGGTTCTATTACTTCAAATGCAACCTTAACATCTTTGAATGATAATGTATCTGAATTCTTGTTAAATGCCTTTAATAAGTTCTCTCCAGAAACTTTTTCTTGTTCTTTTGATAGATAATCTGATACTATTGAAACTGCATCTTCTACATTTGTAGTTGCATTTCCGTCTTTATCTAACATAGTCCATCTATATTCTTTATTTATATCATTATCTGGTAGGTATCTTAGTCCTTCAGGAATATCATCTTTTATTAATGATGCATATCCGTCCATTTCTCCTTCATTAAATACTCTAATTGTGTATGTTACAATATTTCCATTTGATACAAGTACTGGATCTTTTGGATGTGTGTATGTTGCTGAATTTGCTGTTCCATCTTTTAGATGTGATACATCTACTTGTGGAATTCTGCTTGTTATTTGTGTATCATTTACTGCTGTAATGAACTTTCTTAATGCTAAGTCAAATTCAACTATTGAAACTTTTTCAAAGTCATCATCGTCTTCTTGTCCTGGTACATAAGAATTATTTATTTCATCATCTTTGTATCCTGGTAAATCTTCTGGGATTTTTACATTGTCTTTATCAGAATCTCTGTCTTTTACATCATTTCCGTCTTTATCTGAAAAATCACTTATATCAGCGATATTCGTAATTTTGTTTGGCATTGGATCTGTTTGTTTTACTCTAAATGCTACTACTACATCTTTGTAGTCAAGAGTTGTTCCATCAAATGCAGAAATCTTATTTTTTCTTGTTGCTGTTTCTTTGTCTTTTGATAGATATGATGTTCTTAATACAGTTGCATTTTTTACATCTGTTGTAACATTTCCATCTTTATCTAACATTTCCCATTCATATTGTTTATTTGTTGCATTGTCTGGTAAATATTCAAGTTGTTCAGGAATATGGTCCTTTATTGTATTAGCATAACCATCTATTTGTCCTTCGTTGTAAACTCTAATTGTATATTCTACTATTGAGCCTACACTAACTTTAACTGGTTCTTTTGAATGATTATATATAGCTGTTGTTGATGTTCCATCTTTTAATGGAGTTACGTCTACTTGTGGAATTCTGCTTGTGACTTTTGTATCATTTATTTTTGTGATGAACTTTCTTAGTGATAAGTCGAATTGTTTCAGTACTAATTTTTCAAAGTCATCATCGTCTTGTTGTCCTGGTACATAATTCTTTGAGATTTCATTGTCTTTATAATTTTCAAGGTCTGTTCCTGTTGGAACAACTACATTGTTTTCCTGTGAATCTCTATCTTTTACTGTTTCACCATTTTCATTTGTGAATCCTGTAATATCCGCAATATTTGTAATTTTATTTGGCATTGGATCTGTTGATACCACTTCAAATGCAATTTTTACATCTTTGTATGAAAGTGTTGTTCCATTAAATGCAACTAATTTATTTTGTCTTGTTTCATTCTCTTTTGCCTTTGATAAATAAGATGTTCTAATCTTTACCGCTTTTGAAGTATCATTTGTAACATTTCCTTCACTATCAATCATTTCCCATTCATACATTTGGTTTGTTGTATCTTCAGGTAAAAATTTTAATTGTTCTGGTATATGGTCTGTTATTTCAGATGCATAACCATCATTATCTCCCTCGTTATAAACTCTTATTGTATAAACAACCTTGTCTCCTATGCTAACTGCAACTGGAGATTTTGTATGATTGTAAGTTGCTGTTGTTGCTGTTCCTGCTGCTAGTGCTTTTGTGTCTACTTCAGGAACTCTTGATGTAATGTCTTCATCATTTAGCTTTGTTATGAATTTCCTTAATGATAAGTCGAATACTTTCAATACTAATTTTTCAAAGTCATCATCATCTTGTTGTCCTGGTACATAATTTTTTGATATTTCACTATCTTTATAATCTTCTAATTCTTTTCCTGTTGGAACATTTACGTTGTTTTCTTGTGAATCTCTATCTGTTACTGTTTCACCATTTCCATTTGTGAATTTTGTAATGTCTGCAATGTTTGTAATTTTGCTTGCCATCGGATTTGTTTCAACAACTTTAAATGCAATTTTTACATCTTTATATGCAAGTGTTGTTCCATCAAATGCAACTATTTTGTTTTGTCTTGATGAAGTTTCCTTGTCCTTAGATAAGTAAGATGTTCTAACTTTTACCGCATCTTTAACATTTGTTGTAACATTTCCATCTTTATCAAGCATTTCCCATTCATAAGATATGTTTGTGCTATTGCTTGGTAAGAATTCTAATTGTTCTGGTATATGGTCTGTTATTTCTGAAGCATATCCATCTGTTTCAGCTTCGTTATAAACTCTTATTGTATAAATAACTGTATCTCCGACTGCAACTCTTACTGGGTCTTTAGAATGATTGTATATTGCTGTTGTGCTTGTTCCAGCTTTTAGTGTTGATAAATCTGGAGTTGGTATTCTTGATGTAATTTCTTCATCATTTACACCTGTAATGAATTTTCTAAGTGCCAAGTCAAATTCTTTTAAAATTAATTTTTCAAAATCATCATCATCTTGTTGTCCTGGTATATATTTATCTCCTCTGTTAATATCGGCATCACGATAGTTTTCTAACTCACTACCAGTTGGTAATGTAACATTGTTTGCTTGAGAATCTCTATCTGTTACTTGATTTCCATTTGCGTCTGTAAATCCTGTTATATCTGCAATGTTTGTGATTTTATTTGCCATTGGAGTTGTTGCAACGACTTTACACTTTATTTGAACTTCTTTATAAGAAAGTGTAGTTCCATTGAATGCTGAGATTTTATTTTCTCCGTCTGATGTTTCATTATCTTTTGATAGATATGATGTCTTAAGTGTTTTTAAATCTGAGCTACTTGCATAATGCCAGCCATAAGTTTGATTTATTGGGTCATCCTTTAGAAATTCTAATTGTTCAGGTAGATGATCTGTTATTTCTGAAACATATCCGTCTTCTGAACCTTCATTGTAAACTCTAATTTTGTATGTTACTGTATCTCCGATTTGAACTTTTACTGGTGTTTTTGTATGATTATAAGTTGCTGTCGTTGCTGTTCCTGCAGCTAATGCTTTTACATCAACTTGTGGTTCTCTTGAAGAAACCTCTTTTCCATTTACTTCTATTATGAATTTTCTTAATGATAAATCAAATGGTTTTGGTACTACTATTGATGCACTCTCTTCAAAGTTTTGTGGTGTTTCATCAACTACAACAACTGGCTGCTCTGTATTTGGAGCATCTGCAACTGACCAATAATCTGCTGTTCTTGTTGTGTATGATGAACTAATTGTTATTTTTATTCCTGTTATATCAGAACTTGTTGGCATTACTAAATAAAATTCTTGTCCAACTAATTCGCTTATTGTTTTATTTGTTGTGACTATATTTCCAGAAGCATCTTTTATTGCTAAAGTTGGATTTATAGTTTTTCCATTCATATCTGTATATGATGCTGTTAAATTATAATTAACATTTAATAGTTTATTTATTTTATAAGGTCCAGCTACATAGTTAGCATTTATTGTTTGCATTTTTGCATTTGAACTAACTAACTCAACTGGTTTTGTTGCATTGTTTGTACTTACATAGTTTGCTGGTGCACTATTTATATAATAACTATATAATTCTTTTATTGCATCAATTTTATCTAATCCTGAATCTCCAAGTAAGTCTTCGAAATTTTTATAGTTATCATCTTGATTTATATAAGCATTTCTGAATAAGTTAATTTCATCAGCAGAATAATGATATGTGCCAGTTGGATTTGTGAAATACCAAACTGCTAATTGTTGAATTACGTCCAATTCATCAGTTGTAATTAAACTATAGCTTTCATCTGGTATTATCTTTTTCAAGTATGCATTCTTAGAATCGTTATCTTCTATTTCTGGAAGTATATAAATATTATCTAATAACCACATTAACTTGTTATAATTTTCTCCACTAGGTAATACATCCTTATATGGACTTGATATACTTGCTAAATCTTTTAAATTAAATTTTTGAGTATAAGTACTGATCTTTGGTGTTCCGCCTGTCATCATATCTGTAGAACCAAATCCAGGTCCAGCCTTTATACAATAAATTGTTTTATTTTTGTTTGGTGCTTCTTGCTCATTTGTACTTGTGTATTGAGCAATTTTCCACACTTTTTTCGCACTTTGTGTATAACCATAGCCTGATCTTCTAAGCGATACAATACCTAGGTACATTGGTCCAGCATTTGCTGCATTAGCTGTTGTTAATTGTCCCAATGCAATTACCATAAAACAAGCTATAATTACCGCTATAATCAATTTTTTTAATTTTTTCATATCATCCATCCTTCTTATTACAATTATAGATATATTATATTGTATAAATTTAAGCAAAATAAGTCAATAGCAAAATTATCCTTATCTTTTTCCTATCAATTTTTGTTACAAATCTTTTAGCTAATTTCTCCTACGGAAAATCAGCATTTAAATATCTTGCCACTGATTTTTTCATATATTTCAATTATATTACATTTTCAATTTAAAATCAATAAAAAATAACCCCAAACACCAATTTTTAGCGTTTTGAGTTATTTTTATAAAATTTATTTAAAATTCGTATTTATCTCTTGCTGTTAGTTATGATTTTTATTATTTAGTATTATGGTTTTTAACTTATTTTAAGTTTAATGTAACTCAGAAGTTGTTTCTTGAAGATTAACTTTTATTACAGTTCCTTCTTCAACAGATGTTCCAACTTGTACATCTTGTGAAACTACAACTCCAGAACCAGTTGCTTGTATATTTAAGTTCTTTGATTTTAGTGCAGATTTTGCTGCAGATAAGCTCTTACCTTTTAGGTCTGGAACTGATACGGAAACTGATGTATTTGCATTTTCTGTATATACTTTTACAATTCCACCTTTTGCAAGTGAAACTCCTGCCTTTGGTGTTTGATTTATTATTGTTTCATCTCCATCTGCAGATGTAATTATTTGTATACCTAAATCGCTTAAGATATTCTTTGCTTCTGTTACAGTCTTTCCTTTTAAATCCGGAATTGTTACTGTAGATGATGACGTACTTTCCGAAGATGTATCGTTTGAAGGTATTCCTAAATAAGGAAGTACTTCTGATAATACTTGTGACACAACTGGGGCAGAAATTTGTCCACCATAATGAGATTTTCCTTGAGGTCCATATAAAGATAATAGTGCAACTACCTTAGCATTCTCAACTGGTGCTATTGCTAGGAATGAAGCAACATATCCATTTTCAGGATGGTTTGGATCTGGCTCTGATGTTCCAGTTTTTCCTGCTATGCTATATCCTTTTACGGCACCTAACTGTCCTCCACCATCAGTTACAACAGATTGCATCATGTCACGTACTTTTGCAGCAGTTTCAGATGAGATTACCTGTCTTACCTCTTGAACGTCTATATTAGTTACAACTCCTGTATCTGGATTTTCTATTTTTGTTACAATTCTTGGTTTTACTAATTTTCCATCATTTGCAATTGCGGAAGCTGCTGTAATCATTTGTAATGGAGTGATTGTGAATCTTTGTCCGAAAGACATTGTTGCAAGTTCTGTTGGTCCAACTGAGTCTAATTTATGGAATTGCGATGAAGACTCGCCAGATGTTTGGATTCCTGTTTTATCGAATAATCCAAATGCACTAAAATATTTATACATTGTAGTAGCACCAATTCTATTTCCTAATTGAATTAATGCTGGATTACAAGAATTTTCAAGTGCATTTCTTAAAGATTGACTTCCATGTCCACTTGTGTTTGCACAGCTAATGCTTACATCTGCTACTTGCTGTTTACCACTACAATAGAAGTCACCTGCAGTATCTGTTTCTACAACATTTTCTTCTAGTCCAATAGCAGCAATTATTGGTTTGAATACTGAACCAGGTTCAAAAGTCTCATTAACAACTTTATTACTGTACATTTTGTATAAACTGTTAGTTTTTTCTTCACTAGTTAATGTATCCCATGTTGCAAGCATTGATTCGTTTGGCTCGAAAGGAGTATTCAAATTATAGTCTGGATATGTAGCCATAGCAAGTATGTCTCCTGTTGATGGGTCCATTAAAAGCATTGACCCCCCGTTTTTACAATTATTTTCTTCTACTGCCTGCTTCAAATATTTTTCAACAATAGTTTGAATATTGGCATCTATCGAAAGTGTTATGTTTGAGCCATTTTCTGCCGCAATGTATTTTTCATCTTCATCAGGTATAGAATCTTGAGCTGCATTTATTGCCGTTGTAACTCTTCCCGGAGTTCCTGTTAATGTGCTGTCCCAATAGTATTCAAGGCCTGATAGTCCATTATTATCACTTCCGCAAAATCCTATTAAATTTGATGCCAAATTATTGTATGGATACGTTCTCTTTGTATCTTCATCAATATTTATTCCAGAAGTAAATTTGTTATCACTCATCCATTTTTTTAAAGCATCAACTTTGTCTGAGTCAACTTTTTTAGCGATAATCTCTACTGAATTTGTACTAGTTACTTTTATTAGAACATCATCATAATTTAATTCAAGGCAATCTGTCAAAGCCTTAGCGACTTTTTGTTTCAATGCGTTTGTTGCGTCCTGGTCTCCTTTTACAATTATAAGAGATGGATTTACGCTTATTGTGTCAACATTTGTACTTACTGCAAGAGCCTTTCCTGTAGTATCGTATATTGTTCCACGTTTTGGGCTCAAAACCCTGTTAGCAGTTATCTGTTTATAGGCTTTTTCTTTTAGTTCATTTCCCATTATAAATTGCAGATAAAATATTCTAATTACTAGCAGTAATATTACTACAAAAACTATTCCTGCAAACCATTTTAAATGAGTCGCTTTCTCGAATTTCTTTATCTTTCCGTTTTTATTCTCATTATTGTCCATTTTATTATTTTTATCAATTTTCTTATTTTTTTTATTTCCAACCTTAAATAATTTTCTGAATGGTTGTATATTATTCATAAGTTCCTCCAATTTCAAATCATGTTCATAATTACATAAAACATTTTATATTAATACAACAAAAAAATCAATATTTCATGCCTAAATATATTAATAACCCAGAGGAAGTCCATAAATAAATTTTGATTTCTCCAATAGAATATCTTTTTTTTAGCTGAAACTAAGGATAGTAGTAAAATTACATTCACCTTTTCGTAAAAAATATTCATCATATCGTTTCTCGATTAACATATAAACATTATATCTGGACATAATAACATATTGAATTTAGTGTAACTATTATGCACACTTTTGGTTTTATAAAAGTCTCTTTTTGTCTTTTTTTGTTTTTCTGCATTAGTATAATTCACACTTAAGCTATTTAAAATTTTATATTATGTATTTTAGTGCACTTTTTAAAGTCTGTTTACAATGTTATTATTTTAATGTTAGAAGGTAGGTGATTATATTGCTAATTACAAGCAATGATGTTTTAGACGTTCTAGGAAAAAGAGTAAAGCAAGCTAGAAAGAACTTAAAATATACTCAAGATTATGTTTCAGAAAATATAGGTATTTCTACAGATTTATTACGTAGCATTGAAAATGGTAGGAACATTGGTAGTATAACCACTTTATTAAATTTATGTAATTTTTTAAAAGTATCACCTAACTATATTTTCCGTGACCTACTAGATTTTGCAGAAGAGACAACTGATTCCAAATTAGAGAAAATGATTAAGTCTTTATCTATAGCTGACAAAGAAACTCTAGAACAAATCATACTTTATATAAACAAAAATTATTAAGGGTTATTAAAAAAAGACATTAATTAAGTAAAAAAATTTAATTTTTATTTTTTTACTATTAAAAAGAGTGGATATTGCGTCCACTCTTTCTGAATTTTATAATAATTTTTTTGTTTAATTGTTTTTGATTATTTCTTTATTGTATTTTTCTTCTTTGTGCAAAATAGCAAAAGAACGCTGATAATTGGTCTGGAAATACTTTAAATAATATTCTTCCAAGCCATATTGTAAAACTTGGAAATATTAATATTTTATTTCTAAACATTTTCTTTACAGCATATTGGGCGACCTTTTTACTATTTGCCTCTGCTAAATTGAATTTAACATCTGCAACTTTATTAAAATTAGTATTTACGGGTCCTGGACATAGTGCACATATTTTTACTTTTGAGTGTTGCATAAATAGCTCCTGTCTGATACTTTGTGTAAGTCTTACTACATAAGCCTTTGTAGAATAATAGGTAGCCATGAGTGGACCAGGCATGAATCCAGCTATCGAAGCTACATTCATAATATGCCCTTTATTCTCCTTCACCATATCTTGCAAAAACAATTTAGTCAATATATGAAGTGCAACAATATTTGTATCTACCATTGCTATTTCTTTGTCTAAATCCGTGTCTGTAAATTTGCCACAAGTTCCAAAGCCTGCATCGTTTACAAGAACATCAATAGTTCCATATTGTTCATGAACATAGCTATATAAATTTTTGCAAGCATCCCTGTTAATTAAGTCAATTACTTGTACATCAACCTGTACTTTGTATTCTTTTTTTAATTCTTCCTTTAAATTTTCTAATGCTTCTTTTCCTCTTGCAACAGCAATTATATTGTATCCTCTTTTAGCAAGTTCCCTTGCAATATCTCTTCCTATTCCTGAAGACGCTCCTGTAACTAACGCAATCATTTTTCTTTTCTAATCAATTAAATGCAATACACTTTTATTTAATTGACTAATTCCTTTCCCTTAAATTTCTATTCTTCGATTTAATATCTCTTTAGAATATCTTATCTTCACATACTTAATTTTACTATTTTACAATTGATAATTTCAATAATATATCATTATTTTATAACTATTTCATCATTTTCTACTTCTGCCTTTGCAATTTTCTTACCCACTTTAAACTTTCCATCCAAAATTGCATCTGCAATTTTATCTTCAAGCATACTTTGAATTGCTCTTCTTAAAGGCCTTGCACCATAATTTGTGTCCACACCTTTCTTAGCAATTAGTTCTTTTACAGGTTCTGTTATTTCGATTTTCAATCCTTGTGTTTCCAATCTCTTAGTAACATTTACAAGCATTATATCTATAATCTTTTTTATATCATCGCTCTCAAGTTTGTGGAATACAATTATATCATCAATACGATTTAGGAACTCTGGTCTGAATTGTTTCTTCAATTCTGTCATAACTTCTTTCTTCGTATTTTCGTATTCTTTAGCTTTGCTCTCTTTTTCGTCTGTAGCTCCACTAAATCCAAGTTTTGTTTTATCTGTTATCAATCTTGCACCAACATTTGAAGTCATTATAATTATTGTATTCTTAAAGTTAACTGTTCTTCCTTGCGAATCAGTAAGTCTTCCGTCTTCGAGTATTTGAAGAAGCATATTCATAACATCAGGGTGAGCCTTTTCAATCTCATCAAATAATATTACACTGTATGGTCTTCTTCTTACCTTTTCTGTTAATTGTCCACCTTCATCATAACCTACATATCCTGGAGGAGCACCAATTAATTTTGCCACTGAATGTGACTCCATAAATTCAGACATATCAACTCTTACGATGGCATTTTCGCTACCAAACATAGCCTCTGCCAAAGATTTAGCAAGTTCTGTTTTACCAACACCGGTAGGACCTAAGAATAAGAATGAACCTGTTGGACGGTTAGGATCTGTAAGTCCTACTCTTCCTCTTCTTATCGCTTTTGCAACACTGTTTACCGCTTCGTCTTGTCCTACCACTCTCTTATGAAGATTTTCCTCAAGATGTTTTAACTTTTCATTTTCTGTTTCAGTAATCTTATAAGCAGGAATACCTGTCCAAGTTGCAATTACTTCAGCGATATCTTCCTTGCCAAGAGTCATAACCTTTTTTGTATTATCTTCTTTCCATTTCTTTTGCTCTTCTTCTAATTTTTGTTTCTTGCTCTTCTCTGTATCTCTTAATTTTGCAGCTTTTTCAAAATTTTGAGTTGCAATAGCTTCTTCTTTTTCTTTACGAGTTTTCTCAATTTCATCCTCTAATTTTCTCATAGAATCTGGCTTTGTATAAGTTTGCATTTTAACCTTTGATGCAGCCTCATCTATTAAATCTATCGCTTTATCAGGCAAGAATCTATCGTTTACATATCTTGTAGAAAGCTCTACTGCAGACTTTATAGCTTCATCAGTAATTTTTACATTATGATGTGCTTCATATTTATCTCTTAATCCATCTAGTATTTTTATAGTATCTTCCTCAGAAGGTTCTTGAACTAGTACTGGACTAAATCTTCTTTCAAGTGCAGCATCTTTTTCGATATATTTTCTATATTCGTTTGTTGTTGTTGCACCGACTACTTGTACTTCTCCTCTGGCAAGAAGTGGTTTCAAGATGTTTGCCGCATCAACAGCACCCTCTGCAGAACCTGCACCAACAATAGTGTGAATTTCATCTATGAATAAAATTACATCTCCTGCTTTTCTAACTTCTTCAAGAGATTTCTTTATTCTTTCCTCGAAATCTCCTCTATATTTAGCACCTGCTACCATGCTAGAAATATCAATACTTACAACTCTTTTATTCTTAAGAGTCTCAGGCACATCTCCTGCAACAATTTTTTCTGCTAGTCCTTCTGCTATTGCAGTTTTACCAACACCCGGCTCACCAATTAAGCAAGGATTGTTTTTCGTTCTTCTTGATAAAATCTGGATAACTCTATCAATTTCTGTACTTCTTCCTATTACAGGATCAAGCTTTCCTTCTGTCGCCTTCTTTGTTAAATCAACACCATATTGATTCAATGTTGGAGTAGAATTATAGCTTCCACTGTTTGATGTTCTCTTGCCATTTTGTTCCTGTGTATTTGCCTCATTGATAGTGTTTACAATCTCACTGTATAGTTTTTTAGGATTTACATTCAAATCCATCATAATCCTTACAGCAACACTGTCTCCCTCTCTCATGATTCCAACAAGAATATGCTCTGTTCCGATGTATTGACTATTTAGTCTTCTAGCCTCTGCAAAAGCATTTTCTATAACTCTTTTGCTTCTTGGTGTGAAACCAATAGTTTCAATGTCAGTCATTTCTTCATTTACTCCAATTAAGACTTCGATTTCTTTTAATATATCTTCTCCAGTTACACCTTGGTTTTCAAGCACCTTGCTAGCAACACCATTAGCCTCTGTAGCCAAGCCATATAGGATATGCTCTGTCCCAATATAATTGTGACCAAGTTGTGATGCTAATTCATTTGCAATCTCTAATGCTTGTTGTGCACTGTTTGTAAACTTATATTCCATAAAAATCCCTTCTTTCTTTACTATTCTTTTATAATTTGCTTTATTAGTTCTGCTCTTTTTACATTCTCTTCTTCAGAATCCATTGTTTTTCCAAAATATTTTTGAAGATTTGCGGTCTTTGTATAAAGATATAATTTCTTTACTTTCAAATCATCTAATTCAGAAATAACACCCATATCAGTACCAAGTTTTACACTTGATAACAAATCCATGCATTCGTTTGAATTCATTATTCTAGCATTTGTAAAAATACCAAAATCTCTATAAATTCCATCTTCAAACTGTAGCTTGTCTTTTCCAAGATACTTTCTAGTAGTTCTTTCTTGTTCAATCAATTTTTGAGTAACGGCTTTTACATTCTTTGCAATTTCTTGCTCAGTAAATCCAAGTGTCTGATTATTTGAAATCTCGTAAATGTCTCCAACACTTTTATTTCCTTCACTATATACTGATTTTACAGAAGTACCAAAATTATTTACATATTTAAGTATCGTTCCTATATTTTCTGTAAGCGTAAGTCCAGGTAAATGTAGCATTGAAGAAACTCTTAATCCTGTTCCAACATCGCTTGGGCACGCTGTTAAATATCCATATTTCTTATTAAATGAATAATCCAAAAACTTTTCTAATTTTTGATCTATCTCAACTGCTAAATTCAACAATTCATCTGTTGCAAAGCCCTCTGCAAATACCTGAATTTTCAAATGATCTTTTCCATTGATTGTAATGCAAATATTTTCTTCATCATTTATTAATATTGCTTTTGAATCATCTTCATTATTATTTGCAAATTCAGGACTTATAAGGTGTTTTTCAACTAAGGCCTGTTTTGTAAGCTCATCCATGTCTTTTAATTTTAAAAGCTTAAGTCCATAACCCACTTTAGGTTGAATCTCTTGAATCTTTGCAAGTATTTTTCTTTTTTCATTTTTACTACATTTATTTTCAAAATTAAACCCATTTATATTACGTGCAAGTCTAACCCTTGTACTTATTACAACATCTGAATCTTTTCCATTTTGTAAATACCAGTTTGACATAACAATTCCTCCTACAATTTAATAGCATAATTTTAATTATAGATTTTCATCTTAATATCATAACATTTAAATTGACGCTAATTATTTTTCATCTTTAATCTGCTTTATTTTATCTCTAATTTTAGCAGCATCTTCGTATCTTTCTTCTTCAATAGCCTTATTTAATTCTTTATTAAGCTCTTGAATTTTTTCTTGCTTATTGCTTTCTTTGTTATTTTCTGAGTTATTTTTGCTACCAGCACTTTCCTTTTCAGAAACTTTTTCATCAGCCTTGTTTGCTTTTGAATAATTCTCTCCAATATTTTTCATCTTTTCATTAATATTCAAAGGCTTTCTACCAATGTGTTTAGTATTGCCTTGAATATTTTTTAAAATAGGGTCTAATCTATCTTCAAACATATCATAGCAATCTGCACATCCAAGCAAACCAGTCTTTATAAAGTCATCATAAAGTGTTCCACAAGAATCACATTCTCTTGAATTTTCTTTGATAAAGTTTGGAAGAAGACCTTCATCATAATCTTCGAATAAGTTTCCTAACAGATTAGAGAAATGTAATGGCATTCTCATTTTGAAATTTCCAATACCAAGTTTTTTTGCACAATCCTCGCACAAAATCATTTCTTTCTTAGCTCCATTAACAATTTGAGTATATCTAACATTTGCCTCATTTTTACCACAATTTTGACATAACATAATAATTACCTCCTTATAATTTTATGTTTAAAATTTTCAATCCTCAACAAGATTAAGAAGCATATTCTTAAATATGCTTGCCCTTAATGCATCTTTATCTTTTGTGAAAGCACCAATAACATTGTCACTGGTTGCAACCTTCAAGAGTTTTGCCTCTGTTTTAGAAATCATGTCATAAGATAAAAAATTGCTTATGAAAATATCAACATCTTGTGCAGTGATTTTATCTCCCACACTAGATATTATATGCATGAAATAATTACTTTTCGTAATATTTACCTTTTTTATTGTAATATGACCTCCGCCACCACGTTTGCTTTCAACATAATAGCCCTGTGTTGGCTTGAATCTTGTTGCAATAACATAGTTTATTTGAGATGGCACACAATTAAATTTCTCTGCCAAATCGTTTCTTTGAATTTCTATGCTGTCATCATCATCAAACATATCTTTTATAAAATCTTCTATCATATCTGATATTCTCACTATGGTTCGCCTCTTTTCCAGTTTAAATTTTGTATTTATTCTTGCTTTTCTTGTTTTTGTTGCTTTTTATTATTAGTTTTTTTCTTCTTGCTCTTATTCTATTGCCTGCCTTGTCATTTTTCGTCTGTTTTGTTTTGACTTTGACTTTCTTTGACCTACGTTATTAGTATACCACCTTTTTAAAAAAAATCAAGAGAATTTTTAAAATTTTCTTGATTTTTTTTGCATCATATTAGAAATTGTTTTTGCATATCAATTAATATTTTTACTGTTTCTTTGTAATTTCATTCAATTCATCTGCCCTTATCTTGTTTCTTGCAAGTCCTGTCCAAGCAAAATAAGAAGAAACAAACTCACCATATCTAGTTGTTTCTTCCCCTTCTACAAATCCGTCAAAATCATTAAACATTTTCTTATTGTTAATAAACTCTCCAGAATTTTTATTAATATCTTTTTTCATAAATGCACCTCTAAACCTTTTTATTTATTCTGTGCATTTTTTCTTTTTTTATAAGTATTTTTCTAATATATATGCAACTCCATCATCATTATTTGTTGGAGCAACTACATCAGCAAATTCATGCATATATTCAGCACTGTTTCCCATTATTACACCTAAGCCAGCATTTTCTATCATTTCCATATCATTCATGTTGTCTCCAATTGCAATTACTTCACTTGGCTTGATATTCAATCTATTTGCTAGATTTTGAATTGCCATCCATTTGTTAACGTCTTTGCTCGTTATTTCAGTATAATGATATTCTACTTTTACATCTTCTGTTCCTGATGTTATTACCTTTCTTGCCATGTGTTGAACATCTAGAACATCAACATCACTTATTTGTCTTAACCTTTTTATTATTCCTCCAAATATTATAGAACTTTCATCACATATAGTAATTTTTAGAATTCCTATGTTTGGATTTTCTTCTACATATTTATAAATATCGGAAATAATTTTTATATTTGTTTGTTTATCTTCTGGCATTTTTTTATTTTCATTATTATAAAATAAAATATTATAATTTAATGCCTTTGAAATTGTAAGATTTTCTGTGTATAAGCAATAAAATATACTATTCTCCTCACATATTTTTATTATCTCAAGAACTTTTTGTCTATCTATAAATTTATCAAATAAAATTTTATCATTTCTCACATCATATAAAAGAGACCCATTTCCACAAGTTACATAGTTTGATGCACCTGACTCAAGTGCAAAACTCTTTGCAGATTGAAGTGGCCTTCCTGATGCAATTACTATTTCTTTTCCATTTTGCATTGCCTTTTTTATTGCTTTTTTATTTTTTTCAGATACTTCTCCATAAGAGTTTAATAAAGTACCATCTAAATCGATTGCTACTAGTTTGTACATATTTTTTCTTGTATAATTTTTATTATACAAATTTCTCCTTTCGTTTTGTTGTAACTTTATTGTTTCTTTTTTTCTACATATTATAACACAACTTTTCTTAATAAAGTATACTTATTTCAAATTTTATGTTTTATTTGTTCTACTTTACGAAATTGAATTTACCTTTTCACTTGAAGTCTCGTTTCTTGCTCAAATTGCATTTTTTAATAATATTTAAATTTTTACTTGGCATTTTTCTTAGAAACACATTTGATTTTTTTCCTAATCTTGCTCAATTTTTGTCTGATCATTTATTTTTTCATAAAATTTCCAGTTTATTTTATTGAATTTAGTGCAACCTATATACTGAAAAAACAATTTGTTTTTTCTTAAATATAAACATTCACATTCTAGGAGGTGAAAAATTATGGCACATTCTTCAAGCAACAGCAATTACAAAGTTGTTCCAGAAGCAGCTGATGCATTAAACAAGTTCAAATATGAAGTAGCTAGCGAAGTTGGAGTAAACTTAAAAGACGGATATAATGGTGATATATCTGCAAGAGATGCTGGTAGAGTAGGTGGAAATATGGTTAAGAAATTAATCCAACAAGCCGAAAGCCAAATGAAATAGTTATAGTTTTAGATTAACTAGTTTTTATTATATTTTTATTATAATAATTTAGCCTTCATGGTTAATTAGAAATTTGAAACTATTATTATTAGACAGGATTCTAAGTTTTGTTTTATATGTTTTATTATTTACATTTACTATAATTATTTATGATTATATTAGATATAAGTTATG
This sequence comes from uncultured Clostridium sp., assembly GCA_900552135.1. GTDB lineage: Bacteria > Bacillota > Clostridia > TANB77 > CAG-508 > CAG-245. The sequence continues at coordinate 75,346 of URYN01000002.1, forward strand.
AAATACATAAGGCAGGATTTACTATCCTGCCTTATTATTTAGGTTTATGATTATGATATTTTCAATATTTTATACTGAAAATTTTCATAGCTATTTATTGCAGCTTTTAGTAACTCCTTATATGCAACTGAATTTTCTCTATGTTTTATTTTACAAAAAGCCTGTATCAAACTTGTTTCAATTATTTTTCTATCATATTTTACAATATCCGGATTTATCACTATTGTTTTATTTTTGTTATTTTTTATAAAAACATCATTCATTCTTTTTATTTCATAATCTTCTGGAGCAAATCCTAAAATGACTCTTATCTTTTCCATACAGTTTGCTATTTCTATTTCTGCAATTTCATCATACATTTTCTTTATGGCTGCACTCACAATATCAACAGTTCCTGTTTTTTTGTATCTGTTTGGAAGATCTATATTAACATTTCTTTCTCCTACTTCAAGCTTTGGAACATCTATATTTTTATAATTGATGTCTAAATTTAAACTTTTTCCTAAAACACTAACTGTTAAATATGTTTTTATTTCAACTGGCTTCGTTAAATCTATTACTTTACTCTTTTGCTTTAAAATACTCATTTAAATTTCCTCCTTGCTTATTTTTTTATATTTTTATTTACGATTTTTTGTTGTAAACTCTTGTTCGCCTTACGAGACATATTTTATATTCTTTTTTTAATTTTGTCAATAGTTTTTGCAAACATTTTTTTGTATTTTTTATTTCAAAATATTTTACTTTTATAAGTGCCTATGTTATAATTAGAGTGTAACATTTTTTATTTTTGTTCTATTAGAAATGTTAGCATTTATCAGCATTTCAGGGGTTTTTAGATGCAAAAATGGATTTGTCTACATTAACTTATTTATACTTATTACTTATGAATCTTAATATTTACAAATGAGAAAATAAGCGCATTTGCGTTCTTGTAATTGATAGGCAAAATAAATAAGGAGGAAGTATTAATATGAGTGAAAATGAATTAAATGAAAATAAAGAAATGGTTCTGTTTGAAAACAGTAAAATAAGAAGACAGATGTATAATGGTGAATGGTACTATTCAGTAGTTGATATTGTTTCTATACTTACAGAACAAGAAGACTATCAAAAAAGCAGAAAATACTGGAATAAACTAAAGGAAAGGCTCCAAAAAGAAGAAAGTTTTGAAGTGGTGACAAACTGTCACCAGTTGAAATTACTTGCCAAAGATGGTAAAAAAAGACCTACTGACTGTGCTAATAGAGAAACAATCTTTAGAATTATTCAATCAGTTCCATCTCCTAATGCAGAACCATTTAAACTATGGTTTGCACGATTAGCCGAAGAAAGAATTCAAGAAGTTATTGACCCTTCTTTAGCAATCGAAAGAGCAAGACAAACATATTTAAAAAAAGGATACAATGAAGAATGGACTAACACTAGAATAAAAGGTATCGGTGCCAGAAACACTCTTACAAATGAATGGAAAAACAGAGGTGCAGATGTTAAAGACTATGCAATCCTTACAGATGAAATTAGCAAAGGTACTTTTGGTATAACTACTCAGCAACATAAAGATTTGAAAGGGTTAGACAAACAAAACTTAAGAGATAATATGTCAGCACTGGAACTTGCCCTTATGACACTCGCAGAGGTTACAACAACAGAAATTCATAAGACTAATGATTCCCATGGTTTATCTGAACTAAAAACTGATGCACACGATGGTGGCGAAATTGCCTCTATTACTAGAACGAACATTGAACAAAAAATAGGTAAACCTGTTGTAACAAGTGAAAATTCCAAAGATTTTAGAAGTTTAAAAACTATAAAGGCACCTAAAAATATAAAAAAATTGAAATAATTATAGTAAAAAAGAGCCTAGTATGTAGGCTCTTTTTTTGTATTTTCTATGTATTTTTGCATATAGCTACTGTATATTTCTCAATCTTTCAGAATTTTTGAAATACAAATTTTAGCATTAATATACAATTATTATTTCATAGCCTCTTCTACTGCAACTGCTATTGAAACTGTAGCACCAACCATAGGGTTGTTACCCATTCCAATTAATCCCATCATATCAACGTGAGCTGGTACTGATGAAGATCCTGCAAATTGAGCATCTGAATGCATTCTTCCCATTGTATCTGTCATACCATAAGAAGCTGGTCCTGCAGCCATGTTATCTGGGTGTAATGTTCTTCCTGTTCCACCACCTGATGCAACTGAGAAGTATTTCTTTCCTTTTTCATAGCATTCTTTTTTGTATGTTCCAGCAACTGGATGTTGGAATCTTGTTGGGTTTGTAGAGTTTCCTGTTATAGATACATCTACATCTTCATGATGCATTATTGCAACACCTTCACGAACATCGTTAGCTCCATAACATCTTACTTTTGCTCTTTCTCCATCTGAGTAAGGAATTTCTTCTACTATTGTTAATTTTCCTGTATAATAATCAAAGTCTGTTTTTACATATGTAAATCCATTAAATCTTGATATTATTTGTGCTGCATCTTTTCCCAAACCATTTAATATAACTTTTAATGGTTCTTTTCTAACTTTGTTAGCTGATTTTGCAATGCCTATTGCACCTTCTGCTGCTGCAAAGCTTTCATGTCCTGCTAAAAATGCAAAGCATTTTGTTTCTTCTGATAAAAGCATTGAAGCTAAGTTTCCGTGTCCTAATCCAACTTTTCTATCATCTGCAACTGAACCTGGTACACAGAATGATTGTAATCCTTCTCCGATTGCTTTAGCTGCATCTGCTGCTTTTGTACAACCTTTCTTTATAGCTATTGCTGCACCTACTGTATAAGCCCAGCAAGCATTATCGAAGCAAATTGGTTGAATAGCTCTTACCATTTCAACTGGGTCAAATCCTTTGTCTTGACATATTTTTCTTGCTTCTTCTAAATCTTTTATTCCATATTTATTTAATACGGGCATAATTTGATCTATTCTTCTTTCATAACCTTCAAATGTTACTGCCATCTAAATTTCCTCCTATTTTATATTTACTATCTCTAATTATTCTTGTCTTGGGTCTATATATTTTGCAGCGTCTGCATATCTTCCATAAGTTCCTGTAGCTTTTTCGATAGCTTCTTTAGGATCCATTCCGCCTTTTATAAAGTCCATCATTTTACCAAAGTTTAATGCTTTGTAACCAATTATTTGGTCGTCTTTGTCTAGAGCTTGACTTACTATGTATCCTTCTGTAACTTCTAGATATCTTGGTCCTTTTAATGATGTAGAATATATTGTTCCTATTTGAGATCTGTGTCCTTTTCCTAAGTCTTCAAGACCAGCTCCGATTGTAAGTCCACCTTCAGAGAATGCTGATTGGCTTCTTCCATATACTATTTGTAGGAATAATTCTCTCATTGCTGTATTTATAGCATCGCAAACTAAGTCTGTGTTTAATGCTTCTAGGATTGTTTTTCCTGTTAGGATTTCTCCAGCCATTGCAGCTGATTGTGTCATTCCTGAGCATCCTATTGTTTCGATTAATGCTTCTTGTATTACTCCTTCTTTTATATTTAATGTTAGCTTACATGCTCCTTGTTGTGGTGCACACCAGCCTATACCATGTGTTAATCCTGATATATCTTTAATTTCCTTTGCCTTTACCCATTTTCCTTCTTCTGGAATAGGGGCTGGTCCATGATTTACACCTTTTGCAACTGTGCACATTTTTTCTACGTCTTTTGAATAAATCATATTATTTGCTCCTTTCAATACGATAAATATCGTGCCGTCTTTTAGACAACATCTACATTATATTACATTATTCTCTATTTTTCAATTTTTTTATAACATTTTTTTCAAAATTCAACATATATTTTTAAAATCCTGTTCTTGGTAATTTCTTAGGTTTTACCACATTGTATATTGTTGTTACTGTTTCGTCTTCGTCACATACTTTGTATGTTTGATGTGTTCCCTCTAATATCGTTTGATTTTCTATTTTTATATCATTTTCTAATCCATCATTAACTAGCATAAATATATGTGGCTTTTCCACATTTTGAAAACCTTTGTCTACACTTCCAAATTTTACTTTTATTTCTGTGATTTTTTCATCTGGTTCTAAATATATTCTAGTTACATCTATATAATTATTTTCTTTACTATTTAATTCTTTTTTCAATACCATATATTCATCTTTTTTATTTGTCTTATAATATACGCTATAATTTATGTCTTGATTATATGTTCCTGTTGAAATTTTGGTTATTTTAGCATATTCTGATGGCAATATATCATACCAAGTAAAGTCTTCTAAGCTAGTATTTCCTGAATTTTTTATTGTAAATTCATAATCTAGTTCTTCGTTTGGTGCAACAAGGTTTTTACTTTTCTTTGTAATGTCTACTTCTGGGTCTTTTGACTTGTTCTTCAATTTTATTTCAACTATTTCATTGTTTTCCTTTATTTCTGCGTTAGCAGTTATGGGTTCATATATGTACCATTCTCCTGTTTCAACTTCTTTTACACGGTATTCTCCTTTGTCAAGTTCAGATGAGTACGCAGTACCATTTTTATCTGTTGTAATTTGCTCAATAAATTCATTTTGCTTATTATATATATTAAATTTAGCTTCCTCTATAGGACTTCCCGCTTCTGTATCTAAAACTTTATTCTGATTCTCGCTAGTTTTTACAATTTTTATTTTTCCTTTTATTCTTTTATTTTCTAGAACAATTTCTTTTTCATCGTCATAGTCCAAATCCACCTCTATAGGATTGCTTTCAAGAATGTGCATGTCATCAGTTTTGGTTTCTACTATTTTAATAGTTCCCTTTAATAGATTTTCTAAGTTTATTTCACCATTCTCGTTTGTTTCATAGCTACCTATTTTAGTTCCATCAGCATAACTTATGTCAAATTTCACACCTTGCAGAGGCTGTTTCGTTTCAGCATCTATCTTCTTTAATTTCAATTTTGATTTCTTACTTTCTAAATCGATTCTCAGTGTTCTATCTTCATGTTCTGTTTTATTTAGCAAAATTACATAGTTTTGTTTGTTTTCTATTATACTATTCGCACAATATACAGGATATGACTCATACGAAGTTGTATACTCTATTTTTACCTTATAATCCTTATCTATATTGGCTTTCGAAATCATTATCTTAAAGTTTTCTTTGTCTTTAAATTCCGTTTTTGGATTGCCTTTCTCATCACTTATGTATGTTCCTTCTGGAGCGTTTTTTATGCTATTTATTTTCACTTTTGAAACCATATTTGATTCAGTTATTTTATAGGTTTTAGAATAATAATCTTCTTTACTTGAATCTTGATGAAGTTTTTCTTCGTCTAAGACTAATGGCTTGCTAAGTATTATATCTTTATGATTATATGCAATATCCACTAATTTATATATGGCATCAACAACTTTTGTTCCTCTTCTTTTTATATCTTCTACATTTTGACCGTTTATTTCATCTTCTCCACCTCTGAAATAATTGTGGACCTCACTCAATCTCCAACCTCTGATTACCCAGTAAATAGCCTGTTTGGTTGCAAGGTATGCATCATCATCTGTTTCTACTCCAAGTTCTTCTTTGCTAACATTTGGATAACCATTTCTAAGGATTTTCCATATTTTCCTGTCTCCTGTTCTTTTCTCAACTTTTACATTATATCCTTCGCTCTCGTCAGGCAAATATCCAACACCATCTAAATCAGGATTTACACAGTAAGCCAAGTTCTTTTCGCCGTTTTTATCTGTATAGAATGTTTGTGAATATGTAATATACATCCATCTGCCTCTATACTCGCTCCAATATTGTAAAGTATAAAATCCTAAATCACCTCTACTAATCCAGAGTTCATCTCCAAAATCAACACTATCGGCAAGTGCATAAGTAGTTGGCAATAGCACCATAAATATTTGTAAAATTACTACAATTTTTTCTATCATTCTTCTAAAAACACTTTTTCTGTTTGTTTTCTTTAAATTTTCTTTTTCCATTTTCATATTTTACAATCATTTATTGATTGTATCCTCCTTTTTATAGTATTTAGGTTTTTAAAGGTTACCTACAAACCTTGATATTTTCAATTTTTCAACAGATTCTACTTTAGCTATTAGTCCTCCATACTATGTGTATTCTTTGTATTTTTAATTTTTTTCAACAGCCTCTACGCATAATCTTTGATTAACCTTATTTTTTATACACGTTATGAGTGTAAGTTTATTTTCTTTGGTACTCTTCAACGGATTCCAGTCTGTTTCTAGTATTTCTTTTTTTGAATTTACAACATAAGTTCTTTGACCATATTGAGTTTGATATTTTATTTCATCTCCATTATCAAGTTCATTTATTCTAGCAAAATAAGAATACTTATTTCCTCTGTTGTGTGCTGCTAGTCCTACATTCCCATCATATTTTGAAGTTTCTTCTATGTGCCCAATATAGTTCTCTAAAACACTGCTTGTACTTCCTTCTTTTACCTTCCCATTTAATCCTATTTTCTCTATAGTTAAAGTCCCAATTATATCCGCATCCTTGTCCACATCTTCCTCTGTATCTATTTCCTCCGTTTTTACTTCTGTTTCGCCATCTTCAGTACCACTTTCTTCTAATTGTTCATAGCTTTCTTCTTCAAGTTCTTGATTTTCCAGCATTTGATTGTTAGCTTCACTTTTTTGTAGTTCTTTTTTATCGTACACATACAAAGCTCCTAAAGAACCTGCAAGAATGACCACAACAAATAAAACAAATAATTTCTTACTCATATTTGCGACCTTTCTTTTTATTTAATTATTTTACTTATCTACATTGGATTTCTTTTAGAAATAATATTCTCTTTTGAAAATAAAATATTTGCGATATATCTAAATATTTAACTGTTTAAATTATAAATTCTTTTTTCATGAGTGTCAATGATTTTCACTATTTTTTACAAACAATCGTACGCCATTTTTTGACAATTATTTTCTCTTTTGTTTATGTTATTTTCTTTTATAATCTTTTTATATTTTATATGATATTTTCCATCTTATTTTTACAACAAAAACTAGATGAGTATTTCTACCCATCCAGCCTTTATTTGCATTATTTTATTATTCTTCTGGTTCTATTAAACCAAAGTTTTTACTATCTTTTAATCTGTAAATTACATTTACTTTTCCTGTTTCTATGTTTACAAATGTTAAGAACTTATTTTGAGGTTGGTCTTCTAATAATAGTTTTGCATCCTCTGGTCCCATTGGTTTTATACTATAGAATATAGTCTTAACTATTTCGTCTGTAATTTCATGCTCTTCTGATCTATTTGCTTCTTTCATTCTTATAGATTCAGTCATGTTTTGTTTATCTCTTTTTGTTTTTATTTTTCTTATTTGTCCTTCCATAATGTCCATGTCTTTGTCTATAGAAGCATATAAATCTCTACTTGCTGTTACAGCTCTGCATGTTTCTCCTAGAGCATTTATTTGCATTTCAGCAACTTGATCTTCGCCCTCTTTTTTTATAGTTACATATAAATCTATATCTTCTGAATCAAAATATTTTTTAATTCTTTCAGCTTTAGTTTCTACATAATTCTTTATTGCTTCTGTTGCCTTTAGTTCCTTTCCTGTTATTTTTATGTTCATAAAAATCGCTCCTTTCAATTTATCTTAAATTGTAACTTTGCCTTGTTGGCAACTTCATTATATATGTTTTTTTATAGTTTTGCAAGTACTTTTATCTTTTTCTAAGATTTGCCTACATTTTCATACAAATTGTGTTTATCTTTTTCTTTACTTTTGCTCATCTATCCTTTTTATTTACAAACTATTTCTTATCCTCTTAGTCCCTACATATTTCACATTATTTGTTTTATATGATTGATTCTATATCTATTTCCAAATACATACACTTCTATTACATCAAATCTTACTGGTTGTTTCTCTAATTGCTTTGTAAAAAGATAATATTGGGCTGTTTTTTCTATGTGTCTTCTTTTTTCTTTGGTTACCGCTTCTGCCGGTGTTCCATACGTTAAGCATTTTCTTGTTTTAACCTCTACAAAAATAATTTCATTTTTCTCTTTTGCAATTATATCAATTTCTCCTTGCTGGCAGGAAAAATTTCTTTCAACTATTTCGTATCCGTTATTTTCTAAATACTGAGTTGCCAAATCTTCTCCCAACTTTCCAAATTTTTGCCTTTCATTTAACTCAGATTTTTTCTTATTTTCGTCTTTCCTACTTTCACTCTTTTTTCTACTCAATTTTCATATTCCTTGTAAATATATTTAGATTTTTCAATTGGATTTACCTATAAACCATTTTTTTATTTTTCTTTATTTGTATTTTGTTCTATTTTTTCTCTATTACATATTGCATTTCTGACATATAATTTTCGCTTAAATTATCCTTTTAAACATATTACCAGCCGTCTGTTCAATTAATCCTTCTATCTCCATCATAGTAAGTAATTCATTTACTTGTCTTATGTTCTTGTTTATTTTTTGAGCAATTTCTTCCCTTGATAATGGTTTTTCCAAGCTTAAATAGATGTCCAAATATTTCTCAGGAATTTCTTCTTCATCAAAAATATTCATCTGCATATCTGGTGATTTGTTTTGGGCTTTACGACTTCTTCTGTTTTTAGCATTTTCATTCTTTTCTTCTTTATCGTGTTCGTTTCCATTATGGTACTTTTTGCTTTTTTTACTTTCTTTTTCCTTTTCATTTACATTTTCAACTCCATCATCATTACCCCCATACAAATCTTTTATAAGCTTTCTAGGACTAGTTACAATTTTTGCACCTTTATCTATTAACTCAATTATTCCAGCACTATTTTTATTATCTAAATTCATTGGAATACAATAAACTTTTTTTCCTTGTTTGAATGCATATTCTGCCGAAACTTTGCTCCCGCTTCTAGGACATGCCTCTATTACTAAAACTGCATCTGCAATTCCTGTTATTATTCTATTTCTTTTAGGAAAGCCTGAAATTAGAGTCTCTGCATCGTCCTCATGTTCAGAAATTATCAGTCCTCCATTTTCTTTTATCTTATTAAACAACCATAAATTACTTGCAGGATATATATGATTTAGGCCTCCACCCAACACAGCAATCGTCTTTCCTTCCTCACCTATTGATCCATCATGTGCCGCAGAGTCTATTCCTGTAGCTAATCCACTTATTACACATATATTTTCTTTTGCAAGATTTTTCGCAAATAGCCTAGCATATTTTCTGCCATATTCGCTGCAATTTCTTGAGCCAACTATTGCAACGATTTTATTCTTCTTTAAGAGGTCAGTATTTCCTCTGCAATATAGGCTTTCGGGATATTCCTTTATACTAAGCAATTTTTTCGGATACGCCTCCTCAAAGCATGAAATTTTAACGCTCTCATCATTCAAGTTCTTCACTATACGCTCTCCTTTTCTTACTTATATTTTATTCTCATCTAAATTCCTTTGTTCAACTTTCAATTTTTCCAATACTTTCTGTCTAAGCTTCTATATTGAATAGCTTCAGCAACATGTTTTTTCTCTATCTGTTCAGACTCATCTAAATCTGCAATAGTTCTTGCAACCTTTAATATTCTCGAATATGCTCTTGCACTCAGTCCTAATCTTTCAAACGCAATCTTTAACATTTCTATTGATTCTTCATCTAAAGTACAATATTGGTTTATCATTTTAGGAGTCATCTCCGAATTTGAGAAAATCTCGCTGTCCTTATATCTGTTGTTTTGAATTTTTCTTGCAAGATTTACTCTTTTACGTATTTCTGCAGATGTCTCAGTTTGCTGATTTGATTGCATTTTTTCATAGCCTACTTTATTCACTTCTATTTGAATGTCTATTCTATCTAAGAGTGGTCCACTAATTTTTCCCATGTAATTCAAAATTGATTTTTCGCTACATGTACATTCCTTTTCAGGCGAACCGTAGTAACCACAAGGACAAGGATTCATCGAAGCTACCAGCATAAATTTGCACGGATATGTTAGGCTACCATTCATTCTATTTATAGTTATGTTTCCGTCCTCTAAAGGCTCTCTTAAAAGCTCTAACATATTTTTATTAAACTGAGGTAACTCGTCTAAAAACAGTACTCCATAGTGAGCTAAACTTATTTCTCCTGGTTTCGGACTTGTTCCGCCTCCAATCAAAGAAACTGGTGTTATTGTATGATGTGGTGACCTAAACGGTCTTGAAGCGACCACTGGTCTATCCTTTGACAAATATCCAGCCACACTATAAATTTTTGTTATTTCAAGTGCCTCTTCGTAAGTCATGTCTGGCAATATTGATGTAATTCTTTGTGCCATCATCGTCTTCCCGTGCTCCGGGGCTACCAATCATTAGAATATTATGTCCGCCAGCCGAAGCAACTTCTAATGCTCTTTTTACATTTTCCTGTCCTTTTACCTCACCAAAATCTAATTCTTCTGTTCTATCTTTTTTCAGCAAATTGGATATAACTGTTATTTCTGGTTGAACTTCGATTTGTTTATTTAAATATTGTACTGCCTGCCTGATTGTTTGAATCCCAATTATTTCTATCCCACTTACAACAGATGCTTCCGCACAATTTTCCTTTGGAATTATAATCTTTCTTATTCCTAGCCTTTTGGCTTCTATGCAAATCGGCAATATTCCACTTATTTTATTTAATTTTCCATCTAAAGAAAGCTCTCCAACAAAAGCAACATCATTATCAATTTTTCTAATTATTTGTAAATTCAAAAGCATTGCTATTGCAATCGGCAAATCAAAATATGTTCCTTCTTTTCTTAAATCTGCTGGAGCTAAATTTACAACAATTCTTCTACTTGCTGTTTCAAATCCAGAATTTTTTATTGCAATTCTTACTCTTTCTTTTGCCTCTTTCACACTCGCATCAGGCAGACCGAACTATTTCCCAGCACGGCATTCCCATTGAAATATCTACCTGCACTTCTATTAAATAGCCTGCTAAACCACGCAAAGCTACACTATTTACTTTCGATAGCATTATTTCCTGCATCACTCCTTTTTTTATTATTAGATTATTTGGGATTTTTTTAGAAATTTCTTTGAGAAAATTTTTAGATAAAATTCTTTTGATTAAAATTACATTAAGTATATACCACAAAGGGCACTATATCAAGCAAAACTCGTCATCAAATAATTTTAAAAAAAGACGTAATTTTGCCTAATCACATTTATTTCTTTTATTAATTTTAAGATTAGACAAATTCATTTCTTTTTCATGTGAATCATAACAAGCTATATCAGATTTTACTGATATAGCTTGTTGGTTTTTATGTATTCAATTATTTCAGGTTTCGTATATTTTTTACATTCTTCAAAATTTTGTTCTTTTATTAATTTTCTAATTACTCCTGAACTTACCTCAGAATAATTTTCCAATCTAAAAAAGTGAAAGTTCTTTTTATTTTCATTAAGCAACTGTATTTTTTCTATGTTGTTTATCGTATGTGAATTATCTCTTTCAAAAATTAGATATTCAAAGTTTTCGATCAATTGTTTTGAGTCTTTCCAATTTGGCAACTTTTCAAAATTGTCTGCCCCCATTATATAAAATATATGCGTATCTTTATTTTTGTACCTTTTTTCTATTAGCCTGAATGCTTCTAATGTAGAAAATCCGCAATCTCTATTTAGTTCAATATCTTCAACATCTATTTTTTCATTTTTTAGTAATTCCAACATTTCATATCTGAATTTCTCATCTATTAAATCAGGCTTATTATATGAATTTCCCATTGGTACAAAAAATACTTTATCCAATCCAAATTTTTCAACCGAAGTTTGTGCAATGCTTATATGCGCATAAGTTGGTGGATTAAAACTGCCTCCAAAAAATCCTATTTTCATAACTGTTATCTTGTTATAGGTCGCTAACCTACATTCCTTTCCATAATATTTCTTGTCTATCAAAATTAATCAATTCTTAACTTTTTTATCTTTTTAAGTAATTATGTCTCAATTTTTCAATGTAATTATACGTTTTTTTGCACTTTTTGTAAAGATTTTTGCTTTAATCCTTGCAAAAATGCCAATTTCGTGTTACAATAAAATACGTTATATAAACAAACATTGAGGGAGGTGCAAAAATTATGCCAAACATAAAATCTGCAATCAAACGTGTAAACGTTATAGAGAAGAAAACTGCTAGAAATAATATGATTAAATCTGGATATAAATCAGCTGTTAAGAAGTTTGAACAAGCCGTTGAAGCTGGAAACGTTGAAGAAGCTAAAACATTACTTGCTGAAGCAACAAAGAAAATAGACCAAGCTTGTACAAAAGGAGTTATCGTTAAGAACACAGCTTCTAGAAAAAAATCTAATTTAGCAAAAAAATTAAACGCTATGAATGCGTAAAATAAAAAATTGTGCACAGTTTTTTATTTAGAATTTTAAAGTCATACATTTGACTACACTAGATATTCAAATATCTAGTGTTTTTTTATTTCAGATTTTAATTTTGATTCTAATTTTTGTTTAAATTTTAATTTTTATTTTGTTTTCTATTTTAATTTCTATTTTAATTTTAGTTTCTATATTCCATGTTTTATATTTTTTCTTTATCCTTGCCTTATTCTCTTATTATTTTTCCATATATTACAACTATATTTTTAGTGCATTTTATGTTAATATTTATATAGTAAGAAAGGATAAATTACTATGTATTTTTATATAAAAAATTTTTTAATTAAATTCTTTACTTTTGTTGATTTTTCTTTTGAGCCAAAAGTCAAAAGTCTTATGGTAGCTGGCCTTAAGCTTTCATTTATATTAGTACTGCTTTCAACTTTTATAATGTCGATTTACTTAACCATGAATCATTCTTACATAGTTTACAATGTTGCAACTTCCTTATTCAAATCTTTTACAATGTTTATGGCTGTTTTCTTTATTAATGGAATCGCCTTTAATACTATTCTAAAAGAAAAAATGAATCGATAATTCTAAAGTATTCTATTGAAATTTCTAAAATTATGTAAAAAAGATGCACATTTGAAGTAAACATTACTTCTATATGCATCTTTTAATTATTTTATAAAATATTATTTTTATTCAACCAACCTGTATTTCTCGGGATTTAATAAACACTAATATTTATATTGTTCATTTTTTATATTTTATATTTTCTTTTAAATTTTTTTTAATCACAAATATCGTTATTTATTCATTTCTTCTATGAACATTTTGTTCAACATTTGTGGATTTGCCTTGCCTTTTGTGGCTTTCATTGCTTGTCCGACTAAGAATCCTAATGCTCTGTCTTTTCCTGCTTTGTAATCTGTTATTGATTGTGGATTTGCTTCTAATACTTGCATTACAACTTCTTTTATAGCACCTTCATCAGAAATTTGTATCCATCCTTTTGCCTTTATTATCTCTTCTGGGTTGCGTGTTGCTGCATCTTCTACAAACATTTCCTCAAGTACTTTTTTACCTATTGCAGAACTTATTGTTCCTTTGTCTATCAATTCTACTAAACTTGCAAGTTCAGCTCCTGTAAATGGAATATGTTCTGGCTCTAGCTCTTCCTCGTTTAATATACGCGAAATATCTGATAAAATCCAGTTTGCAACTGCTTTTGCATTCTTACATATTTTTTCTGCATCTTCAAACAGGTTTGATAAATATTTAGAAGCAGTAAGTAATCTTGCATCTTTTTCAGATAACTTGTATTCTTCCATGTATCTTGTTTTTCTACTTTCTGGCAATTCTGGAAGTGTTTTTCTTATATTTTCTATGTATTCATCAGACAATTTTATTGCAACCAAGTCTGGCTCTGGGAAATATCTGTAATCTTGTGCATCTTCCTTATTTCTCATAGAAAATGTTCTACCAGATACATCGTCCCATCTTAGAGTTTCTTGTTCTATAATTCCGCCATTATCTAGCACTTCTGACTGTCTTTGAATTTCATATTCTATTGCTCTAGAAATTGACTTAAATGAGTTCATGTTTTTCATTTCTGTACGTGTTCCAAATGGTGTTCCTGGCTTATGTATAGAAACGTTTACATCTGCTCTAAATGAACCTTCTTGCATCTTACAATCAGATACTTCTATGTATTCTAATGTAGATTTTAATTTTTTCAAATAAGCATCAGCTTCTTTTGCAGACCTTAAGTCTGGTTCAGAAACTATTTCTATTAGAGGAACTCCAGCTCTGTTTAAATCAACTAAGCTTCCCTCGCTAAACTCGTTGTGGTTTAGTTTTCCAGCATCTTCTTCAATATGAATTCTTAAAATTCTTATCTTTTTCTTTTCACCATTTTCTTCTTCAATTTCTATGTAACCATTGTTGCAAAGAGGCTTGTCAAATTGTGAAATCTGGTAAGATTTTGGTAAGTCTGGGTAGAAATAATTTTTTCTATCGTTTTTACTGTCTTTTGAAATTGAACAATTTGTTGCAAGGCCTGCTTTTACGGCATATTCTACTACTTTTTCGTTTAATACTGGAAGAGTTCCTGGCATTGCCATACAAATTGGGCATGTATGTGTGTTTGGCATTCCGCCAAATTCTGTTGAGCAGTTGCAGAATATTTTTGTTTTTGTAGAAAGCTCTGCATGGACCTCTAGTCCTATAACAACTTCATAATCTTCTCTTGGCATTATTATTCTTCCTTTTCATTTATTTAGGTTTTGCGGTTCCTATAACCTTTATATAACAACTGGCTTCGACAAATTTCTAAAGCCTTATTTCTTAAATTCTGGTTTATATTTTTCTCTGAATTTTTCTTTTTGCTCAAATGTATATGCAGCATTTAATATTGTTTCTTCATCGAATCTTTTTCCAATAAGTTGCATTCCTATTGGCATTCCTTCGCCATCAACTCCGCAAGGTATTGATATTGCTGGAACTCCGGCAATATTTATTGAAACTGTACATATATCAGCTAAATACATTTCTAATGGATTGTTTGATTTTTCTCCAATTCCGAATGCTGTTGTTGGGGCAACTGGTGTTAATAAAACATCATATTTTTCGAAGTTTCTATCAAATTCTTTCTTTACGAATGTACGTACTTTTTGAGCTTTTTTATAATATGCATCATAGTAACCAGATGATAGCACATAAGTTCCTAATATAATTCTTCTTTTTACTTCTGGTCCGAAGGCTTCGCTTCTTGAATTTACGAATAATTCTTTCAAGTTCTTGTAGTCTTTTGCTCTGTATCCATAGCGGATTCCATCGAATCTGCCTAAGTTTGAACTTGCCTCTGCACAGGCAATTATGTAGTATGTTGCAAGTGCATACTCGGCAACATCAAGTGAGCATTCTTCAACGATTGCTCCCATTTCTTTGTATTTTTCTATGGCTTCTTCTAATTTTGCTTTTACTTCAGCATTTATTCCTTCTCCAAAGAATTCCTTTGGAACGCCTATTTTTAATCCTTTAACATCATTTTTCAAAGACTTTGTATAGTCTTTTTTCTCTATGTTATATGATGTAGAATCTTTTTCATCATGACCTGCAATCAAGTTTAAAAGCATAGCACAGTCTGTTACGTCTTTCGTGATTGGTCCTACTTGGTCTAATGATGAAGCAAATGCAACTAGTCCATATCTTGAAACTAATCCATAAGTTGGCTTCAATCCAACAACTCCACAGAAAGATGCTGGCTCACGAATAGATCCACCTGTATCTGAACCTAAAGCCCATGGTACCATGTCTGCTGCAACTGCAGCTGCAGAACCTCCTGAAGAACCTCCTGGTACCTTGTTCAAATTCCATGGATTATGTGTTATTTGCATTGCAGAATTCTCTGTTGAACTTCCCATCGCAAATTCGTCCATATTTAGCTTTCCTAAACTGATTATGTCTTGCTCTTTTAGCTTTTCGACAACTGTTGCATCATATGGTGCGACAAAGTTTTCTAACATTTTAGATGCACATGTTGTTTTTACTCCATTCGTGCATAGGTTGTCCTTTATTCCAATTGGAACGCCTGCAAAACCTGACTTTGCTCCACTTTTTCTTTCTTCGTCAGCCTTAACAGCTTCTTTTTCTGCTTCATCTAAAGTAGTTGTAATAAAGGCTTTTACATCTTTTTCTTTATCTTCAATTCTTGCCTTGTAAGCTTTTACAATTTCTTCTGAAGATAATTCGTTTTTATTCAATTTTTCCACAAGCTCGTGGACTGTAAGTCTTGTAATATCTTCCATCTGCCAATTTACCTCCTATATATGTTTTTTTACCTCTGTAAAAATCTCATCATTTATATCTTGAATGTTTCTAATTTTTCCATCTTTAACACATTTAATCTCGTACCAATTATATTCTTTAGAAAGCTCACATGCTGCATTGTAGGCTTGTGTTAAATACACTTGATCTTTCTCATGTATGTCCTTTTTTGCCTCATGTGTTATTTTGTTTTCTCTATCTTTCATAAGCTTTGCAGAATATTCTGGTGGCATATTCAAGAAAAACACCTCTGCTGGAACTGGCAATCCATATAGATTAAACTCAAAGTCCCATAACCAGTCTAAGAATTTTTTTCTTTCATTCTTATCTTGAATTTTTCCTGCCTGATGAACCATATTAGCTGTGGTATATCTATCTGCAAGAATTATTCCACCGTTTTCGTAGTACTCTTTATATTGTGTTACATAAGTTGCATATCTATCTGCCGCATAAAATGTAGAAGCAATATATGGGCTAATTGCCTTTGCATCTGTGCCAAACTCTCCAGCCAAATACATTTTAACTAGTGAAGATGATGGACTATCGTAGTTTGGAAAACTAACAGTTCTATAATCTATTTTTTCATCTGCTAATCTTTTCTTCAAAGTTTCTAGTTGGGTCTGTTTGCCACTTCCATCTGTTCCATCTATTACAAATAATTTTCCCATATTCATGCGTTCCTTTCTCTCTTAAGATATAACCTTTGGTATCTTAAACATATCTCTTTCTTTTTCTGGTGCGTTTGCCATTAAACCTTCGTGATTCTCAAATGTTTTTACTTCATCTTTTCTGAATACATTTGAATTTTCGTTTGCACCGATTGTTTCTTGTAAATCATCTATTGGTGCCTTGTTTACAACTTCTGCAAAATTTAAAATATCTTGCAAATTAGCTAAATAGTTATCTATTTCGTCATCTTTTATTTTTAAATCTGCAAGATTTGCTATATGTAATAATTCTTCTTTACTAACCTTCATTCTATTTGCTCCTTTCGTGACATTAGTTTTCAATTTATATTTTGTAATATGTCTTGAAAGCCTATTTTATGTTTATTTTCATACTTACATATTTTACAATAAAAATGGCGTAAAATCAATACTATTTGTAGCAAAAACAAGCTTTTTCTTCTATAAAATCTATTGAAGTACTTAATTAGTAAAATATACACCAAAGGCAGATGGAAGTTGAACCGAAATCCAACTTCCACCTGCCTTTTAGTTCCTTTTATTTATCTGACCCGTTATTCATTTTGTTATTGCATGTACTACTATCATCATGAACGCTACTAATGCTCCAATCCACTGCATTATACACACGAATCGAGTAAATTTAACAGCTTTATTTAATCTTTCAATTGCTTTTTTTAGGTCATCCATACAAGCCTCCTTGCAATTGCTCGGAGGCTTACACCTCCGAATAGTTTTGCCTTTTCAAAGGTGTGACAACTTTTGTCAACGTACTAATTATAGCATATTACTATTGAGAAATCAATATTTATGTAAAGTTTTTTGCAATACCATTGTGCAGATTTTAGTAGTTTCATTGTGCATTTTTTAGCACTTTTGTTGTGCAAGTTTTAACAACTTCGTTGTGTATTTTTTAGTGTCATTTTTTATAATTTTTTGGCATAGTCTTCCATCTTGATTTTTTTCAAATGTTATGTTATAATTTTATTTGATGGTGCATTATTCTAGTAATGCTTTCTATTATGAGGGTGGGGCTAAAAATCCACTAAAGGGCACATCGTTGAAGTTCCTTGTTTGTGCGCGAAATGCCAGTTTTGTGTGCTTTCAGGGAGTAAGGTTTTAGGGTACTATGTAACGGCATACATACTTTGCCCTACTACCGCGGAGGCTTAAATAGATTTACTAATTTTAAGTATAACCTATGAGCTTAAGGGAACACCTTAAGGTAATAGCGTAGCCTGTCTTGAGTGATAGTATTGGGATTATTTTTATATGAAATTACTGTTGCAAAAAAGACTAGTCTTAGAAATGTATTTCAAGGAAAACTTCTAGAATGTTTGTTTCAATCGAGAAGCATAGAATTATAGGGATTAAGGTACGGACTTAAGTGGCAATCTGGCATTCCTATTTAGGAATATTCGCTTTAAAAGGAAACTACTCGGCAGTAATGCAAAGTAGCGGATAAAGAAATTAGGCTAGACCTCAAACCGTAAAATTTACTTATAATTTTACCATCTTAAATTTTATAAAGTTTTAGTGGCTTGTATGTCACTTTTTTTATTAAATAGATTTATTAAGTAAATCGTTAAGAAAGGATTTCATTTTATGAGTAAATCAGACAGTGCCCCGAATGGCACTAAATTAGAAGCAAAGAAAAATGCTAATAACGTTAAAGATAATGGTAAAGACCAAAAGCCAGCTAATAAAACAGATGTAAAATGGCTTATATCAGTTTTTATTACAACTTTTATATTGTCTATTGTGTTTTCTTTTATATCAACAAATTCAATTACTAAATTATCAATTTTTCCAGCAATTTTAATTTTATTGCTTGTTGTACTGATTGGTATTGTTTTTGATATAATTGGTGTTGCTGTTACTGTTGCAAATGAAAACGAATTTCATGCAAGAGCTAGTAAAAGAATTTCAGGATCTAAAACATCTGTAAAATTAATTAGAAACTCTTCAAAAGTTGCTAACTTCTGTGCAGATATTGTTGGTGATATTTGCGGCGTTTTAAGTGGTGCAATCAGTGCCTTAATTGCAATTAAAATAACAGAAAAATTAAATCTTACATTTAATTTGCAATTTATTATTAGTGCTATGGTTGCTTCATTAACAGTTACAGGAAAAGCTTTTGGAAAGAATATTGCAAAGAAAAATGCAACTAAGATTGTTCACAAAGTTGCGATTGTTTTAAATAAATTACATTTAAATTTGGATTAACCATAAATTACATTTATATTTACATTTTTACTTAATCCTTACTGTAAAATTAATTTCAAATTGCGTATATTACATATAAAATAAAAATAAGAATAAGCATAAAAACAAAATTAAATAAATTGACAAAAAAATCAGGGCTCTTATTACAGAGTCCCGATTTTTTTATTTTTATATTTTATATTTTATATTTTTATTTCTATTTATATTTCTATGTTCTCATTTATTTCTGTTTTATCTTTACTTTATCTTGTTTCTGTTCTATTCTATATTATATTAATAATATATTCCTAATATGGTTATCATTATTATACTTATATAAATAAATGCACATATTGATACTCCAACTATTCCAGTTATTAATCCGGCTTTTCCTATCTTGCTTCCAAGTTTTCTTGTTGTTGTTGCTCCAAATATTATTGCTAGTATTCCAGTTGGAAGGCTTATAAACCAGAATAAATTAAATATTATTGATATTATTCCTAATGGCAAACTTGCAATCGCCATTGCACTTTTATTTTTTTCTTTTACTTCAACTTTCTCTTCACTCATTTTTTTATTTGCGTGATTACCTATTTTAGAGTTTCTTGCTCTACTTCTACATCTTTTTCTATTTCTATTTTTATCTCTATCTCTATATTTACATCAATTTTCTATAAAATCTAGTTTATATTAATAATCACGCTCTCCTTTCCTCTATAATTAATCTAAGTTTTGGCTATAGTTGTTTTAATTTTAATCCTAATTCATGCTCAATATTGACTTAATCCACTGCTTAATTTCTACTTTATTTTGCATATTAATAAGCTATTTAGTTTTCATTCTATTTCATACACTTTTCATCTTATTTTATATTTAGTTCTGCAATTTGATTCAAGTCATCTAAATTATTTACTTTTATCATGTCTTCTGATACTGTAAATAAGTTATTTTCTATCCACATTCCTCTAATAAGTCTACTTGAACTGTAATAATAATTGTATGCCGATGTTTTATCATGGTTTATGATACCTTTTAAATTTATTCCATCTTCTAAGTTTATGTTATATACAAAGTATCCTTCTTTTGTGTATTTTTTTCCATAGCTACTATAAGCTTTAACCATAGAGTTTATATCTGTTGTATTTGAGTCTATCTCGAAATCAGTTGGATAAGTGTTAACCGGGATAGCTATTATTCCCTTTTCTTTAGAAAATAGCAATGCTTTGTGGTTTGTAAGTATTGCTGATGTAGTTCTTCTGTCTCCTATTATTGTTTGTGATATTTGTTTTGGATTGTTTACATCACTTACATCAAATAGCGCCATTTTCATTCCTGTTATAACAGCAGATGTACTTGTAACTCTGCCTTGAGAGTCCCTATAAACTTTTTCCTCTGTTTGCATTCCAATTCCTATAAGATGCGTCTCATCGTAAGGGTGTAAATATGTGCTATATCCTGGTATTTTCAACTTGCCTAATACCTCAGGGTTTGATGGATTTGATAAATCTATTACATATAATGGATCCGTATTTTTGTAGGTTACCATATATGCTTTATTTCCTATAAATCTTGTAGAATACATTCTTTCACCTTTTGATAGGTTTGCTGTTTCTCCTATTTTATTTAGTTTTTTATCAAATACTACTACTCTCGAACCTTCACTTCCAGATAGTGCAACTCTCAGATTTCCATTGTACTCATCAAGTGAAAATTGATTTATCGTTGTTCCTTTTTCTTCTGTTTTATTTTGATATTTTAGACTGCCATCTTCACGAATTTCAAACTTGTAAATTGTTGTATATTCTCCGTAATCTACTTCAAGGTCGCCATCTATTACCTCTTGTAGATATCCGATTACACCTTTTTTAGCAAGGATTTTCAAGTATTCTATAAGTGCATGTTTGTTATATTTGTAATCTGAATTTAACAAATATATTGAATTTTCAGATATGTATGCATTTTCGACATTGAATAGATACATGCTCATTTTTACATCTTCCATTTTCTTTAAATCGATGCTTGAAATGATAGTCTGATCTTTGCTTTCCATTCCTCTTAAATATTTTATTCTATCTAATTCGATTTCTTTTTGCTTATTATTTTCATTGTAGTATGTAACTATTCTGTCATCTTCTTTTCTTAGCTTACTAGATGATATTACAAATAGCTTGCCATTTATACATCTTGAGGTATAATATTTTGCATACATGTTATATTCTTCAACTTTTTTTGGTTCTGCTTTGTTGCTTATATCGTATATAGATACCATTGTATCTCTCTTGTTATAAGATTCATAATGTGTAGAAATCACCACTAGTTTATCTCCATATAAGATTAAGTCTTCTGGTACATAATCTTCTTGTGGTTCGATCTTTGTTTCCACTTTTAGTTCTTCTGGATTCATTACATTAGTTATTACAACGTTATCCTCTGATATTGAATATATATAATCTCCATCTGTTTTTGTAATATCTGCCTCATCTACATTTTCAACTTGAATATTAGTTGTTGAATGATCTTTGGTATTTGAAGATGTTGTGCCAGCTGGACTAGACAAATTTATAGAGTCTACTGCACTTTCAATTTTTGAAATGTCAATATCTGCTGTTGCACCATTCATTACTCCATAAGATTTATCATATCTTGGTAATCCTCTAACCATCAAAGAATATGGCATTGTTGCCAAAAGCATTGGCATATTGCTGTCGTCGTTGTATAAGTTGTATGTTCTGTCATAAATTTCTTCTAATTGTTTTTCTGATTTTATGGATGCAAAATCCAAGTTTTCTTTTTTATTAGTCACTGTTACAATTATTCCTGCTATTATAATTAAAACAATGATTACTGCACTCCATATAATTATTTTCTTTTTCTTCAAAAAAATCCCCTCCTTGTAAAAATTATACAGGAAGGGATTTATAAAATCAACCATTATTTCATTTTATTTATATATATTTTTTTCTTACTTTTATTTTTTAGCGATATCTTACAACTCTATATTGTATTTTTAATAATACTTTTAGAACCGAATTGTTTAGCGGATATGATCTGTGTAAGCCAGATAGCTCTAATCTATCACTTAAATTAATTCTATTATCTGTAAGATTTTGTACAAACCCTGCATCAGCAAGGGCTACTCTTTCTTCTTCGGTATATAGTCCATAAGGATATGTAAATACCTTTAGAAGATTTTGATCATTCAAATTTGTTTTCAAATTCTCATAAGCTTTTTCAGTTTGTGCGACAAGTTCTTCTTTGCTCACTTCGTTATATCTAGCATGTGTTAATCCGTGCGAATATATTGATATAAGTCCGCTATCATGCATTTCTCTTGCTTCATCCCAAGTGTAATATCCAGGAATTCCAACGCAATCATCTATTAAGAATGATGTCATTGGTATATTGTATTTTTTTGCAATCTCATAAGCATACTTGTATACTCCTGTGTATCCATCATCAAATGTGATTATACAACTCCACTTTGAAATTGCTTTTTTACCGTCTTTATAATCAACTAAATCTTGATATGTTATTGGCTTATATCCAAGTTTCATTAAGCCTGCAATTTGCTTTTCAAATTGGTCTGCAGTTGTTTGCATATAATCATATTCTATTTGAGATTTATCTTCGACTATATCGTGATACACAAATATTGGTATTTGCAGATTTTTCTGTCCAATATAGTATGTGTTATTAACTGTTGCAACTTCATAAATTACGAAGCTTACTATTGCTAAAATTACAGCTAATATTATTCCTAAGATTATTTTCTTAGCAAGACTCATTTTTTTCTTTTCTTTAATTACTTCATTTTCCATTTTTCCTGTGTTAATCCCCTTTTCATTATTTATTTTACAACTACATTGTAAATTTTATTTTTTACATAGATTTCTTTTACTATTGACTTTCCATCTAATCTATCCTTTATTACCTCATGAACTAGTTCTTTTATTTTTTGTTCGTCTTCGTTCATTGCAATTTCTATCGTCGCACGCAACTTTCCATTTATTTGAATAGGAAGATTCATTGTGTCATTCTTTGTTTTTTCTTCATCAAATGTTGGCCATGGCTCATAAGCAATAGATTCATTATGTCCTAATTCGTTCCATAACTCCTCTGTAATATGTGGTGCTACTGGATTTAATAGTTTTAAGAATCCTTCAGCATACTCTGTTGGAATTACTTCTTCTTTATATGCAAAATTTATGAATATCATCATTTGAGAAATTGCAGTATTGAAACTCATATTTTCATAATCGTTTGTAACTTTTTTTACTGTATAATGATAAACTTTTTCTAAGTTTTTATTTTCTTCGTCTTTAACTTTTCCAGATTCAGCAAATAATCTCCAAACTCTGTCCAGGAAGTTTTTAGATCCACCAATTCCGTTAGGGTCCCATGGTTTTGCAGCATCAAGTGGTCCCATGAACATTTCATATACTCTAAGTGCATCTGCACCATACTCTTTAACCATATCGTCTGGATTTATAACATTTCCCTTAGACTTGCTCATTTTTTCGCCATTTGATCCAAGTATCATTCCTTGATGACGTAATTTTGCAAATGGTTCTTTTACTGGAGAAACTCCTTTATTATATAGATAATTGTTCCAAAATCTTGAATATAGTAAATGACCTACGGCATGCTCTGGTCCACCCAAATACAAGTCTACTGGCATCCAATGTTTTAATAATTCATAGTTTGCAAGTTCATCTGTATTATGTGGGTCTATGTATCTTAAGAAGTACCAACTTGATCCAGCAGAACCAGGCATTGTGCTGGTTTCTCTTTTTGCAGGTTTTCCTTCATAAGTTGTATTCACCCAATCAGTTGCCTTGTCTAAAGGAGATGCTCCTGTTTTAGATGGGCTGTAATCTTCTAGCTCAGGAAGTTCTAGTGGTAAATCTTCATCTGCTAATGCTCTCATTTCATCGTCTAAATAAACTATTGGAATAGGCTCACCCCAATAACGTTGACGAGCAAATATCCATTCACGTAATTTATAATTTACCTTTTTCTTTCCAATTCCTTTGCCTTCTAGCCAATCAATCATCTTGTTTATTGCATCTTCTTTGTTCATTCCATCTAAGAAATCTGAATTAATGTGAAGTCCGTCTCCAGCATAAGCCTCCTTAGAAATGTCTCCACCATCAATTACAGGAATTATATCCAATCCGAATTTTGTAGCAAATTCATAGTCTCTTTGGTCATGTGCAGGAACAGCCATTATTGCTCCTGTACCATAAGTAGCAAGAACATAGTCAGAAATCCAGATTGGAATTTTCTTTCCATTTACAGGGTTTACCGCATAGCTTCCTGTAAATACTCCTGTTTTCTCTTTGCTTAATTCTGTTCTTTCTAGTTCAGATTTAGAAGCTGAAAGTTTAATGTATTCTTCAACTTTTTCTTTTTGCTCAGCAGTTGTAATATCTTTTACTAAGCTATGTTCTGGTGCTAGAACGCAATATGTTGCACCGAATAATGTGTCTGGTCTAGTTGTAAATACTGTAAATTTATAATCTGTGTCTGCAACATTGAATATTACCTCTGCTCCAACAGAACGACCTATCCAATTTCTTTGAATCTCTTTTGTAGATTCTGGCCAATCAATATCATCAAGACCATCTAATAGAATGTCTGCATATTTTGGAATATCCATAACCCATTGTTTCATATTCTTTCTAACAACTGGGAATCCACCTCTTTCGCTCTTTCCATTAATTACTTCATCATTAGAAAGAACACAGCCTAATCCTTCGCACCAGTTTACAGGCATTTCAACAAGTTTTGCTAATCCATCTTTATATAATTGTTTAAAAATCCATTGTGTCCATTTATAGAAATTAGGATTACAAGTAGAAATTTCTTTGTCCCAATCAAAAGAAAATCCTAGTATTTTTAATTGTCTTTTAAATGTTGCAATATTTTTTTGAGTAAATGTTGCAGGGTGATTTCCTGTTTTTATTGCATATTGCTCTGCAGGAAGTCCGAAAGCGTCCCAGCCCATTGGGTGAAGAACATTGTAACCTTGCATTCTTCTCATTCTACTCATAATATCTGTAGCTGTATATCCTTCTGGGTGTCCAACATGAAGACCTTGTCCAGATGGATAAGGAAACATATCTAGAGCATAATATTTAGGCTTTGAAAAATCCCAAACATCAGTATAGAATGTTTTATGTTCATCCCAGTATTTTTGCCATTTAGGTTCTATTTCTCTAAAATTATATGACATAAAATCGCCTCTTCTTTTCAAAAAATCTTTGCACTAAATTATATCTTACAAAAGGCTCAAAGTCAATAGTATTTTAAGGTTCGGTTCTACTACCATGTAATATTTCAAACGTTTTATTTAAAAAAAGTATTATACTGTAACCTGCCACCATCAGAATTCAGTTTTCTTAGTAAGTCTTTTATCAATCTAAAACATGTATTTTGTATATCATAAAATAAACTTTGTTATTTATGTTGGAGAATACAAAGAATCATCAAAAAGGCCTATATTGTTTTGTAATATTATTGTAATATTTTTTTAACAATTCTGTTATATGCTTTTCTGTAATTATGTAGTATAATAAAATGGATTAACGAAGGAGAATAATATGAGTATTGAATCAGACTTAAGAAAAGATGGAATTTCCGTTATAGAACCTTTAGATAAGGCAAGTATTGATGCAATAGCCAAAAGTGTGAGTGAAAAGATTGTTACAGCTTTTCCCAATTTTGGCTTTACTTTTGATGCTCTTTATTCAAGATTTTCAAATCTACCAATGTATATAGCCAATATTCCTTTTGGATCAGCAGAGGCAAGTTATTTCTACAAAAACTCTTCTGTTTATTTCAGAGATGGTATGGGTTTAAATAGCTTAGAGAAATTTGCCACACATGAACTTATTCATAATCTACAAGAACAAAAGAGTCAAAAAGGTAAACTTGTTAGATTGGGTTTATGTACATTTAATGGTTCTAAAACATTCGGAATGGCTTTAAACGAAGCAGCAGTTCAATACGCAGCTTCTAGCATACTCGATTCAAAATTTGAAACAGTAACTTACTATGGAATAACTTTTTCAACAATTAGTCCAAACTATTACCCATTACTTTGTAATTTAATTGCACAAATGGCTTATATAACCGGGGAAGAAGTTTTGTTCGATAGCACACTTAATTGTAATGACTATTTCAAAAATAAGTTTTCAGCACTATGTGGAGAAGCTGTTTATACACAAGTTTCTATGCTTTTAGATAAAATCTTGGATTTAGAAGGAAAAATTATTACTCTACGTAATAAGCAACAAAATAAAGAACTCGCATTTGAAAAATCTCACAACCTTTCAAACAAAATTGAAAACTTAAAAGAAGAAATACGTACAGCATACTTTTCTGCTCAAGAATTAATTATAAAATCGTATTTTTCAACAGTGTATAAATCACTTATGACATCTGTTGATTTAGATAGATTCAGAAAAAAATTATATAGTTTTCAGGAATATATAGGAACCGTTTCAGATTATTATTTTTTCAATAATTTTTATATTGAAATGATGGAAAAACTGGACAAAAAGTTCGATGTTCTATCAGATATTGTTGATAATGGAAGTACCTATTTAATTCCTAGAAAGGAAAATAAAATTTTAAAGATTATAGATTATATAAAGAAGCTTTTCTTAAAGAAACAGCTTGAAAAAGAAAATTCAAGAGGAATAACTCTTATAAGTTTGGTAATTACATTTGTAATAATGACAATATTAGCAGGTGTTACTTTAAGTATCGCCCTTGGTGACCACGGCTTAGTTGAAAATTCTAGAAACACAAATGACGAAACCAGAGTTAATGTTGTTACAGATAAAATTAAGATTTGGAAAAAGGAAAATACGCTAAGTAATACATTGGGAGATGCCGATGCATTGATACAAGAGCTTCTAGATGATAACTTAATCTATGCAGATGAGATTGATAGAGCAAACCAAACAATTACTCTAAAGCAAGATGATGGTACTATTTTAAAAGTAATTTCTTATAGCCAACCTTAAGCTTAATAAATTTAAAAGTTTATTAATTAAATTATAATTTCATCCTTTATCGTTTTTTATTTATAAATTTAATTTGTTCAAAAACTGCCTATGAATAATTCATAAGCAGTTTTTTATTTTTCATTGTTATATTTTACTTTATTTTATTTTTTATAATTCAGCTTGTATTTTAATTTAATTTTTTAAAATTAAATCATATACATTCTTTATGAATTTTTATTCTCTAGATACTGTATTATTTTTTCAGCAGAATTTCTTCCAGACCTTGCAGCCCAAGCAACAGTTGCTTTCTCTCCAACTATATCTCCACCAGCAAACACCTTTGGAATTGAAGTTTGCATATTTTCATCAACATTAATATAGCCCCATCTATTCTTTTCAAAATCTGCAATTACATTTTCATCTGGATTAGAACCTGTTGCCATGATTACATAGTCAACTGGAATAATGAAATTACTTCCTTCAATATTAACAGGACTCAATCTTGTTTCTCCTGGTTTTGAAACTAGTTTTGTTTTAACACATTCAATTTTAGAAACATTTCTTTTCTTATTCGTAGCATTATATGTGGCATCATGGCTGTTATTTTCTTCAAGTTCATTATTAATTTTTTCTGATTCTTCTAATTCTTGACTTCCAAGTATTTTTACAATATTAGTCTGGAATAAAAATTTTACTCCCTCATTTTCTGCTGATTCAATTTCCTTGGTTTCTGCTGGCATTTGCTCTCTGGCTCTTCTGTATATTACATTTACCTCTTCTGCCCCCATTCTTATTATTGTTCTGGCACAGTCCATTGCCACATTGCCTCCACCAATTACAGCAACCTTTTTATTTTTGTAATCAGGGTGATTTCCCGTTTCTAGCAAGCTGTTTCCTCCATATACTCCCTGAATACTTTCTCCTTCCACTCCCATTTTTGCAGGAATGTTAGCACCAATTGCAACAAATATTGCGTCAAATTCATCTTGCAACTCTTCGATTAAAAGATTTTTTCCAAGTTCTTTATTAAATTTTACATTTATTCCAAGTTCTAATATTTTGTTTATGCTTTTTTCGGTTACTTCTTTTGGAAGTCTAAATTCGGGAATTCCATGAGTCAAAATTCCTCCAAGCGATTCATTTTTTTCAAATATGGTAACATTTATGCCATTTCTCGCTAGGAATGCGGAACAGGTAAGTCCCGCAGGACCTCCGCCAATTACAGCAACTTTTTTTCCAACAATATTCTTGCTTATTTCATTAAACTTTGGAATCTTATATCCTTCCTCTATACCAATATCTCCTATTGTTTTTTCTACGAACCCTATCTCTACAGGCTCTCCTTTAATTCCTCTAATACAAGACCCTTGGCATTGTTTTGCATGTGGACAAATTCTTCCGCAAATAGCTGGAAGTACTGTTGTATTGCACAATATTTCAAAACCCTTTTTGCTATCTTTTTCATGAATAAATGCTGGAATATCGTTATTCAAAGGACAACCATTCATACTACATGGTTTGGTCTTGCAGTTCAAACAATATTTTTCTATTTCTTCTACTTTATTTTTTTCTTCCATAAACTTTCCTTCATTTATTATTAATATTCTATACTTAATTCTTGAGCCTTTTTCACTACTTCTTTCAAATCTCTATAGAAATCAATTTTTTTATTTTCATCACGCAATAATGCTGCTGGGTGCCATGTTGGCATATATAAAATTTCTTTTTTCTCAACCCATTTGCCTCTGCTGGCTGTTATTCCGTACTCTTCTCCAAGAATATTTTTAAGAGCTGTACTACCAAGTAGAACTATTATTTTTGGCTTTACCAATATTACTTGATTTCTTAAATAGTTCAAACAGGCTTCTGCCTCGTCCCTTTCAGGAACTCTGTTTTGTGGAGGCCTACATTTAACAACATTTGCTATATAAATGTTTTCTCTACTAATTTCAAGTGCCTGAAAAGCTTTGTCCATGAGTTGCCCAGCCTTACCAACAAATGGCTTTCCTTGCATATCTTCGTCTGCTCCGGGGCCTTCCCCTATCATCATAATTTTTGCATTCTTATTTCCAACTCCGAATACCACATTTGTTCTATTCATACATAATTTACATTTTTTACAATCTTTTACTTGTTTCTCTAATTCTTCCCAATTGTTATACATTTTTAGTTCCCTCTACTTTTTCTTACTAGGGTATATCACAAAATAGATGGCGTTGTCAACAAAATAAATTGTACAGTAGAGTCGACTCAATTGAGAATCAAAGTATGTATAATTTATAATTATTAATTTTCTAATAAAATCTTTGCATTTTTCTCTGTGTCTATTTCTGCAATTTGTCCGATTGGAATAATTGTTTTTCTATCAATGTGTCCAAAATTATTTGATTTAATTATAGGAAAACTATATTCATCTCCAATTGCATTCATTATAATTTCTTCTAATGTAATCTTAGATTGATGTTCGTAGTTTCCAATCCATAATCCGGCTATTTTATCAAACACACCATTTTGTTTAAGATAATAAATATTACTGTTTGTGGCTTCCGGCCCTGTTTCAAATCCTAACTCTTCTAAGAATAAAATTTTATTTTCAACATTTACAGCATATTTTCCGCATACCAGTTTTGTAAATAATGATAAGTTTCCTCCAACAAGTTGTCCTTTTGTTTTACCTGCTTTAAGGGTAGTGTAAGCATCTTCTGGCTCTCCGATTATCTTGCTTAAAAATTCTTCTGTATATTTTTCCGTGCTATATTCCTTATTGTTTTCGGTTAATTTTTTTATGAATTGCTCGTAGGCATAGCCAGTGTCCCAAGATGTGAAAGATTTAAAAGTAGGTCCATGATATGTTACGAGTCCTGTTTTTTCATTTATAACATCTAAAATGCTTGTGTTGTCACTAAATCCACATATTATCTTTGGATTGTTTTTTATAATTTCATAATCAATATAGTCCAAACAAGAATTAGAGTCTTCTCCACCTTTTACGCATAAAATAGCTTTTACTTCTTTGTCTGCAAACATCATATTTATATCTTTTGCTCTTTTTCGTGGATCAGTTCCATAATTTAGTGTATTTTCAAATACATAATTTCCGAATTTAACTTTAAATCCTGATGCTTCCATTAGTGCTATTGATGCATTTATATATTCTAAATCATCTTCTTTAATGTAATTTGATGGTGCAATTACTCCAATTGTATCACCCTTTTTTAACTTTTCTGGTATCATATTTTTTTCCTTTCTTGTCGCCCTATAATAGTCGCATTTAATCCAAATTTTTCTTTATTTGCTCTGTAGGAATGAATCAAATCCGAATTGCAAACTGTACAGATTCCGCTTTCTATAATATTTTTTGGAAGTAATCCAAGTTCTTCTAGTTCTAATCGATTTATCAAATTTGTATTTATGTTATATTTTTGAACTCCGTCTTTTAAGATTGATTGCTTTTTTATTATTTCATATTTCTTTGTAAATTTACCAAATTCATTTTCAAAAATATTTTTCACTTCTTCTTCTACTTCAAAATGACATTGTCCTATTGCAGGTCCGAAACATGCTATAATGTCTTCTGGTTTTGAGCCATACTCTTTTATCATTTTTAATGTTGCTTTTTTGCCTATTTTTTTAACTGTTCCTCTCCAACCCGAGTGAATGTTTCCTGTAGCCTTGTTTACAGGATCATATAAAATAATTGGTGTACAATCTGCAAATGTTAATAACAGATTTATGTCTTTTTTATTGGTTATTAGTCCATCTATTTCTCTCATTCCTAAATTTTCGCTTGAACTATCCACTTTTTCAACACAATCTGTGTGTTTCTGGTTTGGTCTTACTATTGTATTTGGATTCACGTCTAACACATTACATATTTTTTGAATACTTTGTAAAGCCAATTCTTCACTGGTTTTTCTTCTAAAATTAAGGTTCCCTGTCTTAAGTGTAAAACAGTTCACTAAATCTTCAAATTCAAGTAATTTTCTAAATTGTAAATACTCGATTCCATCTTTCTTTACATGTATCATATTTTCATTTGATAAATCTCTTTCCAAATAATCTACCTACTTTCTTTTAAGCTTTATCTTTCTTTTTTAGTTCATTAAAAAACTTCCCTTTTTCTATTAATTGAAAATAAACTAATTTCTTAACAAATTCTCTTCTTTATTTTACTCTTATTTTTCTATTCTTTCGTTCTTTCTTTTATCGTTTCTAGAACCGCTTCTTTATTCTTATTGCTTATATAGTTGTAACTATTTCCACAAGCGTTCTCGTCAAATCTACATATTGATTTATACTTGCAATATTCACAAGGAGTTCTCTTGTTTGATGTGTTATAAAATGGCTTTACATCAATGTTTCCTCCAAGAATTTGTTCTGATATTTGTTTTATTATTTTTTCCGTATATTTTTGCAAATATTCAAATTGTTCTTTGGTTACTGCACTTGTTCCCTTAGAAGATAGTTCTCCATCTTTTTTTATTGTTGCTGGTATTATTTTGCTTATTCCTTTTGGTTCGTTTTCAACGTTTGTATCCATCTTTTTTATTATATTTACATCAGCAAGAATTAATCCTTTCATTTTAAATTCTTGCCTTATTTTTGCTTCTATCTCTTCATCAGAAAGGTGTTTATCTAATGAAGCTGGCTTATCTAACAAATTAAAGTATAGAACTCCTGCAGGAATAAAGTCTTCTACCTTGCATATTTCGTTTAAATATGTTAATAGCTGTAATTGTAATCCCGAGGCCACCTGATTTAAATCAATATTTTTTACAGATGATTTGTAATCTATAATCCTCACATAAGTTCCATCAGGATTTTTCATTATATCGATTCTGTCGATTTTCCCTCTTATTTCTACTCTTGTTCCGTCTTCAGTTTTTACAACTATCGGTTCAAATTCTGAGCTATTTCCTCCAAATTCAACCTCGTGTCCAAATACTGAAAACTCGCTCTGTTTAAGAGTTTGCACTATGTATTTAATAGACATCGTAACAACTCTTTTCAGTCTTGCGGTAAGAACCTTATATTTTGCGTTTGCACTAAAAATATAGTTTCTATTTTGTGCAAGTCTTTCCTGAACGACTTCTGCGACTATTTCTTCAATCTCTTCATCAGTAATTTCTTTAATATTTATTTCTCTTTCTTCAAGAGTTTCAAAAAAGTTGTCTATTACATCATGCATGAATGAACCTGTGTCCATTGTTTCTACCTTGAAGGTTTCTTTGTCGTTCAATTTTAATCCATAAGTTAAATAATATGAAAATGGACAACTACTATATTGTTCCAATCGAGATACACTAGTTTTTAAGGTTTCTCCATACATTTTCTCGATGTTCTTTCTAGATATCTTTTCTGGAGTATTCACATAATCTAATGCTTTTATACTTGCATCAAGCTTTTGTGACCATTCAGCATCACTGCTGTAAACATTATAAATATAGAACCATTTCGGATTAATTTCTTTTCCATCTCTGAAGTCTCTTAGATTATTTAATAGTTCTTCAAATGTATTTTGTTTTGTGGAAACTTCTGAAATTCTATTTACTACATCACTTTTTTCTTCTAAACCAGGAAATATCTTTTTAATTCTTGAAACTAATATTGATGGTCTTAGAGATTCTCCTTCCATATCTGATGATGAATATGACAAATACATTTCTTTTTCAGCAGTAGTAAATGCCTTGTATATATTGAAGTTATCTTCATAAATTCTATCTATAGTTCCTTTTGCAAGCTCGACTCCATTTTCTTTAATTTTTGCTCTATCGTCATCATTTAAAAATCCTTCGGCCTTGTTTTGTGAAGGGAATACTCCGTCATTTAGACCAATAATAAATATGGCATTAACCTTATGGCTTCTTGATCTATCAACATCTCCAACGGTTACTTGGTCCTGCGCCATCGGAATTGTTCCTAATTTGCTTTCTTTTAGTCCAGTTTTCAGAATTTGCATATAGCTATCAAAAGTTACATTTTCATTGCCAAATACAAGCACTATTTCATCTAAAACTTGCATTACAATCTTCCAGCTTGTCTCGTACTCGGCTGAAATATTTACTTTTTCTTCTTCATTCAATAGTTTTATTTTATCTTCTAAAATTTTATCAATTTTATTTTCTATGAAGAAATTGTATAAATTTTCCGAAATCTGTTTTGCAGTTTTCGTTCCAGACAAGTTTGCTTTAAGTCTAACCAATGGCGTAACTACAGTTCTTCTAATTTGATTTACATGATTAACGAACTCCTTTCCAACTTCATCTGCATCTTTAAAATTCCAGTCTTCCTTATACCACTTGTTTCCCTTAATTTCCCATTTTAGAGCATAATTTTCAAGTTCATAAATATCGTCTTCTGCAATATTTACAAAACCAGATTTCAAGTAATTAATCATGCTATCATAAGACCAGTTTCTTGCAAATACATCTAATATAGAAATTAGATATTTCACCAGTATGTTCTGGCTTAAATCTCTTTTTTCGTCTATATAAACAGGAATATTGTATTCATTAAATATAGCCCTGCATAAGCTAGAGTATGTATCTATATTTTTAGTAATAACAGCAATGTCTTTATATCTATATCCTGAATTTTGAACCAATTCTACAATTCTTCTTGCAACTTCTTCAATCTCTGAATATGGATTATTTGCTAAGAATAAATGCATATCTTTGATTTCTTTTTCGTATTTTCTGTAAGGAAAA
Organism: uncultured Clostridium sp.; assembly: GCA_900552135.1. Taxonomy (GTDB): domain Bacteria; phylum Bacillota; class Clostridia; order TANB77; family CAG-508; genus CAG-245. The sequence continues at coordinate 109,125 of URYN01000002.1, forward strand.
TTATAAAGATTTCTTTCAACATGAGCAAGTTCAGGTGCTTTGAACCTATATGGAACCTCACCATTTTCCTGCATACAAACAGGTTCCTCAATTTTTACCTTAACAGACTTTGCAAGTTTCATAAGTTTTTGTACAGTTTCCTTATTCGTGTAAAAAATGTCATTACTTGCATCTTTCGTAATTTCTAAACAATCTGTATTTACAGTAATGGTTACACTGTATGCCTGCTCCAATAATTTCTCAATTACCATGTATTCTTGCTTTGTGAATCCAACAAATTCATCAATATATATTTCTGTATTTTTGAACATATTTGTACTATCTAATTGCTCTGCAAGAATTGTTAAAGCATCATTTTCATCAATATAATTTTCTGATATCTTTTCTTGGAATTTGCTATAAACTGTGTAAATATCATTTAGTTTGCTTTCTAGATATCTATCGTCTTTGGCCACTTGTTCTTTTAAATTTTGCAAATTTTCCAGAGTTACTCCATGTTTTTTTAGCTCTGTAAGCTGAGTCATAATCATATCAATATTGCTGTCTGATTTTCCAAGAAATTTTAAATCATTCTTCTTGTTTGATAAAATGCTATAAATCAACATAGACTTACCACAATTTGATAGTTTTATTTTAGCACTTCCACCCACTTCGCCTGCTACCCTGTGTGCCATACGTGCAAATGTTAAAACTTCTGCATTAATTACCGCATCAGAAATTACGCCTTGTTCTTTTTCATTTATACACTCATCATTAAGTAACTTTTTCTCAGCTGTAAATGAAAACTGCTCTGGCGTTATTATGTATTTTTTTCTTCCATTATCAATTTCTTCTTTTATCTTTTTAAATATGTAACTGGACTTGCCAGTTCCGCTTCTTCCATAAACTAATCTAATACTCATTCTCTTTTCCTATCTGAAATTTAACTGTTTTCTCTTTTCCAATAAAATAAATATTGTTGTGCTATTCCCTCGAGTTCTCCAAATTTTTCTTCGGCTAATTCTTCAATTTTCTTCTTACTAACCTTGCTTTCGTCCTCATCATGTATGTACAAATCATTCATAACTCTTCTTACCCACACATCTATTGGGAATACATCAAACCTTTTTAGGTCTGAGAAAAGTAATATACAGTCTGCAACTTTTGGTCCAACACCAGACAAAGTTAGTAATTCAATCTTTATTTTTTTAGTATCCTTTTCTTTTCTAAGTTTCTCCAGGTCAACTTTTCCACTTGCAATTAATTTTGTTGTTTCTTCTATATATTTATCTCTGAAGCCCAAGCCAAGTTCTCTTAAATCTTCTTTACTTGCTTTGCTTAATTCGTTAATTGTAGGAAATGTATAGTAGTCTTGACCTCTAAAACTTAGCTTATTTCCATACTTTTTCGACATTCTGTCTATTATTCCTTTTATTCTTGGAATATTGTTGTTTGCCGAAATTATAAAAGAGATTATCATTTCCCATAAGTCTTGATTTAGTATTCTAATTCCTTCTCCATACTTTATGCTTTCTTTCATGTATCCATCTATTTGGGATAATTTCTCTTTTATACTCTCATAATCTCTGTCTAAATCAAAGTATCTTTTGCAGATTTCTTCTATATTTCCTTCACAAATTCCTTCAAATATTATTTTATATGTTCCATCTTTTTCTGGTACTTCTTTTATATTCATTACATTGTTTCCGAATATTCCAGTATAACTTTCATCAGGTTGTTCGTTCCATCTAAAACACTGTCCACAATCGAAAATGTCTTTCACTCTAAACGATTTACAATTTTCTATCACGTATCTTTGCTCCAATTGTTTTGCCCTCTTTCTGCCATGTTTTATTTCTTCTATATTATAGCATAAACTGGCTTTTAGCAATACAAAATTTCAAAAAATTCTATTTGAAGCCTTTTCCAAGCACCTCTCTTGCATTCAATATTATGATAAACGCAGACTTATCAATTTCTTTTGCAATAGTTTCCATAGAATATGCCTCTGTTCTTGACCCTACACAGAGCAAAGTTACCTTTTCTTCATTTGTGTACATTCCTTTTGAATATAAACCTGTACTTCCTCTATTTACTTCGTTTTCGATTCTTGCTGCTATTTCTCTATAATTTGGAGATATTATTAATATAATTTTGGCAAAATTTACTCCCTCAAAAATCAAATCAATCATTTTCCCCATTAAGAATATTGCAATAGCAGAATATAAGCCTACCTCTATTGTCTTAAAGAAAAATACATTTAATATTATAACTATTACATCAACTATTAGTATTAATGTACTACTTCTATATTGCGGTTTATAGGCTCTTATTACATAAGAAAGTAAATCAGAACCACCGTGTTGAAGCCTGATTTTTCAGTACAACTGCCGTGCCAATTCCCATAAGAATTCCACCATAAATACAGCCCAAAAAGCTATCCATAGTTAATGGAGTAATTTTATCAAATATATCAATAAATAAAGAAAGCATTAATGTTCCATAAATTGACCTTATGAATAGTTTTTTTCCCACCTTAAAGTAAGCAATTAATAAAAGTGGGATGTTTAGAATAAATGTTGTAGTTCCCAGCGGGAAATTAAACAGATAGTATAATATTGTTGCAATTCCTGCAAATCCGCCAGTCGAAAGCTCATTTGGTAACAAGAATAAAGATGTACCAATAGCCATCATCATTGCTCCAAATGTGATTAGTATATAATCTATTAGCTTATTCATTTTCTTTTTTTCTTTGCAATTAATTATTTTTTCTATCTTTTTTCTTATTTTCAGTTGTTTTCTACTTTTCCCAGTTTTAGCTACATTTTCCATAAAAAATCACCTATAATTACTATTCGCAATTATAGGTTGTTTTATTCAAAATTTTATTAGAGTATATACAAAGTTTTACGATACAAAGTTTTACGCAACTTCTAAAACTTTTATCTTAAATTTGCCTTTTTTTATCTTATCATTTTTTGTTACTGTTGTAATAACAGCATAAGTATCTTTAAGTCTATTTATATTTTCCCTTTTATGTCCTATTATGTTGTTCATGTCTTTAACATTTGCCTGAACTTCTACTCTTATAACTTTTGCATTAATCTTTTTTATTTCTTCCACTATTCTGTCATACCAGATTGCATCTTCTACAAGTTGTCCGAATGCAGGGTGGAATGGTCCAGCAACAACCTCACTCTCTTTGCTAGATATTTCTGAAATTGTATCTGTATTCTGTAGTCCCACTCTTATTACTTTTATCTTTTTCTTGTTGAATAGTTTTACTATTTCCTTACATCTTTCAACTGCTTGAGTAACTGTTAATGGGGTGTACTCTTTTTTATTGTATTCTAGTTCAAGTTCAGTTCCTTTTATAACCAAAACAGGATAAATTCTTACCATTTTAGGTTTAAGCTTTATTATGTCTTTTGCAGTTTGTATATCATCTTTGCTATTACTATCTGGAAGTCCCACCATCATTTGATGTCCAAGATTAAAGCCATACCATTTAATTAATTTTGAAGCTTTTTTTACATTCTCAAAGCTGTGGCCTCTCTTGCATCTAGCTAAAATGTAATTGTTGGTTGACTGCACTCCAAGTTCTATTGTTTTTACATGGTATTTTTTTAGCATTTTCAAAATATCTTTATCTATTGCATCAGGTCTTGTAGATAAACGAATGCTGTTTACTTTTTTGCTCTTTATATAAGGCTGAACAGCCTTCAAAAGTTCTTCTTGTTTTGTTCTTTCTATTGCAGTAAAGCTTCCTCCGAAAAAAGCAACCTCAATGTATTCATTATCATTTTTAAAGCTCTTTAAATAATACTCTATTGTTTCAATTACATCTTTTGCTGTTACCTGTTTTTGTTCTCCGCTAATAGTTCTTTGATTGCAAAATGTACAACACTGTTTGCAACCTAAATGTGGTACAAATATTGGAATAATGTATTCTTTTTTCAATACTACTTTCCTCCTCCAATTATTTCGTCTATTTATCACATCTTTCGTTTCTTACTTAAACAAATCTATCGCAAATCCCCTAATTAAAATTATTCTAATTGTCTCGTAGTATCAAATTTTTAATACCACACTTGCTAATTAAGTCCACTGTTAGAATTATTTTTCTAGTAATTTTAAAGCCTTGTCTGCAGCATCCATTTCAGCATGTTTCTTTGTTTTTCCAGTACCTGTTGCAAGAACTTCTCCATTTAATTTAACTTCTGCTGTGAAGGTTTTATCATGGTCTGGTCCTTCTTCTTTTATAATCTCGTACTCAATTTTAACATTTCCATGAACCTGAAGTTTTTCTTGTAGAATTGTCTTGTGGTCTTTCATTCCAACATTTTGGCTTGCTATTTTTATATCGTCCTTTAAATTTTCAACGATGAATTTTTCGCAAGCTTCTAATCCAGAATCAAAATACATAGCAGCTATAACTGCCTCAACACTATCTGCCATTATTGCTGGTTTCTTGTTTCCTCCATGTTTCATTTCGCTTTTTCCAAGATATAAGAAATCACTAAAATTATGCTTTTGGGCAATTTTATGAAGGCTATCTTCACAAACAACAGTTGCTCTAACTTTAGTCATTTCTCCTTCTTTTAATTTCGGATAATTGTTATAAATGTATTTGCTTGATAAAAACTCTAATATGCTATCTCCAAGAAATTCTAGCTTTTCGTTACTTGCTACATTATTTTCATAAGCATAAGAAGTATGTGTTAAGGCATTTTTTAATAGAGCTTTATTTTTAAATATATATCCTATATTTTTTTCAAGGTTTTCTAAACTGTTTACCACTTTTCTTCCTCCTTTCCATTACTATATATTACACTATTTTAAGCAATTTGTAAATGCAAAAAATAAAAAAAAGAAAGGCATTAAAACCTTTCAAATTTATTTTTCCTAAGCTACGTGATCTTTTATATAATCTACAACATCACCAACTGTTACTACTTTCTCAGCATCAGCATCAGGGATTTCTGTATCGAATTCTTCTTCAAGAGCCATTATTAATTCTACTATATCTAATGAATCTGCTCCTAAATCATCTATAAAAGAAGCTTCCATAGTAACTGCTGTATCCGCAACACCTAATTGTTCTACTATTATTGATTTTACTTTATCAAATATTTCCTCTGAACTCATCTTGTAAGTTCACCCCCTCTCAAATTTCATATAAGCTTATACATAAGATAATACAAGTTTTGTTAATTGTCAAGCAAAATAAAAAGAATTTTTATTGCGTTTTTTTATTTTAAGTGATATTATTTTTATAGTAATTCAAAAGGAGAAACTTATGAATAAAGAAAAATTTGATTTTTATGATTCAACATCTATTAAAGTTTATAATTTGGATAAGAAATTACGCTATGAGCTTGCTATTCTAGACAATTTGGACCCTATTACTAAAAGACATAGTATAAATGTTGGAAACTTATGTGGTAGAATTTGCCAGTATTTAAGACTCAACAAAAAATTTATTGTTCATGCAATAATCTGTGGTTATTTGCATGATATTGGAAAAACTCAAATTCCAATTGAAATAATAACAAAACCTGACCGACTGACCGAGGCAGAATTTGAAATTATGAAAACTCACACTACAAAAGGTTATCAAATTTGTATGCATGATTTGGCATTAAGACCTTACGCAGAAGGTGCTCTTTACCATCACGAGGCTTTAAATGGGACAGGATATCCTAGTGGTCTTACAATAAAAGACATCCCTTTCGTTGCAAGAGTTATCCGTGTTGCTGATGAATATGATGCATTAACAACCAAAAGGCATTATACAACCCACGTTCATATTTCAGATACTTTAAAAGATATGATTGAAGATGCCCACCCTGACGATGTAGACAAAACAGTTGCTTTAGGTCAACTTTCTGAAAATTCTCAAATGGGCAAAATTAGTCCTAAGATTTTGAAAGTTTTATTCAAAGTTGTTATTGATGATACCAAATACGAAATTAGCTGTGTTTATGATTATATAGATTACTTAAAAGATAATATTAAACGTTTGGAATTAATAGATTCTTATAACGCAAAAATGCAGGCTACAAGCAGACAGAGAAAGAGAGATTATTATAAAGAAGGAATGCAAATGTTATTCCAGGCAGGAGAAGATTTCCAAAACTATCATCAAGTTTTAAATGAATATAGACAAGCCCTTATTGTTCGTAAACAAAGAATCGAAGATTTATACAATGAAATAAAAATAATAAAAAAATTGAAAGTATAAACTGTTATGCTTCAAAAATAGACTGTAATTTTTAACTTTTGTTAAATCTTACAGTCTTGAATTTTGTTTTATTCACCTAAGCCAAAGCTAACTCCAAGTGCATTATTTATTTGGCTCATTACATTTTCATCGTCTATATGCCCTATTTTTTCTTTTAGTCTGCTTTTATCTATCGTTCTTATTTGTTCTGCAAGCACTATAGATTCAGTTTTTAGTTTAGTGTTTTCAGGACCAATTTCTATATGAGTTGGTAACTTGCTTTTTCCCATTTGAGAAGTTATTGCAGCTGCTATTACAGTTGGGCTATGTTTATTTCCCATATCATTTTGTATTATTACAACAGGTCTTATTCCTCCGTTGTTCTGAGCCAACTACAGGGCTTAAATCTGCATAAAACATATCTCCTCTTTTTACTACCATATTATTCACTCCTAATATTTGTATAGCTAAGATTTGTTTTTTATTGTATTTTAAATAATTCTAAATATAAACAAATTATTTATATCTTATTGTATAATATGCCAATTTTTTTTATTTGCTATTATGTAACTCATATAATACAATCAACATTTTGCACATTGAATTTATTAAAGTTTTCCTATAGATTTTTATCAATTTTTATAGATTTTGAATAAATTCTATATTGTTTTTTTATAAATTCTATGTAATTTTCATACAATAAAAAATATTTCTTGCTTTTCTTTTATTATTATTTCCAATATTAGAAGTTTTATAATCGTTTTATGAATTAATTTCTTTAAAATATTCTTTCAAGCATTCTTCAACTTCTTCTCTTGTATCTAAAGTGTTGATTTTACTTCTGAAAGCACTCGAATTTGGAAGATTTTTTGTATAAGCAGAAATATGTTTTCTCATTTCTCTAACTGCTATAAATTCGCATTTTTCTTGAACTTCCAAATCTATATGTTTTAATATTGTTTCTAATTTTTCTTCATTTGAAACTTTAAAATCACATTTTCCATCTTTCATGTATGTTACTGCTTCTTTAAATAGCCATGGATTTCCAAATGCAGCTCTTCCAATCATTACAGCATCAACATTATATTTTTCAAAAGCTTTTTTCACATCTTCTTTAGTTCTTAAGTCTCCATTCCCTATTACTGGAATAGAAACAGTGTCTTTTACTTGTTTTATAATATTCCAATCCGCCTGACCAGAATAGTATTGGCTTCTTGTTCTTCCATGTACTGCTATTGCCGATGCTCCTGCATTTTCAATTATTTTGGCAGCATCTACAGCAACTATACTATCGAAGTCCCATCCTATTCTCATCTTCACTGTTACTGGAACCTTTGAATTCTTTACAGCAGATTCTACTATTTCTTTAACTTTATCTAAGTCTTGTAATAATCTGCTTCCATCACCATTTTTTACAACTTTTGGAGCCGGGCATCCCATGTTTATATCTACAATATCAGCAAATTCGCTGACATATTTTGCAGCAAATCCGATGGCTTCTACATCACTACCAAATATCTGCACAGCAAGAGGTCTTTCTTCTTTGCAAGTTTTCAATAATAGCTTTGTTTTCTCATCTCCATATAAAAGAGCCTTTGCACTTACCATTTCTGAATAAACAAGACCAGCACCATTTTCTTTGCATATTAATCTAAATGGCAGGTCTGTAATACCTGCCATTGGTGCTAAAAATATATTATTATCTGTTTCTACATTTCCTATTCTCAATATTTTCACCCTTAATATTTTAGTCTTTAAATTTAAAATTTCGTATATAATTTTAATCTTTAAGTTGATGTTATGTAAGTTCTATTTTCTATTTTTTATTTAAATTTTGTCTACGAATTTTTATTTTAATCTACAAATATTGCTTTCTGTCTTCTTCCGCTTATATTTAAAAGCAATCCAATCATCATTAAGTTTGTAAGTAATGAACTTCCTCCATAGCTAACAAATGGTAAAGGAACACCCGTTATTGGTAATAGCCCCATTGTCATTCCTATATTTTCCGTAAAGTGGAATAATAGTATTCCAGCAATTCCTATTGCAATATAAGAACCTAAATTATCTTTTGCAGTTTTAGCAATGTATATCGATTTTGTTATCAGGATTACATAGGTTATAATTACTGTTGCTGCTACAACAAATCCCATTTCTTCTCCGATTACCGCGAATATAAAGTCTGTTGACTTTGGATATAAGAATCCAAGTTGTGTTTGATTTCCTTTTAGAATTCCCATTCCTAAAAATTCACCGGCACCAATTGCAAGTTTTGATTGAATAACATTGTATCCGGCACCTCTAGGGTCTAAGTTTGGATTTAAGAATACATCAATTCTTGTTTTAGCATGTTCTGGTAACACAAAAAAATATAATGTTGGAATTATTATAACTGTTAGTAAAATTCCAGTAATTATATACCTTTTCTTTATTCCTGCTGAAAATAGTATAAATATTGTTGCAACTACGAAAGTACATGCTGTTCCATAATCAGGTTGTTTTATTATAAGAAGCACTGGAACTGCAACTATTAATAGTGCAAGTAGCAAACGTGTTGGTCTACTAATTTGATCTCTTCCATTTTCCTGTATTCTTGAAATATATGTTGCTAAAGCTATTATTACAATAATCTTTGCAAACTCTGCTGGTTGAATAGAAATTCCACCTATTGTAAACCAGCTGGTTGCTCCATTTACACTCTTGGTAAATAATACTGCAATTAGCGATATTAGGATTAATATATATAATATTGGAGATATTTTTGAGATTGTTTTATAATCCATAAATATTAGCATAATCATTATTGGTATGCTTACAGCAAGCCATATTAGCTGTCTTTTAAATTCCACATAATCAGAATTCTGAGTTGCAGAAAAAAGTGCAACCAAACCAATTGTTAGAAGTATTACAATACAAAGAAGAACTCCCCAATCCATATTCTTAAGTATTTTTCTTCCCAATTCTAATTAACCTCATTTTCTATTTTTATTTTAATTTTTCTGTTGTTTTGCAGGTTCTACTTTTTTGCTTCCTTGTTTATTTCTATTTCCATTCTTTTTTTTAGAATTATTTCCTGCATTTTTCTTTTTATTATTTTTCTTTGTTCCAACTTTATTGTCTTTTATTACTTTGTTTTCAGGACTGTTTTCTTTTTCAGTCTTTTCTACCTTTTCTGTATCTTCGACTTCTACTGTTTCATCTTTTTTCTCAGTTTCGTCTATCTTAGTTTCCTCTTTATCTTTTACCTTTTTGTCTTCTACCGCTTCTTTTTCAACTTTCTTCTCATCTATTTTTTGTTCTTCAGTTTTTTCCTCTTTTCCTTCTTCTGTTTTCTTGTTCTTTGCTTCTTCCTTTATACCTGCTATTGGAATATTTGCATATAAAGCTGGTGCTCCAGTTGTTCCATCTTCGTTAGTCCTATTTGTAAGTCTAACATCTATATCATTTTCATCTACATCTATATATTTTTTTATAACTTCTATAATTTCTTTTCTCATCATATCAAGAAAATCTGCAGAAACATTTGCTCTGTCCTGCATTAGTACTAAATGCAATCTTTCTTTTGCTGTATCTTTTGAACTTGCCTCTAGTTGGTCTTTCTTTCCAATTCTTTTAAAGAAATTTGTAATGCCCTCAAACATTTAAGTACCTCCAAATCGATATTTTTCAATTATGTTTTCTTATCTTATATTATTTCTAGCCTTTAGCTAATTTTTGCAATTATTTTCTAAAAATATGTTTCAATTTAGAAAAGAATCCTTCATCTTTTCCTGGAATTGTAACGTCAATATTTTCTCCCAAAATTCTTCTTGCAATTTCAAGATATGCTCTTCCTGATGGAGCCTTTTTGTTTATTACGGCTGGCTCACCTTTATTGGTTTGAGTAATTATAAATTCATCATCTGGTACAACACCAATTAAATTTATTGACAATAAATCTACTATATCGTCAACATCCATCATTTCGCCTTTTCTAACCATGTTTGGTCTTAATCTGTTTACAATTAATTCTGGATTTTTTATTTCAGATGCTTCTAATAATCCAATAATTCTATCAGCATCTCTTATTGAAGATATTTCTGCATTTGTAACAACAATTGCTCTATCTGCTCCAGCGATAGCGTTTTTAAAACCCTGTTCAATTCCTGCTGGGCAATCAATTAATATAAAATCAAATTCTTCTTTTAGTTTGTTAGTTAGTTCTTTCATTTGTTCTTCATTTATAGCACTTTTATCTCTAGTTTGAGCAGCTGGTAATAGGAATAATTGTTCAAATCTTTTATCCTTTATAAGGGCTTGTCTTAGTTTACATTTTTCTTCTACAACATCAACAATGTCGTATACTATTCTGTTTTCTAGGCCCATTACTACATCAAGGTTTCTTAAACCTATATCTGTATCAACAAGCACTACCTTCTTTCCGCTAAGTGCAAGGGCTGATCCAAGATTTGCTGTTGTAGTTGTTTTTCCTACTCCACCTTTTCCCGATGTTATAACTATAACCTCTCCCATAGAATCCTCCATTCATTACTAACCATTGCATATTTAACAAACTTTTATGAATCCACTTGTCCATAATTCTATCACTAGTTTATACGCAAAAGGCTAAAAAGTCAAGTAAAATTGGACATTTTGCATATTTATTTTTACAAAAAAATTTTAGTATTTTGTCGTTTTTTGACGAGTTCATACTAAAATTTTAATTATAATGTATTTAATTCGCTATGCATTGACATAGCCTTCTTTTTGTTTTCTCTTTGTCATAGGAGTTTTGAGTTCTTCTTTAGAACTCATCACCTCTATATCTCATGGTATCAAATATAAAGTAGGACGAGTGCCATTGCTATGGACTGTAGTATCTGTAGGAATATTAGTATCACGGTATATAGCACTAAGTGCTAAAACGTTGCTAAATCCACCTCCTCTTCCACTTCTAGATACTGTACCATATGCTTCCTGTGTTAATTCATAACAATTTCCTGCAAAATCATATATATTATTCTTCTTCCAACTTTCACTATAGCCTGTATTCTGTTTATTTCCTGCTCCAGCTACAGTATTGTCTTTACAGTTTCCCCAAGTACTCGAATCTGTTATACTAACTCCTGAACTTGCTAACCAATTGCATGTTGCATCCCACTGCAATCCCCATATCATTCTTGTTTTTACATTTGACCCTTTAGTTAATGCTGTACAATTTTTATATAATTCATACCATGACTTATCTGTTTGCGTTGCTCCTGTCTTCTCCCCATTCTCCGATAGCTCATATCTTCCTATATAAAAGCCATAGTATTTCTCCAAACTACTTATCATTTCATCATATTCACTTACCATAGTCTCAGCCATATTTTTCAAACTGCTAAATCCTGCTGTTGCATAATTTGCATAATCATAACTAGTTCCTCCACTACCAAGTACTAAATCTGGCTCTTTATAACCCCTTGTATCTCCTGGTTTTACTCTTGTTTGTCCACTTATTATAGCTGAATTTGTGTATTTTGTAGTTTTTACTCCTGTACTTCCAGAAAGAGCTATTCCGTCTGTTACAGTTGTGTACAGACTACTTGGATTTTCTACTGGTACCCATACCCATTGGTTTCCTTCAAGGTCTTTTCCAACATTCTCTTCACCACTATATCTATCTTTATCAGCTATATTATCGGATATGACTACTCCACTTTCATCAGTTCCTCCAACATAATAATATCCATCAGGAATTGGAGCCTTTACGACAACTAATGATTTTGAAATTTTTTCTGCATCATCTACCTGATTTTGATAAACCTGTTTCAATGTTATTTCACTATCTAATTGGCTCTTTCTCTGTGTTCCAGATATCATTAGTGCCGTTGATAGAATTATTATAAAAAACAACACCGTTACCAAAACAACACTTGTTATTGAGCCTTTTTCATCTTTCATTTTCTTCAGAATCTTTCTCATTTGATTTCCTCCTCATTTACTATATATGATATACTAATTTCAAATAATAAGTCAATAAATTCACTTAATTTTATCATTTTTTAATTAAATATTTTCTTTACTTTATAATAACTTAATGTTATACTTTAGATGAAGTTTCACAAAAGACTAAGGATATACACATCTAGATAAAGAAGTTCAATTAGAACTTAAATATAAGTTTACAAAATAATCTATAAACTCATATTAAATCTTTATATTGCTGTCAATAAATATGCCAATATGGTCTCATTGCAGTAAACTTTAATAAATGAAAATAAAGGAGAAAAAATTATGTTTTGTAAAAATTGTGGAGAAGAACTAAAAAATGGAGAAAGCGTTTGTCCTAAATGTGGATGGAGTGGCACACCACAAAACCAAGAAAAAACATCTAATGGAACTGGCAACAAATCATCCATATCAATTAATTTAAACATAATCATAAAGTTAGCTTTATATATAGTTGCAATTGTTGTAATTTGTATGAGTTTTAACGGTGCAGATAAAATAGGAAGTGCTGCTTACAGCATGAGAATTTTAAGATCTGTTGGTGGAAATTCTGTAGCAGAAGCTTTCTATCAATACTATGGTTCTTTTTTATACGGAGTAGAAACTTTTGTAAGAGCCGTCGGAATTGCCCTTGGTGTAATTATTGCCTATATAGCAACAACAATTAAAGCATATAAAAAGAAATAATTAATTTTTTAAATACGTCCCAAATTGTTAATTTTAAAAGCAACAATTTGGGTTATTTTTTTATAAATTTATTGGTCAGTTTTCTTGACATGTTTTATTTTTAATAATATACTCTACTTGTAAAAATGTACATATTATTTTTAGGGTTAATTTCATATTCAAATTTAATATTTAATCTGTAAAATGATGTGTGCAAATTTTTGAAAGGAGCTAAAAAACGTGAAGGATTTAGTTGAAATTAGATGGCACGGTAGAGGTGGTCAAGGTGCCAAAACAGCTTCTCTTTTACTTGCTGATGCAGCATTCAATACTGGAAAATATATTCAAGGTTTCCCAGAATACGGTCCAGAAAGAATGGGTGCTCCAATTACTGCTTACAATCGTATTAGCAATAAACCTATTGTTATTCATAGCAATATTTATGAGCCAGATTATGTAGTAGTTGTAGATGACACTCTTTTGGAAACTGTTGATGTTACTGCAGGTTTAAAAGAAGATGGTGCAATTGTTATAAATACTGTTAAGGACGAAGAACAAATAAAGAAATTGTTAAAAGGATACAAAGGCAAAGTTTATTGTATAGATGCAAGAAAGATTTCTGAGGAGGCTCTTGGAAGATATTTCCCAAATACTCCTATGCTTGCTGCAATTGTTAAAGTTGCTGGAATTATGGACGAAGATGCTTTCTTGGCAGATATGCAAGGTTCTTTCAAGCATAAATTTGCTAAAAAGCCTGAGGTTATTGATGGTAATATGAATGCTCTTAAGATGGCTTTAAGCCAAGTAAAGCAAATTCAATAACATTTATTGGTTTATGGGTTATTCCAATAAAAACCTAAATATATTATTCGAGGAGATAATTATGGCAGAAATGCATATTGATAAAAATACACCAGTTGAAAAATTAACTCCTGGTGGTGTGATTTATCAAGCAGGAAATGCTCGTGAGTTTAAAACTGGCGACTGGAGAAGTATGTGCCCAGTTTGGCATGAGGAAAAGTGTACACAATGTGGATTATGCTTCCCTGTTTGCCCTGATGATTCTATTCCTGTTGATAGAGAAACTTTAAAAAGAAAAGATTTTGATTATGATTACTGCAAAGGATGTGGCGTTTGTTCAAAGGTTTGTCCTTTCGGTGCTATAGAAATGAAGGAAGGAGTTGATAAATAATGAGTATTAGAGAACGTTTAAGTGGAAATGAAGCTTCTGCTGTTGCAATGAAACAAATTAATCCAGATGTTGTTGCAGCCTTCCCTATCACTCCATCAACTGAAATTCCACAGTATTTTTCTACTTTTGTTAGTAATGGACAAGTTGATACAGAGTTTGTTGCAGTTGAGAGCGAACATAGTGCTATGAGTGCTTGTATCGGTGCCGAAGCTGCAGGTGCAAGAGCCATGACAGCAACTTCTGCAAATGGTTTATCTTTTATGTGGGAGATGCTTTATATTGCTTCTGGTTCAAGACTTCCAATAGTTATGTCTTTGGTAAACAGAGCTGTTTCAGGTCCATTGAACATACACAACGATCATTCTGACGCAATGGGTGTTAGAGATGCTGGCTGGATTATGCTATTTTCAGAGAATAACCAAGAAGCTTATGATAATTTAATAATGGCACATCAAATTGCTGAAAATAAAGATGTTATGCTTCCATTAATGGTTTGCCAAGATGGATTTATCACTTCTCATTCAATAGAAAATATTGAGTTAATAGAAGATGATAAAGTTAAAGAGTTTGTTGGAAAATACAAACCTGAACATTACCTATTAAATCATGATGAACCTGTTGCAATGGGTCCAATGGATTTACAAGCATTCTTATTTGAACACAAGTATCAACAAGCCGAAGCTATGAGAAATGCTAAAAAAGTTATTTTAGATGTAGCAGATAAATTTGAAAAAATGACTGGAAGAAAATATGGTTTCTTCGAGGAATATAAATTAGATGATGCAGAAATTGCAATTGTTTGTATGAACTCTACTGCAGGAACAACTAAAGCAGTGGTTGATGATTTAAGAGCTAGAGGAATAAAAGCAGGACTTCTTAAAGTTCGTGTATTTAGACCTTTCCCTGCAGAAGAAATTGCAAAAGCTCTTGCTCATTTAAAGGCTGTTGCCGTTCTAGATAAAGACGATAGTGTAAACGCTGCAGGAGGTCCATTGTTCACAGATGTAACATCTGCAATGTATGCCTTGGGCGATGAGCATGTTCCTGTTGTAAATTATATTTACGGAATCGGCGGTAGAGATACTACTACAAAGGACATTGCCGGAGTTTACGCAGACTTACAAAAAATTGTTAAAACTCGTGAAGTTGGTAATCCATATAGATATTTTGGATTAAGAAAGGAAGGTAAATAGATTATGGCTTATAATTTAAAAGAAGTAATTGCTAAAAAGCCTTCAAGATTTACAGCTGGTCACAGAATGTGTGCTGGTTGTGGTGCTCCCCCTGTTGCGAGAATGGTTATGAGAGCTTTACACGAGAATGACCACGCTGTTGTTGCAAATGCAACTGGATGTATGGAAGTTTCTACTTGCATTTATCCATACACAGCATGGACAGATTCATATATTCATACAGCATTCGAGTGTGCAAGTGCAACTTGTTCTGGTGCTGAGGCAGCTTACAAATCTTTAAAGAAACAAGGAAAGCTTGAAGAAAAAGACGGAAGTCAAACCAAATTCATCGCATTCGGTGGAGACGGTGGAACTTATGATATAGGACTTCAATCTCTTTCAGGTGCAATGGAAAGAGGTCATGATATGACTTATGTATGCTACGATAACGGTGCATATATGAACACAGGAATTCAACGTTCATCTGCGACTCCAAAATTTGCAGATACAACTACATCTCCTGCCGGTTCAGTAATTCCCGGTAAAATGCAATCAAGAAAAGACTTAGGAATGATAATGGCAGCACATCATTTACCTTATGTTGCTCAAAGTATCGCAGTTGGAAACTTTAAGGACCTCTATGAGAAAGCCGAAAAAGCAATATATACTGAAGGTCCTACATTCTTAAATGTTCTAGCTCCTTGCCCTCGTGGCTGGGGTTACCCAACAGAAGATTTAATGAAGATTAATAAGCTTGCAATAGATACATGCTATTGGCCATTGTTCGAGGTTGTTGACGGTGTATATCATATTACATACAAACCTGCAAAAAAATTACCTGTAGAAGAATTCTTACGTCCTCAAAAACGTTTCAAACATCTTTTCAAGCCAGGAAACGAATGGATGATAGAGGAATTCCAAAAAGAAGTTGACAAGAGATGGCAAGAGCTGTTAAACTTAGAAGAGATGACAAATAAAGCAGAATAAATTAAATTTCGCCCAAAGGTCGCCAAAAGGCGCCCAACGGGGACGCCCCTTTTTGGGCGAAGTAAATAATAATGCTATTTATATAAAAATATAATAAATACTTTCATTCCAAAGGGGTAATCTTTTTAGAATGAAATAAAAGGTGGTGAAATTTATGGCATATAAAATTACAGATAAATGCATCGCTTGTGGAGCATGTGCAGCTAACTGTCCAGTTTCTTGCATATCTGACAAGGGAGATAAATACGAAATAGATTCTTCTATGTGCATAAGCTGTGGAACATGTGCAAGTGTTTGCCCAGTTGGTGCTCCAGAAGAGGAATAAAAATATAAGAATTCGGTTATTAAATGAAAATTTAATAACCGAATTCTTTTTTGTTTTTACTTACTTTTAGTAGTCTTCTCCCTGATTTTGATCTCTTGTTTTCTTGTCTTGTTTTTCAAGTGCTTCTAGCTTTTTAAGCTCTTTTATGTTTTCTATTTCTTCAGAATTTTCTTCTTCGACTTTACTAGTTGGCGCTTTTATAACTTTTACGTCTTTTGCATCATAAGATTTATATGTAGTAACATCATCTTTTTTGAATTGTACTTTTACTCTTTCTTTTAGTACTTCTTCGCTAACAATTGTTCCTTCTCCATCTTCTGTTTTTACAATAGAACCTACTTTGGGAAGTTTCTTTATTTTTTCTTCATAAACTCCTTGCTCATATTTTAAACAGCACATTAATCTTCCACAATTTCCTGAAATTTTTGATGGATTCAAAGATGCACTTTGTTCTTTAGCCATTTTTATTGAAACAATGTCGAAATTGTTTAGGAATGAACAACAGCATAGTTCTCTACCACAAACTCCGTTTCCTCCTATTTTGCGAACCTCATCCCTAACACCAATTTGTCTAAGTTCTATTCTTGTTTTGTATATTGCTGCTAAATCTTTTACAAGTTCTCTGAAGTCTACTCTTCCATCTGCTGTGAAATAGAAAATAATTTTGCTTCCATCAAATTTATATTCTACATCAACTAAATTCATTTCTAGTTTATGTTTTTTTATTTGCTCCTTGCAAACTTCCATTGCCTTTTTTTCTTTTTGTTTATTATCTTCTTGTCTTTTTATATCTTTGGAACTTGCAAGCCTGATTATTCTTTTTAGGTCTTTTGAAACTTTTTCATCTGGTAGTTCTCTTTTGCTTATTACTACCTCTCCAATGTCTTCTCCCAAAGATGTTTCTACAATTACTTTATCTTTTGGATTTAATCTTATATATCCTGGGTCAAAGAAATATACTTTTCCAGGTTTTCTAAATCTTATTCCGACTATATTTTTCATTATAACCCTCCCTTTATTTTATTCATTCTATTTAATACTCTAATTATTCAATCCTTATAAGTAATTTACTTTTACAGTTGTTTTGTTTTAAGAATTTTATTTCTGCATAAAATTAATTTCTTAACACTTTTTTATTTAAATTATCTTTAGTAATAATTCATCTATACACATATCGTAATTGGTATTTGACATGAGTTTTCTTTTTGTTTTTTCAATCAGTTGAACAGATTTTAGTACTCCCATTCTTGAGTCTCCTGTTCTATTTATGTATGAAAATATTATTGTCATCATATAATCAAGTAATTCCATTATTATTTCTTTGGAATCATATAATACCGAGTAATTATTAAACATGTCTACGCTATTTTTTACTCCACCCTTCAGCAAATTGTTTGTCGCTTTTTCAACTTGATTATATTCATCAATATTATTGCTTACTTTTATCAACTTTCCTATACTTCCGTTGCACATTTTAAATAAAGTATCGCTCATTCTTGAATAACTTTCATTCTCAGATTGTGAAATGTATTTACTCATTTCTTGTTTTGTTAATCCCTGAAAATTTAGCTTAACGCATCTAGATTTTACCGTATTCAACAGCATGTTTTCATTTGATGTAATCATTATAATTACCACATATTCAGGTGGTTCTTCAAGTGTTTTTAATAAACTATTTTGAGCTTCTTGAGTCATATTTTCACTGTCGTTTATAATGAAAACTTTTTTGTCTGATACAATTGGTTTTTGATAGATGTTTTCGAGCATTTCTCTTATTTGAGCAATTTTTAGAGAATTGCCATCTGGTTCTATTTCAAAAAAATCCGGATTGTTGCTTGAATCAAACTTTATACATGAACTACATGTACCACAACCTTTTTTCTCTCCATGCTCTTGGCATAAAATCATTCTTGCAAAATTCTCTGCAATTAGCTTTTTACCAATTCCATCTGGTCCAATAAACAAGTAACTGTGTGCAGTCGTCTCATTTTGTGCAGATATTTCTAAATCTTTTTTTATTTTGTTGTTACCCAGAATCTCATCAAATTTCACGAAATTTTAACTCCTCTTTCAGTTTTTCTTATTTAGTTTTTTATCGTTTAACCCTTTCAGTCATTCGACTTTCCTGCTTTGGGGCTTTCAATCTATTTATGTCTTAGTCTTTTTGATCTTTTCCATTTAGCTTTTCTGTATTTTCATTCTATTCTGCTTTTTTTATTGTTCCAAATTTATTTAATGGCCAAAATCTGATTGTTACTACTC
Organism: uncultured Clostridium sp.; assembly: GCA_900552135.1. Classification (GTDB taxonomy): domain Bacteria; phylum Bacillota; class Clostridia; order TANB77; family CAG-508; genus CAG-245. The sequence goes on from URYN01000002.1 coordinate 127,904, forward strand.
CCTCAATTTTTTCAAGTGGAACACATCCAAACCTTCTGCAGTCTCCCGAACCAGGTCTGTTATCTCCCATTGCAAATACGCATCCTTCAGGAACTACTAAATCTGTAAATACTCCGCCATGTCCATCTGTTACAACATTGTCATTTAAGTATGCAGATTCGTCCAATTCTTCACCATTAATATATACTTTTCCATTTGCAATTTGAATGTGTTCCCCTGGAAGTGCTATTACTCTTTTTATATAGCTTCTTTTATTCCATTCAAGAACATAGTATGTAAATTTTTTGAATATATTTGTTGGATTATAATTATATGTTGCAACAGGATTACTTAAATCTGCATTTTCGGCACTAACGCTTGTAATGCTTGGTTCTTCAAATGTTATAATGTCCCCTCTATTTGGCATTTTCTTTGTTGTTCTAGGTATTCTGTTTAATATTAGTCTTTCACCTTGTTTTAGAGTTGGATACATTGATGATTGTTGTACGACTGTTGGAGTTCCAACAAAGTATCTTATAAGTAATGCAAGTATAATTGCAATTACGATACATTCAATCCATTCTAATATATTTTTTACTTTTTCATTCATCATTTTTCTCGATCCTTTCTCAAGACATAAATCTGTTTTAATCTTATGTTTTTTTAACTGAACTTTTCTATAAACACATCAACATACTATCTTGTATCGTTTTCCTGTTTTACTTTTCTTCCTCTTTTTTTAGTGCTGGTATTCTTATTACAACCTCTGTTCCTTTACCATACTCGCTTTTTATGTCTATACTTCCCTTGTTCTGTTCAATTATTTCTTTTGCAATGGATAGACCTAATCCTGTTCCACCCATTTCACGCGAACGAGCCTTATCAACTCTGTAGAATCTTTCAAATACTCTTCCTAAATCTTCTTTGGGAATTCCAATTCCATTATCGATTACTTTTATGTATGCATCATTGTACACAAATCCAACATAAATTTTTATATTTCCATTTTCAGGTGTATATTTAACAGCATTAGATAGAACATTTAATATTACTCTTTCAATTCCGTTTTTGTCAGCTTTTATTGGGGGAACATCTGCAGTAACATAGCATTCAACTTCTTGATGCTTTTTCTCAATTTCTATTTCTAATTTTTCTTGGCATTTTTTTGCAAGTTCACCTAAATCGAATTCAGTTATATTTCCTGTAACTCTATTTGTATCGTATCTTGAAAGTGTAAGTAAATCACTTACTAAATCTGCCATTCTTCTTCCCTCAGATGATATAACAGATAAGAATTTTTCTTGAGTTGCCCTATCATATTCTCCCTCCTGTAATGTATCAGCGTAGCCAATTATAGATGTAATAGGCGTTTTCAATTCATGTGAAACATCTGCAACAAATTCTTTTCTCATATTATCCAGTTTTACATGTTCTGTTATGTCTTGCACAACCGCAATAACACCTGATGACAAGTTGTTTTCATCCTTGTAAGGAGCGAAATAAATGTTAATATTCTTTTCTCCAATGTTTATTTTTTGTTCCAAAGACGTCCAATTTTCCAAATACATTATGGCTTCTTTATTTATCTCTACATCTAGCTTTTCGAATATTTGATCAAAATTTTTTTCATTTTCAATGTTTAATAATTCCTTTGCCACAGGATTTATTATCATAATATTTCCGTCTTTATCAAATGCTATAATTCCGTCAGTCATGTGTAATAATATTGCTTCGATTTCACGCTTTTGCTTTTTTACATCATTAAGACTTTGTTTCATTTCACTAGTCATGATGCTTATAATATTGGTTATTTCATCAACTTCAGTTTTTCTTCTCTTCTTTTTTTTGTTTCCAACTCTGATTAATTCTACATTTTCGCCATTTGCAACTTTTTGTGCACTCAAAAGCATATCATTGATAGGTTTTGTTATAGTCTTAGTAATGTACAAATTTATTAAAAATACCATGCAAGAAAATACTAATATTGAAATTAATATTAGTATTTTCGTCTCCATGATTTGTGTATTGCTTATATTACTTGCAAACTCCGGCTGTTGCGATAATATTGTTATGAAACAAGCACCAAGTGCAAGTAATATAATTATTCCTGTTATAAAAAATATAAATAAAATTTTTCTTTGTAATTTCTTCAACTTAAAATATGAACCTTTCCAATCTAAAATATTATTTTCAAAATTCGTCTAAATTTCTCTGCTACCTTCTGGTGTATTCAAAATTTTTAATATCATTTTCGAAATTCAACCAAATTCCTCTACTACCTTTTAGCATATCAAAAATCTCTAATACTATTTTTTCAAAGTTTATTTAGATGCTAAATAGTATCCGATTCCTCTTTTATTTATAATAATTTTAGAATTTTTTGTGCTATCTCCAAGTTTTTCTCTTATTCTACATACTGTAACATCAACTGTTCTAATGTCACCATAGTATTCATAGTTCCATACCTTTTCAAGTAATACTTCTCTTGTAACAGGTACCCCAGGTTGCATAGCAAGATATTTTATAAGCTCAAATTCTTTTGGAGTAAGTGCTTTTACTTGTCCTTTTATTCTTACTTCTACTTTTTCAAGGTCTAATTCAAGATCTCCAACTACTATTTTATTAGATTTCTTATCATCCTCTTTTTCTTTTCCTGTTTTTTCGTCTTCTGATTTTCTTAAATTTGCCTTTACCCTTGCCATTACTTCTCTTACACTAAATGGTTTTGAGATATAATCGTCAGCGCCTAATTCAAGCCCTACAATTTTGTCTATTTCCTCTGATCTTGCAGATACCATTAATACTGGCACATTGTAAACTTGCTTTATTTTCTTGCAGACTGTTAATCCATCCATTTTTGGTAGCATGACATCAAGCAATATTAAATCAGGTCTTTTTTCTTGAGCTATATCAAATCCCATTTCTCCATCTGTTGCCTCTAATGTGTTATATCCCTCTCTTTGTAAGTTGCAAACCAAAACATCAATTATTGGTTGCTCATCATCAACAACTAATATTGTTTTTTTATTTTGATCTAGTTCATCCTTCATAGAAGTACATCCTCCCTTTTATTTATCTTTCTTCTTCTGTCTTTTCTCTTTCGACTCTTTCTTCAGACTCTGCCTTTGATTTTTCTATTTTTACTTCAGTTTCTTCTGATTTATCTCTTTCTGTCATTACAAGTTCACCTTTTGTTCCAATTGTAATATCATAATTTTCAAACTCTATTGCATCTTGGTATACATCTATTATTTTGTCAACTGGTAATTCATCTACAGACATTGTGCTAAATGAATATCCTTCATCCAGTAAACATCTTGCATTCATAACTTCTTTTTTCAAATTTTTAGATAATTTTACATCTTTACCCGGAATATTAATTTGTGGAACATATTCATATTTTCCATTTCCCTTATTGTAATATCCAGGTGCTTTTACCTCTATTTGGCTTTTCATATATCCTTCACTAAATCCATATGCATCTGCAACCTTATCTACAATAGAGTCTGTATAAGCATCTATTACTACCTGTTCAGATTCACATATTTTTTGGCATGCATCTAAAAATTCTTTTTCTTCATTAAAAGTCCTATCTTTTTTGTATCTAAGTTCATTATACGTTTTTACTGCACCATTTAGTTCTGTTACCCCATCTATTTTGTCTTGTTTCTCTATCTGGAACAACCTTTTTGTGGTCTCGGCATAAGAATTTCCATCAGACATATTTTCTATTTGAGATTCTTTTTGTGCTAAATTCGATTTTACGAGTTCTAGGTAATTGTCATATTCAGCAGCAAGTTCAACTGATGTTTGCGTGTTATTGCTAGAATTAAAGCTTTTTGCCATTTGGGAAATCATTGGTCCAGTTGTTGCTCCAGCAACATATCCAATGGCTCCTCCTGCTAATGCCATTACAGCAAGATATTTCTTAACAGTTTCCCAAGCATCTTCTCTACTTTTTCTAGAACCATGATAAATTCCTCTATCAGGATTGCTTTTTTTTGCTCCTCTAATCTCTCTTCTTCTATCATTTGACTGATAACTATTCATTCGTTCTCCCATATAAACTCCATTTCCTTCTTTAGAAATTTTACTTTTCTATAAAAATCGTTACTTATGCACTTATTATACCTCTACCTTACTTAGTTGTCAAAGCTTTTTTGCAATATTATTACTATAATATTACATTTAAGTTACTATTTGCAAATAAATGAAGAATAAATAATTTTTATTTTAACTTTCATTAACAGAGATGCTTCTTTTGAAAGCATCTTGTCATAGATTTTAATTTTCTATTTGCAAACAACTTCTATATTAAAAATTCCTTTTTCTTGCAGTTTGATTTTTCCATCTTCTATTTTATCACCATTACACAACACAATTTGTTTTCTATCATAAATATTTGAATCGTCATTTTCATTTGTAACTTTTATATTGTATACACTCTGTTTATACCTATATCTTATTTCATACTCCTTCCATTCGTTTGGAACACTTGGTTTTATAGTCATATAGCCTTTTTCTATATTCAATCCCAAAATATATTTTATTCCTGCTATATACATCCAACTACTCGAACCAGTATACCAAGTCCAGCCACCTCTACCAGCTAGATTTCCTTTACTATATACATCTGCAGAAATTACATAAGGTTCAACTTTGTACTTCATGCTTCCGTCTTTGGTTCTAGAGTGTTCTATCGGATTTATCATTCTAAAATGTTCATAAGCCTGTTCATTCAATCCCAACATCGTTTCTGCAATAATAGTCCAAACTCCAGCATGTGTATATTGCCCGCCATTTTCTCGTGTTCCTGGCAAATATGATTTTATATATCCTGGGTCTAATTTGCTTTTTTCAAAAGGTGGATCTAATAGCTTTATTATTCCAAGTTCTTTATCTATAAGATGATTTTCCAGACTTTCCATTGCAATATATTTCTTGTCGTTGTCTCCTGCTGATGAAATTACAGCCCAACTCTGAGATATATTATCAATCTTGCATTCTTCATTTTGAAGACTTCCTAGAATTTCTCCGTCATCTGTAAATGCCCTCTTGAACCACCTGCCGTCCCAACATTTAGTATTTAATGCCCTTTTTAATTTCTCCATTATTTCCTGATATTTTTCTACTCTTGCTATATCATTTTTGTATTCACAAATGGGAATAAATTCTTTCAGCACCTCGTACAAGAAAAAACCTAGCCATACACTCTCGCCTTTTCCCTTTACTCCAATGTTGCTCATACCATCGTTCCAGTCTCCTGAACCGATTTTTGGAATCTCATGTTCTCCAAAGTCTAAAGATATTTCTATTGCTCTAATACAATGCATATACAGGCTCTCTTTTATGTCTGAATCCTCGTATAAATCGTATCTTTCCTCTTCAAAGTCGCTTAATATCTCACCTTTTTTATATGAAACTTGTTCGTCTAAAATTGAATCGTCGCCTGTAAATTTTATATAATCCGCTGTTACATAAGCCAGCCATAACCTATCATCTGATATTCTACTTCTTATTCCTCTTCCAGATTCTTCATGCCACCAGTGTTCAACATCTCCTTCAATAAATTGATGTCTACATGCTCTTATTATTTGCTCTCTTGTTATTGATTCGTCAACATATTTAGCTAGCATTACATCTTGCAGTTGGTCTCTAAATCCATAGGCCCCTCCCGATTGATAAAATCCTGTTCTTGCATATAATCTGGATACTATGGTCTGATAGATTAGCCAGCCATTTAATAAAATATTGGTTGATTCCATTGGCGTTTTTACTTGTATTTTTGAAGTCAGTTCTTGCCAATATCTCTTTACTATTTCAAATTCATTTTTACAATTACTTATATTCGAATATTTATATGCTAAATCCAATGCATCGTTTTTATTTTTGCAGGCTCCAAGCATTAGAACAATATTTTTCTTCGAGAAAGCTTCGAGTGTAATTTTTATTTCTACTGCTACAATTCCATCTTTTCCAAAAGAGTTTTCTCTGTTCAATTCAAGCTGGTCCAGTCCTATTGGATTTTTCAAGGTTGATTCTTTAAAGAAAGAAGTTTTGCTTCCTGTATATGATGTTATTTTTTCGCTACAAGATACAAACATTTCATTATTTTCAAAGTTTAGATTTTTTAAAAATAATACATTAGAATCTCTATTTAAATAGCTATATATGAAACCGTTTGATTTTATTTCATCTTCTCCCAGTACGGGTTTAATATAGTAAATTAATTTTAACTTTTTCTTTTGAGGGTTCTTATTTTCTAATGTTATTAGATTGATTTTTACACTATCCTCTTTTGGTACAAAAACTTCATCTTTTTGCTCTATCTTCGAACTTTCATGAATATATCTTGCATACCCGAAGCCATAAGTTACGAAATAGTCATTCTCATCATGCATTGGATTATAGCCTAAAGACCATTTCTTATCAGTATCTAAGTCCTTGAAATATATTATTTCTGACGGAACATCTGCAACTTGGTCATTTGACCATGCCGTTAATCTATTTAGTCTGCTATTTTTGTTCCAGGTATATCCTCCCATGCTGTCTGTAACCAGAGTTCCAAAGTTTTTATTTGCCAATATATTACTCCATACCGTTGGAAGTTTATGGTTAGAATTTATTCTTATATTGTATTCTTTTCCATCTTCTGAAAATCCACCAAAATCGTTATAATATTTAAGATTTTCTAAGTTTTTGTTTTCTTTAGAATGTTCTTCGATTATATTATTTTTTACTAAATCGTAACCTGTTTCTTTAATATTCTCTGTTATCCTTGTCTCTAAATCTTCCATCTGTAGTTTCAATAAACTTTCTGATGCATCAAATACAAGATTTGCTCTTGTTTCTAGAAGTACCTTATCCGCATCATTTACATCATTTAAACAGAAAATTCCCCCTGAAATATTCAAAAGATATGATAAGTTTCTATTGAATATCTGTGTCTGAATCGCATCTCTAACATAGTTTTCATAAGAATCTTTTTCTTCATCTATAATTACCAAATCAACAGCAATATTTTTTACTCTAAAAAATTCGTAACATGCAAGAATCTCACCAATGAAATCTATGTCGTTTATGTCTTTTATTTTTACCAGTAATATTGGCAAATCTCCTGATATTCCATATTTCCATAAGCCCTCCACAGGAAACGATTTCAAATTTTTGTTGTAATTATCTTGTCTTAGATTTTGCATATTTTTTAAAGATACTTTCGGTTGAAATAATAAATATGCTAATATTTTTTGATATAATTCGACTTCTTTCCCCTTTATTCCTAAATACCTATTTTCCGCTTCGCTCTTTGCCTTCAACAATTCAAAAGTTCGCTTGATATTCTCATTATTCATAAATCTTGTTAGATTTTTTATTGCTGTTTCTTTATCAAATTCTACAGATATTATAAGATTCAAAACCGTCGTTTCTTCTGGTGAAACATTTACAGTCTTCTTCATTGCCAGTAATGGATTTAGCGTATATCCAAGTTTTTTACTGAAAGGTATTGAATTGCTTATTTCGGTTGGAACTCCATAATTGCATCTTCCTACCAACCTCTCTTTATCTATTTCGTATTCAGAGTCTCCCAAAACAAATGCATCTTCTGTATATAAACATACCGCCATATAAACATCATGTTCCGCTTTTGTATGAGCTTCTCTTTTTATTAAAATTGTATTCAGATTGTCTATATATTCATAAGATAGAAACAAATTGTTAAATGCCTTATGCGAATAGTCTTGTAACTCGCTTGATATTACTGGTTCTAAGGTTGCTGTTACTTCTAATATTTCATCTGTATTTCCGAAGTTTTTCAATTCAATTCTTCTTATTTCCAATGGCTCGTCTGGGCTTACAATTACCTTTGTTGAAGTTTCTATATTTTCGTCCCTTCTGATAATCTTATCTTGTTCTGGCGAAAAAATTACATTGTATTTTTCAGGTTTATGCACATTTTTTGAATAGGTATTTGTCCATAAATTTTTATTTCTTATATTTTTTATATAGAATTTTATCCCCTGTTCTTCCTCATCTGTTTGCTTAAATCTGTTTACCAAAAGATTCTTATATTTGCTATATCCATTTCCATATTGGTCCATTACAATTGTGTATTTGTCATTTGCAATTACATTAGAAATATTTAGATACTCATTTATTTTTGAATATTCTCTTTGAGTATAATCCTCATAGTCCTTATATTTAATCTTTTCAACTTTTTCCTTTTCTTCTTTTGTAGTAATCATATTTTTAGGCATCTTTTCTTCTAACAATATGCTTACTGCTTTTATTTCTGGATTATCCATAAACCTTTTTTGTATGATATTATTATTCATTAAATTGTCGATTGATAGTAGTATTAATCCCTGATGATGTGCCATATATGTTTTTACTGGTTGTTTTCCATTTTTGTTTCTTCCCGGAGTATAATCTATTGATTCATAGAATCCATAAGTATTATACATTCCTTCTGTTTCTAATCTTTTTAAGTTCTCTATAACTTGTTTCGGAATTTCATTCACGGCAAGTACTGAACCATAAGAAGAAACAACTATCTCATCAGACAATCCCCTTTTTAGACCTAACCATGGTATTCCAAAAGCTTTATATTGATAGTTATTATTTAGGTCTTTTAGATTAAATGCCGCTTCCGATATTCCAAAAGGGATTCCTAGCTTTTTAGAATATTCAAGTTGACTCATTATCATAAACTTACATGATTCATCTAATATACTTCCTGGATATTGAGGAATATTTATACTTGGCATAAGATATTCAAACGATGTTCCTGCCCACGAGATTAGCCCTTTGTAACTGTTTAGACTAGTTAGTGTTCTACTTAAATTGTACCAATGTTTTTCAGATATATCCTTTTTTGCAATTGCAACTAAACTTGCCTGTCTTGCTTCTGAAGCTAATAAATCATAATATGAGTCTGTTAGCTTTCCGTCTTCAACATTGAAGCCAACCGAGAATAGTCTATTTTCCTCATCATACAACACTTTAAAATCAGTGTTTTCAATTAGATTCGTAATCGCATCAATCATGAAATCAATCTTTTTTAAATTACTATTTTCACTCTGAACATTTGACTGAATATATTCTGTTGAAATATTTTTTTCTTGGTTTTCTTCTCGTAAAATTTTCTGTTTTTCTTCGTTGTTTGGATTTTCTTTATTCTCTTCTAGTAATTTTTTATTAATTCTATCTGGTTCGTCGAGTGTATTTCTTTCTTGCAATATTTCCTGAATCTTCTCTTTTTTATCTACTAGAAATTGCTTCAATACGTATAGATAACCAACAAAATTTCCACTATCTACAGACGATATATATCTTGGAATTAGAGGTGCAAGAGTTTCTGTGTTGTACCAATTATAGAGATGTCCATTCCACTTTTCTAGACTAATAATTGTATTTACCATCTTGTATAATAGGTCTATTGTATCTTCAAAGTTTTCATATTTCAAATCATAACTTGCCATTATAGAAAGCAGTGCGAGTCCTATATTGGTAGAAGATGTTCTCATTACAATTCTTGGTTTTCTATCTTCTTGATAATTGTCTGGAGGCAAGAAATTGCCTTTTTCATTTATATTTTCTTTGAAATATAACCAGGTTCTCTTTCCCACTTCTAGAAGATATTTTCTTTCTTCTGGTAATAGTTTTTCCTTTGCACATACTGTATTATTCTTCTTACTTAATTTGCACATAAGATATGGGGCCAATAGCCACGCGAAAGAAAATATCAAAAGCAATATAGAATAGCCCATTATCATATTTGTTTTCTCGTATCCATTCATGTTGCTTTGACACAAATTGTTTATTCCATATATTCCAGCAATAACGCCAATTATTCCCAAAATGGTATTTAATATCATCGACTTATAGTAAGAAATGCAATCTGTTTTTGACATCTTTTCCGCTTCTTCCGAAGTTGTCCACTCTAACAAATGTTTCTTACTCTTCAACATTCTATATGCAGTTTTAATTTCTGCTTTTATGGCAATTAACATCTTGTCTGGAATAAGTGTTAAATCAATTAAGCCTCTTAGTACAGAGGCTTTTACCCCATCAGTAGTTTCTACAAACCTTTTCGTTTTTACATTGCCATTCTTTTTTGAAATTATTAAATTCAATATATCAAGAAACATCGGCATAAGTACTGATATTAATGCAATTACAAAAATAAATGCAAGATTTATTTTTAATATTATTGCCATTAACAAAACGAATAAGAAACACAAAAATACCGAAGTTTCCTGCTTACTTCTTACAATATTACAAAATATTTTGTATTTGCTTAGCAAATTCAATGGATTATTTTTCATTACGCCATTTTTGTTTTCTATTTTTTTGTTCAGCCATTGTAAAATCTGGTAATCTCCTCTGGTCCATCTATATAGCCTAGTTCTAAAACTCATGTATGAGCTAGGAAAACCGTCCATCAGCATTATATCTGATGCAAGTGCACACCTTAGATAATTTCCCTCTAATAAATCGTGACTCAAAACTGTATTTTCTTTTATCTCATTATTCAACACTTTAGAAAATACTCGTAAATCGTAAATTCCCTTACCTGTAAATATTCCTTCATCAAAATTATCTTGATACACATCGGATATTGCATTTGTATATGAATCCGTTCCTCCCTCTCCTGCGTAAATTTGTGTAAATTTGCTGGCTCTTGTTTCTCTTAGTCCTATTCCAACTCTTGGAGCAATTAGTGCATGCCCTAATACAACCGCATCTCCCGTTCTATTCATTATAGGTTGGTTAAGAATATGTGCCATCGCTCCCACAAGTTCTAGTCCAGAATTTAAACTAAGTTCAGTATCTGCATCAAGTGTTATTATATATTTTATATCTTCAATCTTTTCTATTGTATTTATCCTGAACGGATTTTTCGTATTTCCAAGCAAGTACTCGTTAAACTGATTCAAGAGTCCTCTTTTTCTTTCCCAGCCCATATAACACTCTTCACCATCAGACCAAGTTCTCTTTCTATACACAAAATTGAATATATTTGCCTTATACTTCTCGTTTAAATTTTGAACTTCTTCTATTCCTTTACTTATTATCTCTTCATCAAAATCCTCCTTTTCCTTGCTACTTGTTGTTACATCTCCTAAAAGAGTAAAATATAAGTTTTTACTCTTATTCGCAAGATAGTATACTTCTAGCTTTTTCATGAGTTCGTCTACCTTTTTTGCATTTGATAATATGCTAGGAATTACAACCATAGTCTTCTGGCTTTCGGGAATTCCATTCTGAAAGTCAAGTTTTGGAATAAGCTTTGGTTTCACTACTTTGCTCAAAATATATTGTGTTATTTTCACTATTATATTTTGAATTGGAATTATGGTAATAAGAAATACTACTATAGCTAAAACAATGCTCCACGCAGTTCCACCAGCTAACTCTTTAAGCCTATTATTAATGCAATATTCTGCACCCAAACTCATAATTATAGATAAAATAACAGATAATACCCAAATTGAACTTATATATATCTTTGTTTTCTCTTCATTAGTTATATATCTCTTATTTTTTTCTAAGAGAATATTTAATAATTCTTCTTTTCCTTTCGACACAAGATAATAGCCAATATGTGCCTTTTTTAGATTGCTTTCTTTTCCTTCCTCAATGTTATTCATCTCGTTTTTGCTAAGTTCCAGAGCTTTTTTCGCAATGTATAATTCTGAAATTTTTGTTTTTTGAGAAATTTCAACTATACTATTTCTGTAATATGTTTTCGTATCAGCATCCATAATTTCATATTGTGCAACAGGATCCTTTTTTAATATATCTTCGACTCTGTTTATTTTTTCAAATATTTCTAAGAAATTTATTCTAGAAATCTTTTTTAAACTTATGATACAATTACCGATAATGACCTTTTTTATAGCAATATCATAATGTTCTCTTTTTACAATCTCTGTTATTGAACTTCCTGTTTTGTACACTTCATCTTCTAATATTTTTAAATAACCAGATGCCTTACTTCCATATTTTTTTAACTTGTATGACATATATTCTACAAAAGCATTCTTCATCGGAGTAGTTTTTATCAAATTTACTTTTCCATAATTTAAGGTTCTTCTTCTTGACTCGCTTTCATCAAAATATCTAGAAAGAATATCTTCAACTCTATCTTTTTGAATTTGTGACAAATAAATACTCTCACAGATTTCACGTATTTTTTCTATCAATGCAATTTGGATAAAAGTTCCAATATTCCATATTTCATTCATACTCAACGTCTTTTTATTTTGATAACTAGTTAACATTTGTTCTAGATTCTCTGAATTTATTTTTCCATCTGTATAAGCACACATTTCACACGCAATTACATAAATTCTGGCAAAGCCTCTATATTGTCCGTTAGCCAGCCCTAAAAATTCCGTATATTTTTTTAATGTTAATTCCTTGCTTATACTTTTTGTAATCTCTTCAATGATGTACAAATTATCTAGCACCCATTCTCCAGCTGGATGAATAGGAATTCCCTGTTTTATTTGTTCATTCAAAAGTTTATAAGTTGCCTTTATAAAAGCATAATTTTCTTTTAATCTTGGTATCGGATATGTGTCCGTACTAGAATTATGACTCAATATATGGTCAGATGCCATCTTCTCTAAGTATTCATTTAATTGGTTTCTATCTAAAATTGTTCCCTTAATATTTAAAATTCGTTTTTCTTTCAAAAAAATCCACTCCTTGGAATACGTTTTACACATATTTTCTCCAAGAAGTGGAAAAGTTATTCATTTTTAAAATAACGTTTTAGTTATTATTTCATTCCTAATTATTGTTCACATCATTTTGTGATGTTTTTGTTGCTGGTCCAACATATTGTGCAGAACCGAATCCCAAAATCATCTCGAAAATTGGTGCCAAGAATATTAGTCCTATTATAAATCCAGTAGATTGATTAAATGCTTTGCCAAGTTTAACCATAGATACAATTCCTAATGTAACAGATATAATCCAACCTACAACAGGTACCCAGATTAACAAAAATAGTAATAACAACCAAGGTGATAAGCCAGATATTTTGTATAAAATAATTACATTATAAATTGGTATGATTGACTTCCATCCCTCTTCTCCAGCTTTTACGAATATTTTCCATTGGGCAACTACTAATGCAACATAGAATGCTATAACAAAAATACTATATGTACTTATTATAGAAGCCAATGTAGCAGCAGATACAGCAGTTCCAACTGAAGAGCTATAACCATAATCATAGTAATCGTACATAAAAATCCCCCTTTCCTCTTTTTTCACGATTAGGTTATCATAACTATACAAAAATTTCAACAAAATTTCTCAATTTATGATTTTTTTCCAATTTATGATTTTATTTTACAAAATTTTTATTGCAATAATTTACAAAATTACATTCAATTTTCACTTAACATTACTTTACAAAATAGTCCATTATTCCATTACATATTCCCCATGCAAGTTTTTCTTGATAATCCTCTGTTTGTAGTTCTTTTTCCTCTTCTTCATTAGATAAAAATCCACATTCCACTATGCATGTTGGAATTTCCACATGCTTTATAATATAAACATTGTTTATTTCCAATGGAACTCTCTTATTTTCTTTTTGAATAGCTTCATTTAAATTCATTTGAATACTTGTTGCCAATTTCTTTCCTTCCTCACTTTTCTTTTTGTAGAAAGTCTGCCAACCATAATATTGACTTTGAGGTATTTTATTTAGATGTATGCTTACAAAAATATCCGCGGATGAATTATTTCCTATTTTAACCCTATTCTTTATATCTGATACCTTTTTTTCTCTTAAAGTCTTCTTTCCCTCATTATAAATTGCGTTATCATCAGAACGTGTTAATATTACTTTTGCTCCACTCTGCTCAAGTAGTTTCTGTAATTTTAGTGCAATTTGCAAATTAATATGAGCCTCAATCACGCCATTTTTGCTAACAGCACCTCCATCTTCTCCACCATGTCCTGCATCAATTACAATTGTTTTGCTATCAACTGGTGTTGCCATCGTTTCGAAGGTTTTTGATTTTATCGTGTTCTCACTAGCGGTTTGTATCATAAACATTCCAACTGGTAGAATTGTTGCTATAGTAAGAAATATAATTCTTTTTTTGTTAATTTTGAACATAAAAATCTCCTATAAAATATTAAAATTTATTACTTTTAATATATTCATAAGAGACTAATTTAATGCATTGGGTGTACATTTTGGTTCCGGTACATTTTGGTTCCGGGGAAAAATTGTACTTAACCCCAAATGTGTAATTTGGTTCCGGTGGAAAAAATGTACCGAGAAAAATTGTACTAATTCTTTCTTAACATTAAAAAAAACGTCTCAACTAGAGACGTCTTTTTTATTATTATTCTTCATCATTTTTTACAGTCGTTGTAGCTTCTTCATTCTCCATTTCATCGTCTACCATAACATTGTCTATATCTGAATCTTCTACTGTTTCTGTATTTACTGATGTATTTTCTGAGCTTTCTGTTTCTTCTTGCTCTTCTGTATTGATGTGTATTTGTTTATATCTCTTCATACCAGTTCCGGCTGGGATTAACTTACCAATGATAACATTTTCTTTTAATCCTATTAATTCATCTGTTTTGCCTTTTATTGCAGCTTCTGTTAAGACTCTTGTTGTCTCTTGGAATGATGCTGCTGATAAGAAGCTTTCTGTTGCAAGTGATGCTTTTGTGATTCCAAGTAGAACACGTTTTCCAGTTGCAGGTCTTAATCCTTCTGCTTCAACTGCTTTGTTCTTATCTTCGAATTCATACATATCTACAAGTGAACCTGCAAACATGTCTGTATCTCCGTTGTCTTCTACCCTTATCTTCTTAAGCATTTGTCTTGCTATTACTTCGATGTGTTTGTCGTTTATATCAACACCTTGGTTTCTATAAACTTTTTGAACTTCAGCAATTATATACTCAAATACTCCCTCTGGGCCATTGATTGCAAGTACCTCAGCAGGGTTCTTAGAACCTTCTGTGATTTGGTCTCCTGCATTAAGCATGTCTCCATCTCTTACTTTTAATTTAGCACCAAATGGTATTACGTATGTTTTGCTGTCGTCGTTAGAAGTAATTGTAACTTCTTTTCTCTTCTTTTCATCTTTGATAGAAACTTTACCAGCGATTTCAGTAATTATAGCAAGTCCCTTTGGTTTACGAGCTTCGAAAAGCTCCTCAACTCTAGGAAGACCTTGTGTAATATCTGCAACACCGGCAACACCACCAGAGTGAATAGTACGCATTGTAAGCTGTGTACCAGGCTCACCGATTGATTGTGCAGCAATAATTCCAATTGGATCTCCAATGTCAACTTCTTTTCTAGAAGCTAAGCCCATACCATAACATTTAGCGCAAACACCATGTTCTGTTCTACATCCAATTACGCTACGAACCAATACTTTTGTTATTCCAGCTTCTACAATCTTGTCCGCAATCTCCTCTGTGATAAGTGTGTCTTTATCAACTATAACTTCACCAGTCTTAGGATCAACTACATCGTTCATTGGATATCTTCCAAGCAATCTTTCTTGCATTTTTTCTATTATTTGGTTTCCATCTTTAATGTCGTAAACATCGATTCCTTCTGTTGAACCACAGTCGTCTTCTCTTACGATTATGTCTTGAGAAACATCAACCAATCTTCTTGTTAAGTATCCAGAGTCTGCAGTTCTAAGAGCAGTATCTGAAAGTCCTTTACGAGCACCGTGTGCAGAAATGAAATACTCTAATGCATCTAGGCCCTCCCTAAATGATGACTTGATTGGAATTTCAACTGTTCTACCAGTTGTACTAGCCATAAGTCCACGCATACCAGCAATTTGTTTTAACTGGTCTAAGTTACCTCTGGCTCCAGAGTCAGACATCATGAACATTGGGTTTTCTTTATCAAAGTTTCTCTTCATTGCTTCCTTAACATCGTCTGTTGCTTTTTCCCATATTTTAATTACTTGATTATATCTTTCATCATCAGTAATTAAACCACGTCTATATTGTTTTAATATATTGTCTACATCTGCTTGAGCTTGTGCAATTATTGTCTTTTTCTCAGGTGGTACTTGAACATCAGCAACTGATACAGTTACAGCTCCTAATGTTGAGTATTTATAACCTGTAGATTTAATATAGTCTAGTAATTCTGCTGTTCTGCTTAGGCCATGTACAGAAATACATTTTCCTATTATTTTTCCTAGATTTTTCTTTGAAACTACACCATTTATTTCGTATTCGAATTCATTTTCTGGCTTGCTTCTATCAACAAATCCTAGGTCTTGAGGAATTCCTCTATTAAATATTATTTTACCTGGTGTTGTAGCAACTTTTGCATGTTTTTCAACACCATCTACAATCTTAGATCTTCTTACGAATATCTTTGAGTGCATTGTTACATCATCGTTTGCTAAAGCCATTATAGCTTCTTCAGGAGATGAGAAATATGTTCCTTCACCCTTTTCTCCATCAACGTCCATTGTTAAGAAGTAACTTCCTAGAATCATATCCTGTGTAGGAGTTGTTACTGGCTTACCATCTTGTGGTTTTAACAAGTTGTTTTCAGAAAGCATTAGGTATCTTGCTTCTGCTTGAGCTTCTGGTGATAATGGTAAGTGAATAGCCATTTGGTCACCATCGAAGTCAGCGTTGAATGCTGTACAAACTAATGGGTGTAATTTTATTGCTCTACCTTCAACAAGTACTGGTTCGAATGCTTGGATACCAAGTCTGTGTAGTGTAGGAGCACGGTTTAGAAGTACTGGATGGTCTTTAATAACATCTTCTAGTATATCCCAAACTTCTGGACGTAATCTTTCTACCATTCTCTTTGCACTCTTTATGTTGTGTGCAATTCCACGTCCAACTAATTCTTTCATTACAAATGGTTTGAATAATTCAACAGCCATTTCCTTTGGCACACCGCATTGGTAAATTTTAAGTTCTGGTCCAACAACTATAACTGAACGTCCTGAATAGTCAACACGTTTTCCAAGTAAGTTTTGTCTGAATCTTCCTTGTTTACCTTTTAGCATGTCTGATAATGATTTAAGTGGTCTGTTTCCAGCTCCTGTAACAGGTCTTCCACGTCTTCCATTATCTATTAAAGCATCTACTGATTCTTGAAGCATTCTTTTTTCGTTTCTGACAATTATTTCTGGAGCTCCAAGTTCTAGTAATCTCTTTAATCTGTTGTTTCTGTTTATAACTCTTCTGTATAAATCATTCAAATCTGATGTAGCAAATCTTCCACCATCTAATTGAACCATTGGTCTTAAATCTGGTGGTATAACTGGTACTACTTGCATAACCATCCATTCAGGTCTGTTGTTTGAAAGTCTAAATGATTCTACAGTGTCTAATCTTTTTACAAGTTTTGCTCTCTTTTGTTCACTAGCTTTTTCTAGTTCTTTCTTTAATTTTGCAGATAATTTGTCTAGGTCAATTTCTGATAATAGAGTTCTTATTGGCTCTGCACCCATTTCTGCTTTGAATGAGCCTTTTCCAAACTTTTCAACAGCTTCAACATATTCTTTTTCAGATAATACTTGAGCTTTTGATAAAGTAGTTGATCCTTTGTCTGTTACTATGTAAGATGCAAAGTATACAACTTTTTCTAGTGCTTTTGGAGATACGTCTAGCATTAAAGCTATTCTACTTGGTATTCCTTTGAAGTACCATATGTGAGCGACTGGGGCAGCAAGTTCAATATGCCCCATTCTCTCTCTTCTAACTTTAGATTTAGTAACTTCAACACCACATCTATCGCAGACAATTCCCTTATATCTAACTCTTTTATATTTACCACAATGGCATTCCCAGTCTTTTGTTGGTCCAAATATTCTTTCACAGAATAGACCATCTTTTTCTGGCTTCAATGTTCTATAATTGATGGTTTCTGGCTTTTTAACTTCTCCATGTGACCATTCTCTTATTTTTTCATCAGATGCTATGCCAATTTTCATTTTATCAAAATTATTTAATTCATCCACGCTTTTTTCCCCCCTGGATTATAATTTTATTCTTCATCATTAAAATCTTCATCTTCTAAAAGATTTTCGTCATCATTTCCGTTTAGAATGATGTCATCATCTTCATCATCTAAATCCTCAAAAAGCTTGTCGTCAGCTTCGCTACCGTCTTCATAATCATCGTCTGCCGACTCTTCTGTATATCCATCTGATAGTTCTTTTTCATCAACAACATTGTTGTCTTCGGCTAATGACTTATTTTCTATATTGCTGAAACTTGTTGCATCATCAATATCTTCTTTAAGTTCAACTTCCTCACCATCATGTGTATATAATCTTATGTCTAGTCCTAAAGCTTCTAGCTCTTTTACAAGAACTTTGAATCCTTCTGGAACTCCTGGTTCAGGAATATTTTCACCTTTCACTATTGCTTCATAAGTCTTAACACGTCCAACAACATCATCTGATTTAACAGTTAACATTTCTTGTAGTGAGTATGCAGCACCATAAGCTTCAAGTGCCCAAACCTCCATCTCTCCGAAACGTTGTCCACCGAATTGTGCTTTACCACCTAAAGGTTGTTGTGTAACTAATGAGTAAGGTCCTGTTGAACGAGCATGTATCTTATCATCAACTAAGTGATGTAATTTCATCATGTACATAACACCAACTGTAATTGGTTTAATGAATTGCTCTCCAGTTCTTCCATCGTATAGAATTGTTTTTCCATCACGACGTAATCCTGCTTCTTCTAGTAAGTCTTCAATTTCATAGTCTTTTGCACCATCAAATACTGGTGTTGCAACTTTCCAACCTAATGCACGGGCAGCCATACCTAAGTGAACTTCAAGAACCTGTCCTAAGTTCATACGAGAAGGTATACCCATTGGGTTAAGAACTATATCTACTGGTGTACCATCTGGTAAGAATGGTAAATCTTCTTCTGGTAATATTCTTGAAATAACACCTTTGTTACCATGACGACCAGCCATTTTATCACCAACTGATATTTTTCTCTTTGTTGCTATATAGCATCTAATTACTTGGTTTACTCCAGGAGCTAGTTCTTCTGAATTTTCTCTAGTAAATATCTTGATATCTACTATTGTTCCAGCTTCTCCGTGTGGTACACGAAGTGATGTATCTCTAACTTCTCTAGATTTTTCACCAAATATTGCACGAAGTAATCTTTCTTCTGCTGTTAGCTCTGTTTCTCCCTTTGGAGTAACTTTACCAACTAATATATCTCCAGGTCTTACTTCTGCACCTATTCTTATAATACCGTTTTCATCTAGGTCTTTTAATACGTCGTCACCAACGTTTGGAATATCTCTTGTGATTTCCTCTGGACCTAATTTTGTATCACGGCATTCACAATCATATTCTTCAATGTGAATTGATGTGTAAACATCTTCCTTAACAAGTCTTTCACTTATTAATACGGCGTCCTCGTAGTTGTAACCTTCCCATGTAGAGAATGCTATAATTACGTTTCTTCCTAATGCCATTTCACCATTTTTTGTAGCTGGTCCATCTGCTAAGATGTCTCCGGCTTTAACCATTTCACCCTTTTGAACAACTGGTCTTTGGTTAATACATGTTCCACCATTTGTTCTCTTGAATTTACGTAGTTTATAATGTTCTACTTCATTTTTCTTGTTTCTAACTTGTACTTCATCAGCTGTAACTTTTTCTATTATACCATCATTTTTAGCTGTTACTGTGATTTCAGAATCACGGGCAGCTTTGTATTCCATACCTGTTCCAACTATTGGAGATTCTGGTATTAGAAGTGGAACTGCTTGACGTTGCATGTTAGATCCCATTAGCGAACGCTTAACGTCATCATGCTCCAAGAAAGGTATCATTGCTGCTGCAACAGATACTAATTGTTTTGGAGAAACATCAACGTAATCAACTTGGTCAGCGTTAACCTCTGTTATCTCTTCTTTATGTCTAACTTTTATTTTCTTATTTACAAATCTTCCTTCGCTATCTACTGGTTCAGAAGCTTGTGCAATTATATATTTATCTTCTTCATCTGCAGGCATATATTCAACTATATCAGTTAATTTACCTGTTTCTTTATCCACTTTTCTATATGGTGTTTCTACAAATCCGTATTCATCTATCATAGCGAATGATGAAAGTGCTGAGATAAGTCCAATGTTTGGTCCTTCTGGAGATTCAACTGGGCATAGTCTACCATAGTGAGTATAGTGAATATCACGAACCTCGAATCCGGCTCTTTCACGAGAAAGACCTCCAGGTCCTAATGCTGAAATTCTTCTCTTATGAGTAAGCTCTGATAATGGGTTTGTTTGATCCATGAATTGTGATAATTGAGAGCTTCCAAAGAATTCTCTTATTGATGATGTGATAGGTTTTGTATTAATTAATGTTTGTGGTGTTACAGAGTCTAAGTCTTGTATTGTCATTCTTTCACGAACAACTCTTTCAAGTCTTGTTAAGCCAATTCTGAATTGGTTTTGTAATAACTCTCCAACGCATCTAATACGTCTGTTTCCTAAGTGATCTATATCATCAACAGATCCTATTCCATATTCTAAGTTTAATAAGTAACTTATTGAAGCAATCATATCTTCAGTAGTAATTGTTAGTGGTACTAATTCGCTATATCTTTCTTTAATTACATCATGTAATTTCTCGTCTGGAGTTGTATCCATTATTGATTTTAATACATTGTAATTAACTCCCTCTTTAAAATGAAGATCTGATAAATCCACATTTGGTAACATTTTGTGGATATTTACTATGCCATTTCCAATTACCCTTACTTTTTGATCATCTACTAAAACGTCTACTACATTTATTCCAGAATCTTGGATATTTTCAGCCATTTCTTCTGTGATTACTGCACCTTTTTCAGCTAAAACCTCTCCTGTTGATGGATCGATTATATCATCATAAGATACTTGTCCTGCAATTCTAGTAGCAAGTCTTAATTTTTTGTTGAATTTGTATCTTCCAACTTTAGCTAAATCATATCTTCTGTTATCGAAGAATAAACCATCGAATAAGTTTCTAGCAGCATCAGCTGTTGGAAGTTCCCCTGGTCTTAATTTCTTATAAATTTCGATTATTGCTTCATCTTGAGTTTTAATTGGGTCTTTATCAAGTGTTGCCTTTATTTTTGGATTTCCGGCAAATAAGTCTAATATTTGCTCATCTGTAACGAATCCTATACTTCTTAATAATGATGTAACTGGTAATTTTCTTGTTCTATCAACTCTTACATAGAATACATCATTTCCATCTGTTTCGTATTCAAGCCATGCACCCCTTATAGGCATAACTGTAGATGTATAGATTCTTTTTCCAGTCTTATCATAATCTTGAGCATAGTAGCAAGATGGAGAACGTACTAATTGGCTTACGATTACTCTCTCTGCACCATTGATAATGAATGTGGCACTATCTGTCATTACAGGGAAATCACCTAAATAAATTTCCTGCTCTTTAATTTCTCCTGTTTCTTTGTTAATTAAACGTACCTTTACATGTAATCTTGTAGAGTATGTTGCATCTCTTTCTTTGGCTTCTTCCATTGTGTACTTTGTTTTTTCTTCCATGTGGTAATCTAAGAACTCTAATACTAGGTTTCCAGAATAATCAACTATAGGAGAAATATCTTTTAATACTTCACCTAGACCTTCTTCTATGAACCAGTTGTAGGAATCTTTTTGCACTTGGATTAAATTAGGCATTTCGATAAAATCGCCTATTTTTGAAAAAGTTTTTCTTGAGCACTTTTCGTGTTTTACATCTTTTAACTTCAAAACCCTTCACCTCATAAAAAAAATTAAAGCAGAATTTAATATATAAGATTACAAAAAAGTCCCTCTTGTTGATTTACTTTTATAAATTACTTGAAGCTCACTGCTCTTTAAGCTTTGTTCGTTTATATTCAGCAAAACCCAATTCCTCTTTTTTGATAATTTACTTAACTAGATAAAAATTATAGCAACAAAAAAACTATTGGCAACCCTTGCATTTGTTTTGCCAATTCTTCTGTTGTTCTATCGTTTGTTTTCTATTTGATTTTTTATAATTATCACCCTTTACTTTTTCGTTCAGAGTCCAAAATTATTGTGGCAATTATCCACGTTATCAACATATATTAAGTATACACCAAATTAATTAGCAAAGTCAAGCAAATTTGGAATAAATTTTGTTAATATTTTAGAATTTTTTATGATTTTTTCAGAGTTACTAATAAAACTGATTTTTTATTTAAAATAGCACATATTAAAAGCCTGTTTTCTCCTACTTCTAGTATTATCTTCAAGTAGCAAAATAAAAGACCCGAAGCATTTCGAGTCTTTCCTATTTTGAGTTTATTTATTCTTGGACTTATTTATTTTTTGATTTATTTATTTTCGAATTTATCCAATCCTTATTTGATATTAATTTAATCACAAAAAAGCACTATTTCGTCTTTCTTTAAACTTTTTTGGACATCTATTACTCTTTGATTAGATGATCCTTTCCATTTTAAAGTTGGATTGTGTAATTCATCAACATATTGTCCATCAACCAATACATCTATGTATTTCAATACTTCTTTATCTTTCAGGTCTTTATCAAACAAAAATCCCGTCCATACCCATAAGTTCTTTTTAGGGAATTTTT
This sequence comes from uncultured Clostridium sp., assembly GCA_900552135.1. Taxonomy (GTDB): domain Bacteria; phylum Bacillota; class Clostridia; order TANB77; family CAG-508; genus CAG-245. Next base: position 150,523 of record URYN01000002.1, read on the forward strand.
TCTTGAAAGCTTTTGCAATTTCAAGTGTTCCCTCTATATTCTTTGGGTGCATTGGTTCTCCTCCCAATATAGATAATCCCTCTATATTAGGGTTATCGCATAATTCTAATAGTCTGTTTAACGTATTTTCTGTAAATTCTTTTCCACCTGCAAAATCGTGTGTTTCTTGGTTGAAGCAACCCTTGCAGTTAAAAGTACAGCCCTGTTCAAATATAGAAACTCTTACACCTGGTCCATCTGATATATCCATTTTTCTGATTTTATTGTATCTCATTGGCTTCCCTTCCTTTTATCATTATCTATTTTTCAATTTTTCAACATTTCTAAGCATTTCTTATTTTTCTCATTCTTTTATATTAGTTATTGTTAAATTATTTATTTTTGCATTACGAATTTATTTTATTAATTCGCCCAAAAAGGGGCGTCCCCTTTGGGCGAAAGTTTTTCTTCTTTGGGCGAGCTTTTCTTTTGGGCGAATTATAGTTTTCTATACCATTGCTGGTTGTTTCATATGTTTTTTGCTTTTTGTTATTTCTTCTTCAACATCGTAATCCATAAAATTCATTTGTTTTTCTTCTGATTTTTCTTCTTTACTTGTATCTGTATTTGCGTGGTCGCAATTACATTCATCACAATCGCAATCATCATCTTTGTTATCTATATGAAGTACTCTCTCCTTTATTTCTTGAGTTCTTCCTTTGTTCCAGAAATTACTTCCTATATATCCACAGGTTCTTCTTGCAACATTTAATGTGTTGTGGTCTCTGTTACCACAGTTTGGGCAATACCATTCTAGATTGTCATCTATTAGTATTTCTCCTGTATATCCACATTTTTGACAGTAATCAGATTTTGTGTTTAATTCTGCATACATGATGTTGTCATAGATAAATTTCATTATTTGAAGTACTACTTCCAAGTTGTTTTGTAAGTTTGGAGTTTCTACATAAGATATAGCTCCTCCAGGGCTTAGTCTTTGGAATTCACTCTCTAGTTTTAATTTAGAGAATGCATCTATTTCTTCAAATACAGGAACATGGTATGAATTTGTTATGTAGTTCTTGTCTGTAATTCCTTTTATTTTTCCGAATCTCTTTTGTAGACATTTTGCAAATTTATATGTTGTAGATTCTATAGGTGTTCCATAAACACTGTAATCAATATCTTCTGCATCTTTCCATTCTGCACATTTTTCATTCATTTTCTTCATTACTTCTATGGCAAAATCTTTTCCATCTCCATTGTCTGTATGGCTCTTGCCTGTCATATATTTAACACACTCATATAATCCAGCATATCCTAAAGATATTGTAGAATATCCTCCATGTAATAATGGATGTATGCTTGCACCCTTTGGTAATCTTGCAAATGCACCATGTTGCCATAGTATTGGAGCAATATCACTAGTTGCTTTTGCAAGTCTTTCGTGTCTTGCTTGTAAAGCTTTATGGCAAAGTTCAAGTCTTTCATCATATATTTTCCAGAATTTCTTTAAATCTTTTCCTGATGATAAAGCAACATCAACTAAGTTAATTGTTACAACACCTTGATTAAATCTACCATAATATTTTGGTTTGTTTGTAACTGGGTCTATATAAGGAGTTAAGAATGAACGGCATCCCATACATGGATAACATTGTCCATCTCCATTTGCATCTACTTTCATTTGCTTCATTATTTTCTCTGATATGTAATCTGGAACCATTCTCTTAGCAGTACATTTTGCCGCAAGTTCTGTTAGATACCAATATTTACTATTCTCATGTATATTGTCTTCTTCAAGAACATAAAGAAGTTTTGGGAATGCTGGTGTAATATAAACACCTTTCTCATTCTTGAATCCCAATATTCTTTGATTTAAGAACTCTTCTATTATCATTGCTAGTTCTTCTTTATACTCATCTGTTTCTCCTAAATACATACACACAGATAAGAAAGGTGCCTGTCCGTTTGTATTAGTCATTGAATTTACTTGGTAGTTGAATGTCTGAACACCATCTGCAACTTCTTTCTTAGTATCTTCTTTTGCAAACTTTTTGCATTGTTCTTTGCTTAATCCATTGTCTTTATATTTTTTATAATATTTCTCATAACTACTTCTTACAAATGGAGCTAAGTGTGCAAGCGAAACGGTTGCTCCACCATAAGTAGAAGACGTAACAGCAAGTATTATTTGTGTTGCGATTGTACATGCTGTAATAAATCTGTGTGGTTTTTCAATCATAACACCATTCATTATTGTTCCATTTTGAAGCATATCTTCTAGGTTTATTAATTCACAGTTTGTCAAAGCATTTTGTGCAAAATAATCAGCATCATGGAAATGTATAATTCCTTCGTCATGAGCTTTTACAACGTCTTCAGGAAGTAAGAATCTTCTTGTTATGTCTGTACTTGTTATTCCAGCTAAATAATCTCTTTGAGTAGTAACAACTCTAGCATTTTTATTTGCATTTTCATTATTCCAATATTCACTTTCTCCCTCAATTAATTCCTTAATTGATTGGTCTGTAGTGTTGGCTTTTCTAACTAAAGCTCTTGTGTAACGATATGTGATATATTTTTTTGCAAGTTCATATCTTTTTATTTCCATTAATTTTTCTTCAATAATGTCTTGTATGTCTTCAACAAGGATTCTACCTTTTTTCAAATCTTCTATGTAACTCATTATTTCTTCGATTTCAGAATCAGTTGCCTTTTCTTTTCTAGAAACTTCTTTGTTTGCCTTTTCTATTGCAATTCTTATTTTTTCTCTATCATATTCTACTATTGTTCCGTCTCTTTTAATAACCTTCATTGCTATTACCCCCCAATTTATATTTTATGCTTATTACAATTTACTTTAATTTTTCTATATTCAGTATCTGAAATAATTCCTCCTTTTGTTTACATGGTAGATATTACAACATATGAGATATAATGTCAAAAGCATACGCATTATGTTATTACCTTTCAAAAAGCTTGATATATCAATATCTTTAGTTGTTGGAATATTTTGTAAAATTAAGGGGATTTTATGTTATTTTTTAAAAATTAATCGCTGTAAGCGTTGAAATAAGCGGACTTTGGATTTTGCCCTATATATAATTTAATCATCAATATTACATTTTTATTACATTTTATAAAAAAATCATTTTTTCGTTTTATTATCTTTTTATATCTTGTTTTTAATTCCGTCGTTTTAGCTATTTCCCTTGTTTTATGTTAGTATTTATGCGTTTTTCATATATTTTTATCTCATTTTAGTTTTTATAAATATTTAGTATTTTATCATTTTTCAAAAAATCATTTTTTATATTTTATTACTTTTTGATGTATTTTTTATATTTGATTTTTATACATTTGTAACATATCTATTGAGCTTTTTATTTAAATTTAGCTTTTCTTTTTATTCAAAATAAGGGCTCAATATAAATAAAACCTTGTAAATCAAATTGTTTTTTAAAAGAATCAAATAGAGAATAAATAATTATTTTATTTATTCTCTCACGCAAAAAAGAACCCGACTATTTAAAGTCGAGTTCTTTCTATTTTAGATTCATATTAGAATCTTATTTTCTCTTTTTGATTATAACAATTGTTGTTACAATACCGATTATTAAGATTCCTGCAACTAATCCACTTAATACATAGTAAATGTAGTGTTGTCCAAATGGAGGTAATATTGTTACATCTTGAGCAGTATCTGCATCAATTTCTGCAGGCTCTTCTGTTGGGTTTTGGTTACCAACTACAGAGTATGCCATTCTTCTACCTAGCTTGTTGCTTGTTCTAACAAGTTCAACTAAGTTGCTGTAACTCATATCATCGCCCTTTGTATTGTCTGGAGATAATGGTTGTGTTAATACTAATTGTACTCCAGATACACTGCTTGTTCCATTTACTGTTGTTAAAGCATTTAATGGGTCGTTATCGAATGTATCTTTAATCTTTGTAGCTGAGTCTTGGTCAGCGATTATAGGAATTAATTCCTTCTTAGTACTTGCAGTATCTTTAGTTACAACTATTGTCTTATACAATTTAGCCTTTTCTTTTGCAGTTCCATCTAAGTAATCTTTTGATGTTATGCTATTATCTCCTTCTAGAGGAATTACTTCCCAATCAGGGTTGTCTTCAGCATTAAATTGTAAGTTGTTTCTTGTAACTGTTGTAGTACCACCAGTATTTTCATCAGTCTTGAATCCTACATAATCTATCAAGTTATCAGGAGTGGTTGTAACTATTGTTTGAACTCCAGTTGCACCGTTCTTTCCTGTATAATAGTTTACATCATCTGTAAAGAATCCTGTGTAGTAGAACTCATTTCCTTCATAATCTACTTCACCAATGTTTGCTACTGTTATAGCATAAGTGATTCTGATATTTGCACCTTGCATTAATTCTTCGTCCATTGTTAATTGGATTAGACCTTTGCTATTTGCATTGCTTCTTGCACTTGGTTCTTTCATTAATTGATCTTGGTAGTTATTTCTTTCTGTATATGTGTTTTCTGTATCTTGTTCATGTGCAACATGTTTGCTCCAAAGAACGTTTGTTGCTCTACCAGAAGCATCAAATAATGTATTTCCATTTGCAAGTGTTACTTTTACGTTTGTTACTTGTTTTGTAACTTTTAATTGAGCTTTTGACCTTTCAACTAAACCTAAATCTAGGTTTTGTATCTTATAGTAACCAGCCTTTGAATAGTTGTCTGATGTTTGACTATCTTGACTACCATTTCCTGTTATATCTCCAGTTTCACTTTCTGTTCTGTTATACTCGATTTCAACATTAATTTGACCAGATTGTGCAACCATGAATGTATTGCTTGTAAAGTCTGTAGATGATCTATCGTATAATTCTTTCGCTCTACTATTTGTAACACCGTTTCCAGCATTATTACTGTAGTTATTTACATATTCTCTAGTTCCTGCTACTAATTGTCCTTCAGTGTTAGGTCCCATTATATCTCTTGCGTCAGAGTAACGATTTCCAGCTTTATTATCTGAATCTGATTGTGCTAAGTTGAAGAAGTATGTTGTGCTTGGATCATTGCCCTTAGCATTATATATATTGTAAGTTCTTCCTGGATTTACAGGATAGTTCATAGTTCCTACATAAGTGTAAGCGTTGTTGTCAGGGTTGCTTATATCAAATGCAACGTTTCCGTTTGAATCTGATATTGGTGTATAGTATTCTGTAGATTTGTAATCTTGTCCATTATAGATTATTCCGCCATTTGCGTCTTTTTCCATTCCGTCTATGCCGTAAATGAATTTTACAACATAATTTGATGGAATATATCCTACAAATGAGTAGCTTCCTTTGTCTCCGCCAGCACTTGTTGTAGTATCGGCAGTTTCCCATGTTGGAGCATTATTTAATGAAGCTTGATTACTGTTTTCATTCCAAGTCCAAGAACTTGTTCCATTTGTTCTTAATGTTTTAGCAATTATTTCTTGTCCTTTTTTAGCCGATTGTCTAATATCTACTAATTGAACTCTTACTCCAGATATTCCAGAGTCTTCGTCAATCTTACCATTACCAACTCTTGCAACATTGTTTACTGTTTCAGTTCTCTTGTCTTCCCAAACCATACCAGATACGCTTCTTGCATCTTCATCACTTGAAAGCTTAATCTTAATTTGTGGAGCCTTATCTGAATCATCTTCCATTCCAAATTTCTCTCTTAACCATTTTGTCTTAGCTTCATTTACCTTAACAGCATAGTCTGGATCGCTTTGGCTTATAGAATTTAATGTGTTTTGTAGACCAGAGTCTTTATTCATTTCATCCTCGAATGTAGTATTCTTTCCAAGTCTTCCTATTGCATCTGTATTAATGTTACCAGCAATAGAATCTACATCTACTAGACCTGCTACATCTCCTGGATTATATTCTGTATCTGTCTTACTATTGTTTGCGTTTGGAGCAATGCTCTTATCGCCGTAATAAGTTCTGTAACCGTTTATTTCTACAATGTTTACTTTACCATTATCGTTTGTACCATTTCCATCATCAAGGATTAATAGATTTCCTATATCCTTAACTTTGAAGGTTACATAGATATATAGGTCTCCAGAAGGTTGTAAAATTCTCTCATCTTTTCCATCTGTTGTTTCTACTGTAATATAAGTTGTGTTATATCCAGTAATGTTCTTTTGAGTTGAACCATTGTATCTAGCATATTTACTTGTGTTGCTTGTTTTTACTTTAATACTTGAATCTATAGTTTTTCCTTTTCTATCAGCAACATAAGGTCTATATTGTTCTTCACTTGGTTGAAGTGTATCATCACTACCAATTAATTGATACTCATTATCATAGTAATCTACGATTTCTACTCCTGATGCAGCAATTACTTGTGCAGAGTTTCTTAATCTAATCTTATATGTTACATAAACTTTTAATAATTCATCATTATCAAGTGCAGTTTCTGTATTATCTAGAGGTTTGAAGTAATCTTCTTTATATAATTCTCTAGAGTAGCTTCTGCTATAATATGCCATTACATCAGATGCCTTTAATTCGATTACATTATCAGGATCATTCTTATCATATTTATATGTTTGTGTTTTACCATTCATTTCAACTGTTGTTTTTAATACATCTTTATATAGTGATAAGTCTGCTGACTCTCTTAAAATGTATCCTTGATTTACATATAAGTTATTGTATTCTCCTGCATATAATGCATTGTATGTTGTTATATCTCTTCCTGATGTATCTGTAACTTTCATTACTTTATGAATTGGTGTTACAACATCATCTACAACAAATTTTTGATATACTGGGTAGTAATCCTTTTTGAATCCACCTTGGTTATATCCTGTGTAAGATGATAACATACAATCTTTTGCAAATGTACTTTGGCTATCTCCACCATTTCCTTTGCTTGTTAAGTTTCCGAATTCATCTATATATCCGCCAGAATATAAATCATCTCTTGTATATACTGGTGCATATATGTTATCTTGTGAATATCTTTGTCCATTTGTTGGAGTAGAACCAATCTCTTTAAACTTCATATTAAATGCTTGTCTATCTGATAATGGGTCAACACCTTTTGAACTATTTTCCCAAGATACTCCGTCTCTCTTGTATACTGTTGGCTCATAATATTGTCCATTGTATACGAATTCAACATAGTATGTGTATAGTGAATTTAAATCTTTAAATTCATAATATCCATTTCCATCTGTTTTTGTTTCAGCTTTTACAGATTCGTCGCCATTAGGTTTTCTCTGATGTAGTTTTACAGTAACATTTGACATTGCTTTTGTACCATCTGTTCCTCTGTTACCACTTGGTTCATATTCTTTTCCAGCTTTAACATCTACGAATGTATATCCTCCTATTTTCATAGTAAGATCTATTTCATTAGATGCCTCTGCTGTTGTTTTATGTGCAAAAGTTGTACTAGTTGGTACTCCTCTTAATTGTTGAGAATCATCTGTTGTATAATTGTTTAAATCCATTTGTACATAAACTTGAGAAACATATCCATATATCTTATGCTCTTCAGAGCTTGAACCTTCTCTCTTTTCATAAACGGGTTCTTCTCTTACATCTGGATGCCAAACTCCCTCATCATCTCTGTAGCCATAGTCTACATAGCGAGTTCCTGTTTGCTCATCATATGAATATTTCCAATTTTCTGTAGCTGTTAATTTTACCTCCGACATCACTGTATATCCCTTGTAAGTATATATTCTTGTTGTTGCATCTAGTGTTGTATAACTTGTTGTTGCATAATCTGTATATTCAAATTGTCCATTTATTTCAATGTTATCTGGATAAGCAGCATTTGCAGCATTTAATACTATATAGAAGCTTTCATTCTTAACTGGGAATATTGTTCCGCCTGTTAATTTGGTATCTCCTTGGCTTTGCATAATAATCTTAAATTCTCCAGCATTGTAGCTTAATGAGGCAGAACCTCCATCTTTATTCGTTGTGTTAAGTATGATATCTGTCATGTAAGAAATATTTTTGTAATATGGATATGTTATAGAAACAGGTCCTATTATATATTCATCATTAGATCTATTTCCATCATCTCTACTTACAAATATTTGTGCATCGTCAACATTTACCGTTGCCTTATATCCTGATTTAATTTCTTGTGTAAATTTGTAGTATTGTTTTGCTTCATTGTATAACTCTAATCCTCTAGTGTTATTTACTCCTTGTTTTAGAGTTTGGCTTCCTGTTCCATCTGCATTAAATCCGTGTGCACTTCCTTTATGGTCATTTTGAAGCCAGTTTGCAACTTGTATATCAACTAAGCTATATTGCGAAGGATTTTCTCTTGATACATGATATTGTGCAGAATAAATGTAAGCATTTACAATTTCCTCAAAACTTGATGAAGTTCTTGTATCTATTGTTCCACTTCTAAAACTTGCTGAATATCCTCTTCCTCCACTACTATTTGTTGGAACTGCAACTTGTGGTCCATTTTCAGTATCTGTTCCATCATAGCTACTATACTCTCTATTTATTGAGTTATATATATGTCTTCCATTTCCACTTAGAGCTGGTGGTTGATGTTCTTTAGCAAGGTTGTTTTGGATTTTCAGCATAGCATTTTTTCTAGCATTTCGTACAGCATTCATTTCCACAGCACTATTTGTTTCTATTTTTATTATATATGGTTTGCTATAATCAACTCCAGAATTAGCAACTTCCACCATTCCAGAATAAGATACATTAAAACTTCCTGCAACAACATGTTCTTTGTCTGACTCGTTACATATATGGTCAGAGTACGAGCTTTGCTGTATCCAATATTTTAAGAACGATTCTGCTCTTTCTCTATCAGAATATGTTGCAATTCTTGAACTGGTTACATTTCCCATTCCTGCTGCATAGTCTGCAGTTGTTGGATAATATCTGTTTGAATCTGTATATCCAAATCTTATCATTGAATCTTGGTCATTACAATAAATAATGCCATCTGATGCATATTGAGGGAAGTATCCTGTTCTACTATCTGCTATTGTTGTATTTGCCATACCTGATGAAGTACTTCCGCTCCATGCATTTACAGTTTTAGAAAGCACTAATGACATTACTATAAGTATAAATCCTGCTACTACTGTTTTTAATGATTTAATCATTTTATTTTTATTCATCTTCTAACCTCCCTTCTATTTTAAAACTCTCTTTTTTACCATATAACCGCCTACACCAATTATAGCTATTACGGTTATTGCTAATGTTGTGTAAATAAATATTTGTCCTGTTTTTACTCCTGTAACAACTGTTGCTGTTGAGTAATCGTCTTCATTAGTTAGTTTGTTTCCTGGAGTAGAATCTGTATCTTTTACTCCGTAGTCGTTTGATGCCTCATAAATTTCAGCATTGTTTGTTATTGTTCCAAAGCTTTCCTTTGTCATAGCTTTGGTTAATATCAATTTAATTTCTTTGCTTTCTCCTGGATTAATTACTGTATTTGCAAGTGAGTTATTGTATATTGCTCCATCTTTTCCTTCATACCAGTCTTGGTTAAGCTCTGTTGAGAATTTTAATTCTGCTGGTAAGTAATCTGCTATTTTCTTTGCATATCCAGGTATTGCACCTTCGTTTGTTACAGTAATTTTATATTCCACAATCATTGTTGAAGAATCAGCATATTTTGATTCGAAATCAATTTTTGCAAAGTTCTTATTGTAGCTATGTTCTGTTGTTCCTTTTTTATCATTTACTGTGATGTTTGTTATAATCTTGTCTAATTTTAAATCGAATTTTTTGTCTTCTACAAGTCCTAAATCCACATTATATACATTACTTGTTGATAAAACTATCTCATCAGTAACTCCGGCTTTTCTTGATTTTTCTTCATATAATATTACATCTTTTTCAATAGCATCTGAATTTTTAGTTTCATCTACTCCTTGTTTTTTATAATCTGTAACACTATAGTTTGCTGAGTCGTAGAAGAATATTACTGTATATCTTCCTTGCTTAACATTATTGAATGCATAAGCACCTTGTCCATCTGTTTTTGTTGTTAATTTATTTCCATTAGAATCAACTGCTATATCTCCTGTTGAGTTATCTAATAACATAACTTCAACATCATTTACTAATTGTTCGTCTGAATCTCTTTCACCATTTTGGTTTTTATCGACCCAAACAACACCTGCAATCATTCTGGTTTCTTTGTCTACTGGAATTATTTCATCATCTTTTCCAGTTGGATTATATCCTTTTATTGTATTTTCAACTGTATTTGATGTAATTGTTCCTACTACAGCATGCTTTATTTCTGCTTTATTTGAAATTCTTACATCACTTGTAATTCTTCCTGCAACTACATTTATTACAACTGTTGCTTCTTGCTTTCCTTCTAACATTCCTATATTTACTATAGGATTTTTGTTGTCATCTGTCTCTGCAGATACTGTTGTATTTTCTCCTATTTTTAATTGTAAGTTTGAGAATAATACATTTTCAGGAAGAATATCCGTAAAGTTAATATCTGATATTACTGTATTTGCTAAGTTCTTAATAGTAAATGTATAATTAAATACTTCACCAGCCTTAATAGGTGTTCCTGTTGGTACTGAAGATGTTTGTTTAACTTCAAGTCCTGGTTTGTTTATTGTAATATTTACAGATTTCATCGATTGTTCTACTGTAGAATCGCCTTTTACTGTTGGAGTAATACTTAATTGTTTTTCATATACATTTGCATCAACCATTTTAGCTTTTAATGTTACAGCAACTGCAACTTTATTATATCCAACTGTTCCTATATTAATAGAAAGTTTTCCATTTGAAACTGTTGCATCACTCGTTTTATCTTCGTCATCAATTTTTACATTATCTAATGTAAACTCTGCAGGTAATTGCATTGAGATTACAGAATTTTGTCTGCTTCCATTATATACTTCGTTTCCGTCATCGTCTGTTGATATATTAGCATCTGATGATCTAACGAACATTGTAAATCTGAATGTATCGTCTGTGTTTACATTATCTGTGCTACTTACAACTTGTGCAATATAATCAACTTTTGTTAGAGAAATACTTACTGAATTTGTTTCTGCTTTTACATCTCCATTTGAAACTGTTGCTTTTGTTTCAAATTTTTCTTCACTTTCTGAGGTATCTGTTAATATCCAGATTTCTTTAGTTAAAGTAGAATGTGCATTTACATCTTCTAATGTGATATTTAATTGTTGCGCTGTATTTCCTTGGTCATCTTGAATTACTTCAAGTCCTTCTGCCACTTTATATCCTAATATAGTTTCAGTATCTTCAACAACATAAGACATACTTGATAATAATGGCATTGTTACTTTTAATCCTTGTGCTGATTCTGTTCCTGTATTTTCTACTGTTAGTCTATATTTTATTATTTCTCCATTTGCTATAGTATCTGTTCCAGTAATATTTTCTAGTTTTGCACTTATAACGGCTCCACTTCCTGTTGTAACTCCAACTTTTGTTGCTGTTGTACTATCAGAAGTATCTCCATTATTATAGTAAACAACATAATTCTCATAAGCTGATTTATTATGTTCTAGATTTGCTGGTAGATTTGTTTTGTATGAGAATGTGAATGTTGAACCTTTTACCATTTCGTAGTTGTTAAATACAATCATATATGATTTTGCATTTGCAATATTGTCTGTAGATTCTGTCCATCCATTTGCAGTATTTGATAAATCTTTTGTAGCATCTCCATTTGTTGAATAGTATACTTTTGCACTTCCACTTTCATTTCCTGTAACAGAAACTCCAGTGTTAAGATTTAAGTTTATATTTGAACCTAAGTCTGCATTTGTTGCTATATCTTTGTTGCCTGCGAAAGGAATTCTTCCTAATACAACTATATCTTTTAATGTAGCATCATAATTGTTTATAACATTCATAGTGAATGTTGGTGTTTGTGCAGCACTTGCTGTTGGTATAAGTGCTTCTTTTTGTTCACCACTTATTGACATTACATCTTGTGCTCCATCTTTATATCCAGATACAGTATTTGTTGTTACAACTCCTGTTGGAGCAACATATTGTATTGCTTTTGAGCTTTCTACACTTGTTCCGTCTCCATCTTCAACTAGAAGTCCTATTTGAGTATCTGTTGAAGGTGTTAAATTATCTAATGTTATATCTGTTGAAATAACTACTGTAGCACCTTTGGCTGCAAAGTTATTATATTTTGTTTGTGTTCCATGAAGTTGAATTTCTATACTCTTTGTTCCATCGCTATTATCTGTAAATTTTGTATCTTCAACTTTCATTGTAAGTTCATCATCTAAAGATACCTGTGCTGTTCCAGTTATGTTTGTAATTTGTTTTGGAAGCTTTACAGTGATTTTAGGGTTTGTATATAACTTGTCATCAATACTGTCATTTTCAAGTGTAACAGTTATCTTAAAATCTTTATTATCTACTATAGTAGATAATGTATCTCTATTTGTTGTGATACTTGCTTTATGAGTTGGCTCTTTTAATTCTATATCAGAAGTTTTTTCAGATGTTACTATTGTAATACCTTCATTTTTTGCAACTCCTGTATAAGAGTTTGTTAACTTCGCAAATTTTCCTATTTGTGCTTCACTATATATTGCATCTTTTGCAACTACTTTTGTGGCTTTGAAAGAAATATTTCCATTTGCAATAGGTTTTGTTGTTACAATTGAAATTGTACTTAATTTATTATTTGATAAGTCTACTACAATATCATCTCCTGTTGTAGCAGTATCTTTATTTATTGTTTGTACTGTTTCTCCATTTGAATTTAATATTGTAACTTGTCCATTTTCACCAAGTATTTTATTAAATTCTGTTTTAGAAATTGTTAATGTCTTGTTATAAATACTTCCTGTTGCAACTATATTTTGACTTTCATTTTTGAAGCTATCTTCTTTTTGTGTAAGTTCTAATGAATCTACTACATCAGCAAAAGATATGCTAGCTGTCATTGTTGTTTCAAACTCTGTTTCTTTTTTGTTTTCATCACTTGCAACTTTATTAGTATACATATATCCTTTATTTAATTCTGTTGTTGTAGCAAAATTGAAATCAACTATTTCTCCAAGCTTTCCTGCTTGATCTTCATATCCGTTTGTTCTTGCAGTTAGGCTTGTTACACCTGTTCCACAATTATATAAAGCTATTTTTGAATTTGCTTCATAAGTAACTCTTGTTACTTGGTCTTTAGTTGCATTGTATGCATTTGATGAATATACATAAGTAATTACATATTCATCAAGAGTATTTTTACTCCAAGCAATTTTTCCGTCCTTTGCATCATTCTTTACATTAATTTTTATTAATCCAGTTGTACTATCATAAGAATAATTATCTTGTCCAAAGCTCTCTGCTTTTTCTTCTCCGTTTGTAGCTATTGTTGAATTTGCAACAACAGTAGCACTTTCTGGATTTTCATTATTTATTTTAGGAGCAACTATTTCGATATTTGTTTCTTTTATAGGAAGTACACTATCTTGTACTCCAGATGTTACCTTTGCTTGAGTTATTATTTTGTTTGTATTTCCAACAGAATATGGAATATACTTTGTAATTTCATAACTTAATTTAGCTTTTGCATCATCTGTTTTCCAGCTTGCATTTAACTTTATTGCTTTGTTAATTGCAATTTCTTTTCCATCTTTATTAACATATACTGCATTTAAAACTATGTCATTATCTTTGCCTAGCACATCTTCGCTTACGACATCGCTTTTATCTGCTACTATTGTTAATTTTTTCACTACAGTATTTCCTGCATCTATTTGATTAAATGCAATTACTTTATTTTCGCTATCAAATCTTTGTATTTTATCTGCATTAGATCCATCATCTACAATATTAAAGTTTGAACCTGCAAAGCTGACTGTAATATCTTTTAGATATCCAGCATCTTTAACATTTAATTCTAGGTTTAACTTTGTATCTGATGAATTGACATCGCTGTATGCCTTATGCTTTCCTCCTTCGTAATAAGCATCAAACTCTACGTTTGAGTTGTTGGTTTGAGTTTTTTGGTTTTCAAGCTCTTTGTCGCTCAACAAACTATCAGCTGCATAACTGATTACTGCAGCTGAATTAGCGTACAAAATAGCAACAACAAGCATTGATGAAATAACCTTTGCCAATCTTTGCTTCATAAATTTGCTCCTCCTTATATTTCTAAGTCTTCTGATTTTAGACTTTTATTTTTTGACTAATATTTATTATACCTTATTTTTGCTGTTTTTTCAATGGTTTTTGCACTTTTTTTATTGATTATCCCACGTTTTTTTAGATTTTTCAACCCACTTTCATTATCAATTTTTTCCATACCTAAAAAATGCTTGCGGAAGGCATTTTTTTATAGTTTATTAAATTTTTATTACATTTTTTATAACAGATTTTATTTGTTTATTTACTTCTTATTTTGGTCCAAATTTTATAATCTTCCAAATATGCCTATTTAAAGGGATTTTTGATTATCTGTTTTAACATTATGTATACTTTATAATTGATTACGACAACAAATAAAATGTTCTCAATCACCTGTTTCCCTAGTAATTTCGAACATTTTTATTTAATTTTGCCTTGATCTTATATTTTACAAATTTTTATAAATCATTGTAATATTTTACTAATTATTGAATATAATATTATTATAAACAGATACAAAAATAATAAAATTATAGTAATATTTCACCAAGAAATCACCAATTTTCAACAAAAATTTCAAAAAGTATTGACATAGTATTATGTTTATAGTATACTTAGAAAGTAGCAAATATCGCGGGGTGGAGCAGTTGGCAGCTCGTTGGGCTCATAACCCAAAGGTCGGTAGTTCGAGTCTATCCCCCGCAACCAATTTTGAGGCCTTTAGCCTCTTTTTTTTATTTTAAAATATTTTATATTATTTTATAAAATGCCCTAATATCAAGCATTTTATCTAAAAATAATTTTACTTAATTTATTTTATTTTTTATTATTTTTTATGATTTGTTACCAAAGGTGCTACCAAAAAATATTTTTTATAGCTAATGGTAGCACCTACATGCTACCATTAGTGTTTTCAAGTGTTACAGCCATTATTTCTATAAAAAAATTATCTTTCATAAGAATCTTTATCTTCTTTATTCATATTTTCAATAAGATTTAATGGCTCATCTAAGCTTAATATATTTGCATTTGAATTATCAATTAAATTTTGTTCCATATAATATTCATTTACTTTTTCAAGTTCATTTCTTTTATATTTATCAAATACAGAAGTATAAGCATTTAATGTAACTGATACATCAGTATGTCCCATTAATTTTTGTAATACTACTGGACTCATTCCTGCTTCTATTGCTCTTGTTGCGTATGTATGTCTTAGACTATGTGTAGAAAAGTGTGGAATATATAATTCATTTAATATTTTATTTAAAGACCAATTTAAAGTACTTATTCTTGCATAATGCACAATAGGTGGTTTAAATAATAAATGTTCATCATTGTTTGGCATATCCTTTGAAATTTTCAACTGCTCTATAATAAAAGGTTCTAATATTTTTGGAATTGGTAATATTCTATTTCCAGCCTTAGTTTTAGGTGAATCGCTCATAACAATTGTTCCATCTGCTAGTTTTGTTAATGTTTTATTTACATTAATTAAATGATGAGCTAAATCAATATCTCCACTATTTAAAGCTAATACTTCTCCTATACGAAATCCCATAAGTAATTGCATTAAGAAAGCATTTCTATAAGGAATATCTTTTACACTATGTTCTAATAAATAATTAATAAATTTTGATTCCTCATCAACGGTCATAGCCCTTACATCTTTATCTTTTTTTACACTCTTAGGTCTTATTACTTCTATCATAGGATTTTTACTAATATAACCTTTATTAAAAGCATATTTAAAAGCTTGTCCGAATTGCTCACTAAACTTTTTGATTGAAGAATTACTATATGTTTTAGACATTTCATTTAAAAAAGCTTGTATTTCTTCCGATTTAATATCTTCAATATTTCTAAAACAAAATGGTGCTTTTTTTATTACATTAAGACTTCTTTTAACTCTATCATATTGTGCCTGAGATATTAAATTAGCATTTTTCTTATTATCTAAATTTGTAAGCATTAAATCAAATAAAGGAATACCATTGTTTTTAATGTAAATTGGATTTTCTCTACGATAATTTAATTGTTTTAAAAATTCTTCAGCATCTTCTTTTGATTCAAATGTTTTTGTTTTTTTTACATTTCTATCTTTCATTACATCATATTCCCAATATCGAGCCATCCATTTTTTACGATCATTTCTAAAATATATTGAACCACTTCCGGAGTTTATATTATTAGCCATTCTTTATATCCTCCTTTCCATTTTCCAAAGCAAATATGATAACCAACAAATTTGTTTTGGTTTAGTAAAAGTTATTGCTGGAAAATCTTTTCTTCTAAATAAATCATTTGCATTATTTTGGTTCATTCCTAAATCAGTTGCAACATCTTTTACTTTCATATTGGCAAATGGATTGATATTGTATTTTTCAATCAATAAAACAATTAATTTATTTTTATCAATTTCATTGCTATTTTTGTTGATGGAATCATTTAACAAATCAATATTCCTAATTAATTGCTCTTTTGAATTTTCTAAATTATCTTCTATGCTTATCATCTCCTTTATCAAATTTATAGGTTGTACCTGTTTTTTCTAAAATCTCATAAGGTATTTCTTGTTCTTTTATTGTATCTATCTTTGTATCTTGCATTTCTTTAATTCTCTTTTCCACGATAATTTTATCTTCTTGTTTTAATCTATCTAAATGTTTTTCTTCCCAATTTTTTGCATAAATTTCTATTTCTTCTTCTTTTAGTTGTTCTTCTTTAGGTTGTCGTTCATTAATTTGTTTCAATGCTTCAAAGATAGAATATTCTCTTTTGTTGTCTGCATAATGTTTATATAATCGGTCTTTAATATCCCAACCTTGAATAATATAAGTTCCGTTATCATAGTTGTCCGTATCCATTCTTTCATATCTACCAACACCTAATGAAAGTGTTCCACCTAGAGTATTTCCTATAATTTGACATAGCCTTGCCCAGCCATATTCATCATCACTATCAGGACTTCTATATTGTTTTAAATCACAGTATGCTAATACAGACTCTACAAACTCACGATAGCCATTCCAATGCAGATAAACACCTAAGTTTTTTGCATTGTTACTAATTACAGCTCTATCTCCCATAGTTAAACCTCTCTTTCTTTTTTTCTGATAAAGTATAATCTTTTTCCATATCCTCAAAATCTTTTTCAGAATATTCTGTAAATAAACTTTTTTCCATATCTTCAAAAAATTGATTTAATTCACTTATTTTTTGTTGTATATTTTTATTTATTTTTTTCATATACTTAAATCTTCACCTTCTTTATTTTCAAAATTTCTTTTACTCATTCCAATATTTAATGATTTAAAAATATTTTGGTCTATAAATTCTTTTTCTGCACCTTCAATTATTTCTGATTTATCTTTTGTAATCATATAAGCAATACAATCTGAAGCATATCCTAAATTAACAAGTTCTTTTGCCCTTTCAAAAAAAGGTTTATCTGTTGTTGCTAAAAATGCTCTTATAGAACCTGTATTTACACATCTATTTTTTATATATCCACCAATTTGTTTATAACTCATATTAATAAATGTATTAGGTACTTCTTGAAATAACCTTATATTATTTGTTGCTGATGTTAATACTAGGCAAGAATAACTATCAGAGTGTTTTACATCATACATTAATCTTGCCAGTTCATTTCTTGAATTGATAGTTTTTTGTAATAAAGGACTATCTTTAATTAATTCTTGTGTATTTAATGTGGGTAAATACTCAATTTTTATATAATTTTCTGCTTTTAATTTTCCTGTTCTATTATCTTGTTCAATCCAAGCATAAGTTCCATGATCGACTATAATATGACCTTTGAATCCCTTAACATTTTTAGATAATCTTTCTGTAATTATCATATCGTCTATACTTGCTTTTGCATTTCCAGATGGATGATTATGTTGTAAATAATATCCATTAGCTCCAAGTCGATACATTCTTCTATTTATATCTTCAAATCCTGTAGTATCTTTTAAATATGGTCTTTTAGTTTTTATTCTAAATATATTACAAGCATTAGGAAGTTTAGATGTAATAGATTCGTAGTTTATGACTGTATTATTTCTCATGTATATAATTCTAAAAGTTTCAAACCTAGGATTTCTAAATACTTGACAAGTTTTTAATAAATCATCACGAGATTCGATTTTTATATCTCTCAAATCCACATATCTTTTCATAGTCTTATCTTCATTAATGGCATTATAGATTGTCTTTATCTCTGCCATTTTTAGCCTCCTCACATAATTTTTGATAGATGTATTCAATTATTGAGTTATCTATATATTCTGTTTTTTCAATATTTGTAGCAATTTTTAAATCTTCATTAGAAAGTTTTAAATAATATTTAAGTACCAAAAATTGATATGAAACAAATATATATTTCTTTAAATATTTTAAAATCATCATTAGTTCTTTTTGATAAAATTCCATTTCTTGAATCTTATAATCTGTTGATGTTAAGAATGTTTGTTCATCTATTACGGAATCTTCTAAAAAGTCGTAATCTTCAAAATCACCAAGATTCATTTCATTACTTTCTGGTTTAATTTTTCCACTCATTATTCTTTTCTTACGATATTTTATTAATTTATCTAAGTCTTTATAGTTTTTTAAATAAGCTCTAATTTTCTCTTTTGTTACAGTTATAGTTTGTTTTTTATACTCTGCAAACCAATTAGTTTTTTTATTTACATTTGTATGATTTTCACTATCTGTATAAGCCTTTTCTTGTAAGTCATCTCTTTTGTTAATATTTAATTGATTTTTTACTAAATCTGAAATATTGCCTTTTATCATTTCAGTAATAATTTCTTTTTTATTAAAATCCTTTTCATTAGTGTTATGAACATTATCAAAAAGAATTTCATCATCTGATATTTTCTTATAGTTGAAATTAAGGTTATCTTTTTTATTATCCAATTTTGTTTTGTCCTTTCTTTGATATTGCAATATCAATTATTTTTTTGCTAGCTTGATTATATGGTAGCATGGGGGAGAGACATAGAAATTCATTTATCTAATATTTTCTAATTTTTTAATATACCTTCTAATTCAAACTAAAAATTACTAAAAAATTAGTTTTGTCAAATTCCACAAAGTATTGAAATAAAAGCAAAAAAAGAATGTGAAAAATAAATTTCACATTCAATAAATTTGATTATAAAATATTTTATTTGATGTTATTTTAATTATTAAATATTTCTAAATATAAAGCGTTTTCTTCTTTTAATGTATGATTCTCTTTTTCTGTTATTTTTAAGTTTTCAAACATTTCATCAGTAAATTCTACATCATTTTTTGAAAAATAACATTTTCTAATTGAAGGTCTATATTGTCTATCTGTTCCTAAATATGAACCCATCATTAAACCATCTACACCATTACATACATTAATTATAATTTCTGCTACTTCTAATCTAGCATTATTAGGTTTATAGTTTTCAAGTATGATAAAACAAGCATTGTTATCAGATAACATATATCCAGATGTATATACTTTATTGTCTATTAAATCAATCATATTTACTTGTATATAATTAGGAAATTCTCTTATTTCTAGTTTGTATTTGCCTTTGCCAAATTTTCCAGTTCTATAATTATAAGCATTGAAATACATATATAAACAATTAGCTTTAAATGGATTTTTTATATCATCTTTATTTTTTATTTTATAGTCCATTTCAAACAATTCAGTAGAATAAATGCCCAAAATTTCGCACAACTCTTTTATTATTTGAGCATTGGGTATCATTTCTCCACTTTCAAATCTACCTATTGTTGTTCTACTTATATTTAATTTATTTGCAAGATTGTCTTGACTTAAACCTTTACTTTTTCTTAATTCTCTTAATTTATTTCCAAATTCTTTACTATTAAAATCGGACATTTTTTCCTCCAATATAAACTTTAATATTAAAATATACTATTATTATAACATTTATTTCCAATATTTTCAATGCTTAGAGTGATATAATGCTTGGTATACCAGCATTTCATTTGATTTATACTAATAAAAGTAGTATAATATATATATACCTATTTGTAGGTTTACATGGTCTTATCTTTTTATATAAGAATCCAAACCTAAGCTAAATGCTTAATGTTAATCAATACTTTTAGTAAATACTCCAAGCATCGTAGCCGCTTGGATTTTTGTATAGAATCCTCCACCTATGTTGGATTCCTAAAAATATTGATACATTGCAAATAGAGATTGATAGAAAGGAAACCGACATTATGAAAGATTTTGAATACGGTGGACGGAAGCCCTGGTTGCTAGATAAGGCAAATGGGGGAACTTAATTGTTCCCCACCTATTTTAAAATTTTTCCTTTTGTGGTATAATATATTTGATAATTATTTTAAACTTGCTACGAAAGTTTAAATAATTATATAGTTTTAAGAGAAATCTTAAAGCAGAAAAGCATGGTAATTTGTCGGATTCCCCATGCTTTTTCTTTTTGTTTAATATATTGTAATTATGTGCAGAATTTGCACATTTTTTACTTTTTAGATAATTTTACAATAAAAACTTTATAAAATTTATTAATTTTTATTTTTCAACCTCTATAAATGTTCAATCTATGCACACTTTTGCACTTATTTTGCACATTTTATATTTTTGAATTGTTTACATAAATTAAGTATAATTGAATTAGTTTTAAAGGAAAGGTTGGAAAGAGTAATGGAGACTAGAGATCATAAAATTAGTCCAAGTGAAGTTTTACAAATTACAAATATACTTCGTTCTTTAGGTTTAAATACTTCATATATTGGAACAAAATTAATTAACAAATCCATTCAATATACTATAAAAAACGATATTGAGTTCATTACTCTTGAAAAGATTTATTTATATTTACATTGTGAATATGGTTTTAACATTCATTCTATACGAAACAATATTAATTATGCTTTATCTAATAGGAATAAGAATCTATCTGTAAAAAATTTTGAAAAAGTTTTTGGATATGAATATTATGAGAGAAATTTTGAGCCTAAACTTTTTATTGAAGAAGTTAGTAATCTAATAAAAAGATTCTCTTAATTGTAAAGTAAAAATACAGTCAAAAGATATCAATGACTGTATTTTTGAAGTATTTCTATTTTTATCAATCTCGTTCTTACTATTAAATTGTAATTTTTTACTTACTTAAAATCTTTCTTTGCCAACTTTTCTTGTTACATTTTGGACATTTCATATATCGTGTAGTTCCAGA
>URYN01000003.1 GCA_900552135.1 uncultured Clostridium sp.
TAATATTAGCTAAACTTATGAATATAGCAAACAATAAAATATATAATTTCTATTTAAATAAAGTTGAGAAAGAGTCATGTTAATGATAGCGAGAAATTACATGTATGGAGGATTAAATAAATGAACGAATATATAAATTTGACATTAGAAAACATTGACGAGGAGCATATATGTTGTGCAATAGGAGATAAAAAACATCAAGCAGGTGTTGATAGTAAAAAGGAATGGATAAAAAGTAAATTAAAAGATGGTCATATTTTTAGAAAATTAAATACAAGAGGAAAAATATTTATTGAATATGAGCCAATAGAAACAGCGTGGATTCCTATTAGTGGTAAAAATTATGAATATATTTATTGCTTATGGGTAGCAGGAAGTTTTAAAGGAAAAGGAATTGGAAAAGAATTACTAGAATATGCAATAAACGATTCAAAAGAAAAAGGCAAAAGTGGAATATGTACTCTAGTTTCTAAAAAGAAAAAACCTTTTATTGGAGAGAAGAAATTTTTTGAACATTATGGATTTAAAGTTGTAGATACTATTGGAGATTATGAACTATTAGCATTACAATTTGATGATAGCGAAACTCCTAGATTCAATGATAATGCAAGAACTATGAAAATAGATAATCAAGATTTCACTATTTATTATAGCAACGAATGTCCTTATGTAGAATATGAAGTAAATGAATTAACTGAATATGCAAAAGAAAATAATATAAAAATCAATTTTATAAAAGTAGATTCATTAGAAAAAGCAAAGAATGCACCTTGTATTTTCAATAACTGGGCTAATTTCTATAAAGGAGAATTTATATCTAATAATATATTAAATGCTAATTCATTTGAAAAGTTAATTAAATAACAAATTTTTTGAGCAGGTAATAAGTTGATAATTATCTGCTTTTGTGATAAAATGAACAAAAAAGTAGGAGGAAAATTAAATATGAATAAGAAAAAAATTATAGGAATTTGTGTTGTTATATTTGTAATTGTTTTTGTAGCTATAGGTATTGCAATAGTTCAATTTTCAAAGAAGGATTTAGAAGAAGCAAAAAAAGGGTTATAGGAAACTCAAAGAAAATACGGTTGGGTTGAAAAAGAAAATATTGATGTACTAGTAGCTAAATTTAATACACAAGTAATGGATAATGATAGTTCCTCATTAAATCCAGCATCAACGGATTATCTAACTGAAAGTAACAATGAATATTGGTATGGTTTGATTGAGGGTGTTTATTTAGTAGTTGTTCCAGAAAAATATACTGGAGATAAAACAACAGAAACTGTAAACTATACGTTTTTATATGTAGATAAAACTAGCAAATACGAATCAGATGCTATTTCATACGTTAAACATTTAATTAAAGCAAATAATAGTGAAATAACGGATTCGGAAATTGATAAATTATTAGAAGATGCAAAGACAAAAGCTAACTCTGGTAAAACAGCAAATAATGGAAAGGGTATTTCAATTAGTTATACAGAAAATAATGAAGCATATCAATATCAAGTTTTAAGGTTATATAAGTAAATTATATTTTTATAAAAATAAACTATGAGCATGTAATTATTTGATAATTACATGTTTTGGAGGAAATAAAATATGATTTGGGATATTATATTAGTAATTATATTAGCATTATGGATAATTATATATTTAAAGAATAAAAAGGTTATATTGTCATTACCATACTTACTTATGATTTTTTTTACACCGATTTATAACATATTAGATCAAAAAGTTTTTATTGAAATATTTGGATGTGGCTGTGTGCCATCAGCTCAAACTAATATGTTTAACATAGATTTTAATGCAAATGATTTAAGACTAATTGTATATAATATACTTGCATTTACTCTTACTGTTTTGGGTCTATTTTTATCAAAAAAGATTGAAAATAAAAAAGTTAAGGTTATGTATGTTTTAACTATTTTTGTATTTAATAATCTATTAGCATTTAAAATTTGCCAATTGTATATGTGGGCATAGAAGCATAGCAAAAAACTACATGTTGTTAGTTAGATTAGTTTGAAACATAACTAATCTTATTTTTTATAGAAATCTTACAAGAAATGTAAGATACATATTAGACAAAATATGATATAATGCTAATGGAGGTTAGCAAAATGCAAAAAATTCTAATAATTGAAGATGATGAAAAATTAAGAAATGAGTTAGAAACCTTTTTGAATAAAAATGGATTTACAGCAACAAGTCTAAAAAAGTTTGATAATGCAGTAGAAGATATACAGAAAATACAAGCAGACTTATTATTACTAGATATAAATTTACCATATACAGATGGAGAATTTATCTGCAAAGAAGTAAGAAAAACATCTAATGTGCCTATTATAATGGTAACAAGCAGAGATAATGAAATGGATGAATTACTTTCATTAAATTATGGTGCGGATCAATATGTAACAAAACCATATAACATTCAAATACTTCTTGCCAAAATTGTTGGACTATTAAAAAGAAATCAAAATGCAGGAAATAATCCAGATAAAATAGACTGTGGAGAGTTTGTATTAAATACAGCAGGGAGAATTATAGAAAAAGAAGATAATAAGGTTGAACTAACAAAAAATGAATATAAAATATTAGAGTATTTAGTTTTACACAGGCAACAAGTAATATCTCGAGATGAAATAATGGACTATTTATGGGAAAGTGAAGAATTTGTTGATGATAATACATTAAATGTAAATATTAAAAGATTAAGAACGAAGCTCGAAGAATTAGGACTAATAGATCAAATTGAAACAAGAAGGGGACAGGGGTATCTATTAAAATGAGATTTAAAGATTTTATAAAAGAAAAGATATTATTGATTTTTTTATTATTATTTTTAATAGTAAGTTCGGAGATATTATTATTACCGTATACACAAATTGGAATATTTACAAGGCTTTATATTGCAATATGTCCAATTTTAATAATTGGTATTGATATTGCTATTGAATATAGAAAAAAGAAGAATTTTTATAATGAATTAAAAAGTAATTTAGATGAATTAGAAGATAAATACTTAATATCAGAAATAATAAATACTCCAGATTTTATTGAGGGCAAAATATTAAAAAAATCTATGCAAGAAGCTGGAAAATCTATGCTAGAAAATGTAAATACTTATAAGAGATTACAAGAAGATTATAAAGAATATATAGAATTATGGATTCACGAAATAAAAATACCAATTGCTACATCTAAATTGATTATTGAAAATAATAAAAATGAAATAACAAAAAGTATTGATGAAGAACTAGATGAAATAGAAAATTATACAGAACAAGCATTGTTTTATGCTAGAAGTAATACAGCCAACAAAGATTATATTGTTACAAAATCAAATTTGCAAGAAATAGTAAATGGAGCAATTTTGAAAAATAAAAGTGCATTACTTTCAAGTAAGACAAGTATAGAATTACACGATTTAGAACGAGAAGTATATACAGATAATAAATGGGCAGTTTTTATAATAAATCAGATTATACAAAATGCAATTAAGTATTCAAAAATTAAAGATAGAAAGATAGAAATGTATGCTATTTCAAAAAGAGAAAATGTTGTTTTATATATAAAAGATAATGGAATTGGAATAAAAAAAGGAGAAATAACAAGAGTTTTTGAAAAAGGTTTTACAGGAGAAAATGGTAGAACAACAAACAAGAAATCTACTGGTATAGGGTTATATCTATGTAAGAAATTATGCGACAAATTAGGATTAGGAATAGAATTAAATTCAGAAAAAGATATAGGCACAGAAGTAAGAATTATATTCCCTAAAAGTAGTTTTATGAATTTGTAAGTCCATATTAGTTATGGGCTTATTTTCATAAATGAGAAATCTTACAAAAAATGTAATGTTATTGTAAGGTAAATCGATGGCAACTATTCTAAAATGAATTTATAATGTAGATATACAAAGAAAAGGAAGGAGTTTTTTTAGATGGAAAATGTATTAGAGGTTAAAAACATAGAAAAATACTATGGAAACAAATCTAATTTAACAAAAGCAATAGACAATATTAGCTTTAATGTAAAAGATGGAGAGTTTGTAGGAATTATGGGAGCAAGTGGCTCTGGTAAAACTACACTTTTGAATTGTGTATCTACTATTGATAGAGTAACAGCAGGACATATCATTATCAACGGAGAAGATATTACAAAACTTAAAGGAAATAAATTAAACAAATTTAGGAGAGAGGAATTAGGCTTTATATTCCAAGACTTTAATTTATTAGATACATTAACAATTTATGAAAATATAGCTTTAGCATTAACAATTCAAAAAGTGAATGCAAAAGAAATTGACAGTAGAGTTCACGAAATAGCAAAAAAATTAGATATTTTAGGAATAATGAACAAGTATCCATATCAAGTATCTGGAGGGCAAAAACAAAGATGTGCAGCAGCAAGAGCAATAATAACAAATCCTAAAATAGTATTGGCAGATGAGCCAACAGGTGCATTAGATAGTAAATCAGCAAGACAGTTATTGATGACATTTGATTACTTACATCAAAAATTAAATGCAACTATTTTAATGGTAACACATGATGCTTTTACAGCAAGTTATGCAGATAGAATTATATTTATAAAAGATGGAAAAATCTTTAATGAATTAGTTAAAGAAAATGATTCAAGAAAACAATTTTTTGAGAAAATAATTGAGGTGCAAACACTTCTTGGAGGTGATTTGAACGATGTTATTTAAGTTATCTTGGAATAATATGAAAAAAAGTATAAAAGATTATGCAATATATTTTTTAACATTGGTATTAGGTGTAGCAATTTTTTATATGTTTAACTCAATAGACAGTCAACAAGCAATGCTGGAAATATCAGAGTCAACAAGGGAAATTATAAAACTTATGATTTCAATGCTTGGTTATGTGTCTGTATTTGTGGCAGTAGTATTGGGATTACTAATTGTATATGCAAATAATTTCTTGATTAATCGAAGAAAAAAAGAATTTGGTATATATATGACACTTGGAATGGGAAAAAGGCAAATATCTAAAATAATTTTGATGGAAACAATATTAGTAGGAATTATTTCACTAATTGTAGGATTAATAATTGGTATATTTGCATCACAATTTATGTCAGTATTAGTTGCTAAAATGTTTGAAGCAGATATGAGTAAATTTCAATTTGTATTTTCAAAAGATGCTTGTATAAAAACTTGTATCTACTTTGCAGTAATGTATGTAGCTGTAATGTTCTTTAACACATTTACAATATCAAGATACAAATTAATTAACTTATTAAATGCAACTAAGAAGAATGAATCCATAAAAATAAAAAAACCTGTAATTTCAATATTAGTTTTCTTATTTGGAGCAGGGATATTAGGATATGCTTATTGGAAAGTAACAGGAGATGTCAATTCTCTTACAACAGCAGATAAAATATTACCACCAATTTTAATGGGAATTGTAGGTACAATCTCAATATTCTGGTCTTTATCAGGATTTGTAATACAAGTAGCTCAGAAAATGAAAAGTACATATTTAAAAGATACAAATATGTTTGTATTAAGACAAATTAATAACAAGATTAATACAACAATTATTAGTATGAGTGTTATATGTCTAATGCTATTTATGACAATCAGTATTTTATCAGTTAGTTTATCATTAAGAAATACAATGCAAAGAGAATTAGCAGATATGACACCAGTAGATTTGAACTTATCTAAAACAGCTAATTTACCAGAAAGCTATACTAACAGGCAAGGTAAAGTAATCAATTATACAAAAGAGCAGATAGAAGATTCTAAAATATCAATAGAAGAAACTTTAAAAAATAATGGATTAGATATGAGTGTATTAAAAGATGTGGTAGAAATACCAATATATACTTCAAATGATTTAACTTGGGAAGATTTTTTTGGAGAAGATTATGGAAAAGTAAAAGCACAATTTCCAAAGCTTGACTATGGTGCAGCAGAAGCAATAGTGAAAATATCAGATTATAATAAAATCGCAAAATTATATGGAACAGAGCAATATGAATTAAAAGATGATGAATATATAGTTCTTTGTGATTATGATAATATGGCAGAAATAAGAAATCAAGTATTAAATGAAGGAGGACATAAACTAACAATAGCAGGAAAAGAATATAAATCTAAATATGCAAACTGTAAAAATGGATATATAGAAATGGCAGCAAGCCATATAAATACAGGTATTATTTTAGTTCCAGATAATTGCCCATTAACAGAAGATATGAAAGAAAAAACAGTTTTTGTAGCAAATTACAATGTAGAAACAGATGAAGAAAAAGAAGAAATCGAAAAAATTTTTGCTGATAACAATAATTCTATTCTTTTACAAAATTTAGATAACAAAGGAATAGACTTAGATGGAATTACAAAAATTGTTATTATACAATCAAGTGTAGGAGTGGCATCAATAGTAACCTTTATAGCAATATATTTAGGAATAATATTCTTAATTGCAAGTGCAGCTATTTTAGCACTAAAACAATTGACAGAAAGTTCAGACAACAAACAGAGATATTTGGTTTTAAGGAAAATTGGTTGTGATGAAAAAATGATAAATAAAGCATTATTTAGTCAAATAGCAATATTCTTTGGATTACCATTAATTTTAGCAATTATTCACTCAATATTTGGAATACAATTTGCCATGACAATAATGGCAGGACTAGCAAAATCAGAAGATTTATTACCATCTATTATAGCAACAGTTATTATTATTGGCATAATTTATGGTGCATATTTCTTGGCTACATACTTGGGTAGCAAAAATATCATTAAAGAGGAGGAATAGCCTATGTTTATATTCGGATTCTTTAAATGGATTATAATTGGAATTATAGCATTTATCATAGTTATAATGTCAAGTATTCGTACAAGCGATTGGAACTTTCCAAAAGATGAAATTATAAATGCTTATAATACATTTTTACAAAGTTTTTGTGTAGCAGGATTATCAAAAGACAAAGATATAGAAGGAAAAAGAGTTTTTGGAACAGACAAATATATTGGAACATATAAAGCAGAATATGATAATATAACATCCGAAGAAACTATATTTGGAGGAACAGCATTAAACCGAAAAAATGGAGATCATATAAGATTAAAAATAAAAGTAGAAAAACAAAGTGGTAACATCAATGTAATTGCTAAACTAGGAGATAATGAAAAAACTTTAATAGATGATACAGGAGAATATGAAAATAATATTTATATTGAAGGTGTGAGCTATTATTTAACTATAAAATTAGATAATTTCAAAGGAAATATTGATATTATATCAGAATAGGAGAAAATGATATGGAAAGTTTAAAAGAAAAAATACCTATGATTATAGCAGTAGTTGTAGCAATAGCAATTTGTGTAGCAATATTGTACTTTTTTGAAAATTATGAATCAGCTTACTTTACTCAAATAGACAATACTAAAATAGAAAAACTATCTAGTACAGATGATATGAAATATAAATATACTTTAGAGTGCTATAATGAAAAAGGAAAGAAAAAAGAATTAAAATTTAAAACAAGTAGAGAACTAAAAGAAGATGCTTTTCTAAAGTTAGAAGTAAAAACTCTAGGAGTACATTCTTGGGAAGAAGTGCAATATGATGAACTTCCTAAAAAAGTTCAAACAAATTATACAAAATAAGTAATGCCACAAAAAAAGAGGTGGTTAAAATGAAAGTAATAAAAAATATAATATTTGTAGCAATAGTATTTTTAATAAGTATAGGATTATTAGTAGTAGGTAATGGATATGATATGTATAAGGATGCAATTTCTAAAATACCTCTTACAGAAAAAGTAGAAACTATTAAAGAAAAAGAAAACTATACTAAAATTGAAGAAGTACCAGAAATATATATAAAAGCAGTAATTTCGGTTGAAGATCATAGATTTTATAAACATAACGGAATAGATATAATAGCAATTGGTAGAGCCACTATAAATGATATAAAAGCAATGAGCTTTGTAGAAGGTGGAAGTACTATTACACAACAATTATCAAAAAATATCTATTTTACACAAGAAAAGAAAATAACAAGAAAAATTGCTGAAGTATTTATGTCTTTTGAAATAGAAAAGAACTATAATAAAGATGAAATACTGGAATTATATTTGAATACAAGCTATTTTGGAGAGGGGTGTTATACAGTAAAAGAAGCAAGTAGAAAATATTTTGGAAAAGAACCCAAAAAAATGACAGATTATGAAGCAATTATGCTTGCAGGAATACCTAATGCACCATCAGTATATTCTCTAACCAAGAATCCAGAACTTGCAAAACAAAGACAGAAACAGGTAATAAATAAAATGATAGAATATAAATATCTTACACAAAGTGAGGCAGATAAAATATTGAAGCAATAATTATAGTGCTAATTGTTTAACTACAATTAGCACACATCCCCTTTTATTTTCGAGAGTCTATATGAAAATGTAGGCTCTTTATTAGAATAAAAATTTCTAAAAACTAATGTAATTTTTCAAAAAGTGTGGTAAAATCAATAGAAAACAAATTTTAGGAAGTGAAACAAATGACAGAAACAGAATTAAAAAGATTTACTATTAGTCTAATTAAAAGCAAAGAAAAAGAAAACGAAGATTATATAAGATATTCATATTATGAGCTAAAAGTAAAAGACAACTTGTCAGAAGGAGAAATTGATGAGGTATTAAGAATAAGTAGAGATTATTTTGAAAACAAAGGATATAAAGTTTATTTTACAAATGCAGAATTTGAATATCAAAATGCCAAAAGAAAAGTAGAAATTAATGAATATATGATAGCTTTTAAAGAATGAGAGGAAAATGAAATGAATCAATACACATATTTTGCATTAGGTATAGTATTAGGAATTAGTTTAGCAGTTTATTATTTTATGAATAGGGAAGAAAAGATAGAGAAGAGGATTGTGTTAGATCAACAAATATATTCAACTCCTAAATTAGATAAAACAATGGAAAATGTTGTTGATAAAATAAATTTAAAAATAAAAGAATTTAAGAGAGAATTAACTGAGGAAGAAAAGAATGAAATAATAAAACAATGCTATCAAGAAAAATTTTTATAAGTAAAAAGAATTTATTAATATTATAAAAAAACTTGCTCTGATTGAAACAGAGCAAGTCTTTTTTACAAGAACTAATTTTTTAAAAACTTATCTAAAACTTTTTCAAGTTCAGAATATTTTATAGGTTTTTCTAAATAATCATCAAAACCTAAATCATCAACAAAATGTTTTCTAGCATTTTTAGTAATTGTATGTATAACTACAGGAGTGTTAAAATTATTAAGAGCTCTTAACTTCTGCAATAATTCTGGACCACCATAACTTTTTAGATAAATATTGTTTGTAAAAATAATATCATATTTACAACCATTTTTTATTCTATCATAGACATCAATACCTGTAGTAACAATATCTGCTGAAATTCCAAAATTCATTAACATTGTGCGAGTTAGTTTTGAAGAAAAACTATCATAATTACCAATTAAAGCTTTTTTACCTTCAAATTTTCCATTATATTTTTCTGGAATTTCAGAAAATTTAAAAGGATGTAGTTTTAAAGATTCAAATTCTTTTTCTTCTAATATTCGTGCCGAATTTTTTAGCCTTGTAATTTCATTATTAAGAAAAGAAATTTTACTTTCTTTTTGTGAAATAGTGTTATTTAGTTTAGCTAATTTATTATTATAGGTATTTATCTTATAAAATAATATGATTATAAGAACAAAAAATACAATGCTAAGACCAATAAAAAAATACAACATTTTTCATGAATTCCTTTCTATAAATTTTAATAAAAATACTGGGATTTTTAAAGTATTTCATTATAATAGAAAAATGTTTGGGCTATATACTTCATTGTGAATATTGCTACAAAATTATACCATACTAAAAAGAATGGTATTAGAAAGTGTGGTGATATATAATGAAGTTAATAGATATTTTTCGCAAAAATGTAAAATATTATAGATTTATGCAAAACTATTCTCAAGAAAGATTAGGGGAGTTGTCTGGCTTAAGTACACATTATATATCAGATATTGAACAAGGAAAATACAGTCCATCAATTCCTACTATTGAAAATATAGCAAAAGCACTTGATGTAGATCCTTATTTGCTTTTTATTGCCAATCCAAAAGCAAATAAACTAGAGCCAAGAGTCGATATTCATCGAAAAAAGTAATTGCTATAAGTATATAGTAATACTTTTTTACAAATAATCAATACAATCGACAAAACTTGTCAAAAATCGCCACTTTTTTATTACTATTCAGTATTATACCATAAAAACACTAAATGGGACAAATAAGTTACATATTTTTTATCTAATTTATGGAAAAATAAGTTTGTTAAGAGGTGTTTTAAATGGAGAATAACGAAAATTTAAAGGCATTATTATCAAAAGATTATATGCCTATTATATACAAAAATATAAAAAAGTATAGAAAAGAAAGTGGAATGTCATTAATGGAAGTAGCCGAAATATTGGATATGTCCCACGATTATTTAAGAAGAATTGAATCACTAAATGATGAAGTAAAAACATGCTCATTAAAATTGTTGATTAAATTTAGTATTTTATTTGATAAAAAATTAGATGACTTTTTAAAAGAGGAAGAGTAGGTTAGCGTAGTGCTAATCTTTTTTGTTTTATAAAAAGCAATATATTAAGGGATAAAGGAGAAAAATAGACTGGTTAAAACTTTACAAAATTTACATAATATGTTATAATTTAAGAGTGATACTGTAAAGGAGATATATGAAGTTGAGTAATGAAATAACAGTCAAATTAAAATGTACTGTAGAAGAAATATGCAAAATATTAGAAAGCAAAGGATTTCAATTTGTAGAAAGATATTTACTGGACGATATTTATTATATACCGAATACAATTAATATAAAGAATATGTCAGAACGAGATATATTAAGTAAAGCAATAATTTTACGAAATGTTGAAGGATACATTCCAAACAAATATAGGGAAAGTAAACTAACATATAAGAAAAAAGAAATTGATCAAGAAGGAAATATAGTAAAACAAAGTAAAGTTGATTGTAAAATTATAGATTCAAATGACGGAAAAAAATTTTTAGAAGCAATTGATTATAAAGCAATTATGCAAATTAAGGAAATTGATTATCTTTATAAGAAAAACGAATTACAAATATGTATAAAAGATGTACTAAATGGTGATAAGCTAATTGAGATTGAAGAAAATGAACAATTAGATACAATAGATAAAATAAAATGTGAATTGGAAAAATTAGATATTCCAATTGATTGTAATGATTATTTTATTAAAAAAGCTGAAATAGAATTAAGAAAGATTTTATAGGAGCGTGGTTGTATGTCAAATATAAATTTGAATTTATATAGAATATTTTGTAAAGTTGCACAGTCAAAAAGTTATTCAGAGGCAGCAGAAAAACTAGGATTATCAGTTCCAAATGTTAGTACACAAATATCAAACCTTGAGGAACAATTAAATTTAAAACTTTTCAATAGAGAAAGTAAAGGAGTAACATTAACAGTAGATGGACAAGAACTTTATGATATAGTAAATAAATCAATATCTAGTTTTGATTTTGCCGAAAAAATGGCAAAAGATAAGAATGATATGGAATGTGGATGTATAAAAATAGGATGCCCATCTCATTTTACAAGCTATTTTTTGATGGAAAAGGTAGAAAAAGTAAAAAAAGATTTTCCAAAACTTAATGTAGAAATAATATGTGAAGTAGATACAAATAAAATGTTGGAACTATTACACAATCATAAAATTGATTTTGCAATAACAGATACAGAAATAAATAGCAGTAATGTAGAAGTAAAAGAGTTATTAACAATAAATAATATATTTGTTTCAAAAGCACCACTAAAAATTTCTGATGTAAAAGAATTGGAAAATTTGAATTGTATTTTAAACCTAGAAAATACAAAAGCTACGCAACAGTTAAAAGAAATACTGAAAAAAAGTAATATTTCTATACATGCAGATATGATGTGTGATGCAACAGAAATAAGAGTTGAAGCAGTAAAAAGAAATATGGGAATAGCATACGTTATAAAAGAGGCTGTAAAAAAAGAACTAAATAATAAGGAACTATATGAAGTTGAATTACCAATAAAATTGCCAAATATAAAATTAAATTTAATTTATTTAAGTGGAGAGCTTACTAAAATAGACAAGAAGTTTATAAAAGAATATTTGAAATAATAAAATTATAAATACCCTATTTCTAGGGTATTTTCCATTTTATGTTAAATAAAAATTAAATGATGTTAAAAATTTAGAAATAGTCTTCATTATAAAAACAATGTATAATATTAGTGTATAAAAAGAGATATTATATAAGAAAAGAGGATTTATAATGAAGAAAAAGGTTTGTTGGAAAATTACAACTAAATGTAATCAAGGATGCAAATATTGTTTTGGATTTAATAATATACCAAATCTACCTTTTGAAGAAAATGAAAGAGTATTAAATCATTTAATTGTTAGTGGGATAAACCATATTACTTGGACTGGAGGAGAAGCAGTATTATATCCAAGAGTAAATGAATTAATGAGAGAATCAAAAGAAAGAGGATTATATAATAAATTAGTAACGAACGGAATTTACTTATCAAAGAACGATAACGAATATGTAGAAGATATTTTAAATACTTTGGATGAAATTAATTTGTCTATAGATTCAATAGAAAATGATATAAATGTAGCATTAGGAAAAGAAAATAATCATTTAGAAATAATAAAGAATTTATTAGAAAAAACAAAAAACAAAAACATCAAGGTTGGAATAAATACTGTTGTTAGTAAACTTAATGTAGATAAATTAGAGGAATTAGGAGAATTTCTAGATAACTATCAAATTGAAAAATGGAAATTTTTAAAATTTATGCCAATTAGAGAAAGAGCAGAGAAGAATGAGAAAGAATTTGAAGTTGATGAAAGCATATTAGAAAATAGTATAAAAAATCTAAAAGTATTTAAAAACATAAAAAAAGTTGAATATAAAAAACAAAGTGAGTTTGAAAAGAGTATTGTGATAATTCCTAATGGAGATATATTGCAAACACAAAATGGAAAAGATCATTATTTTGGAAATGCTTTGAAAGAAGAAATAATAGATTTTGATAAAATATTTTCAAACGGAAAGATTAGAACCTTAGTTGCATACAATGATGAAAGTGTTAGAGAAAATATTATCAATTTAATAAAAGGATTAGAATATGTTGATTTAGTAGGTGTTGCAACTAATGGAAATGATGCGTATAACAAAATTATTGATTTGAAACCAGAAATGGTATTTGCTGGATATAATATGCCAGATATCAATGGTCTAGAAATTGCAATAAAAACAAAAGAAAATAAAAATATTGAAACACCAATTTTTAATATTTTTAATGATAAAAATGACATTCCAGAACAAGAACTACAAAAAACTATAAATGTTATAGGAAATAAATTAAATGCCCTTATACAAGAACCTTATGAGAATAGAGTAGAAGATATTATAAAAGATTATAAAGAATACAAATATAAAAAATAAAAAAATGAGAAATAAGTTTTATTTGTTAGTATAAACAATTTACTTATTTCTCATTTTTTTTAATCTTAAATATGTAACAAATGTTGATATAAAATATTTAGGTGTTATCGGATCTTTGGTTAAATCAAAGAACTTCATTATAGGTTTGGAAGCATTATAGTTTTTATATCTGTTAAAAGGAATTAAAGAACTCCTTATTCCATCTCGTATTTCACGAGGACTAATACCATATTCTAAAGCAACATTTAAAAACAAATCATCTAATGAATTAAACTTATGTGGATAGTAGTAATATTGAAATATTGCTGACTTTAGATAATGGCAACCATTTGAATTTACATTGAAATCCAATGGCAATAGATACATATTTAATTCTTCTTCTGTTAAGTCCGTTACCTTAAATTCTAATTTCATTTGGTTGATTGTGTTAAGCAATTTTTCGTTGTCAAAGGGCCTATAAAGAAACTGATAAACTTTTGATACATTTTCTATAAGGAATGGCTTGTATGGCTCGCTTATAGTTAAAATTGTATTCTTTTTTCTTTTCTCGATAGGAGAAATAGATAGCCTATCAATTATTTCAAGAGTTTTTATATCTGTGAAATTTGAATCTAAAATAAAAATGTTTGGCTCAATTTCCAAATATTTTTTTATCGTAGAACTGCCATCATTGGTGCTTTCGATTTTAAAACCCTTTTCATTTGCAAGAAATTGGCAGCTTGCTGAATTACGTTGTATATCAGTATCTGCAATAAGGATTTTAACCATTTAAACAACCCCCAACAAATGTAATTATTAAAATACAACAATAGTATATCACAAAAATTATGTAAACACAATAAAATAAATGTAAAAAACAGGAAAAAATTTCGACAAATATCGACAATTCAATGCAAAAACACACCCTTTTACACCTCATTACACCGTTTTTAACAAATAAACCTAAAACCATAGTAGTATGAGCTCGGGAACTTTATATTAAAGTTTAAAAGGAGCTACAAAAGCAGATTGAATAAATACAAAAGCAAATAAGTAAGGAACTTTTAAATTTTGATATAAAGGGGGAAGCGAAAATGTGAAGATAAAATAGATGATAACGGATATTAAAAACAATTAATACTCCTTTTGAACTTATTGATATAAATAATAAGTTCCTAGAATGAGGGAGTATTTTGTATATATTAAGCAATAAAGAGGAGGCAATGTTAAAGGTAATTGTAAAAAATACAAGAGTTGATTATTTTAGAAAAAATAAAAATGTTTTTAAAGAATTAAGCCTTGAAGAAGAAATTTTATATTCACAAGATAAAATGGAAGAAAATTTAGAAATAAAAATGGATCAAGAATTTCAAGCCGAAAAGTTTGAATGTATTTTTCGTGATGAAATTTTGTCAGAAATAGCAGGAACGCTGACTTATAATGAAAAGTTAGTGCTTTCTTTATATTATATTGAAAATAAATCAGATGAAGAAATCTCAAAAATATTATTCATAACTAAGTCAGGTGTTACTAAGAAACGAAATAGAGCATTAGAGAAAATGAGAAAAAAATTTGAAAAAAGGAGAAAAATTTAATGTTTAATAATTATAATTTGACTGATGATGATGTTATTGGAATTCTAAATAAGTATGAAAACCTAATAAATAAATATAGTAGACTATATCCAGGTGGTCCAATAGATGAAGATTTAAAGGGAGAAATAATTGAAAAAATATATAAAATATTAACAAAAAATAGAGAAAAATAAAAAAATTTTAGAGTTTGTCCCTTTTACTATTTTTCAATCCGTTCTTAATAGGTAAGAAGGGAGGGAAAACAATGCTAAAAGAATTAAAACTTTATTTAAAACAAAAAAAGAGGCAATTTATTGTAAAAAAACGTGTTATAGGTTTTAAAAAGAAAATTCTAAAATTACAAAAAGAAAAAGATGAGATGGAACGAAAAAGCTCATTAGGTTTGCCGATTCCTTAAAGTGTTAGCAAAAAGTTAAGTAAAGGAGAAATTCAAAGGATGAGCAAAAAAGGTGAGATAACAAAACTGTACTTTGTAGATAGAGAAATTCCAGCTACTATTGCAAGAAAATTAAATATTTCAAAAAGTGCAGTAACACAGGTTTTACAAAAAGATGATAGATATAAAAAAGAAAAAGAAGTAAGAAAAAAACAAAATAAGATAAGACACAATAAAAAAACTAAAGAAATTATTAAAAAAACAAGAAAAATTAAACAATTTAAAAATAGAACAGAAGATTTAATATTAAAAAGAATGCACAATCAAGCTAGCCAAGAATTATCAAAAGGAAAGAGATTAAGTAATCTGGCATACAGAAATTGGAATACATCAGCATATTCATATAATGAAGCTAAAAGAAGATATGAATTTAAAGAAGAGCTTGGAAGAAGTAATGATGTGCCAAAATATATTAAAATTGAGGTGTAGAAATGGAAGAACAATATAATTATAAACAAGTTATTGCTTATGCAGTAATTGGACTGGAACATTATTTGAACTCTGGAAATAAAGACAATATAAACATTAAAGACTTTTGTAATTTGTTTATGGAACCATTAGAAAAGATATATAAGAAAAAAGATGTTATAAGAATAGCGAATATTTTATTAGAAAGGGATAATGCAAATGATTAATTTTATAGATAAAGATCATAAAAACTTTTTCTATTCAAAACTAGATAAATTACAATCACTAAGAAAGACAGATGTATATTATTTATCATTAGTATATACATTAAGCATCTGTGAAACAACAAGAGAACATTTTTCAAGTATTTTTAATATAGAAAAAGGAGAAATTAATCTAGATGCAATTAAAGCAGGATGGCAGACAGGAACGTCAGAGAAAGTAACTAGAATGGCTTTTAATTTATGGAATCATTCTATTATGTTTGACAGTGAAGAAGATTTGGCAAATGATAAAATTTCATGTTGTTATGCACCTAGTGAAATATTTTGTTGTTCGTATGCTCCTTATTTTTGGGAAGCAGTACAAATTAGATATCCAGAATACACAAAAGTATTAAAAAACGAAAAAATGGTAATTGACAAAGAACATAAAGAAAATGAGAACGAATATGTCTGTGAAATAGAATAATTATAGAATTTTTTAAAATAATCTACATATTCTTTAATATGGAGGCTATGAAAATGGAAAATTCAAAATTAGAAGAAAAGGAAATATATGAAGTAGATAATAAAAAATATACTGTAATAACAAGAATTTCAGAGAATTGTTTAAGTAAAGAAAGCTTAAAAAAATTAATTTGTAATTATGCAATGAGAGAATTACAAGAAAATGATTAAGATATATGGACAATGCTATTTGTGGACGGTATAATATACACATGTAGCATTGTTTTTCAATATAAACAATTATACGAAGTGGAGGCGTATTAATTGTGAAAAACAATAAATTTAAAGTTGCTGGTTATTTAAGACTATCTGTAGAGGATGGTGATAAAGAAGTCAGCGATAGTATAATAAGTCAAAAAAATATCATAGAAGATAAAATAAAAAATCTTGGAGATAAATTTGAATTAGTAGATTTTTATATTGATGATGGATATACAGGATTAAATACAAATAGACCAAATTTTCAAAGAATGTTGGATGATATAGAAAAGAAAAAAGTTAATTGTGTAATAACTAAAGACTTATCAAGATTAAGTAGAAATAATTTTGAAGCTAATTATTATATTGAATTATATTTTTTAGAAAGAGAAATAAGATATATTGCAATATTAGACAATGTTGATACATATTTAAAAAATTCTAATAATGATATGATTCAATTTAAAACACTTATTAATGATTGGTATAGTAAAGATATATCTCGTAAAGTAAAGAGTGGTGTATGGGCAAGAAAAGAGCAAGGTTTATATGTTGCAGCAAAAGCACCTTATGGATATATGAAAGATGAAAAAAACAAAAACCATTTGATTATAAATCCAGAAGAAGCACCAATAGTAAAGAAGATATTTCAAATGTACAATAGTGGAAGCTCAATGGGTGAAATTGCAGAAAAGCTACGAAATGATAAAGCATATTGCCCAAGTTATAACGGATTCCAAAAAAATAAAAATGGAGAATATGGATGGGAACGTTCTACAATTTCAAAAATGTTAAAGAATGAGATGTATTTAGGAAATACTGTATATGGTAAAGGAATAAATCTAAGTTATAAATCAAAAAAGGTAAAACAAATACCACGTAATGAATGGAAAAAGTATGAAAATACTCACAAGGCGATAATATCAAAAGAATTATTTGAGAGTGTGCAAAAAAGAATGAAGTTGA
Source organism: uncultured Clostridium sp. (assembly GCA_900552135.1). GTDB lineage: Bacteria > Bacillota > Clostridia > TANB77 > CAG-508 > CAG-245. Next base: position 17,890 of record URYN01000003.1, read on the forward strand.
ATCAAAAGGCAAAATCTCATACACATACTTGGATATTAAACGGAATTATATATTGCAAAGAATGTGGAGAACCAATGCAATTAAAAGTAAAATACAGAAAAGATGGAACAACTATTTCTTTTATGAGATTATATTGCTCAAGTAGTTTACACAAAAAAGGATATTGTATACGTAAATATAAAGGTATTGAATTACAATCTGTGACACAAATAGTTGTGGCAAACCTAAATAAAAAAGTAAACAATCTAATAAATTGCGAGGATGTTACGAAATTACTAGAAAAGTCATATAAAAATAGAGATGTACAAGGAATAAAAAATGAACTAGATTTAAAGCAAAAGAAATTAGCTAAAATTAATAAAATGATAACATCTTTATATTCTGATTACAAAAACGGAATTATCCAAGAATATGATTTTAATTCTATGTATAATCAAGAAATAGAAAAAAGAGATAGGCTTAATGAAGAAATAAAAAAGCTAAATAACAAAATAAATAATCAAACTATCATTTCAGAAGCTGAATATAAAAGAGTTGTGAAAAAAGTATCAGATGTTAAAAAGTGGTCTAAAGAACAAATTGCAGATATTATTGATAATGTTCAAGTAGATAATGATGATAATATTTATATTAATTATAAATATGCTGTTATGGAGATGGCATAATGAAAGAATATAAAGCAGCAATATATTTAAGATTATCAAAAGAAGATATTGAAAAAAACAATAGTATTGATATGCAACGAGAAATAACTACAAAGTATGCAAAGAATCATAATTACAAAATAGTAAATGAATATGTTGATAATGGATACTCTGGAATATTAAACTCTAGACCAGAACTTGATAAAATGATTAGAGATATAACACTTGGAAAAATAAATATGCTTATAGTTAAAGATATGAGTAGATTAACAAGAGATAAAAACTTAACTTCGTACTTTACAGACATATTTTTCCCAGATAATGATGTTAGATTAATTTCAGTTACAGAATATGTAGATACAGGGGAAAGATATGAAATTGATGATGCAGTTGCTTTAAGAGGAATTGTTAATCAAAGTTATTTGGAAGATATATCTAAAAAAATCAAAGCAGTAAAAACAAATTTGAAAAAGCAAGGAAAGTTTATTGAATCAAGTGTTGCTTATGGCTATAAAAAAGATAGTTTAGATAAAAGGAAAATAGTCATTGATGAAAAAGTTTCTTCTAATATAATAGAAATATTTAATTTATATTTAGATGGTATAGGACCAGTTGAAATTGCTAATAGACTTAACAAAAGGAATATAGAAACACCATCTCAATATTTGAATTTAAAACATCAGGCAAAATATTGGACTAAGTCGATGATTGCAAGAATATTAGATAATCCAATATATTGTGGTAGACTTGTTATTAATAAATACTATAGTGATTTTAAATTAAAAAAAATAATTGCCAATAGAAAAGGCAATTATGAATATATTTCTAATACTCATCAACCTATAATTGCTCCTGGAATTTTTGATAAAGTTCAAGAAATGAAAAAAGGAACAACAAAAGATAATCAAAAAGAGTATGTATTTTTATTAAGAGATTTAGTTTATTGTAAAAATTGTGGTAGAAAAATGGTATATAAGAATAGCAACCCAATTAGAATTGATAAAAATGGTAAAATAACTGGAATAAAAAATGAGCTGGGATATTTTATATGTGCTGAACATTATAGGCATAAAGATGTTTGCAATGAATGGATTAAAATAAAAGAAAATACTTTAGAAGAAATTGTTTTAAAACAAATATCTAATAGATTAAAAAAATTGCAACTTATTAAATATGCTAATGATGTTAAAGCATATAAAGAAATAATGAATCCAGAAGCAAGTGAGTACAAGAAAATAAAAAACGAAATAAATAGAAGAGAAGCTGATTTTAAGATATTGTATTCTAAAAAGGTTGAAGAAATTATTTCAGAAGATGAATTTATTAGAGAATATAATTTATATAAACAAAAAACTAAAGAATTAAAAGATAAACTAGATAGGTTAGAGGAAAGTAAAAAAAGTTATAATTCTAAAAATGATGTTGAGAAGCTAATTATAGAGTTTTCTGAAACGAAAAAGTTTGATAATAAAATTTTAAAAAAGTTAGTAGAAAAAATAGAAATTGGAAAAAATGAAGAAGTTAATATTATATTGAAGGTGTAGATATTGCACCTATCATTTTTACTAAAAAATAGTTGCACTATTGAATACTACTCAGAACAAAAAGCACGTGCTACGTATGAAAAATTAATAGACTTATGTGCTGATGACAAAGATGTTGTAGATGTATTAAGATATTTAAGACAGAGAGAAGTAGTTCACTTCCAGAGATTTGGAGAGGCTTTAAGAGATGTACAAGACAAAATGGCTGAAAAGAAATTTTACATGAACAATATGAAATGGAATAATAACATGAACTCAAATATGAGTAATTGCTGTGGAAACAATAATACAAATAACATGAATAATGGATGCTGTAATATGAGAAATGATAACTCATCGGAAGAGTGTAATTAAATTTTAAAAAAATAAGGTTGTAAAAAAGAAAGGTAAGAATAATTACCTTTCTTTTTCAAAACCATCGCTAATTTGCAGGTTCTAAGCACTTATATAAACAATTTCCTAAATCTGATGTATCTACAATAGACTTTATACTTGCATTTAAAAGTTCTTGAGAATTAACTTTATATAAATTTAAGATATAACCATTTTTTAGAGAAAGTTGTCTTAAAAATTCTCTAGTAGTTCTTCCGTTTCCTTCCCTGAAAGGGTGCAAAACATTTAGCTCAGCCCAGTAGTAAGCCAGGCGAGAGGCAAATTGTTCCTTGGATAGACCTACTAAATAATTTTCACTTTTTAATTCGGAAAGAAGCCTTTCAAGTTCACTCTCAATATATTCCCATTCGGCAAATTGAAAATAGTCTTTAGCAATATTTTCTGTTCTAAATAATCCTGCAAAATTATAAATATCTTCAAATAGAAATTTATGAATCGAAACAAAATGAGCAACGTCAAAGTTTCCTGTGATTCCTTTTTTATTTAGAGCCATAAGTTTTAATGAAACAACACTTGTTTCATACGATTCAAGTTCTTCTGAATCTTTTATATTTAATTTATTTACTAATGTGTTTGTTCCTTCATAACAATAAACAGAACCGCGAGTCTCGTACATATAATTTTTTCCTTTACCTTAATTTGTAATATAATATACATTAAAATAAAAAAATATACAATAAAAATAGAGTATAATCTAATATTTTTATTGTATATTTTATATGTTCATTACTATGGTATATTTTATATCTGCATTATAATGCTCTATTATATATTATAGATTATAGATTATAGAAATTAGCCTTTATAGAATTCATTGCATCTTCCATAGAAATCTTATTGTCTGCGAAGTCGTTTAACCTTGAAATATCGTTTGCAGATAAAACTTGATTTTCCATTTCCATAGATGTTTTTATATTATTTATCATATTTAATTTATCATTTTCAGGAATCATTTTATATCTCCTTTCGATAACCAACTACACTTCTATTATACCACAAAATAGCAGAAAATACAAGCTTTTTAAGACTTTTAAAACTAAAAAGAAGAGGCTTTTTGCAAGGCTTTTTTGAGCTAAAAAAGAAAGGCCCTTTCAAGGTCTTTCTTTATATATTTTTTTATTAATCTAAGTTATTTAAAATGTTTGGTAGCATTTGTTTCTTTCTTGAAACAACGTTATTTAACATTGCTGTATTATTTTCTAGGTTTACACCGAAAGCTTTTTCAACAGTATTTGCTTTTCTACCCATAGCAATTATTTTTGAATTTGCATTTAAAATATCTGTTGCAGCAAACATATAGAAGTCTAAGTTCTTGTCATCAATCTCTTTTTGAATTGCATTTTCTAATTCAGATTGTCTGCTGAATACAGAATTTAAATCGATAGCGTTTACCTGTGAAATCTCAAATTTAATATGTTCATCATCAAATTCTTTTGAATCCATGTTTATAACTTGGAATGGTGTGAATTCGCTAATGTCTGTTCCTGCTTTTAACATTTCTTTACCATAAGATTCAACATCAACACCAGCAAGACTGGCTAGTTTTGTAGCAACTTCTTTATCGAATTCTGTGCATGTTGGAGATTTGAATAATAATGTATCTGAAATGATGGCACTAAGCATTAAACCAGCCATTTGAGAATCTATATCTACTCCATTTTGTTTATATAATTTATAAAGGACTGTTCCTGTACATCCAAGAGGCTCTGCTATAAAGTACATAGGCTCTTTAGTTTCGAATTTTATTTTGTGATGGTCTACAACCATTTTTATTTTTGCTTTTTCAATTCCTTGAGCACTTTGCGAAAATTCGTTGTGGTCAACTAAAGCAACTTCACAATTTTCATCAACACTTTCAAGCGTTTCAGGCTCTTCAACTTCAAATGTTTTTAAAGCATAAGCTGTTTCCTTATTTACATTTCCTAACTTATAAGCCTTTGCGTCAACCCCTAAAGCTCTTTCTAAGTTAGCTAAAACAATAGCAGATGTTATTGTGTCTGTATCTGGTTTTTGATGTCCAAAAACATATAATTTATTTCCCATAATTTTATAATCCTTTCTATATTTAAAGTTCAATAATTAATAGAAGATACATGCTTTATGTATCTTGCACTCTTTTATTATACCACATTTTTACAAGAAGGTCAACAAATGCTTGAAAATTGGAGTGTAGTTGTATATAATATAAAAACAGAAAAAATTCATTATGAGACTCATGTTTTTTGAAAGGATGTGAGGCATATAATAATTAATTTTGAAAACTTGACGAAATCCATTTACAGAGAGGTTGCAGGCGATTCAAGAAAGTTTGCAGATGACTTTATAAAAGAATTAGAAAGCAAACTTGAAAATGGTTTCAAAGGGGGAAGAAAAGTGGAAAACGAAGTACAAGAATACACAATCGATCGATTTGAAGAAGATTTTGCAGTATGTGAGAACAGAACTACAAAAGAGATAGTAAACGTAAAAAAATCGGAACTTCCAGACGATGCAAGAGAAGGAAGTGTACTAACATATAAAGATGGAAAATTTGAAGTGAATCATGAAAAGCAAGAAGAAATAGAAAAAAGAATAAGAGAAAAAATGAATAATCTTTGGAACAACTAACGAAAAATAATAAAATGAGTAGGTGATTTTATGGCAAAAAGAAACAAAAAGTATAATCTAATTTATGGTGTTATAACAATAATAACGATAATTGCTCTATCTTTTATTGGAGAAAAAGTAAGTTCAGATAACATTGGAAACCTTGCAAACGAAGTAAATGCAGGAGCAAATGAAATAGCGAATGTTGAAAATAATGTTACAGATAACACAGAAAATAAAGAAAGCAAAAATGGAGAGGTTGTTGTAAAATTTTTAGATGTGGGGCAAGCAGATTCAATATTGGTTCAAAGCAATGGCGTTAATATGCTTATAGATGCAGGAACAAACAAGGCAGGAGCAACAGTGGTTAAAGACTTGCAAGATTTAGGTATTACAAAAATAGACTATCTTATAGGAACTCACCCACACGAAGATCACATTGGCGGAATTGATGATGTGATAAAAAACTTTGACATTGGGACAATATTCATGCCTAAAATACAAACAAATACAAAAACATTTGAAGATGTATTAGATGCAATTGCCAGCAAAAACTTAAAAGTAACGTCACCAGAAGTGGGCTATACTTACAATGTGGGAGATGCTAAGTGTGAAATAATGAGTATCGGAAGTGGAGAAAATGAGGAAATGAGCAACTTAAACCTTTCATCTATTGTAATTAGAATGACCTATGGAACACAAAGCTTCTTATTCATGGGAGATGCTGAAACCGAAAACGAATCAAGCAGAACATGGCCACAAACAACAGTATTAAAAGTGGGACACCATGGCTCAAACACAAGCTCCTCACAAAAATTTTTAAATGAAGTAAAGCCAGAAATAGCAGTAATAAGCGTTGGAACAGGCAACATGTATGGACACCCAAAACAAACTACACTAAACAAGCTAACAAAAATAGGAGCAAAAATCTACAGAACAGACGAAAATGGAACAGTAACAATAACAACAGATGGAAAAACATGCACAGTAACAACGGAAAAATAAAAATGAAGTAAAAAAAAGACTAGACAAGTTAAAAGAAATATGCTATATTATGAGGGTAGCAAAAATACCCTTATATAAATGCCACTGTGGCGGAACTGGCAGACGCACTGGATTCAAAATCCAGCGGGAAACCATATGGGTTCGAGTCCCATCAGTGGTACCATAATGAACAGAGTTTATAAACGAGCTCTGTTTTTTATTTGCGTAGAAAATTTAAAATGGGACTCGAAAAGGGCGTTAAGGCAAATGTCCAGTGGACATTTGATAGCCCGCGGGTAGAGGTCCCATCAGTGGTACCAAAATGAACAGAGTTTATAAACGAGCTCTGTTTTTATTTGTGCAGAAAAATTTAAAATGGGATTTTTTTATTTATTCTCTTGTTTTTATCAGTACAATAATGTAAAATTGTAGTATAAAAATTATGGAGGAAAATGTTATGAACGACAAAAGAAAAATTATTTTAATATCTATTCTAGTTGCAATTACTCTTATACTAGTTATTAGTATTGTATCAATTGTAAAATCTAATAAACAAGAGGAGCTACCCATTGTAAGAGAAAACACAACTAAAAGAGAAAATACTGTAAAAGAAAACATTTCTATTGTTGATGAACCAGCAGAAAATGAAAATTTACCAGAACTAAAAAATAAAGGTGAAATTGCAAAAACAAGGTCAGTATATACAGATGCAAATGGAGCAAAAGCAGTTGTGCCAGAAGGCTATGGAGTTGTTTCTGATGCAGGAACAATAGCTGATGGACTTGTTATATCAGATGTTGCTGAAGATGATTTAGATAACACAAAGCAAGGAAATCAATTTGTATGGATTCCTGTAGAGTTGCCAAGTGTAGACTTCAGCAAATATACAAATGAAGATGATATAAACGAAAGACTATCAGAATTAATTCAAAGCAAACAATATCCAATGGCAATGAAAATGGCTGATGGAAATTATAAAGGAATTTTGTATAGATTTGAATCGGTAAATGAGAATACAGAAATTAGAGTAAGTTTCATTTCTTACACAAATGGAAATTCTGAGAGAGAACCGGCTAATTTGCAAGATAATGCAAGTCTAGTAGAAAATTGGACTAGTGAGCAATATCAAAAAGATTACAATGCTTTGGTAAACAGAGTAAAAAATGACAAAGGTTTTTGGATTGCAAGATACGAAACAAGTGTTGATGAAACAGGCAAAGCCCAATCAAAGAAAAATCAAAATGTAACAACAGGAATATCATGGTATAAAATGTACAACTACGAAAAAACATTACAAAATAGAAAAACAACAAGTAACATGGTATGGGGAAGCCAATGGGATCAAGTAATGATATGGCTAAAAAACGTAAGAAATTATAATACAAAAGATAGACAATATTATATAGTAAACAGTTCAAACATGGGAAATTATTTAAATACAGAAATAAAGGAAGAAAGAGCAAATAGAATTGAAACAGTAAAAAAGAGTGGAGAAGCTGTAAGATATAAATCTGGAACAGTAAAACAAGCCCTTGTAAGAAATATATATGATATGGCAGGTAATGTATGGGAATGGACGATGGAAGCAAATTTCACATCTTCTAGAACAGTAAGAGGAGGAGATTGTTCTTATGATGGCGTAACATATCCAGTTACAGCAAGATTCTCATTCCAGGCAGATTATTCAGGAGAAAAAATAGAAAACATTGGTTCAAGAATGACTATATACTAAAAAAGAAAATCTGGGTGAAAGGTAAAAATTAAATTTAAAAAAATGCAAAAACAGTTGAAGATTAAAAAAAGTTATGCTATCATGAGAATGTAAACAAAAGTATTTGAAACGCAAAAGAAGAGAAAAAGGGGAGGAAAACTAAAAAATGAAAACAAAATTAAAAATCAAACAAGAAGAAGGAATTACGCTTATTGCTTTAGTTGTAACAATAGTAGTTCTGCTAATATTAGCAGGAGTAAGTATAAGTTTAGTACTAAACAATAATGGAGTAATAAGTAAAGCAAAAGATGCTAAGAATTCAACTGAAAAAGGACAAGCACAAGATGAAGTTAATCTGGCTATAAATTATTTACAAATAGAAGATGCAACTTCTACACTAACTAGGGAAGATAAAAGAAAAATATTGGAAGATGAATTAAGAAAAATTTCGGCAGATTCTTCTGTTTCAATTAGTGGATCTGGATATAAAATAACTCATAAAAAATATGATTTTTTTGTAGATGAAGATTTAAAAATATCTAGCTCGGGAAAAACTTTTGATACTGTTGAATGGGATAAAAAAGCGGCACCAGAGGATATATTTATATGGAAAAGTGATGATCCAAATAATGCTGATTATGGTGTAGTTATTGGATATAAAAAGAATGTGGATAATTATACAATATTAAGATTCCCAAGTAGATGTACAAAGATTGCTGCCTCATATTATTCAGACATTTATAAGGACACTGGCGATGACGAACCAACAATAAGAAGTTATACTAAAAATATTTTAAAGGTGGAAATGCCTGATACGATTACTGAGTTAGGATATGGAGCATTTTCTGGAGATAGCGGACGGATTTTATTTTTCAAGCTTAGAAAGAGTTGAGTTATCTAAATGTTTAAGCAAGATTGAAAATCGTGCATTTAGGGGATGTAAAAATTTAAATATTCAGATACCTGAAAGTGTAACAAAAATTGATTATGGAGCCTTTTGTGGATGTGAATCACTAGAAAGTATAACAATTCCGAAAGGTGTTAAAAAAATTGGAATTCTGAGTTTTTATGGCTGCACAAATTTGCAACAGATAAATTTACCAGAAGGACTTGAGGAAATTGGTGATAGTGCATTTGAAGAGTGTAAGTTAATAAAAAGTATAACAATTCCGGAAGGTGTTAAAAAATTTGGAAGTAGAAGCTTTGAGGATTGTACAAACTTGCAACAGATCAATTTACCAGAAGGACTTGAGTCGATTGGATTTTATGCATTTAGTGGTACAAGTAGTTTATCTGAAATTATAATACCAGCAAGTGTAAAAAAAATAGATGAGTGGGCTTTTTTTGGCTGGACGGATAACCAAACAATAAAGTGTAGAGCAACTGAAGCAGGAAAAAATTGGTCTATACAATGGAATTATACTACTTATAATGGTGTAGGAACAAATATAATATGGGGATATCAGGATAACAACACATAAAAAGTAATTTAGAAAATTATTGTTTAATTATTAAATGTTTTACGAAGAATTGAAAAAATGAAGATAATAAATAAACCTCAAGCATTTCCTAGTTATAGGATTTACTTGAGGTTCGTTATGTTATGAGATTAGAAAATATCCAAATTATTAATGATGCACAAGTAAGTGGTTTATTTTTTACATTTGGAAGAGTAGATTTTACGAAATTTAATATATCAACATATAAAGCGTATCATCATCAAATATTATTTGTTCTTCAGAAAACTCTTCGTAATCTATATTTTTAAATTTTTCGATTATTTTTGCAGGCATTCCAACTTGTTTTAAGTTCTTATTGCAATAATAATTTACTGCTTGTCGAATACACCATGAACAGGCAAATTTTCTTTCTGTTAATGATTGCATTGGTCTTATTCCAACGGCATACTGCTGTGGACTTTTATCGTATTTAAACGAGAATTTTGTGATAGTTTTTCCAGTTTCTGATTCGTATTTATTTAACAAGTAACTTATGGTTTTTCCAGTGTTTCCATCTACTCTATTGGCGGCTATATGTTCTGTTATATTTTGCATAATGAAAATACTATTTATTATGCAAGAGATAATCGTAAAAGTATAAATTATATTATTTATTTTTCCTTTTGGAGAAATACTTGCTTGTGCTAATAATATAATTATAGAACTACCCCATAACATCATTAATGGAACATTTACTCTTCCACATACTCCAGTATTAAATATAAACATTGGTACTATACAGATTGATAAAGTTATAAATACAATTAATAAATATTGCATAATATATTCTTTTTTCATTTTTGAAATTATTAGTAATATAAAACTTAAAATTAATACTATTGTGTTTGTGTGTTTTGGCAACATTGCCATACATTCATTCCAAAGTTCATTTAAATATCCGCCAACTGTTTTACCCCTTAGTAGTATTGCTAATACTAGCAGGAGTAAGTATAAACTTAGTGCTAAACAATAATGGAGTAATAAGTAAGGCAAAAGATGCGAAAAACTCTAATGAAGAAGCAAAAACAAAATAAATAGAGCAGGTAGGAAATGGTTTGAACCTAGAGTAAGATAAGGTACAAGTCGTTCATATTTTTTTATTTGAAGCAATTCAAGTTTTAAACAGTTATTTTTAATACTAGATTTATTTGTGGTTATCTTGAACTAAAATGTCAGATTTTTTCTTCTAAACCTTGTTTTTTTAGGTAAAGTGTGGTATCATAGAATATGTCAAATGAATACCTTATACTTGGCTTTAGGAAAACACACCACTAAACCTAGGTTTAAGGCAAATAAAAAAATAGGAGGTGTCACAATGACAAAGGAAAGAAAACAAGAAATTATCACAACTTATAGAAGAGATGAAAAGGACACTGGTTCTCCAGAAGTTCAAATAGCTCTTTTAACAGAAAGAATCAACAATCTTACAGCACATCTTAAAACACACCAAAAAGATAATCACTCAAGAAGAGGATTATTACAAATGGTTGGAGCTAGAAGAAGTTTATTAAACTACTTAGCTAAAGAAGATGTTCAAAGATATAGAGACATTGTTGAAAAATTAGGATTAAGAAAATAATTTTAGCAAGGGCGTTTTACAAAAGTTAAAGCGCCCAATTTTTACAAATACAAAAGAAAAAATTTTGTTATTTTGTCGTAAAAAGAGCAAAATAATAAAAAAGAGATATAAAATAAAAAAATTCATTTTAAAGTCACATTAAAGTTGTATAACTATACTTGTAAAATTAGAGGTAGCTTGTATAAAATGTTATGTTTTAAATTTATTTTGTATGTTGAATTATTTTTAAAATTTACGCCAGTCTGCGTAGCGACCAAACGAAGCGTAAGCTGAGTGCGATTGAAGAAACTTTCATATATTTTGAATTTTAAAATTGAAAGTTTCGACAACAAAGACAAGAAAATTTAAAAATAATTAAACATACAAAGAATACATTGAATAACATTTTATAGAGGTTACAGTCTAAGTACAAGTATTGATTATAAATAAATTAAAAGGAGAGATATTATGTACAGAAAATTTGAAACAGAGTTAGCTGGAAGAAAGCTAACAGTTGAAACAGGAAAAGTTGCTGAACTTGCAAATGGTGATGCAATAATTCATTATGGAGACACAGTTGTAATGGTAAACGTTACAGCATCTAAAGAACCAAGAGAAGGAATAGATTTTTTCCCGCTATCAGTTGATTACGAAGAGAAACTATATGCAGTAGGAAAAATTCCTGGAAGCTTCCAAAAAAGAGAAGGAAAGCCAGCTGACAAGGCAATTTTAACATCAAGAGCTATAGATAGACCTATCAGACCTTTATTCCCAAAGGATTTTAGAAATGATGTATGTGTTGTTGCAACAGTTTTATCTGTTGAACAAGATAATAGCCCAGAAGTTTGTGCTATGATTGGTGCATCAGTTGCACTATCAATTTCTGATATACCATTTGGTGGACCAACAGCAGCTGTAAATGTTGGATATGTTGATGGACAAATTGTTATAAACCCAACAGTTGCTCAAAGAGAACATAGCAGATTAAAATTAACTGTCGCTGGAACTATGGAAAAGGTTACAATGATTGAGGCAGGAGCAGATGAAATACCAAATGATACAATGCTTGATTGTATAAAAGCAGGACACGAAGAAATTAAAAAACTTTGCAAATTCATAGAAGGAATAAAAGAAGAAGTTGGAAAACCAAAATTTGAATATATTTCTTTTGCAACAGACAAAGACGTATATGCTGAAATAAAAGAAAACTTCAAAGAGAGAATGTATCAAGATGTACAAGCTCAAGATAAAGAAGTTAGAGATGCTAACATGGATAAATTAGCAGAAGATATTAAAGCATATTATGTAGAAAAATATGGAGAAGAAGAGGCTGAAGAAAAGAGCACGGAAATTGCAAACAGCATACACGACCTAGAAAAAGAATGTGTAAGAGAAATGATCTTCAAAGAGCACAAACGTCCAGATGGAAGAAGAATAGATGAAATAAGACCACTATCTTGTGAAGTTGGAGTATTACCAAGAGTACACGGAAGTGCAATATTTACAAGAGGTCAAACACAAGTATTATCAGTAGTAACACTTGGAACAAAATCTGAAGAACAAGAATTAGATGGATTAGACGAAGAAGAATCTAAGAGATACATGCATCAATACAATTTCCCATCTTACTCAGTTGGCGAAGCAAGACCATCACGTGGACCAGGAAGAAGAGAAATTGGACACGGTGCATTAGCTGAAAAAGCACTAGTTCCAGTAATTCCTTCAGAAGATGAATTCCCTTATACAATAAGAGTTGTATCAGAAGTATTATCTTCAAATGGTTCAACATCACAAGCTAGTATTTGTGGAAGCACTCTAGCACTTATGGATGCAGGTGTTCCAATAAAGAAACCAGTAGCAGGAATATCAACAGGACTTGTTACATCAAAAGAAAATCCAGATGAATATGTAATGCTTACAGATATTCAAGGAATAGAAGATTTCTTCGGAGACATGGACTTCAAAGTTGGTGGAACAAAAGATGGTATAACAGCTATCCAAGTTGACATTAAAAACGATGGACTAACATATGATATAATCAAAGAAGCTTTCGAAAGAACAAAAGTTGCACGTGATTATATATTAGACGAAATAATTAAACCACAAATAGCAGAGCCTAGAGCTGAATTATCTAAATATGCACCAAGAATAATTACAACAACAATCAATGTAGACAAGATTAAGGATGTAATCGGACCTGGTGGAAAAATGATAAACAAGATTATAGATGCAACAGGCGTTAAGATAGACATCGAAGAAGACGGAAGGGTTTGCATTTACACAGATGATGCTGAAAACGGAAAGAAAGCTTTGAAGATGATTGAAGATATTGCAAAAGATATCGAAGTTGGAAAAGTTTATGACGGAAAAGTTACAAGAATAATGAACTTTGGAGCTTTTGTTGATATTGGTGGGGGAAGAGAAGGATTACTTCATATTTCTAAAATATCAAACAAGAGAGTTGAAAAAGTTGAAGATGTTTTAGCAGTAGGCGATGAAATAAAAGTAAAAGTTTATGAAATAGACAATCAAGACAGAATTAACCTAACAATGAAAGATTTAGAAGAGAGTCAAAAGGAAGGATAAAATGAAGTATTTATATATAATACAACAAGCAATGGTATGGATATTAACTGCATATTGGTTATATCAATTAATCGTAAGTTTTTGCTCACTTGTAAAACTTAAAGATAAACCATTGATTGATGATAGAGACCATAAGTTTATGGCTATATTACCTGCTCACAACGAGGAACATGTAATAGGAAACTTAATAGAAAGTTTAAAGAATCAAGACTATCCCCAGGATTTAATTGATATTTATGTTATTGCAGATAACTGCACAGATAATACGGTTAAAATTGCAAAAGAGGCTGGAGCCATTGTGCTTGAAAGATACGAAGATGATCCAAAAAAACAAACGAAAGGTGCTGCTCTACAATGGTTTCTAAAGCAAAAAATAGAAGAGGATGCTGATTATGATGCATTCTGTGTATTTGATGCTGATAACATTGTTGACAAAAACTTCTTCAAGGCAATGAACAAAAAACTATGCCAAGGAGAGGAAGTTGTTCAAGGTTATAGAGATATAAAAAATCCAACAGATAGCTGGGTTTCAGCAGGATATGCAATATTCTATTGGACAATGCATAGATTCTACCACTTAGCTAGATATAATTTAGGATTATCTGCTCTATTAAATGGAACTGGATTTATGGTTAAATTTGATATAATAAAACCAACAGGTTGGAACACAAATACCTTAACAGAGGATATAGAATTCTCTTTAAAACGTATAATACAAGGTAAAAGAGTTGGTTGGGCAACAGATGCAATTGTATATGATGAGCAACCAGTAGGCTTTAAACAATCTTGGTCACAAAGATCTAGATGGACAATAGGTCATATTCAATGTTTACAAGAATATACAAAACCACTTGCAGGAGCAGTAGTAAAAAACAAAACATTGATGAACTTTGACGGTTTATTATATATGCTAGGAAGTATACCAATGTTCATAATGACAATAGTCTTAGTAATTATAAACTTTATAATGTATATTTGGGGTGGAATGAATGTGGGAGACCTATTCATAAATTGCCTAAGATATATACTTCCAACTTTCTTATTACCAATATTTATTGGTGTTGTAATTATGATTATAGATAAGAAACCAATAAGACCAATGATTAAAGGATTAGCTTTATATCCACTATTTTTAGGCTCATGGTTACTTATAAACTTCAAGTGTTTATTTATACGTGATACAAAGTGGGAGAAGATAGACCACGTAAGAGATATAAAAATAAAAGATGTAGCGTAAAAATATCAGAGCAAAAGAGATGCGATTTGCATCTCTTTTTTATTAAATACTTCTATAAATATTGTGAAATTTCTGTGTTTATGCTAGAATATGTAGGAAGAATTTAAATTTTAAAGGAGAAAATAATGGGAGAAAAATTAAAACACATTTTTAAACTAAAATACATGCATATAGCAATAATAATATTGGGAACAATTTTTATAGCATTATCAATATTCCATACCAATATGTGGTTTGATGAGAGTTATACAATAGGAATAGTAAGACATTCTTTTTCGGAAATATGGAATATAACAAGCTTTGATGTACATCCACCATTTTATTATTTCTGTTTACATATTTTAAATTTACTATTTGGAGAAAGCATTATATTATATAGATTGTTTTCGGCAATCACAATTGCATTAACGGCATTACTAGGGTACACTCATATTCGTAAAGACTTTGGAGAGAAAACAGGATTCTGGTTTTCGTTTTTAATGTTGTTTTTGCCAGTAGCTGCACAATATGCTGGAGAAATAAGAATGTATTCTTTAGGAATGCTTCTTGGAACAATTATGTGCATATATGGTTATAGGATTTATAAGAAAGATATTCATAAATTGACTTATGTATTTTTCGGACTAAGTAGTTTAGCCCTAGCATATACTCATTATTATGGAGTTCTATTGGCAGGCGTTATAAACTTGGCTTTATTCATATATTTAATAAAGAATAGAAAAGAAAGAAAACAAGATTTAATAAAGTTTACAATAACAGCAGTCTTACAGGTTGTAGCATATTTACCATGGCTTATAGTGTTTGTAAGCCACTTAAAGGGAACAGGTTTCTGGATTACATTAACTTTCCCAGGTTCGATATATGAAATACTAACAGTACAGTATAAAGGAAATTTAGCTTTTCAACCAATAATACTTTCAACAGCTTTTTATGCTTATTTAATTTACATGGTAAACAAAACACCAAAAGAGGAAAGAAAACCTGGAACTTGGGGATTTATCATTTACATAGGAATAATTTTTTTAGTGTTAGTAATTTGTGGATTATTACATAGTGTAATATTGCTAAGCAGATATTTATTAATATTGAATGGAGCATTCATGTTTTCTGTTGCGTTCTTCATGGCAAAAGATACAAATAAATGGAGAATTATATCAATTTGTGTAATAATTCTAACACTTTCAACAATAAGCAATAACAAGACAATCAAAGAGAATTATTCGTCAGGAAATAGAGAGTTTATTGAATATATTGATGCCAATATTCAAAAGGGAGATATAATTTTATACTCAGGTGCAATAAATGGAGCTGTAATAACAACAGAAGTTTCTCATAGCTATGATAATGTTTCTTATTTCTACAATAAAGAGCATTGGGGAGTACATGAGGCCTACAAAGCATTTGCACCATATATGGTAATTGAAGAAGATTTATCAAAAATTCTAAATGACTATACGGGAAGAATTTGGATTGTTGAAAATGAGAACACACATAGTCTTTATGAAGAGGTAGCCGAAAAATATACAGTAAATAAGATTGATGAAAAACAATTTACAGATATGTATAAGGACTATAAATATACATTTGAACTAGTTGAAAAAGATTAGAAAATTGCTTTTAGTAGATTGCAAAAAGAAGGAGAGTAATAAAAGTGGAAAAAACAAAGATGAAAGTATATGCTTTTGTTGGTCCATCTGGTACAGGAAAAAGTTATAGAGCACAGATGGTTGCAAGTGCAAACGATATTCATTATATAATTGATGATGGATTATTAATAAATGAGAATGAAGTGCTTGCAGGAACTTCGGCTAAAAAGGCTCCAACAAAAATTGAAACAGTAAAACATGCACTATTTATTGAAGAAAAAGAGCAATCTGAGATGAGAAAGGCACTAAAAAAATATAAGCCTGATAGTTTGCTTATATTAGGAACTTCTGATAAAATGATTGCAAAAATTAGAGAGAGCTTGGATTTACCAGAGCTTACAAAAACAATATATATAAATGAAGTTGCAACAGAAGAAGAAATGGAGAAAGCAAGAAACATACGTGTTACTCAAGGAAAACATGTAATTCCGGTTCCAACTTTTGAAATTAAGAAAGATTTTTCTGGGTATATATTAGATCCACTACAAATCTTCAGATCAAAAGGAAAAGGAGAAAATCCATATCTTTCGGAGAAGTCTATTATTAGACCAACTTTTAGCTACCTTGGTAATTTTACAATATCAGATAGTGTTTTCAGACAGATTGCAGAAAGAGTTGCTAAAAAAACTCCAGAGATACATGAGGTTACAAAAACAAGAGTAGAGAACTATGGTGACGGCGGAGTGTATATATATATGGAAGTGGTTTTGAACTATGGAAATAATATAATAGAGACATTGCAAAATTTTAAGGTAAAAACTAAAAAAGAAATAGAGAAACAAACTGCGATGAATGTAATGAAGGTTGACCTTGTTGCAAAGGGAATATATATGGAAGGGTAAAGGCATAATACAAATAACAAGATTTGCATGAAATCAATAGCATACTAAAAAATAATAATATGATAAAAATAAAAAAATATATAAGTAGAAAGAAAAAAGAATGAAAAAAATGCGGAATATAACATAATGTTTATATTCTGCATTTTTTTATAAAGATTATTCTATATCTTGTTTTACTTCTGCATGAGTTTCTAGCAATTCAGGTTTCTTTAAATATTTTGATAATTGCTTGAAGGAGGTTGCGTAATAATAACCATCGCAAATTCTCTCATCACCAACGAATGCTAGTGTAATACATTTTTCTTCATGAATTTCGTCATCATCATAAACATAGCTCTTTTTCTTTTTACCCATTGCAAAGAACATACTGGTTGTTCCAAAGTTATACAAATGGTGATATATGCTATCAATACCAAGGGACCCAACATTTGTTAAGAAAACGCTGGTGTGAAATGGACTTGCTTCGATAATTGATTTAGGCATTATTCCATGCTTGTCTAAAAAGGTTAGAAACTTTACAGCCAATCGAATCGCTCCACCAGGAATTAGACTTAATGCTTTTGCTAAATTATCTGTATTGTTAGTTACAGCATTGTCCTTATTCTTCTCTATGGCTGAGTCCAATTTTTCTTTTATTTCAAATATGTTTTCAGTACCATCAAAAGGTAATTTTATAGATGTTTCAGTTCCTTCATCAGAAAAATTCTTTTTGATTACAAGAGAAACATAGATTTTATTTCTTGCATAAAGACTACCATTCATTGCAAACCTGTTTAAATATGGCCTCTCAGCTATTATTCTTACTATTGCTGCGTAGATAATATTCATATAAGACAAACGAATTCCTTCTTCAGCCTTTTTATCTATGTATGCATCTATATTATTTAAAACAATATCTTGCTTAAAATATACCTGTGAATCTTCTCTTTCTGGCATGATACATGGTATAACCTTAAAAAATGTAGGAATAGTTTTTAATCTCCTACCATCACTTCTTCTTCCGAACATTTTATTTTCCCCTTTTATTTAAATTTATGTATAAAACAAATAACCATACATGTCTATTTTACTATTAGTGTATATTTTTGTCAAATTTAATTGGAATTTTGTGGATTAAAAGTTGAAAAACAAAGAAAAAAAAGAAAAAAATACAAAAAGGATGCCGTAATAGAATTTGAAAGATAAAAAACCTATAAAATTTAATTGGATAAAAAACGTTGGAATACTTGAATTTCTTGGGTGTTGTGTATATAATATGTATGTTATGATAGGAGATAGAGGTTATGTTAGAACAATTAGCTAAATGCGAAATATGTCCTTTTAGATGTAAAGTTAATAGACTGAGTGGTCAGGTTGGAAGATGCGGTTGTGGAGATAAAATAAAAGTGGCTAAATATCAGTTACATTATTTTGAGGAGCCATGCATAAGCGGAAAAAGTGGTTCTGGTACAGTGTTCTTTTCAAATTGTAATTTTAAATGTATTTTTTGTCAAAATTACAAGATTAGTCAAGAGGGAAAAGGCAATGAAGTTACTATTGAAGAACTTGCAAATATATTTTTAAAACTTCAGCAAGAAGGTGCAAACAATATAAATCTTGTGACTCCAACAATGTATACTTATCAAATAATAGAAGCTATAAAAATTGCAAGAATAAAGGGATTGAATCTACCTATAATATATAATAGCAACGGATACGAAAATGTAGAAACCTTAAGAGATTTGAGAGGATATGTTGATGTATATCTTCCAGATTTAAAATATTATGCTGATGAACTTGCTATTAAATATTCAAAAGCGCCTAATTATTTTAAGATTGCAACAAAGGCTATTTTAGAAATGATAAACCAAGTTGGACTAACTGAGTTCGATGAAAATGGTATGATTAAAAAAGGTGTTATAATAAGGCATTTGGTGTTACCTGGACATATTCAAAATTCCAAGCATATACTAAAATGGCTAAAAGAAAATGTAGAGGGAAATGCTTATGTAAGTGTTATGGCTCAATATTTTCCAACTTACAAGGCAAAGGAAGATGAGTATTTAAACAGAAAATTGACAAGAAAAGAGTACTCAGAAATCGAACAGTATTTATATTTGTTAGATATTCAGAATGGATATATGCAGGAACTTGGAAAACATGAGGAAGAGTATGTTCCGGATTTTTAATTAGTGTAAAAGTATAGAAAATATGATAATAATAAAAAGTAAAGTTTAAAAATTACACAAATTAATAAAAAATATATAGAGTCTAGAAGAAAAACGGAGGTATAAAATGGCTATTTTTGAACATGAATATAGAGTTGGTTTGTCTGATGTTGGACAATCGAATAAAATTACGAATAAGGCAACATTAAGAATATTAGAAAATATTGCAGGAATGCATTCAGAAGCGGTTGGATTCGGAATAAATAGTATGGATAAAACAGGAATTAGCTGGATAATTCTTGGTTGGAAGATTAAGATTATCTCAAGACCGATATATGATGAAGTATTGGCAGTTAAAACTTGGGCAAGATCATTTAATAGAGCTATTTCATATAGAGACTACGAAGTTTATGATAAGAGTGGTAATTTGATGATTATTGCTACAAGTAAATGGGCTGTTATAGATATAAATAGTGGAAGACTTGCTGAAATTACACCTGAAATTATTAATGCTTATAAATGTGAGGAAAAACATGCTTTGGAAGATAACGATGATATGAAAATGAAAGAGCCTGACGAAAAAGAAAAGACTCTAGAATATACAATAATGAGAAGAGACATTGATATAAATAAACATGTTCATAATTTATATTATCTGGATTATGCCAATGAAGCACTTCCCGAAGAAATCTACAAAGATGCTAAGTTTGACAACATAGAAATAATGTATAAAAAACAAATAAAATTAGGTGACGAGATTAATTGTTATTATTCTAAAGAAGAAGATAAAAACATTATAACAATAAAATCAAAAGATGATAAAATCTTGCATGCAATAGTAGAACTTTATTAAAGCGTATATTAAATATTTTAAATAAGCAAATAGAAAAGCTTTATAGAATATATATAAGATATATATAAGAATTTTAAATAAACATGTATAAGAAGATATAAATAAAATCCAATAGCTAAGAACCTAAATTCTAAACTATTGGATTTTGATTTTATATTTTGTTTTGTTCTAAACATTAGAAATTGAATTTCCAATGTGAGATTTTTATTGTTTCTAACTTTAAATTATTATTTTTTACTTTGAAACAATTTTGGGACCTATATTTGTTACTGTTCCAGCACCTATTGTAAGAACAATGTCGTTTGGCATAACTCTATCACGAATGTATTTTGCAATTTCATCGAAATCAGACATGTAAAGTGCAGGTTTACCGACTCTGTTTAAGTTGATTAGTTTAACCAAATCGTTTGGAGAAACTCCAACAGTGTTTGTTTCTCTTGCTGCATAGATATCTGTTATGATAATGTTATCGAAACCAGATAAACTTTGAGCAAAATCGTTAAGTAGATTTTTAGTTCTGCTATATGTATGTGGTTGGAAAACTACCCATGATCTATTGTATTTCTTTTTCTTCATTGCATTATATACAGCTTTTATTTCTGTTGGATGATGTCCATAATCATCATACACTGAAGCACCATTTGTTGTTCCAACAAGTTCAAATCTTCTATGAGCACCAGTATATTTCAGTAAGCCGGTCTTAATAACTTCTTTGTCGATTCCATATTCATAGCAAGTTGCAATACAAGCTAAGGCATTGTAAACATTATGAATTCCAGGAACAGATAACTTAATACTCTTGTAAAATGTATTATTTCTATATACATCGAAAAGAGCAAAACCATTATTATCGAAAGTTATGTTTCTTGCAATGAAATTTGACTTTTCGTTTTCGATACCAAATGTAACTATCTTGGCGTTTGTATATTTATATAAATCAACTGAATTTTTATCATCTGCATTTAAAACAAGTAATCCATCGTTTGGTAAAAGTCCAACAAATTTTACGAAAGCATTTTTTACATGTTCTATGTCTTTGAAATAATCAAGATGATCATTATCTATATTTAAAACTATTTCTGTTCTTGGATGGAATTTTAAGAAACTTTCTACATATTCACAAGACTCAAGAATGAAACAATCACTATTTCCTACACGATTATTTCCGTTAATTGCTTTTAAAATTGCTCCGACTTGAATAGTTGGATCTCTGTGAGCTTCAAGGAAACATACTGAAATCATCGAAGTAGTTGTTGTTTTTCCGTGAGTTCCTGAAATTGAAATTGTATTTTTATAAGCCTTTGTAATTAAACCTAAGAAAGTAGATCTTTCCATTAGCTCAATGCCTAAACGGTTGGCTTCTAGCATTTCTATATCATCTTGAGGAATGGCTGCACTGTAAACAACAAGGTCTGCCTTTTTTAGAGAATCTAAATCATGACCTATTGTAACAGGAATACCATCTTGGCGAATTTTTTCAAGAAGTTCTGAATCATTTGCATCTGATCCTGTAACATAAAATCCCCATTTCTTTAAAATTTCTGCAATTCCACTCATACTAGTTCCGCCAATACCAAGTAGATGTATTCTTTTATATTGTTTTAGTTCTTCTAAATTAATCAAATCAAGTGCACTCCTTTTCTTTTTTGCTTGATATATTATATACTTTAAATGAAGTTTTTTCAATACAAAACACAAGTTTTGTTAAACAAAAATGATATTTAATAGATAATATGAAGTATAAATATAATGGTGAATAAAAATTTTGTGAATTTTTTGTAAAAAGAAGAAGGAAAAACAGTGTTAATGGAGAATAATATAAATGTACATAGAAATAAAATTGTACAAAATAATAAAACATTGGAAGGCGGTGCTCAAATGGAAGTAACAGAAGTACGTATTAGAAAATTAAATCCAGAAGGAAAGACAAAGGCTATTGCTCAAATAACATTTGACAATGAATTTGTTGTTCACGAGGTTAGAGTTCGTGAAGGTAAAGAAGGTTTAGTAATGTCTATGCCTAGAAAAGAAAGAAATGGAAAGTTCTATGATATAGCTCATCCAATCAATCAAGCAACAAGAGATAAGATTGAAAAAGCTGTATTAGAAGCTTATGACAAAGCTGAGGATCCAGCTCCAGTTTCTGATTCAACAGAAGGCAAAGCTGAATAATTTAGTAATAAATAAAATACTCATAAAAATCCTAGTGATTTTTTATGAGTATTTTTTGCGTGTGCACGAAACATGCAACATAGTACATGATACAAGTTTTCCTCCGTCCACGAAATGCATCCTCGAATTGCACCATATTGGTACATTTTTTCTCTGTCCCCGAAATGTACCAAATTGCACAATTTTATTGTAATAGTTTCTTTTCTTAATAATATAATTCAGTATGGGGGAAAGACTCATGAATACAGAAAAGAAACAAAGTTTTATGCAAGGAATAATTACGCTTATGTTTTCTCAGGTGATTATAAAGATTATGGGACTTATTTATAAGCTTTATCTAACGAATAGGCAAGGATTTGGAGATACAGGAAATGCAATATATAATGGTGGATTTCAAATTTATGCACTGCTCCTCACAATTTCTTCAATAGGTGTTCCAAATGCAATGTCAAAAATGATTTCAGAAAGATTGTCTATTGGTGATAGAAGAGGTGCTGATAAAATTCTTAGAGTTGCATTTGCAAGCTTTTCGATAGTTGGATTTATAGGCTCATGTATTTTGTTTTTTGGTGCAAAAACAATTGCAAAAACATGGATTCAAATTCCAGAAGCGGAACTAAGCCTAATTGTTCTAGCACCTTCAGTATTTTTAGTTTCACTTATATCGGTACTTAGAGGATATTTTAATGGAAATGAAAACATGAAACCTATGGCTAGATCCCAAGCTTTAGAGCAAATGTTTAAAACTCTTTTTACAATAATATTGGTAGAAATAGTTTGCTTAACTATGGGAAGCAAGAATACCACAAAATATATGGCTGCTGCTGCTAATCTGTCAACAACAATGGCTACTTTTATATGCTTTTTATATCTTGTAAATCTATATTTGAAAAGCTACAAAGTGCGTAGTAGAACTGTAATGACAGGTAAAACATTAAGAATGAAAGAGATAATAAAAAATATTATAATTATTGCAATGCCTCTTACTATAAGTGCAATATTAGGGTCTCTAAATAAAAATATAGATTCTATGACTATTGTAAGATGCCTGAAGAATTTTATGACTGATGAACAGGCTAAAATTCAGTATGGGATTTTAAGCGGAAAAATAGATACATTGGTAATGCTTCCTTTATCTTTTAATATTGCTTTTGCAACTGCTTTAGTTCCGGCTATTTCTGCTGGAAAAGCAAGAGGCGACATGCAGAGCATTAAAAAAAGAATTTCTTTTTCTTTGTTGATTACTATCTTAATTGGAGTACCATGCACGATTGGAATGTTTACTTTTGCAAAACCAATATTGGAAATGTTATTTCCGAATGCAAGCAATGGAGAGGCGCTGTTCAAAATAAGCAGTATTGCAATAATATTTATTACAATAGAACAAACAATAAATGGAGCATTGCAGGGATTGGGAAAACTAAGCACACCAGTAATATCGTTGGGGATAGGAGCTGTGATAAAATTAATTTTAAACATTGTATTAATTAGAATTCCAAGCGAAGAATTTATTTTTGGAGGAATTAATGGTGCGGCATTTGCAACTATTGTATGTCATGTAGTTTCTTCTATAATAAGTTTTGCAGCATTAAAGAAAAAAATAAATATAAAGTTTAAAATTTCAAAGTACATTTTTAAACCCGTTTTTGCGAGTATAACAATGGCTTTTATTGGGTGGAACATATATAATTTTGCAAAATGTATAATTATTCAAAATATAGCAATAATATTAGCAATTCTAATTGCAATAACAGTATATGTGATACTTGTGTTGGCATTAAGAATATTTGATATAGAAGAGATTTATATGTTGCCTTTTGGTGCAAAAATTTTGAAGAAATTAAAGATAATTAGAGCTTGAAATACTATAAAATAGCCCAAAATTAGGATAAAAAAACGTGTAAGCCTAGAAAATTAAAGCTTTCAACAAAAAAATGGCAAAAAAAAGAAGGATTTTGCTAAATCTTGGCGAATAATGATAATAGTAGATGCATTTAAGTCTACATATACAATCTTATAGGAGGTAATTTTAAATGAACAAATCTGATTTAATCGCAGCAATGGCTGCTAAAACAGGAAGCACAAAAAAAGACGCAGAAGCAACATTAAATGCATTTGTTGATGTTGTAACAGAAGCTTTAGTAAAGGGAGACAAAGTTCAACTAGTTGGATTTGGTTCTTTCGAAGTTAGAAAAAGAGCAGCTAGAAAAGGAAGAAACCCACAAACTAAAGAAGAAATCAAAATACCTGCATCAAAAGCTCCAGTATTCAAAGCTGGAAAAGCTTTAAAAGACTTAGTAAATAAAAAATAATTTGAATTAATATATATAATATGAATTCATATAGAAATACATAGATGATTTTATCTATGTATTTTTTTTGCTTTCTTATGCATAAATTAAATTTTCAAGAATATAATATAATGTATTTTTTGTTGGCAAAAATTATCAATATGTTAAACGTATAAAATGCAGAAAATAAAAGATTAATGTCGATTCTTGAAAGGTGATTTATATTGAAAAATGGAAAAAAATGTGATACAATGTATGAATAGTGACAAAGAAAAGAGGGAATTAAGTTTGCAAGAAGTTACAGAACTGAGAAGAAAATATGAAAATGAAATAGAAGAAAAAAAGGGTGGATTCGAATTAATTGCCAGAATTATTGGTTATACAATATATAAAATGAAGATGGAAGGATTACTAGAACAAGATGTTGAAGTTTGGGGAAGACTAAAAAGCTTTAAATCAGCCTATGAAAACTATCAAAAAAAGGCTATTGACGATTGTTTTGGAATTAGAATCATTGCTCAAAATGACAGCGATTTAGAGAAGGTTAGAAAACAAATAGAAAAACTATTTGTGGTAGACCAGACAAAGGATCATAGAAAAAAGTCGGCTTCAAAATATAATGCAATACATGAAATGGTTCATCTAGATTCAAAATTTATAAATGCTCATAATATGAAGGAAGAATTAACTCCTGCAGTAGAAATTCAATATTGGAACAATGAACTAGAAGAAATGTGTGAAACAGGCGAAATTTCATATTCTAAATATAAACACAAAGACATGAAGAGGATACAAGAAATGTATGACGAAAATCCTTTTGCTACATATAAAAATTTACCAACATATTATGAAATAAGAGGAAACAAAATTAGAATGCTTAGTGCTGAAGAAACACTTATAAAATTGTATCCTGATTTGATAAGACATGAAGCGCATAAAAAAGGAGCAGAATCAAAACAAAAAAGAAAAGAAATAATGTGTAGATAAAATACTGACAATAGATGTTACAGAGACATATTATAGAAATAAAATATGCAAAAAACAATAATCTGTAACGAAAATGCAATAAACAGAGTTAAATATGCAGATAAAATAGAAAAAACCGTTGACTTTTAGCTTAAAATATTATATAATATTAAAGCATGTAAGATAGCGTTGAAGTGGAATGTGGCTACAACCACCTAAAAACCAGGGGTTGGAGGGAACTTCCATGGAGCATGTCGTGGCTAAGACCAGGCGGTAAGGTTTATAAATAACAAGCACTTATCCCAAGATATTCATGCAAAAACTTGGGCTTTTATATTGGTAATACATAAAACACCAGGGTGCGTTTATACCTTCCGACCACAAAATAATTTAAGGAGGGAAAATTACATGGCAAACAAGCAAACTACACAAGTAGCAAATGGTAAAATCAGAATAAGATTAAAAGCTTATGATCCACAACTTTTAGAACAGTCTGCTGTAAAAATAGTAGATACTGCTAAAAAAACAGGAGCAAAAGTTTCAGGACCTATTCCATTACCAACAGAAAAGGAAATCGTAACAATATTACGTTCTCCACACAAACACAAAGATTCAAGAGAGCAATTTGAAATGAGAACACACAAGAGAGTTATTGATATTCTTTATCCTACACAAAAAACAGTTGAAAGTCTAACAAAATTAGAATTACCAGCTGGTGTAAATATAGAAATCAAATAATTAAAAGAGAAGAATAAAGGCAAAACGTTTAGAAACCCATAAAAATCTGACAAAAAAACCATGCTAGTGAATTATCATTAGCCAATAGTTAGGAGGAAATTAAAAAATGAAAAAAGCAATTATAGGAAGAAAAGTCGGAATGACACAAATCTTCGATGAAGCTGGAAAAGTTATACCAGTTACAGTATTAGAAGCTGGACCTTGTGTAATAGCACAAGTTAAATCAGTAGAAACAGATGGATACAATGCTGTTCAATTAGGATTTGGAGATGTAAAAGAAAGCAAATTAAACAATCCTGAAAAAGGACATTTTACAAAATCTAAATTACCATTAAAGAAACATTTAAGAGAATTCAGAATGGATTCAGTTGAAGATGTAAAAGTTGGAGATGAATTAAAAGCTGATGTTTTCTCTAAAGGAGACAAAGTTGACATTCAAGGAATTTCAAAAGGAAAAGGATTCCAAGGTGTTATAAAAAGACATCATCAATCAAGAGGACCTATGGGACATGGTTCTATGTATCATAGAAGACCAGGATCTATGGGATCTACATCAACACCAGGTAGAGTATTCAAAGGAAAGAATCTTCCAGGACATACAGGAAGAATTACAGTTACAATACAAAACCTAGAAGTTGTATCTGTTGACTTAGATAAAAACGTAATATTAGTTAAAGGAAGCGTTCCTGGAGCTAATGGAACAATATTAAAAATTAAACAAAGTGTAAAAGCATAAGGAAGGAGGAAGAAAGATGCCTAAGATAGACGTATATGATATAAATGGAAAGAAAGTTAAAGAACTAGAATTAAACGAAGCAGTATTTGGAATTGAGCCAAACGAAGCAGTTGTTCATAGTGTATTAGTAAACTTTCTAGCAAATCAAAGACAAGGAACACAAAATACAAAAACAAGATCAGAAGTTTCTGGTGGTGGAAAGAAGCCATGGAGACAAAAAGGAACAGGTAGAGCAAGACAAGGAAGTATAAGAGCTCCACAATGGATTAAAGGTGGTATAGCTTTAGGACCAAAACCACGTTCTTACAAATACACTGTTAATAAGAAAGAAAGAGCTTTAGCTATAAGATCAGTATTAAGTGCAAAAGTACTTGAAAATGAATTAGTAGTTGTAGACAACATGCCATTAAAAGAGATTAAGACAAAAGAAATGGTAAAAGCTCTAAACAATTTAAAAGTAGAAGGAAAAGCATTAATAATGCTACCTACAAAAAATGAAAATATCCAAAAATCAGCAAGAAACATTGAAGGAGTTAAAACAACATTAGTTGAAACAATCAATGTATATGATTTATTAAAATATAATAAACTTGTTGTTACTGAGGATACTGTAAAGAAATTAGAGGAGGTGTACGCTTAATAATGAGACCAGAAGACATTATAATAAGACCAATAATTACTGAAGAAAGTAATGAAGGAATTCAAGAAGGAAAGTATACCTTTAAAGTTAATAAGAAAGCTACAAAAATTGATATTGCAAACGCAGTAGAAAAACTTTTTGGAGTTAAAGTATTAAAAGTTAATACTATTACAGTAAAAGGTAAAGAAAAAAGAGTTGGAAGAAATGTTGGAAGAACATCTGACTGGAAGAAAGCTATTGTTACAATAGATACAAACCCATCAGACAAAACATATCTTGCAAAAGGTGGAAAAGAAACAAAGATAGCTACAAAGTATAAGACATCTATTGATGAATTTATGGGTGCGTAGTTAAATAAAAATAGCGAGAAATAACTCGGATAATAAAAAATATCTGCTTATGCGGGGCAGGAAAAAAAGAATACGTAAATAAATATAAATAAAAATTAGAAATAAATTAAAGCGAGGAGTACTAGGAAAACGAGCAAGAAATCCGGAGGTGTACGCTGGTACATTGAGAAATTTCGAAGTGAAGTTTGACAACGTAATCCGAAGATTAAATTTATTTTGGGAGGAAAAGAAATGGCAACAAAAAAATTCAGACCAATGACTCCATCACTAAGAAACATGACAGTTTCTGATTTTGCTGAAATAACAAAAAAAGCTCCTGAAAAATCTTTACTAGCAGTAAAGAAAGAAAAAGCAGGAAGAAATAGTTACGGTAGAATCACAGTTCGTCACCAAGGTGGAGGAAACAGACAAAAATATAGAATTATAGACTTCAAACGTCAAAAAGAAGACATGGAAGCTACAGTAATAGGAATCGAATACGATCCAAACAGAAGTGCAAACATTGCATTAATCCAATATGAAGACGGAACTAAAGCTTATATATTAGCTCCAGTTGGATTAAAAGATGGAGATAAGGTTGTATCAGGAGAGCATGTTGATATTAAACCAGGAAACTGCACAAGACTTGCAAACATACCAGTAGGTACTATGATTCATAACATAGAAATAAACCCTGGTCAAGGTGCAAAATTAGTTAGAGCTGCAGGACAAGAAGCTCAATTAATGGCTAAAGAAGGAAAATTTGCAAATTTAAGATTACCTTCAGGAGAAATGAGATTAATAATGCTTAACTGCAGAGCTACAATAGGAACTGTAGGAAACGCAGAATATGAAAATATTAAATTAGGTAAAGCTGGAAAGACAAGACATCTTGGCAAACGTCCAGAAGTTAGAGGATCTGCAATGAACCCAGTAGATCACCCTCATGGTGGTGGTGAAGGAAAGGCTCCAGTAGGACACGCAGGACCAATGACTCCTTGGGGTAAACCAGCACTTGGATACAAGACAAGAAAGAATACAAGAACTGATAAATTTATAGCTAAGAGGAGGAAATAATAATGTCAAGATCTAGTAAAAAGAAACCATTTGTTGCTCCAGAGCTATTAAAAAGAGTTGAAGCAATGAATGAGAGTGGAAAGAAAGAAGTATTAAAGACATGGTCTAGAGCTTCTACAATATACCCACAAATGGTTGGACACACAATCGCTGTTCATGATGGAAGAAAACATGTTCCAGTATATATTACTGAAGAAATGATTGGACACAAATTAGGAGAATTTGCTCCAACAAGAACATTTAAAGGACATTCAGGAGACAAGACAACAACAACAACAAAGTAAAATATTTAAGGAGGTAAATAAAAGTGGAAGAAAAGCAAACAGAGATAGTTAAAAATGAAGTACCACAAGCAGTTGCAACTCTTAAATATGCTAGAATTTCATCAAGAAAAGTTAAGATTGTAGCAGATTTAATAAGAGGAAAAAGTGCTGAAGAAGCTTTAGCAATAGTTAAGTTTACACCAAAAGCATCATCAGCTATAATTGAAAAATTGCTAAAATCTGCAATAGCTAATGCAGAAAACAATCATGGTATGAAGAGCAATAAATTATATGTAGATCAGATATATGCAAACCAAGGACCTACATTAAGAAGAATAAGACCAGCTGCAAAAGGATCAGCTGTTAGAATTAGAAAGAGAACAAGTCATATAACAATAGTTCTTAAGGAAAGAGACTAAGAGTAAGGAGGATAATAGAAAAATGGGACAAAAAATGAATCCAAACGGACTAAGAGTTGGAATCATAAAAGACTGGAGCTCAAAATGGTATGCAGACTCAAAACATTTTGCAGATTATCTAGTAGAAGACCACAAAATCCGTGAATATGTTAAGAAAAAACTATACGCTAGCGGAATTTCAAAAGTTGAAATTGAAAGAACTGCAAAATTCGTAAAAGTAAACGTATATACAGCAAAGCCTGGACTAGTAATAGGAAAAGGTGGAAATTTAGCTGAAAGCTTAAAAGCTGAATTACAAAAAATGATAGGAAAAGATGTAAATCTAAATATTGTTGAGGTTAAGAGCCCAGATTTAGATGCACAATTAGTTGCTGAAAATATAGCAGGACAACTAGAAAGAAGAATCTCATTCAGACGTGCAATGAAACAATGTATGCAAAAAACAATGAAGATGGGTGCTTTAGGAATAAAGACATCTGTATCAGGAAGACTTGGTGGAGCTGATATGGCAAGAACTGAGTTCTATAAAGAAGGTACAATACCACTTCAAACATTAAGAGCAGACATTGATTATGGATTTGCAGAGGCTAACACAACTTATGGTAAAGTTGGGGTTAAAGTTTGGATATATAAAGGAGAAGTTCTTCCAGCTAAGAAGAAAGTGGAAGGAGGAGACAGATAATGCCATTAATGCCAAAAAGAACAAAATATAGAAAACAACAAAAAGGTAGAAATAGAGGAAAGGCAACAAGAGGAAATGTAGTTACTGACGGTCTATATGGACTTCAAGCATTAGAAGCAGGACAAATTACTTCTAACCAAATAGAAGCAGCCCGTGTTGCTATGACAAGATATATAAAAAGAGGTGGAAAGGTTTGGATTAAAATCTTCCCAGATAAACCTATAACAAAGAAACCAGCAGATACTCGTATGGGTAAAGGTAAAGGATCAGTTGAATACTGGGTAGCAGTAGTAAAGCCAGGAAGAATATTATTCGAACTTGCTGATGTATCAGAAGACATCGCAAGAGAAGCATTAAGACTTGCTGCTAACAAACTATCTGTTAAGTGTAAATTTGTTAAAAAGGAAACTGAAGTAGGTGGTGAATTAGATGAAGATAAATAAGATTAGAGAAATGTCTTCACCAGACTTAGAAAAAGAATTAGGAGAATTAAAATCAGAATTGTTCAAACTAAGATTTAGCTTAGCAACAAACGGATTAGACAATCCTATGAAAATTAAAGAAGTTAAGAAAGACATTGCAAAAATAAAAACAGTTTTAACACAAAGAGAATTAAATGGTGGAAAAGATGTAGAAGTAAAAAACGTTGTAAAAGAAGCTAAAAAAGCTCCTGCAAAGAAAGAAACTGCATCAGAAGAACCAAAAAAAGAAGCTAAAAAAACAACTGCTAAAAAGGAAACAGCTAAGAAAACAACAAAGAAAGCTGAAGAAAAAGAAAGCAAATAATTTAGCTTAAAATAATAATAATGAATCTTTGATATTTAATATGATATTAAAAGAAAGGAGATTAAAATGGAAGAAAGAAATCTTCGTAAAACAATGATAGGAATTGTTTCATCTGATAAGATGGACAAAACTGTAGTTGTATCTGTTGAACAAAGAGAAATGGATAAAACTTACGGAAAAATCAAAAAGAAGACATATAAATTAAAAGCCCATGATGAAAACAACGAATGCAAAGTTGGAGATAAAGTAAAAGTTATGGAAACAAGACCTTTATCAAAAGACAAGAGATGGAGAGTTGTTGAAATCTTAGAAAAGGCAATAATCAAATAATATAAAGAATGTAAGAAGGAGGTACTAGTTTAATGGTACAGCAACAAACAGTATTAAAAGTAGCTGATAATACAGGTGCAAAAGAAATTATGTGTATTAGATGCTTAGGCGGTTCTTATAGAAAATATGCTAGAGTTGGTGATATTATAATTGCTTCTGTTAAAACAGCAACACCAGGTGGCGTTGTAAAAAAAGGCGAAGTAGTTAAAGCAGTAGTTGTTAGAACTAAGAAACCAATAAGAAGAGCTGACGGATCTTATTTAAGATTTGACGAGAATGCAGCCGTTATAATAAGAGACGATGGAACACCAAAGGGAACTCGTATATTTGGCCCAGTAGCAAGAGAATTAAGAGATGGAGAATATATGAAAATACTTTCATTAGCTCCAGAAGTTCTATAGAATGTTACATAAAATCGAGAAATGTATAAAAACATTAGTGAGGTGAAAAAAATGAAACTAAGAAAAGGCGACACAGTTAAAGTTTTATCTGGAAATGATAAAGGAAAAACTGGAGAAATCCTAGAAGTAATACCTAAAACAGAAAAAATAATTGTTAAAGGTATAAATATAAGAAAAAAGAGTGTTAAGCCAAGAAGACAAGGAGAGCAAGGAGGAATAATTCCTTCAGAAGCAGCAATACATTCAAGTAAAGTTGCTCTAGTTTGCCCTAAA
The DNA here is from genome assembly GCA_900552135.1 of uncultured Clostridium sp. Classification (GTDB taxonomy): domain Bacteria; phylum Bacillota; class Clostridia; order TANB77; family CAG-508; genus CAG-245. The sequence continues at coordinate 50,223 of URYN01000003.1, forward strand.
TGTGGAAAAGCAACAAGAATAGGATATGTTGTTGAAAATGGCGAAAAAGCTCGTGTATGCAAGAAATGCAACGCAAAATTAAAATAGTTATGGAAAGGAGGTCTATAAAGACTTATGGAAATATTAAGAGAACAATATGAAAAAGAAATAGTACCAGCATTAATGAAAAAGTTTAATTATAAATCAGTAATGGAAGTTCCAAAGCTAGATAAAATAGTTATTAATATAGGATTAGGTGATACAAAGGAAAATCCTAAGGAATTAGACAATGCTATAAGTGAATTAGCACAAATAACAGGACAAAAACCTATAGTAACAAAATCTAAGAAGGCAATAGCTGCATTCAAATTAAGAGCAGGTGTGCCAATTGGATGTAAAGTTACATTAAGAAAAGACAAAATGTATGATTTTGCTAATAAATTATTTAACGTAGCACTTCCAAGAGTAAGAGATTTTAGAGGAATACCTGCAGATTCTTTTGATGGTAGAGGAAACTATTCAATGGGAATTAAAGAACAATTGATATTCCCTGAAATAGAATACGAAAAGGTTGACAAAGTAAGAGGAATGGATATTATATTTGTTACAACTGCAAAGACTGATGAAGAAGCAAAAGAGCTATTAAAGTTATTAGGTATGCCTTTTAAAAATTAATTATAGGAACTAATTAATTTAGAATATCGAATTAGGTATAAAGAAAGGAGTAAAAATGGCTAAAAAATCTTTAAAGGTTAAACAAGCAAGACCACAAAAATTTGCTACTAGAGAATATAACAGATGCAAGCTATGTGGAAGACCTCATGCTTACATTAGAAAATATGGAGTTTGCCGTGAGTGCTTCAGAAAATTAGCTCATGAGGGAGAAATTCCAGGAATTAAGAAAGCAAGTTGGTAAAATATAATTTGAAATTCAAAACGCATAAATTTTATATGCAAAAATATAAAATTAGATTTGCGTAATTGATTTGAAATTTATCAATTTTTAATATTAATATAAGAGAATGTGATAAGGAGGGAAAAAGAAAATATGGTTACAACAGATCCAATAGCAGATATGCTAACAAGAATTAGAAATGCAAGCAATTCTAAGCATAAGACAGTTGACATACCAGCATCAAATATGAAACTTTCAATAGCAAAGATTCTATTTGAAGAAGGATATATAAAGTCTTATGAGGAAATAAAAGAAGAAAATAATCAAGGTGTAATAAGAATTACAATAAAATATACTGAAAAAGGTAAGAAAGTAATCGATGGATTAAAAAGAATTAGTAAACCAGGATTAAGAGTTTACGCTTCTAAAGATGAATTACCTAAAGTATTAAACGGATTAGGAATAGCTTTAATCTCAACATCAAAAGGAATTATGACTGATAAAGCTGCAAGAGAAGCAGGTTTAGGTGGAGAGGTTCTAGCATACATTTGGTAATTAAATGACAAAAAGGAGGGAAAACAAAGATGTCAAGAATAGGAAACATGCCTGTTACAGTACCAGAAGGTGTTGAAGTAAAATTAGATGGTCAACACATTACTGTAAAAGGACCTAAGGGAAGTCTTGAAAGAGACATTCATCCAAATATAAAAGTTGAATTAGACGGAAATGAAATAAAAGTTTCAAGACCAGATGATTCAAATCAAAATAAAAGCTTACATGGAACAACAAGAGCTTTAATCCATAACATGGTTGAAGGTGTTGTACATGAATTTAAGGTAGAATTAGAAATAAATGGTGTAGGATACAGAGCTCAAAAACAAGGAAACAAACTTGTATTAAGCCTAGGATATTCTCATCCAGTAGAAGTTGAAGCACCTGCAGGAATTGAATTTGATGTTCCAGATGCTAACCACATCACAGTTAGAGGAATTGATAAGGAAATAGTAGGGGAAGTTGCAAACTTCGTAAGAGCTAAACGTCCACCAGAGGTTTATAGAGGAAAAGGAATCAAATATGCTACTGAGCATATTAGACGTAAGGAAGGTAAAGCTGGTAAAAAATAAAAATTTTAACTATAAACTTCGTCTTGCGGTGTTAAACTGCATAAAAATTTTTTCAATGTACCAATCGTACAATTTCAAAAATTTTTATTTGTTTGCCTAGCAATACTTGTTTATATTTAAAATTTAAAATAAGATGAATCTTAATCATAATAACTAAAATAATATGACTAATGCTGTTACATTAGTTAGAAAGGAGTAAGAAATGATTGGAAAGATAGATAGAAAAGCTACAAGAGAGAGAAGACATATTCGTGTACGTACTAAAATAAGTGGAACTCCAGAGCGTCCAAGATTATGCGTATATAGAAGTAATAAAAACCTATTTGTACAAGTAATTGATGATGTTAATGGAAATACATTAGTTCAAGCATCTACATTGGACAAAGAAGTAAAAACAAAACATGCAAATGTTGAAGCAGCAAAAGAATTAGGAGCCCTAATTGCAAAAAGAGCTGGAGAAAAGAAAATTACAACAGTTGTTTTTGATAGAAGTGGATACTTATACCATGGTGTAGTAAAAGCTTTAGCTGAAGCTGCAAGAGAAGCAGGATTAGAGTTTTAATATAAAGGAGGGAAATGAAAGTGCAAGAAGAAAATTCTACAGAATTAAAAGAGAAAGTAGTAGCTATAAACAGAGTTGCTAAAGTTGTTAAAGGTGGAAGAAACTTTAGATTTAGTGCAGTAGTTGTTGTAGGAGACGGAGCAGGACACGTTGGTGTTGGAAATGGTAAAGCAGCCGAAGTTCCAGATGCTATAAAGAAAGCTATTGAAGACGCTAAGAAAAATCTTGTAGAGGTTTCTATAGTTGATACAACTATACCACATGAAATTATAGGAAAATTCGGAAGTGCAAGTGTTATGCTAAAACCAGCAGAAGAAGGTACTGGAATTATAGCTGGTGGTAGCGTTAGACCAGTTCTAGAACTTGCAGGATATAGAGATATAAGAACAAAAATAATAGGAACAAACAATCCAAGAAACGTTGTATATGCAACAATAGAAGGATTAAAGAGTATGCAAACAGTTGAATCTGTTGCAAAGAAGAGAGGAAAGAAAGTAGAAGAAATAATGTAATTTTTCTATTTGACAAATACTCAAAAATTAATTAAAATGAACTAGAAATTAGGAGGTGTAATCGCGAAATGAAATTAGACGAATTAAAACCAGCACAAAAAAATACAAAAAGAACAAGAGTTGGTCGTGGAGTTGGTTCTGGATTAGGAAAAACTTCAGGAAGAGGTCATAAAGGTCAAAAAGCAAGAAGCGGTGGTGGAGTAAGACGTGGATTCGAAGGTGGTCAAACACCATTATATAGAAGATTACCAAAAAGAGGATTCACAAATATCCATGCATTAGAATATACAGAAGTAACATTAACAATGTTATCAAAAGTAAAGAATGAGAATGTTACAGCTGAAAGCTTACTTGAAGAAGGAATAATTGGAAAAGCAAACGATGGAATAGTAATCCTTGGAACTGGTAAATTAGATAAAAAAGTCAATGTTAAAGCTGCAAGATTTACAAAGTCAGCCAAAGAGAAAATCGAAGCTTTAGGTGGAAAGGCAGAGGTGATCTAATTGTTTAAGACCATAAAAAATGCGTTAAAAACACCAGAAGTTAGAAAAAAATTACTATATACTTTATTATTAATAGTAATTTTTAGATTAGGTTGTTATATAACAATACCAGGAGTTGACTCAGTAACAGTATCAGATCAAATGAAAGCTGCATCAAATGGTGTAACAGGACTTATAGATACAATATCTGGAGGTGCTTTCTCAAGACTTTCAATATTTGCAATGTCTATAACACCTTACATCACAGCATCAATTGTTATTCAATTATTAGGTATGGTAATTCCAAGCTTAGAGCGTTTAGTTAAAGAAGGCGGAGAAGAAGGAAAAACCAAAGTTAACAAATATACAAAAATATTAACGGTCATTCTAGCACTTATAGAAGGACTTGGAGTATTCTTCTCATACAAATCAACAGGAATATTCCTAGATACAGGCTTTTTAGGTGGATTCTTAACAGTCCTATCATTAATGACAGGTACTGCACTACTTATATGGCTTGGAGAACAAATTACTAACAAGGGAATCGGAAACGGAATTTCAATGTTAATATTTGTTGGTATCATCGCAGGATTACCAAAAGGAATTACTGCTGTATGGAAGTTAATATTTGTAGATGGAGCATTTAGCACAGTAGGATTAATAAAAGCTTTAGCAGTTGTATTAGGTGCACTAGTACTAGTTGCAGGAGTTATATTCGTTCAACTTGCTGAAAGAAGAATTCCTGTACAATACGCTAAAAAAGTAGTTGGAAGAAGAATGGTTGGAGCACAAAACACAAATATACCATTAAAACTTGCTATGGCAGGTGTAATGCCTATAATCTTTGCATCATCATTCTTAACATTCCCTGCAATGATATTACAAATATTTGTAAAAGATATTGCAACACAAACAGGATTCTGGGCTGGAGTATATAAATTCTCTATAGCTTCATCATATTCAAACATTGGAATCGGATACACAATTGCAAATGCAATAGTTTACTTACTATTAATATTAGGATTTACATATTTCTATACTTATGCAATGTTCAATCCAGCTGAAATATCTGGAAACATCAAGAGAAATGGTGGATTCATACCAGGAATAAGAGCTGGAAAACCAACAACAGATTACTTATCATCAGTAATCTCTAAAATAACCTTAGTTGGAGGATTGTTCTTAGCATTAATAGCAATACTTCCAATGCTTGCAAAATTCACAAGCTTGAATATCGCATTTGGAGGAACATCAATACTAATCGTAGTAGGTGTTGCATTAGAGACAATACAACAATTAGAATCTCAACTTGTAACAAGACATTACAAAGGATTCTTAGAATAAAAAAATAGAACGGGGGAAAATACCTTCGTTCTTTTTTGTTACTTAAAGAAGCTACGGTTTACATCCGTGGTTATGACTTATGTTTAAATAAAATGATTATTTAGCACTTGATTGTGCAGGGAAAAATTAATCATTTTTCTTTTGCTAAATTATTGTTAGTGTAAAATGGCAAGAAATTGGCATAATAATAACGAGATATTATGTTTAAATAATTGACAAATTTGGGAAAATAAGCTAAAATAAACATATAGAAATGAGAAAAACTATTAAATTTTAGCCTCTAATATTTTATTAGGGGCATAAAAATTTGTGGTTTTATTTGAAGGGAGATTTTATTTATGTATTTAATAATGTTAGGTGCACAAGGTACAGGAAAGGGAACAGTAGCAGGACTACTTACAAAACAAACAGGCTGGCCTCAAATTTCTACAGGAGACATATTTAGAGCAAATATATCTAATAAAACAGAATTGGGAATAAAGGCAAATGAATATATTTCAAAAGGACAATTAGTACCAGATGAAATTACAGTACCAATGGTTATAAATAGATTAAACGAAGAAGATTGCAAAGATGGAGCTATATTAGATGGATTTCCACGTACAGTTGAACAAGCACAAAAACTAGATGAAATTCTTGCTGAAAAAGGTAAAAAAGTTGATTTAGTGATAAATTTAACAACACCAAGAGATGAAATAATAACAAGAATCTTAAACAGAAGAGTTTGCTCAAATCCAGAATGTAAGGCAACATATAATTTAACAATGCATCCTTCAAAAGTACCAGGAATTTGCGATAATTGTGGTTCAAAACTAGTACAAAGAGGAGACGACAGCGATGAAAACGCAATTAAACAAAGACTTGCAATATATGATGAAAAAACAAGTCCATTAATCGATTTTTATTCAAAGAAAAATGTGGTAATCACTGAAGAAGTCAGCGAAAAAATCAATAGACTTGGAAAAGAAGCAGCAGAAGATGTATTAAAAAAGATAGAAAGTATGAAATAATTTAATATAGAAATAAAAGAAGGTAATTAAATTGGTAAGTATAAAAAATAAATCAGAAATTGAAAAGATGAGAGAAGCTTGCAGAGTAGCAAACTTAGCTCAAAAAGCTGTAGAAGCTGCAATAAAACCAGGAGTTTCAACTTGGGAATTAGATAAGATTGCAGAAAGAACTATGAGAGAAAATGGTGCAATTCCAGCAGAAAAAGGTTATCCAAGTGGAGTAAAAGGAGTACCAGCTTTTCCAGGTTCTATATGTGCATCTGTAAATGATGTTGTAATACACGGAATACCATCAAAAAGAGAGATTCTTCATGATGGAGATATAATAAGTGTAGACTTAGTTGCATACAAAGATGGATTCAATGGAGATTGTTGCAGAACATATTTTGTAGGAAATGTAAGTGCTGAAGCTAAAAGATTAGTAGAAGTTACAAAACAAGCATTTTTTGAAGGAATAAAATATGCTAAAAAAGGCAACAGATTAGGAGACATCTGTCATGCAATAGGTGAATATGTTGAAAAGAATGGTTACAGCGTAGTAAGAGAGTTCCAAGGACATGGAATTGGAGAAAGTATGCATGAAGATCCAGGAATACCTAATTACGGAAAAGCTGGAAGAGGAATAAGACTTGAACCAGGCATGACTCTAGCCATTGAACCAATGGTTATAATGGGCAACCCGGGGATTCTTGAACTTGAAGATGGATGGACAATAATATCAGAGGATGGAAGTTTGGCTGCACACTATGAAAATACAATTTTAATTACAGAAAATGAGCCAGAAATATTGACATTAGCCTAAAAATGTTATATACTATATAAGCTATTATGGATATAATAGCTATATTGTATTTATAAAATAAAATACAAGCAGTAAAATGGAGGGAAAATAATGTCAAAAGAGGATGTTATTGAAGTAGAAGGTACTGTTGTTGAAACATTACCAAATACAACATTTAAAGTAGAGTTAAAAAATGGTCATCAGATATTAGCTCATATCTCAGGAAAGTTAAGAATGAATTACATCAAAATTCTTCCTGGAGACAAAGTTAAAGTTGAATTATCACCATACGATTTAAACAGAGGAAGAATAACTTGGAGAGCAAAGTAATATCTAATACTAATTATATAACAATATATATTCTAGGAGGTGCTAAAAATCATGAAGGTAAGACCATCAGTAAAGAAAATATGTGACAAATGCAAAGTTATAAAAAGAAAAGGTGTTGTCAGAGTAATATGCGAAAACCCAAAGCATAAACAAAGACAAGGATAATTGAAAAAATTAGATATTAACACAAATCTGTATAAGCGGCTGTTGAATATAGTTCTCTATATTTGATTAAAATTAGGTTTGTGTTTATATATATGTTCTAATTAAAATTAAAGACTAGTTTAAAAAACTACAAATCAGAGATTGATTATAAAATACCTCTAAATTTATAATTGATTTGGAAATTTGAAAGAATTAAATTAGCACATTTCACCTTTAGTTTTAATTTGAATATAAAAAGAATTAATCTTAATTCTAAAATAGCAAAATTTAAATATTAAAAAACATTTGGAGGTGCAAAAATGGCTCGTTTAGCAGGAGTTGATTTACCTAGAGAAAAAAGAGTAGAAATAGGACTTACATACATATATGGAATAGGACTATCTCGTTCTCAAGAAATATTAAAAAAAGCTGGTGTAAATCCAGATACTAGGGTAAAAGATTTAACAGATGAACAATTACAAGCAATAAGAAATGCAATGGAAGGTTATACTCTAGAAGGTGACCTAAGAAGAGAAGTTGCTCTTAACATCAAAAGATTAACTGAAATCGGATGCTACAGAGGAACAAGACATAGAAGAGGTCTTCCAGTTAGAGGACAAAGAACAAAAACTAATGCTCGTACAAGAAAAGGACCAAGAAAATTAGTTAGCAAGAGCAAAAAATAATAAATAAAAAAGTAACACAAGTTACAAAATCATTTTAAAAAAAGAAAATCCAAAAGGAGGGAAATCTTTAAAAATGGCTAATACAAAAAATACAGCAAAGAAACCAGTTAGAAGAAAAGACAGAAAAAACATAGAAAAAGGTATGGCACACATTCATTCTAGCTTTAATAATACAATAGTTACAATAACAGATACACAAGGAAATGTTTTATCATGGGCAAGTGCTGGAGAACTAGGATTCAAAGGTTCAAGAAAGAGCACACCATTCGCAGCAGGAGAAGCTGCTGAAACAGCTGCAAAAGCTGCTATGGAACATGGACTAAAAACTGTTGATGTATTTGTAAAAGGACCAGGTTCTGGTCGTGAATCTGCAATCAGATCATTACAAACAGCAGGTCTTGAAATAACATCAATCAAAGATGTTACACCAATACCTCACAACGGATGCAGACCACCAAAAAGAAGAAGAGTATAATTTCTTCGTAAAAATAAATATAGAATTAAAGCATGAAAATGCTACAATAACGAAATAAAAGTTACAAAATTTTAAGGAAGGTGAAATAAAAAATGGCAAGATATAAAGACGAACAATGCCGTATTTGCCGTAGAGAAGGACAAAAATTGTTCTTAAAAGGTTCAAGATGCTATTCAGACAAATGTAGCATAACAAGAAGAAATTATGCACCAGGACAAAATGGTCAAAAGAAAAGCAAAATTTCTGAATACGGTACTCAATTAAGAGAAAAACAAAAAACAAAAGCTTTCTACGGAGTTGGAGAAAAACAATTCAGAAGATATTTTGATATGGCTTCAACAAGCAAGGGAAAAACAGGTGAAGTTTTACTTCAAATATTAGAGAGCAGATTAGATAATGTAGTATACAGATTAGGATTCGCAAGTTCAAGAGCACAAGCAAGAATGCTTGTAACACATGGAGCTTTTGAAGTAAACGGACAAAAAGTTGATATACCATCATACTTAGTAAAAGCAGGAGATACAGTTTCTGTAAGAGAAATTAGAAAAGATAATGGAGCAATAAAAATTGCTACAGAAGAAAATAGTGCAAGACCAGTTCCAGCTTGGTTACAAAAAGATAAAGAAAAACTAAGCGGAAAAGTTGTTACACTAGCAACTAGAGAAGACATTGACCTACCTGTTGAGGAACATTTAATAGTAGAGCTTTACTCTAAATAATAACTAGAAGTTAATTAGAAATTAGTAGGCAGAGGAAAGAAAACTTACAGTAAAGTATATAAAAGGAGAAGTAGAGTATAAAGGTATAAGAATTAGAATAATGATCTAACTTCATGGCCTCTAACCTCTAACTTCTAAAAAAATTAGGAGGTAAAAATGATAGAATTTGAAAAGCCAAATATTAAATGCTTAGAAATGGACAACAGTAAAAATTATGCCAAATTTACATGTGAACCACTGGAGCGTGGTTATGGTATTACAATAGGAAACTCATTAAGAAGAATATTACTTTCTTCATTACCAGGAGCAGCAATAACATCTGTAAAGATTGATGGAGCAGCTCATGAGTTCACAACAATACCAAATGTAGTTGAAGATGTACCAGAAATTATAGTAAACTTAAAAATGGTAAGAGTAAAAATTAATGGAGACGAAACAAAAACTCTAAGAATTAATTTTGAAGGAGAAGGAGAAGTTACTGCAGCAAATATCGAAACAGATGGAACTGTAGAAATCCTAAACCCAGATTTACATATTGCTACAGTTGCTGAAGGTGGACATCTAACAATGGAAATGACTGCTAACCGTGGCAGAGGTTATAATAATGCTGAAAAGAATAAAACACCTGATATGCCAATAGGAGTTATTCCAATTGATTCTATCTACACACCAGTAAAAAAGGTTAATTATACAGTAGAAAATACTAGAGTTGGCCAAATGGTTGATTTGGACAAATTAACAATAGAGTTATGGACTGATGGAAGCTTAAAACCTTATGAAGCATTAAGCTTAGCAGCTAAAATCATGACAGAACACTTAGAACTATTTATAGATTTATCTGAAATCAGCAAAAATACACAAGTAATGGTTGAAAAAGAAGAATCTAAGAAAGAAAGAGTTCTAGAAACTTCAATAGAAGACTTAGAATTATCTGCAAGATCATTCAACTGCTTAAAGAGAGCAGGAATATCTACTGTAGAAGATTTAACAAATAAGACAGAAGCTGAAATGATGAAAGTAAGAAATTTAGGTAAAAAATCATTAGATGAAGTAACTAACAAATTACATTCATTAGGTCTAGACTTCGCAAGCAATGATGATTAAAGGAAGGTGAAAAAAGTGGCAACAAATAGAAAATTAGGAAGAACAACTGATATACGTTTATCAATGCTTAAGACTCAAGTTACAGATCTTTTATGGCATGGAAAAATAGAAACAACTTTAACAAGAGCTAAAGAAACAAAAGCAATAGCTGATTCATTAATAGCTCTAGCTGTAAAAGAAGCTGGAAACTTTGAAGAAGTAGAAGCAAAAGTTTCAAAAGCAAAAGTTGATGAAAAAGGTAACAAAGTTACTGAATTAGTAAAAAGCAAAAATGGCAGAGAATACTTAAAAGTAGTAAGAGAAACAACTACTGAAAAAAGAAAGAAAGACATGCCATCAAAACTTAATGCAAGAAGAAAAATCATGCAAAATGTTAACAAAGTAAAAGATGCAGACGGAAAGAATGTTGATATACCAACAAAATTATTCGATGAATTAGCACCAAAATACAAAGATGTAAAAGGTGGATATACAAGAATAATAAGAAAAGGTCAACGTAGAGGAGACGCTGCAGAAACAGTTATATTAGAATTAATATAGTATAATATTGAAGGACAATGCTTTCTGCATTGTCCTTTTTGTCATTAATAAAATTCATGGTGTTTACACCAAAGGAAAAAATAATAAAAAGATTAATGAGAACAGGAGCTTAGGCGGTTATGTCATAAGCTCCTTATATTCGTCATAAGTAAGAACCTTTACAAAATTGAAGTCTTTAGAAAAAGCTTTTAGAATGCCAAGAGTATTATCGGTGGAGTCTAAATCAACCACTAAAATTTCTGAAATATCTAAATTGTAGTATAACATTTTATAAATGAAAATTTTTAAAAAATATTCAATGGTATTTTCTTGATTATGTGTAGTTATTACAAAGAATGAGCCATCAAAAGAGATTTTGGGATATTTATGTAAGTGGATAATAGTTTTTAATATGTCAAACAATCCATATAATGCTAAGACCCATAATATTGAATTAAATATAAAATTAGCCACTTTAAGAGCCTCCTTGAAATTGCAAATTTATAAGAAAAGATTTTTTATATATTATATGTGAGAAACAATTAAAGTGTGAAAGGAATGTGATGTGAGATATGTCGTAAATAGTCGTACGAATGTTTGTATAAAATAAGCAAAAACTATTGCTTTTGAGTGAAAACAATAATATAATATAGCAATAAAATGATTGAAAGAAATGTATACTTATGATAATATAAAAAAGTTAAAATAATAAGAAATAGAGGAATTAATTTTGCAGTTAGAAGGACAAGTAGTAAATATTATATATAGGAATGAAATAAATAGTTATACAGTAGCATCTTTTGAAACAAACGAGAAGGAAGAAACTACTATTGTAGGCTATTTACCATTTGTAAATGAAGGAGATAACTTAAAAATAACAGGTGACGTAGTAAAACACCCTGATTATGGTGAACAATTCAAAATTGTAACTTTTGAAAAGATGATGCCAACTACAAAAGAAGCATTAGAGAGATATTTGTCAAATGGAACATTTAAAGGAATTGGACCTGCTACGGCAAAGAAAATTGTAAATACATTTGGTGATGATACTATTAATGTTATAAAACTCGAGCCACAAAAGTTGATTCAGATTAAGGGAATAACTAAAGAAAAGGCTCTTGAAATCGCAGAGCAATTTTTAGCAAATTGGGAAATATGGCAGATTGTAGGCTTTTTAGATAAGTTTGGAATTGGTCCTCAGAGTGCAGAGGGAGTATACAAAAAATTAGGAGAAGGTGCCTTAGAAAAAATAAGTGAAAATCCATACATTCTAATAGATGTAGCAAGCAAGGTTAGCTTTGAAAAGGTAGATAAAATAGCACTTGAGATGGGAGCACAACCTGATAATTATAAAAGAATTAGAAGTGGTATAAAGTATGGACTAGAAAGAATAGGCTTAAATGGAAATTCAAGTGTACTCTATGAGAATTTAATAAAATATGAAATTGATTTATTGAAGGTTGATGAAAATTCCATAGAAGAAGCAATTATAAATATGAAAGCAAAGGGAGAAATAGTAATAGAAGAAAGACCGATTTCTGATAATCCAACAAAAGTAATAGAATGGGTTTATTCAAAAGCTTTTTATGATGCGGAAAAAAATATTGCAGAGAAGTTGATTACATTAAGAGACTTCGATAACATGAAATACATAAAAACATTAAAAAAAGATTTAAAATTAATTGAGGATGATATTGATATAGAATTATCAAATATGCAAAAAGAAGCGGTGGAAAGTATAAACGAAAATAATGTATGTGTAATAACTGGTGGACCTGGTACAGGAAAAACTACAATTATAAAGGCAATTATAGAATTGTATAAAAAGCATGGAATGAAGCCTGTGCTATGTGCTCCTACAGGAAGAGCCGCAAAACGTATGACAGAAACAACGGGTGAAGATGCAAAAACCTTACATAGACTTCTTGAACTTTCAGGAATATCTGATGATGTAGACAATTTCAATACAGAACTACTTGTAACTCCTATTGATGGGGATATTATAATAGTTGATGAAGCATCAATGCTTGATATGTTTTTAATGAATTATCTATTAAAAGCAATATACAAGGGCACGAAACTTGTATTAGTAGGAGATATAGACCAGCTACCATCAGTTGGTCCAGGAAGTGTTTTAAAGGATATTATTGAATCAAAACAAATTACTACGATTACATTAAATCAGATTTTTAGACAAGCAGCAAAAAGTAAAATAATCGTGAATGCACATAGAGTAAATGAGGGAGAAAGTTTCATAGGAGGCAATGTAAAACAAACTACAATAGATGACCAGAATATAGATTTATTAGATGATTTCTTCTATATAAATGAATCTGACCAAGAGAAGATACAAAAAACAATAATAAGCTTATGTAAAGGCAGGTTACAGAAGTTTGGAAATTTTGATTTCTTCAATAATATACAGGTAATTACACCTACCAAAAAAGGAAAACTTGGAACCAAAGAATTAAATGTATTGCTACAAAATGAATTGAATCCAGAAGATAGTGAGAAACATGAAAGAACTTTTGGAGAGATAAAATTTAGAGAGCAAGACAGAGTAATGCAGACAAAAAATAATTATAATATAATGTGGCAAAAAGACAATGATAGAGAGTTTAAAAAAGAACTTGGAAACGGTATTTTTAATGGAGAACTTGGAAGAATTGAACGAATTAATAAAGAAGAGAAGACTGTAACTGTCAGATTTGATGACGGAAAATATGCAATGTATGAAAATACAGATTTGGACCAACTTGAACATGCATACAGCATTACTGTTCATAAATCTCAAGGAAGCGAATTTGATGTAGTAATTTTAATTGCTGCACAAACGGCTCCAATGTTACTTACAAGGAATTTAATTTATACAGCAATGACGAGAGCAAAGAAATTGCTAATTATAATTGGACCACAGAGCACAGTTAATTACATGATACAAAATAACACAACAAGACAAAGAAACACAGGTTTGAAATTTAAATTAGAAAAGATTGGAGAATAGAAATAAGATACATAGATATTTATAATATTGTTGAATATATAATTGAATTAATTTATCCACCAAAGTGTGTATTTTGTGGAAAATTCAACCAAGAATATCTATGCAAAAATTGCCGAAAAGCCTTGCAACAAGTCGAAAAAATGCATATAGATTATTATAAAAATAAAGAAATATTTTTCGACGAACATATTTATATGTTTAAATATAAGAATATAAGAAAGAATATACTGGATTATAAATTTAATGATAAATCATATTATTATAAGGCTTTTGTGAACATTTTGTTAAAAGACAAAAAAATGTGTGAAATTTTAAAATCTTATGATATAATAGTTCCAGTTCCAATACATAATAAAAGAAGAATGGAAAGAGGATACAATCAAACAGAATTAATAGCCAAGGAATTATCAAGAAAAATAACCTATTATACTAATACTATGGAAAAAACAAAACAAGAAATATTAAAATATGAAAATATTCTGATAAAGAAAAATAATACCAAGCCTCAGAGTTCATTAAATAAAATACAAAGAGCTGAAAATGCTAAAAATGTTTATAAACTTAGAAAAAACAAAAGAATGATATTGGAATATGAAAAAATTAAAAATAAAAATATACTTATTTTTGATGATATTTATACAACTGGTGCAACGGCGAATGAATGTGCAAAAGTAATAAACGAAGAACTGGCACCAAATAAAATCGGAATATTAACTATGGCAAAAGATTAACAGAAGAATATAAATTTATAAGGAGGAATTTATGGAAGACTTAGTAGAGAGCATTTTGGACTATATTAGATCTGATTATACGGATTACGCTATTATGATTAATGGTGAGTGGGGAAGCGGAAAAACTTATTTTTGGAATCATAAAATAAGAAATAAGATTGAGGCAATGCAGGTAAACGGAAAGAAATACACTACTATCTATATGTCGCTTTATGGAATATCTAACCTAGAAGAAATAAGTAAAAAAATCTTTATCGAAACTACTCAACTTATGGATAAGAACTTGAAAAAATTCATGGGCTCCAAAGGAGAAAAGGTAATACCAGAATATGCAAAAACAGGACTTGATATGGCTAACTTTTTTGGTGTTACACAAAATGGAGACAAAATAGACTATGAGGAATTCTTCTCAACAGACGACAAAGTACTTTGCTTCGATGACCTTGAGAGAGCTAATGTAGATGTTATAGATATATTAGGATATATAAATAACTTCGTAGAACATGATCATATAAAAACAATAATTATATGTAACGAAAAAGAATTGTCTACAAAATTAAAAAGCAGTAATTTGGAAATGAAAACATTTATTGCTACCTACTTGTTAGATAAACAAAACAAACTTAATATAAAAACAGATGAACCAATGGTTGAAAGGATTCAAGATACAATTGAATATGTATTTGATAAGGCAAATGATTACGAAAGAATCAAGGAAAAACTTATTGGAGAAACTTTTGAATATGCACCAGAATTCACTTATATAATTAATGGCTTATTAATGAGATATGAAAGATATCCAGAATTAATTAGATTTTTAAGAGAAAATTCATATTTAATTACTACAACATTTAACAAGAGTGGAACAAGAAATTTAAGAATTTTGAAGCATGCATTAAATGACTTTAAGAAAATATTTGATATGGTAAATCAGGATTATCCGAACACAAATAATAGAATATTGCAGACAATGCTTATATTTACAATAGCTATATCTTTTGAAATTAAGGCTGGAAAAGTTACAAAAGATAAGTTTAAAAATATTATGAACAACGAAGAATATAGAGCAATATTGGTTTCTTCAAGAGTATTTATGGATAACAGACAATTCTACATTAAAGAATTTGATAATACTTACTATTATAATTTTAAAGTTGAATATAGGTTCTTTAAATTTATAGAGATGTATGTGCGTACAAGAATATTTGACATGAAAGTATTTAAAGAGAACATGGAGGTTATAAGAAATACTGTAGATACAGACAAGCTTCCAGGATACAAGAGACTGCTTACAGAAGAATATTGGAAAATATCAGATGATCAATTCCCAACTGTAATAAATGGAGTAATTGAAGACGTAAAAAGTGGTAGGATAGAACCAATAAATATTGTAAAACTTTTTGCATATTTCAGCCATTTTATTGAGAATAATTTAATAGATTATGATATTCAAACAATCGAAAGTGTTTTCTTAATGGGAATGAATATTGCTTCAGTTTCGGCTTCATATTGCGATGATGCAGAAGAAGAACTATCTCAAATTGCAACAGAAGATGCTGGAAGCGAAATGAATAATATAATTGCAAGATTTAATGAGTTAAATGCTCAATTAAAAGATAAAATGTACAAAGAAAAAGCAGATGAGTTATTCAAGTGTATACCAATGAAAATGGAATTGTTCTATGATAAGTTTGCGAAGGAATGTAATAATGTTCCAATATTTAAATATTATGATCCATTCCAACTATTCCAAAGAATATCTTGTGCAAGCAATGAAGATATAGTATCAATCAGAGAAATGTTGTCTGAAAGAGCTAAAAAGTATAAAAATGAGATTGAACCTGAAATGAAGAATATTGCTAAACTAAAACAAATTATGATGGATTATATCGATGGAAAACACCCAACAATAAAAACATTTATGATAGAAGAGTTTGCTAAAGAACTTGAAAAAATACTTGAAAACTACCAATAAGAACCTACAAAATAAAATTATAAAAATGAATAATTTCTTCCTTATTTGTAATAATAAGAATATAAAATAAAGATTTATTATAAATGAGGAGGAACAAAATGAAAGCAACTGGTGTTGTTAGAAGAATAGATGACTTAGGCAGAGTTGTTATTCCAAAAGAGATAAGAAGAACGCTTAGAATTAAAGAGGGAGACCCACTTGAAATTTTTACAGATAAGGAAGGAGAAATAATTTTGAAAAAATATTCTCCTATTGGGGAACTTTCTGAATTTGCATCAGAATATGCTGAAACATTAACAAAAACAACAGGACACATTGCCTGTATAACTGATAAAGATACAGTAATAGCTGTCTCTGGAGCTTCAAAAAAAGAGTGGCTGGAACAAAATATAAGTAGAGAACTAGAAAGAATTCTTGAAGATAAGGAAAATTATATAAGTAAGGAAAATAACGATATGGCAGTTCCAATTACTCAAAATGAGACAAGAGATAAGATAAATAAAGCACAGGTTATATATCCAATAATATCTGACGGAGATGCAATAGGGAGTGTTATACTTCTATCCAAGGATGAAAAAACTAAAATGAGCGAAGTTGAACAAAAAGTTGCACAATCTGCCGCAAATTTTCTAGGGAAACAAATGGAAATATAAAAATAATGGCACAAAATAATAAATTTTTTCAAAAAGTACTTGATAAAAAAATTTTTTTATAGTATAAATATATAAGAGTATGATACTTACAAAGGAGGAAATGAAAATGGAAGGACCAATAAATGAAAATGCATTTACAGAAAATGTTGGAACAAATGAAATAAAAAATCAATTTGATGCATCTGTACCAAGCAAAATAAGCACTTGGACAAAAATTAAAAACTTCTTATTCCAAGACATAACAGTTGAACTTACACCAAGACAAGAAGCTACATTTAAAGCAATAAATGATTTTTGGCATCAAGAAATTGATGAAACACAAGCAAAGAGTTTTTTGTTCCAAAAAATACAATTTTAATTAGAAAAATTTATTTATACTAGGGAAATTAGATATATAAATATTATTAATTTATAATCTAAAGACTCTAGTTTTTTTATTTTAATAATAAAACTACTTGAAAACTGTATATTTTTGTTATAGAATAAAACATGTCTAAAAAGACAAAAATAGTGATGTATTACATCAAAAGAGGAGGAATTTTTATGTCAGTTAAAGTTGGAATTAATGGTTTTGGAAGAATAGGAAAACTAGCATTCCAAGCAGCACTAAAAAATAAAGAAGTAGAGGTAGTAGCAGTTAATGATCCTTTTATAGCAGCAGATTACATGGCTTACATGGTTAAGTTCGATTCTGCTCATGGAAGATTTAATGGAGATATTAAATCTGAAGAAGGAAAACTAATTGTAGACGGAAAAACAATAAATGTTTATAACGAAATGGACCCAAACAATATTCCATGGGGAAAAGAAGGAGTTGAGTATGTTCTAGAATGCTCTGGAGTATTTACAACAATGGAAAAAGCTCAAGCACATTTAAACGCAGGAGCTAAAAAGGTTGTTATAAGTGCACCATCAAAAGATGCTCCAATGTTTGTAATGGGAGTAAACAACAAATCTTATGACCCAAGCATGAACATAGTTTCAAATGCATCTTGTACAACAAACTGTTTAGCACCACTTGCTAAAGTCATAAATGATAACTTCGGAATCAAAGAAGGATTAATGACAACAGTTCATTCAACAACTGCAACACAAAAAACAGTTGATGGAGCTTCTAAGAAAGATTGGAGAGGTGGTAGAGCAGCGAGTGCAAATATAATACCATCATCAACAGGCGCTGCAAAGGCAGTTGGAAAAGTTATACCAGAATTAAATGGAAAACTAACAGGAATGGCATTTAGAGTACCAACAATAGACGTATCTGTTGTAGATTTAACATGTAATCTTGAGAAACCAACAACTTATGAAGAAATATGTGCAGCTATGAAAAAAGCTTCAGAGGGTGAGCTAAAAGGAATAGTTGAGTACTGTGATGAAGATGTTGTATCATCAGATTTCTTAAGTGATGAACACACATCAATATTCGATGCAAAAGCAGGAATAATGCTTACAGATACATTTGTAAAATTAATTGCTTGGTATGACAATGAGTGGGGATATGCACACAAATTAGTTGATTTAGCAGCATACATGGCATCAGTTGATCACAAATAATTAGAGTTATAGCAATATATAATTTATTGCAAGCCAGATGATTATTTTGAATTAGCTAAAAATCTAATAGAAGTATAAAATATTTTTATAAAGTTCTTGTGGGGCTTGAGAATATCAAGCCCCAGAGAATTAATTATAAAACAGTATGAGAAATTTTAAGGCGATGTGAGAAAGAAATTAAATTATAAAATATTACGAGCAACCTAATAGAATCAAATGCAAATAACACGGAAATCAAACTAAAAGTTAGATATTAGAGAACTATAGTATAAATATAGTTTTGCAATATCTATCTTAAAAGTTAAGCTAGATAAACCAAGCAATAAAACAATTAAAAAATCTGAAGGAGGTTTTTGTATGAATAAAAAAACTGTTAGAGATATTGATGTTAAAGGAAAGAAAGTACTTGTAAGATGTGACTTCAATGTACCACTAGATGAAAATTTTAATATTACAGACAATAGAAGAATAGTAGGAGCATTACCAACAATAAAATACTTATTAGACAACGAATGCAAAGTAATACTATGCTCACATTTAGGAAGACCAAAGGGACAGGTAAAAAAAGAATTTTCGCTTGCACCAGTTGCAAAAGAATTATCAAGACTATTAGGAAAAGAAGTTAAACTTGCAGAGGACATAATTGGACCAAGTGCAAAAGAACTAACTTCAAATATGAAGGATGGAGAAATAGTTCTATTAGAGAATGTAAGATTTGATGCAAGAGAAGAAGCAAATGATCCTGAATTTGCAAAGGAACTAGCTTCAATGGCAGAAATATATGTAAATGATGCATTTGGAACAGCTCATAGAGCTCACAGTTCAACAGCTGGAGTTGCAAGCTATTTACCAGCAGTTGCAGGATTTTTAATGGAAAAAGAAATCAACTTCTTGGGAACAACTCTAGAAAATCCAGAAAGACCATTTATGGCAATTTTAGGAGGAAAGAAAGTATCTGATAAAATTGGTGTAATAGATAGTCTATTAGAAAAAGTTGATACATTAATAATTGGTGGAGGAATGGCTTATACATTCTTCAAAGCAATGGGATATAATGTTGGAAATTCAATTTGCGAATTAGATAAATTAGACCTTGCAACATCACTTATGGAAAAGGCAAAAGCTAAAGGTGTTAAATTAATGCTACCAATCGATACAAAGATTGGAAAGGAATTTAAAGAAGATACAGAAAGTAAAACAGTTTCTTATAAAGAAATTCCTGATGGCTGGGAAGGATTTGACATCGGAGCTGAAACAATAAAAATGTATGAGGAAGAACTTTCAAAAGCAAAAACAGTAATCTGGAATGGACCTGTTGGTTTATTTGAATTTGATCAATTTGCAATTGGAACAAATAGCATAGCAAAATTCTTGGGAAGCATGAAAAATGTAACAACTATAATTGGTGGTGGAGACTCAGCGGCAGCTATAGAAAAACTTGGAATAGGAGATAAATTTACACATATATCTACAGGTGGAGGAGCATCTCTTGAATTCTTAGAGGGAAAGAAACTTCCAGGAGTAGAATGTTTATTAGATAAATAAAATAGTAGAATTGAATTTCGCCCAATAGGGACGCCCCTTTTTGGGCGAAAGAATATAAAGATTAAAAAGACAGATAAAGAAATTAAGATAAAAATTTAAATAAAGAAAATTTTAACTTTAGATTTGAAAAAGAATGAAAAATTTTCAACCAAAAAGGGGCGTCCCTATTGGGCGAAAGGAGTTTTATATGAGAAAAAAAGTTATTGCAGGAAATTGGAAAATGAACATGCTTCCTGGAGACACAATAAATTTTATAGAACAATTTGCACCTCTTGTAAAAGGCACAGAGCATGAAGTTATTTTATGTGTTCCATATACAGACATATTTTATGCATGGCATACACTTGAAGGAACAAATATTCATTTAGGTGCTCAAAACATGCACTGGGAAGAAAAAGGAGCATACACAGGAGAAATATCTGCACAAATGCTTAAATCTATGGGAGTTGAGTATGTAATAATTGGTCACTCTGAAAGAAGAGCATATTTTGCAGAAACAGATGAAACTGTAAATAAGAAAATTAAATCAGCATTTGCAAATGATTTAAAGCCAATAGTTTGTGTTGGTGAAAGCTTAGAACAAAGAGAAGAAGGAAAAACAGTAGATATAATTACTTCTCAAGTTGAGAAAGCATTAGAAGGACTTACTGATGAGCAAGTTAAAAATACAATAATTGCTTATGAACCAATATGGGCAATTGGAACAGGAAAAACAGCAACATCAGAAGACGCAAACAACAGCATAAAAGCAATAAGAAATAAAATTTCAAATATCTATGGAAAAGATGTTGCAGAAAGTGTTATAATACAATATGGTGGAAGTGTAAAATCTTCAAATGCCAAAGAACTATTTGAAACATCTGACATAGATGGAGCATTAGTTGGTGGGGCAAGTCTAAAAGCAGACGAGTTCGCCAAAATAGTAAACTATGATAAATAACAGAAGAAGCAAAATAACAAGAATGTATGTACTAAAATGAAAATGGAAGGAAGTTATATAAAATGAAAGACAAATTAACAATGCTAATGATAATAGACGGATTTGGAATAAATGAAAAAGAACAAGGAAACGCTGTAAAGCTTGCTAATACTCCAAATCTAGATAAACTTATGAAAACATGCCCTAATTCAAGAATATTTGCAAGTGGACTAAGTGTAGGACTTCCAGAAGGACAAATGGGAAATTCTGAAGTTGGACACACAAACATTGGAGCAGGAAGAATAGTTTATCAAGAATTAACAAAAATAACAAAATCAATAGAAGATGGAGACTTTTTCAGTATTCCAGAATTCAATAAGGCAATAGAAAATTGTAAAAAATACAACTCAAAATTACACATAATTGGATTAGTATCTGACGGAGGAGTTCATAGTCATATTCGCCATTTATACGGATTACTAGAACTTGCAAAGAGAAAAGACTTTGAAAATGTATTTGTACATTGCTTCATGGACGGAAGAGATACTCCACCAGCTTCAGGAGAAAGCTATATAACAAAACTAGAAGAAAAAATGAAAGAAAAAGGAATTGGAAAAATTGCTACAATTTCTGGTAGATTCTATGCAATGGATAGAGACAAGAGATGGCAAAGAGAGCAAAAAGCTTATGATGCAATGGTCTATGGAAAAGGAAATAAAGCAAGTTCAGCAATACAAGCAGTTGAAGCATCATACCAAAAAGAAGTATTTGATGAGTTTATAGAACCAACAGTTATATGCAATGGAGATGCACCTGTTGCAAAAATAGAACCACATGATTCTGTAATTTTCTTCAACTTTAGACCAGACAGAGCAAGACAAATAACAAGAACACTTGTTGATCCAGAATTCAATGAATTTGAAACAAGAAAAGACTTAGATTTATGCTTTGTTTGCATGACTCCTTATGATGAAACTTTACCAAATGTTGAAATAGCATTCAAAAAAGAACATTTGAAAAATACTTTCGGAGAATATATAAGCAATTTAGGATATACACAGTTACGTATTGCAGAAACAGAAAAATATGCACACGTTACCTTCTTCTTTAATGGAGGACAAGAAAAACAATATCCAGGAGAAGATAGAATATTAGTACCATCTCCAAAGGTTGAAACTTACGATATGCAACCTGAAATGAGTGCAAGAGAAGTAACTGAAAAAGTTGTAGATGCAATCAATTCTAAAAAATATGATGCAATAATATTAAATTATGCAAATACAGATATGGTTGGACATACAGGAAGTCTAGAAGCTGCAATAAAGGCAGTAGAAACAATAGACGAATGCGTAGGAAAAGTTGTAGAAGCTGTAAATGCACAAAATGGAAGATTAATAATAACAGCAGATCACGGAAATTGTGAGCAAATGATAGATTATAAAACAGGAGAGCCACATACAGCTCATACAACAAACCCTGTTCCAGTAATCTTAGTTGGAATGGAAAATGCAAAATTAAAAGAAGGAAAACTTGCAGACTTAGCACCAACAATGCTAGATATAATGAACCTTCCAAAGCCAGAAGAAATGACAGGAGAAAGCATTATAGTAGAAAAATAGAACTATAAAACGAATCAAAACAAGAGGAAAATAATATAATAGTAGAAAAAAGTAGGGAGAATGGATGAAGTCGAAAGCAACAATAAAAGAACTTTATTCAAAAATTAGACAGTGTCTATTTTATATGATACCTGAAAGCTGGGAAAGTATATATTTATATGCATCTGTTATACAAAGGGATAATGGTGAAGAAACAGGAGAAATGTTTTTTTACTATTTTCCTAAAAGTATAATAAAAAGAAATCCTATAAATGTATATCAAATACCAAATAAATTCAATCTTGATGAAAATGAATTTATAAAACTAACAAATGAACTATATGAACTAATAAAAGAACTAAGAAGACAGTGTAAAATATATGAAAAAATAGATTGGTCTAATATAACGATTAGTATAGAAAATGTAGAATTCTTAGCTGAATATGATTGTGATGACTTAATTAATTCTATATATTCGAATAATGATAGAATGGTAATATGGCAATATAAATATTTAGATTATCCAATGGAGAAATTTCCAAAAGAGATAAGAAACATAATAAAGCAATATTTAGCCGAAGAAGAACATGGATTACATGCAAAGAAAACATATGGTGAAACATTTTATCAACCTCACGAACATAACAATATCAGTTATGATATAAATAGAAAAGAAGATGAATATATAAAAGTCGATGAAGAAACTAAGGATTTTACAATGGTAAATGATGATATTTATGAAGTAAAGCCAAAAAGAAAATTCTTCAAGAAAAAGGATAACAATAAAATGTTAAACGAAAAAAATGAAAAATTTAAAGAAGATGAAATAGTAGTTAGAAATCAAATTTTAAAATACTAAAACAGCTACATTATATGAAAAAATTTGAGAAAAAATAAGGAGAAAATTATGGCTGGAAAAAGAACAATGGAGAGTGGCAGAACAAAAAAAGGAAAAACCTTTTATTTTTATAAATTAATTGTTGTATTATTTTTTGTTCTTGCTGTAGCTTTTGTACTTTATATTGCACCAAACTATATTAGGAATGATGTAGGAGAAAAAACGAATTTAGTAATAAATAATAGTAATGTTACAAAGAGTTTAAAAAATGATGTATTAATTGAAGATGGAGTTGTGTATGTGTCTACAAAAGACATTGCGAATTTCTTCGATGGAAATATATTTTATGATAATAAATATGACCAGATTATTACATCATCAGACACAAAGCTTGCAAGCTTAAAAATAAACAATGATACTATCACTGTAAACGGAGCTTCAAAAGAAATAATGAAACCAGCAAAAAAAGTTGAACAAGAGTTCTATCTGCCATTTTCGGAAATAAGCAAAAGTGTATATAATGTGGAAACAAAATATATTGAAGACACAGACACAGTTGTATTAGTTTCTCTTGATAGAGAACTAACCTATGCAAACAGTAGAAAAAATAATAGCGTAAAATACAAACCAACTGGATTTTCAAAAACAATTGATAGAGTAAGTGCAGGAGATAATTTAACTATAGTTCAACAAGATGATAGTACAGATTCTTCTGGCTGGGTAAAGGTTACGACTGAAAATGGAAAAGTTGGATATGTAAAGGAAAACAGTATTGCTAACGAGAAAAAGGTAAGGGACAACCTTGAAATAGAGCCACAAGTACAAGGAAAAATAAGCATGTTTTGGGATTATTTTTCAGAATATGCACAAGCTCCTCAAAGAAGCGGAAAAGTAGAAGGAGTAAATGTTGTTTCACCAACATTCTTCACACTACAAAAGCTTGGCAAGGGAAACATTGTTGCAAATGTAGGAACAAGAGGAACTAACTATATAAATTGGGCTCATAATAACGGATATAAAGTATGGGCATCATTCTCAAACAACTCACTAAAAGACACAACATCTGAAATCTTGAATGATTACGAATTAAGACAGAAGCTGATAGATAATATTATAACAGCAGTTGTTACATACAATATTGAAGGAATAAACATGGATTTTGAAAATATCTATGAAGCCGATAAATTAATGTATTCAAGATTAATTATAGAACTTGCACCAAGACTAAGAGAATTGGGAAAAGTACTATCTGTAGATGTAACAGCTCCAGATGGATCACCAGACTGGTCATTATGTTATGATAGAAACACCATTGGCAAAGTTGCGGATTATATCGTGTATATGGGATATGACCAAAACGGTGTATCATCTCCAAAAGAAGGAACAACAGCAGGCTGTGACTGGGTTGAAGCAAACATCAAGAAATTCTTAGGACAAGAAGAAGTTTCAGCAGACAAATTAATACTTGCGGTTCCATTCTACACAAGAATTTGGACAGAAACAAATGGAGAAATAGACAGTAGAGTAGTTGAAATGAAAGAAGTATATTCTTTAATTCCATCAGATGCAAAAATAGAATGGGATGACGAATTAAAGCAAAACTATGCTGAATATCAAAAAAATGGCAAGACATATAAAGTATGGATTGAAGATGAAAAATCTTTAAAATACAAGCTAGAATTAGTTAATACTTATAATTTAGCAGGAGCAGCATATTGGGAAAAAGATAGAGAACCAGACAGTATTTGGAGCACAATAGCACAGATATTAAATGTGAAATAAAGCAATTATAAAAAAATATATGAAAAAGGCAGAATATCTAATGAAAGATAATCTGCCTTTTTTCCCTTTTTATTTTAGTAAAAAAATTTTAAAAAAAATTTTTCACACCTATAATTGTTTTAATAAAATTCATTTATAATTGGAACATTTGAATAAAATGTAATAAATGAAAAAGAAAAAAATACAATTAAAAGAGAAAAATCTGCTCTAGAGCAATTATAGAATGGAAGATGAAAGATGAAGAAAACCTTATATGTTGACATATGCTATGATAAAAAAGAATATAA
This sequence comes from uncultured Clostridium sp., assembly GCA_900552135.1. Taxonomy (GTDB): domain Bacteria; phylum Bacillota; class Clostridia; order TANB77; family CAG-508; genus CAG-245. The sequence continues at coordinate 75,775 of URYN01000003.1, forward strand.
AACAAGAAAAAAAGAAGAAAAATCAGATACAATTTTGCAATTTATAAATATTAGCAAATCAAGAAAGATAAAGATAAAACCAAAACTAAAACAGAAAGAAAAGGAAGATAATTCAGAAAGAGAAGAACATATAAACTTAAAAAAGAACATAAAAAAACTAAATAGAAAAATTGAAAAAAGAATTAGAAAAATAAAAAAATGTGCTCTAAGAGTAAATGTTAAAATAGTGCCTTCAAATGAAGTAATAAAAATAGTAAAGAAGTTAGAGGCAATAGAAAAAAATAAGAAAATAAAAGAAACAGAAAAAAATAAGAAAATAAAAGAAGTAGATAAAATAAAGGAAATAGAAAAAATAAAGAGAATAAGCGAGCAAAATCTTGAAGAGAAAAAATTAAAGATACATACTTTTGATATTAACAATTTAGTAAATGAAATAGAACAAAGCAAAAATATATATTGTGAAAATTCGATAGAAATACTTAATAATATAATGAAAGACGGGAAAAAAGAAACAAAAGAACAGAGTGTTTATATACTATTAGAACAAAGCTCTAATTTAAACAACATAAAAATAAAAGAGATGCTTAATCAATATAAAATAGTGTATATAATAACAGACAATGTAAAACAATATAGAAAAATAGAACAATTTGCAGATGAGGAAGCAGAAATGCTTATTATATTAAATAACAGAAAAAAAAGCCTGTCAAAAGCAAAATATATAATCAATTATGACTTTAGACAAGAAAATATAGAAAAGTTTAATATAAACAGAACTGCAACTATTTTGAATGTTGCACAGAATAAAATAAAGATATATCAAGGATTCCAAGGAATAGTTATAAACAATATAAGACTAAAAAGTGAAAAAGATGAAAAATTTCCTATAGAATACGAGATAGAAAAAAATAGAGAAAAAGTAAATAAAAAGATAAAAAATGAGGAATATTATTTAATTGGAGAAAATGGAGAAATTAATAAAGAGGAAATAATAAAACTGCAATAGAATTAAGTTGGAAAAACTAAAACTTATATATTTAATAAAAATTCAACGAAACATATTAGAAAAAATAAAACAGTAAACAAAAAATATAACATTCTAAAAAAGTGTATTAACTAAAATATTACAACAATATTACAAATAAAAAAATCTATTGAAATCAAAAAAATGGTATGATATTATGAAATACAATAGAGAATAATTAAGAAAAGAGGAAAACTATGGATAAAAGAAAATTGAATAATGAAACCGGAATAACAATAATAGCTTTATCAATTACAATAATAGTAATGCTTATATTAGCGGGAATTTCTATAGCTACAGTAAGTCCGATGATAAAAAATTCTGAAGAAGCAAAACAAGAACAAGACATTGAAACAGAAAAATCAATTGTATCAAGGGCAGCATTTGCAGCTGAAAAAGTAGGGGTAAAAGGTAGGATTACTAAAGATAATTTACAAAAGATGATGCAAAATGAACTTCCATCTGGCAATTTTACTGTTATAGAAAATGGAGATGGTTTTACTATTACATTTACAGATTCAAACAGATCATATAATGTTGATGCAACAGGAGGAAATAGTTCAAGCTCTGAAACGATAATTGACGGAGTGACAATACCTGCAGGCTATTATTATGTGGGTGGAACAAAGGCAAAAGGATTAGTAATTTCTGATAATGTAGCAGATAACGAATTAGATAAAGGAAAAGAGGATGTTAGAGAAGAGTTAAGTGGAAACCAATGGGTATGGGTGCCTGTAGAAACACCAAGTAGTTTATATACAACAGTAGATGCAGGACAGGCTTTAGCAGGAAGTACAGGAGTAAAGACTACAAAATATACAAATTCAGCTATAATAAAAGGAAGAGTTAAACCAGGAGATACAAGTAGCTATAGGGAACCAGATTTGGTAATTGGAAAAGATGGAACTAGTTATGATTATGCAAATTATGCAACAGCAGGATTTACTAGCTTAAAAAATATGGCTGATACTATGGCAAGTGATTATAATGAAATGATAAGAAGTCTAGAGAAGTATAAGGGATTTTTTATAGGAAGATATGAGTTAACGGCCGATGGGGAAAAGACAGGAACCACTCAAACGGATAAAAATTGGTATGAATTATATAAAAATTGTACTAAATGGGCGAAAGAAGGAACAAAAGTAAAAACAAGAATGATATGGGGCTTGCAGTGGGATGCAACATGTAATTGGTTAGCAAGCTCTAACTTTGATATAAATGATTCAAGTAAATGGGGAAACTATACAAATAATACTACTAATAATGGAAGAGGAACAAAACAGGAGACAGGATATAGTGAAAGTTGGAAGGCAAATAATATATACGACTTTGCTGGAAATTGTCATGAGTTTACGCAAGAAGCAAGTGATTGGGCTAATAGAGTTGGCAGAGGTGGTTATTATTATACTTATGGATCTGGTGTACCAGCTTCTGGAAAGCAAAGTTCTTTATATTCAAATACACAAGGCTTTGGCACTCGCCCAACTTTATATATAATTCCATAATGAGCGTTTAATTTTAACTGTGTAAAATCGAGCATATAGGAGAGTATAATCTTAACCGAACACCTACAAACCTGTTGGAATATCTTTCCAACCTCTTGACAAATCTTCAAAAAAGGTTTAATATATTTAATTGTGAATTAATATTAGATAAATAGATCTATACTGCAAATGTGCAAAAGGAGGTTAGCAATATGGAAGAGAAGGGAATACTTGTATCACAAGAAGGTTATGAAAAATTAGAAAAAGAATTAGATTATCTTAAAACAACAAAAAGAGCAGAAATAGCAGAAAAAATAAAAGTTGCACTTGGATTTGGAGATTTATCAGAAAACTCTGAGTATGATGAAGCAAAAAATGCTCAAGCAGAGAATGAAGGCAAAATAGCTGAATTAGAAAACAAAATAAGATATGCAAAGATAATCGATGAATCTGAAATAGATACAAAAACAGTACAAGTTGGAAATATAGTAAAAGTTTATGACGAAGAATTTGAAGAGGAAGTAACATATACAATAGTTGGTTCTACTGAAGTTGATTTGGCACAAAACAAAATTTCTAACGAGTCTCCTGTAGGAGCTGCTTTAATCGGAAAGAAAAAGAATGATGTTGTAGAAGTAAAAGTTCCTGCTGGAACAATGAAATACAAAGTCTTAGCAATAACGAAATAATAAAAAATCCTTTTTATGATTTTAATATCATAAGAAGGATTTTTTCATTGCTACTTTATTACAGAAATTGCAGAGTATAGCAAAAAAATCACTCACAAATTATTTCGTGAGCGACCTTTAATTTTATTATAAACTTGCAACAATAAGAAACAAATTATATAAAAGCTTAGATTCTAATTGCTGATTCAAGGGCAAGTTTTATCATTGAGTTTAAAGAGGTTTGTCTTGCCTCAGCTGATATTTCTTGATGTTTATAGTGTGAGTCAACAACACTTAACAAACAGCTGGCTTTCTTTCCAAATATATGGGCATTATAAAATAAAGCAAATGCTTCCATTTCCGCACCGATGATGTTTAAGTCCTTTGGAAATCTTGCAATTAATCCATTTACATCTTTAACATAATAATCAAAACAATCTGTACAAAGAGTATTTCCTTTTATGTAAGGAATATTACAATCATGAGCAGTATCCTCGATTATTTTATTTAATTCTGCACTTGATTCCATAATGTGAACATCTTCTTCATTAAGTTCAAAGGCATAATTTCCTTCTGTGTATGTGTTATCAACTAAAATTGTATCAAGCAGATTCAAATCCTCTGAATAAGCTCCGCAAGAACCAATTCTTATAATTGAATCTACATCATAAAATTTGAATAATTCATAAGAATAAATTCCCATACTTGGCATTCCCATGCCAGATGCAAATACAGTTATTTTCTTGCCTTTATACTCTCCGGTATAACCAAACATGTTTCTAACTGAATTCACTAATTTTACATTAGTCATAAAATTATCTACAATATATTTTGCTCTTAATGGGTCTCCAGGCATTAGAACAACTTTTGCAATGTCTTCTTTTTTAGCTTCATTGTGTGGTGTCATAAACACAACTCCTTGTATAATTTATTTAGGTTTTTCTAATGGATTTACCTATAAACCGATAGTCGCTATAAGAATTTATATCCGTATAGTAACTTTATAATGCAATTATAACATAGAAACATAAAAGTACAAGTGAAAATTTATTTTTACAAGAAATCTATTGAAAAATTAAAAAAATATGATAGAATATAAATACTAAAAAGAAAATTTGTTTGCACCAAAGGAGAAAAAGATGATAGCATATCTAAAAGGAAAATTACAATTTAAATCTGATGAATATATAATTATAGAAGTACAAGGAATTGGCTATAAGGTATTTATGTCGAAGAAGGCAATCGATTCTTTGCCAGATGATGGAGAGGTAAAAGTTTATACATATTTAAAAGTTAGAGAGGACGACATTAGCTTATTTGGATTCAATTCAAATGAAGAGCTACATACATTTGAGTTACTTATTTCGGTTGGGGGAATAGGTGCAAAATCTGCAATAACAATACTTTCCAATATTACACCTTCAAGATTTGCCTTAGCCGTAATAACAAATGAAGTAAACACTTTAAAGAAATTACCAGGCATTGGACCAAAAACAGCACAAAGAATTATTCTCGAATTGAAAGATAAGATAAAAACAGAAGATGCAATTTCTAATAATGAAGCTGACGAAGATAGCATAGATAACAAAATGAAGAATGAAGAGGAACAAGAAGATTTAATTCAGGCTCTTCAGGTGCTAGGATACAGAAGATATGAGATTAATAAGATATTGCCAAAGATAAAACAAGAGAGTTTGGAAGAAAAAATAAAAGAGGCATTACAATATTTAGCTCATTAAAATAAATTTGAATTTAGAGGAAAAGTTTCAAAAAATAAGGGCAGACTATTTTTTATGTAACAGCCCAAAAATTGAAATAAAAAAAGCTATGAAGAAATCTCGCCCAAAAAGGGGCGTCCCTAATGGGCGAAAATAGAAAGGAAGCAATTAAATGAATGCGAATGAACCACTGGCGTACAGAATGAGCCCTAAAACATTAGATGATTACGTTGGACAAGAAAAGATATTAGGAAAAGATAAAATTTTATATAGAACCATTCAGGCAGATAGGCTTTCTAGCATTATTTTATGGGGACCTCCTGGCTGTGGCAAAACATCTTTGGCAAGGGTTATTAGCAATACCACAAAATATAAGTTTACAAAGTTAAATGCAGTAACGGCAGGGGTTGGAGATATAAAAAATGCAATAGAGGAAGCAAAAAATCCTTTTCTAAATCCATCTGGAAGATGTATTTTATTTATTGATGAGATTCATAGGTTTAATAAATTGCAACAAGATGCGTTATTACCATTTGTTGAAAATGGAACTGTAATATTAATAGGTGCGACTACTGAAAATCCATATTTTGAAGTAAACAAGGCTTTGATATCTAGGTCTATGGTGTTTCATTTGGAGCCACTAACTGTTGACAACATATATACTATTCTAAAAAGATCTTTGAAGAAACCAGAGGGGCTTGGAAGTTACAATATAAAAATAGAAGATGATACACTTTACAAGATTGCAGAAACTGCAAATGGTGATGTTAGAACAGCCCTAAATGGACTCGAGGTTGCCGTTTTAACAACGAGAATTGGAGAAGACGGATATATTACAATTACAAATGAAATTGCCAAAGAGAGCGTTCAAAATAGAAAAGCTATATTCGATAAAAAGGGAGACAGCCATTACGATAATATAAGTGCTTTCATAAAGTCTATGCGTGGAAGTGATCCTGATGCTGCAGTATTCTATTTAGCAAGAGCACTAAACGGTGGAGAAGACCCAATGTTTTTGGCAAGAAGAATAGTAATTGCTGCATCTGAAGATGTTGGAATGGCAAACCCTAATGCTTTAATTTTGGCAACCAGTGCAATGCAAGCAGTTCATTTTGTTGGAATGCCAGAAGCAAGAATAATTTTAGCTGAAGCAGCCGTTTATGTTGCAACATCAAAAAAATCAAATGCAAGCTATCTTGCAATAAATAAGGCTTTAGAAGATGTAGCAAATAAAGATACAGGAGAAGTTCCAATGCATATTAGAAATGCACCAGCAGAGGGAATGGAAAAAGAGGGATACCATGTAGGCTACAAATACCCACACGATTATCCAGGTCATTATGTGGAACAACAATATTTGCCAGACAAAATGGTTGGAACGAAATATTACATAAAAGACGAAAACATACCAGATTAAAAAATGCATAAAGAAAAAAAGCTTCAAGTTAATTTGTACTAACTTGAAGTTTTTTTAGCATTTGAATTATTCAGCTTTTACATCTTTTTTTACTTTTTTGCTATCTGTAAGAATATCTTTCATAGCACCGATACTAGAAAGGGTTGATGTTGCTTCAAATGGAATAAATACTTTATTTGCATCTCCATTAGCAATCTCTTTCAAAGCTTCTAAAGATTTTAATTGAACTAATTTGTCATCTGGGTGAGCTTTCATCATTGCATCATAAACCATACGAACTTCGTCTGCTCTTGCTTCTGCAACTTTCTTAATAGCTTGAGCTTCACCATCGGCACGTCTAATCTTAGACTCTTTCTCAGCTTCAGCTTCAAGAATTGCGGCTTCTTTTTTACCTTGTGCAAGTGTAATTGCAGCCTGTCTTTCACCTTCAGCTTGAAGGATTTGAGCTCTTTTAGTTCTTTCTGCATTCATTTGCTTTTCCATTGAATCTCTAATGTCTGCAGGTGGAGTAATATCTTTTATCTCAACTCTATCAATCTTGCAACCCCAAGAATCTGTTGCTTCATCAAGAATAGCTCTTAACTGTTCGTTTATCATATCTCTAGAACTGAATGTTGAATCCAAATCCATTTTACCAACAATATCACGAATAGTAGTAATTGCAAGATACTCAATACCTTTCTTCAAACTTTGAATTTCATACACAGCTTTTGCTGGGTCTGTAACTTTATAAAACACAACAGTATCTATTGTGATAGTAACATTATCTTTAGTAATTACGTTTTGTGGTGGAACGTCCATAGTTTGTTGTTTTAAACTAACAACGCTTCTAACACGGTCAACGAATGGAATAATAATTGTAAGACCTGCATCAGCTACTTTATGAAATTTACCTAATCTTTCAATTATATAAACTTCAGATTGTCTTACAACTTTGATTGATTTTACTGCTATAATTAAGATTATAACTAGTAATACGATTAAAAACCACATAATGATTCCTCCTGAAATATAATTTAACACAATCATTATATCATAGAAAGTCCGGAAAATAAAGATACAACAGGCTTTTTTACAAAATAATATTAAAATATTGATGTGAGAATGAAAATATTTCAGATGAAATCAAAAATAAATGAAAAACAGTTGAAAATAAAAATTTGTAATGGTAGAATAAACAAAGAAAAATACAAAGGAGGAAAAAAGAAAATGAACAATAAATCAAAAAATAAACAAGAAAAAGGAATTACGCTTATTGCTTTGGTTGTAACTATTATAATAATGCTAATATTAGCAGGGGTTAGCATTAAACTTGCAATAGATAATAATGGTGTAATAGAAAATGCTAAAGAAGCAAAAGACCAGTATGAGCAGGCACAAGCTAATGACGAAAGTGGATTGGAAGATTTGGCTTCGAAACTGAAAGAACAAATAGATGCAAATAAAAACAATAATTCAGGTTCAGGAAGTTCTGAAAGTACAGTAGATGGAGTGCCAATCCCAGCAGGATTTGTATATGTAGGAGGAACAAAAGCAAGTGGTCTAGTAATTTCAGATAATGCAGCAGACAAAGAAAAATATAAAGGACAAACAACAGTAGGAATAGATTTAGTAGGAAACCAATTTGTATGGATACCAGTAGAAAATATAGCAGATTATAAAAGAACTGCTTATTCAACACAAGTTGCAACAGGAACAACAGATACAACAACAAATTCAGAGCAAATAAAATACAGTAGCTCAGATAGTGATTACTTTAAAGAAGCATTGCCTGCAGACGAAAAGACAAGTGTAGAAACCAATAAGGGATTCTATATTGGAAGATACGAAGCAGGAGACCAAGAAAGTACAGACTCTAAAAAATTAAGAGCAAGCGGAGCACCAACAAGTAATACAATAACAGTAAAAGCAGGACAAGCCCCATATAATTATGTAACAAGAACACAGGCTAAAAGCCTAGCAGAAGGATTTAGTACAAAACAAAAATATACAAGTGTAAAATCAAAACTAGTAAGTAGCTATGCATGGGATACTGCAATTGCATTCATACAAAAAACGAATAGTGATTATGGAAGTAGTTCAGAAGAAGGAAATTATCAAGATTCTCCAACATTTACTTATACAGGAATAGCAGATACAGAAAAAAATAAACAAACCAAAGAAAATGGAACAAGTACATTAATTCCAACAGGACAAACCACAGCCGTAAATAACATATACGATATGGGAGGAAATGTATGGGAGTGGACTACAGAGTCTTTTTCTTACACGCGCACTCCGTACACGGGTCGTGGAGGCCGTTACAGCGGCTACTTCGCTAATTATCCAGCTGGTGGCCGTAGTAGCGGTTCCGACGGTGCCCGCGGTGACTGTGGGTTCAGGCTTACTTTATTCTTGTAGACCTGAGCCCTGGTTTCTCTGAATATTAATTCAGCAGGAATCATAACCCATAGTATAGATATGGGAAAAGGAATCTCAAATTTGAGAATTAACATAAATATAAGAGAGTAGGTAGGAAACGAGTTGAACCTAGCGTAGCTAAGGTACAAGTCGTTTCTACCGGACTAAAGTGGTGTGCAGATTTTGTACATCATATTTTTTTCAAATTATTGTTATAGTAAATTGGAAACTAACCAGAGATTGTTTATATATGGTAAGATTTCAAAAAAGTGTTATAGTAAAAGAAATATGCCAATATTGATTACATTGAAAATTTTGCCTTTTTTACAAAATAATATAAAAATATTGATTTTTGTGAAAAATTATGGTAAAATGAACGAGTTAAGATAAATACCAAAAAGGAGCGGTAAAAATGCAAATAGTAAAATATATTTTAATAGCTTTATATGTAATAAACTGTATAGCCTTATTAATTGTAACAATGATGCAAAATAAAGATAATAGTGGTGCATCTGGAACAATAGTTGGTTCATCAACAAACAGTTTCTATGAGAAGAATAAAGGAAAAACTCATGAGGGTAGAATAAAGAGATGGACAATAATATTAGGAATATTATTCCTTGTATTAACAATAGTACTTGGAATAGTTTTCATGATGTAATTATAAATAGAAATTATTAGGCGGCAGAAAATCTATTCTGTCGTTTTTGTTTGTATAATAGAAAAGTTATATAAGGTATAAATTTATGCAAAAAGTAAAATATTAAAATACCAGAAGGAGTATTTCTAAATATGAAGAAAAGAAAAAATGATTTCAAGAAATTTTTTATACATGAGCAGAAAAATAAAAAGTCAAAGAAATTAATTAGAAAAAGTGAGAAAATTGAATATAGAAATATCAGCAATGAGGAAGAAAATGATTCAATAGTTGGAATTTATAAAAAGAGTAGAAACTTTGGATTTGTTGTTCCAAATGACAAAACTTTAGGAGAAGACATTTATATTCCAAAAAAGAAATGTGCTGGAGCAAAGAATAATCAGGTGGTTGTTGTAAAAATAGATAAAAAATCTGACAAAGATAAAAGACCAGAGGGAACAATAATCGAGATATTAGGAAAGATGGACGAAGCTGGAGTAGACATGCTTTCTTTAATAAAGGAGTACAAGCTTCCAAATGAATTCCCACAACCTGTGATTGATGAAGCTCTTCAAATATCTCAAACTATTGATGAAAAGAACATAGCTCAAAGAGTCGATTTAAGAAATGAAGAAATTTTTACTATTGATGGTGAAGATGCAAAAGACCTTGATGATGCAGTTAATGTTAAGAAGAATGATGATGGAACATACACTTTAGGAGTTCATATTGCTGATGTAAGTTACTATGTAAAATCTGGTTCGAAGCTAGATAAGGAAGCGATAAAAAGAGGAACTAGTATTTATATGATGGACAGAGTTATTCCGATGCTTCCAAAAGAGCTTTCAAACGGAATATGCAGTCTAAATGAAAATCAAGATAGATTTACTATATCTGTAATAATGAAGATAAACGAAAAGGGAAAAGTAGTAGAGTCTAGAATATTTAAGTCTGTAATAAAAACAACCAGAAGAATGAACTACCATGATGTGAATGATTTATTTTTGTGGGAGGACATAAAACAAGGAAAGCTAGAAATAGAAAACGAAAACGATAAAAAGATTACTACAGAAGAATATGAAAAAATAAAAAATACTGCAAATAAATATAGCCAATTCATTGAGCATTTCTTAAGAATGAGAGAATTAAAGGAAATTCTTAAGAAAAGAAGAGATTTGAATGGAAGTTTAAATCTGAATATTCCAGAGAGTAAAATTATATTAAATAAAAACGGTGTAGCTGTAGATGTACAAAAATATGATTATTTGGAATCAAATGAAGTAATAGAGCAGTTTATGCTAACTGCAAATGAAACAGTAGCTGAAAGCTTTTATTATGTACAAGCACCATTCATATATAGAAATCATGAAATCCCAGAGATGGAGAAGATTGATGAACTAAACAAGTTCTTATTTGGATTAGGATACAAGATAAGAGGAATAAAGAAAGATGACGAATCAAGTGTTCATCCAAAGGCTTTTGCTCAAGTACTTGATGAAGTGAATGGAAAACCAGAAGAAAAGGTAGTTTCAAACTTAATCTTAAGAACGTTAAAGGTTGCAAAATACGAGAGTGAAAACAAGGGACACTTTGGTATTGCAAGCAAATGCTATTGCCACTTTACCTCACCAATAAGAAGATACCCAGACTTATTTATACACAGAGTAATATCATCATATTTGAAACATGATTACAATATAAACGATGAATTGAGAGAAAAATACGGAATAGAAGCAGTCAAATACGCAGAAAGTTCTTCTGAAAGAGAAAGAGTTGCACAGAAGGTAGAAAGAGACGCCGAAAAGATAAAGAAGGCGGAATACATGCAGAAGAAAATTGGAGAACAATATGATGGAGTTGTATCTGGAGTTACTCAATTTGGAATGTTTGTTGAATTAGAAAATACAGTTGAGGGATTAATTAGATTTGAAGACCTCGGAGATGAATACTTTGATTATGATGATCAAAGAAAAACATTAAGAGGAGAGAAATCAAATAAAACATATAGAGTGGGAGACAAGGTAAGAATTGAAGTAAAATCTTCAGACAAAACAACAAGAAGAATAGACTTTAAATTAATAGATGATACGCTTAATAATAAAGATGAGCAAAAAGATAAAGAATAAATTAATGAGATAAGGACGAGCAAAAAGTTGGAGAATAAATTAATGAGAAGGCTGATAAAGTGAAAAAATAAAACATTGAAATAAAGTTTATCAACCAAAAATAGAAAAATGCTTAAGAAAAACCCGCATTAAAAAGAAAAAGAATAATAGAGAATATGAAAAAGGAAAGTAAAATGTGAATTGATAACATATTTTACTTTCTTTTTTATAAGCTTATATTATATTTGTGAATTGCGAACCTATTTTTTTGAAGTTTTCTTTTTCTTTATAAAAATTGATGCCAATATAATTAAAAGAAGAACTACAATAATCGCAATAACACCTGGCCAGCCGAATGCAGAAACAATCTTGCTACCTAAAGACATTATAATACCTGCTAAAATAACACCTAATGAAACAGCAACAATGCTTGTTTTAAAGTCAAGATTTAAGAATGAAGCGGCTAGTGTTCCTGTCCAAGCTCCTGTTCCAGGTAGAGGAATTCCAACAAATAATAATAGTGCCCAGAAGATTCCTCTATTTCCTGCAGAGGCTTTTAATTTTTCTCCGCCTTTTTCTCCTTTAGTTAAGCACCATGTAAAGAATTTGCCAATGAACTTTTTATCTTTACCCCATTCAAGAACTTTTCTTGCAAACCAATATATAATTGGAACAGGAAGCATATTTCCTAAAATTGCGATAGGGTAGTATAAAAATATGTTTAATCCTAAACTTTCCGCAATTGGAATAGCTCCTCTTAGTTCTACGATTGGAACCATACTTACAAAAAATACAATTAAATATTTTAATACGATTGGTAAACTTGCCATAATAAATTTGTATGATGTTATAATAAATCTAAAAATTAGATATTAAATATTAAAAATCAAAACTTAATATTAAAATCGAAAATTAGATAATTAAATCATACTTCCTCCTTTATAAAATTTCTTACCCATTGTACTATAATGTCTGAGAAAAGTAAAGAAAAAATTGAATTAAATTAAAATGATTGCTGATTAGAGCAACAATATATCATTTTCTATCAATGAAGTAAAATCCGTAAAGTGAAAAGTTAAAGGCAATGAAGTAAAATCGAGAATATACTGGCAATATTATGTAAAATATGTTATAATAAAGAAGTATCCAAAAAAAACTTGGAACTTTTACAAAATTAGGAGGTGCTTTTAATGCCTAAAGGCTATACAAGTCAAAAGGGCGTTATATATTCCGATGTAATTCGGGATATGGCAGAAGATCCAAACTTTTTGAATGAGGAGGTAAGAGGCAGACTATCCAGAATGAGGTACCGTGAGCAGGAATACCTTGGTGGCAATGTTGAAAATATATTGCTACTGGAGGGAGTAATCAGAAGAGGTTTGTTTTTGACAGTTCTAATGGAAATGTCAGATGACAAGAAGGACAATGTCATCTGGCTCCATGATGTTACAAGCCTTGAACAAATTCCTGAGAAGGTTTTCACTGACAGCAAAGGTATGTTCAGACTGGAGAAAAATAAGGCAAACTTGCTTCCAATGAAGAATGAGGTGCTTAGGATAATAAAATGTCCGAAGCCAAATCGCAGGTATATCAAGGTGAAGAATAAGGGACCAGTTACGGGAAGTTTCCTGTTGTACTGCGGAAAGTATTTGCTGGTATTCAAAGCAAATGCTGATAGCCTGAACATCTATACCTGCAGATTGCATTACCTCTATTCAATGAGTGTAGCTCAGAAGTAATATCTGAAAGTTACTTTTCCAAGTAGTAACTTAGAGGACCAGCAATAACGCTGGTCCTCTGCTCGTTTGAGATAGGGAATAAATAAAATAAGTATTTATTCTCAGCTTTTTTACAAGATAAAATTAGTCATTTATTTTTGAATACAAGCCAATGCTTATTAATCCTGCAATACCTACTAAAGAATAGATAATTCTACTAAATACACTCATTGAACCAAATAGTGTTGCCACTAAGTCAAAACTAAATAATCCAATTAAAAGCCAATTTACGGCACCAATAATTACAAGTGTAAGTGCAATGTAATATAGAACTTTCATAATATTCCTCCTAAATTTAGATATACTAATATTATAAGTAAATTAGGATAAAATATACAAAAAATGTACTTATTTCTTAAATTGTGAATTGTAAAGGTCTGCATAGAATCCGTTTTGTGCCATTAATTCTTCGTGATTTCCTTGTTCTATGATGTTTCCTTCATTCATAACTAAAATCATATCTGCATTTCTAATTGTAGATAATCTGTGTGCAATTATGAAAGAAGTTCTGCCTTCTGTTAATTTATCCATTGCTTGTTGAACTAGTTCCTCTGTACGAGTATCTACAGAAGATGTAGCTTCGTCTAGTATTAGGAATGGGGCATCTTTTATCATACCACGAGCGATTGTTAATAATTGTTTTTGACCTGCAGAAATGCTGTCATTGTCTGTGATTACTGCATCAAGTCCGCAAGGTAGAGTTTTTACGAATTTATCTATTCCAACAGTTTTTAATGCTTCCCAGATTTGCTCATCTGTAACATTTTCTTTGTTATATTTAATATTATCTCTAATTGTTCCATTAAATAACCAAGTATCTTGTAAAACCATTATGAACATATCATGTATATTTTCACGAGATAATTCTTTAATAGAAGTTCCGTCTATTGTAATATCACCATCTGAAATGTTGTAGAATTTCATAAGAAGATTTACCATAGTAGTTTTTCCGGCACCAGTTGGACCAACTATTGCAACTTTTTCGCCTTGATGTACATTACAAGAGAAGTCTTTTATAACATTTTTTTCTCCATCATAAGAAAATTTGATGTGTTCAAAATCGATATTTCCTTTTACATCTTTTAAGCTTAAATTTTTTGTAATGTCTTTTTGATCGTCCATTTCTGGTTCTTCTAAGAATTCGAAAATTCTTTCAGAAGCAGCTGCTGATGTTTGTAAGTTTGTCATACCTTGTGCAATTTGAGTTAGGGGAGATGTAAATAATCTTACATACATCATGAATGCAACGATTACACCAAAAGTGATGTGACCATTCATTGTTAAAATAGCTCCAACAACGCAAACTGCAACATAACTGAAGTTACCTATAAAGTTCATAATAGGTTGCATAAGTCCAGATAAGAATTGACTCTTTCTATTACATTCATAAACTCTTTTATTTAGTTCATCAAATTTTGAAGAAGCTTCTTTTTCGCCATTATAGGCTTTTACAACATTGTGATTTGAATATATTTCTTCAATATGACCATTTAAATTACCAAGTTCTACTTGTCTAGCATTAAAGTATTTTTGAGATTTGCCAAGTATTATAAACATAAACACAAATCCAATAAGAGAAGATAGAATACCTGTAAGTGCTAAAATCCAGTTCGTGTAGAACATCATTATAATTGAACCAATAAATAGGGTAATAGCACCAACTAAAGTTCCTAAAGATTGATTCAATGAAGTAGCTATTGTATCTACGTCGTTTGTAACTCTAGAAAGAATATCCCCGTAACTGTGAGTATCGTAATATCTAAGTGGTAATTTGTTAATCTTATGAGATATTTGAGTACGCAAACTTTGTGCAAATCTGTTGGCAACAGTAGCCATTATAAATCCTTGAATGTAATTAAATATTCCACTTAAGCCATATATACAAACTAGGAAAATTGAAATAGATTTAATTGCATCAAAGTTCAAACCTGTCATTAAACCTTTTGTAATTTCATCTGTTAAGTCGCTTAATTTATTTGGTCCAATAATAGAAAGAACAGAACCAAGTGCAGAAAGTACTAATGCAATTACTATAAATGGTATATATTTTTTTAGGTAATGTGTCATTTTCTTTAGAGCTTTTTTTAAATCTTTTGGCTTTTCAGCAATTCTATTTGGACCAACATTACGAGGTTTCTTTTTGTATTGTTCATCATTATCCATTTTCTAATTCCTCCTTTGATAGTTGTGAGTATGCAATTTCTTGATATACCTTACAATTTTGTAATAATTCTTTGTGAGTTCCAAGACCAACACATTCTCCGTTTTCTAATACGATAATCTTATCTGCATTTAAAATTGTACCAATTCTTTGTGCAACAATAATATTAGTTGCATCTTTAGTATATTTCTTAAGTTCTGACCTTAATTTGTAATCAGTTTTATAATCTAGGGCACTGAAAGAGTCATCGAAAATATATATTTCTGGATCTCTTGCTATGGCTCTTGCGATTGCAAGTCTTTGCTTTTGACCACCAGATACGTTGGTTCCGCCTTGTGCAATATGTGATTCATATTGTTCTGGCATTTTCTCAACAAAATCTTTTCCTTGTGCGACTGCAACAGCTTCTTTTACTTTTTCACTATCTGGTGCAAGCTTTCCGTTATCACCATAAGAAACGTTGTAATTTACTGAACCACTAAACATTACAGCCTTTTGAGGAACGTATCCTAACTTGTTATGAAGTTCCTCTTGAGAATAATCTTTAACATTAACCCCATCAACCAAAATTTCACCAGAAGTTACATCGTAAAATCGTGGAATTAAATTTACAAGAGTTGATTTTCCAGAACCTGTAGAACCAATTATTGCGACTGTTTCGCCTTTATTTGCCTTAAACGAAATGTTCTTTAAAACTTCTTCATCTCCATCAGGATACTTAAATGAAACATTTTTAAATTCAATTTCACCAGTCTTTGAGGCTAAAGAACTATCCTTACTTGTAACTTTATTTCCGTCTTTAACTGAAACATCAGTATCTAAAACTTCTGCAATTCTGTCTGCAGAAACTTGAGCTCTTGGGTACATTATAAAAATCATCGCAAGCATTAAAAATGCCATAATAACTTGCATTGCGTAGCTTGAAAATACAACCATATCACCGAACAATGCAATTTTATCTGCCATACCTGCTGCATCAATTAAATAGCTACCAACAAAATAAATTGCAAGAGTAACACAGTTCATAACCAAATACATAATAGGGGACATAGCGGCCATTGCTCTTTGGTTGAACAATTGAGTATTTGTAAGCTCCGTATTTCCGCCTTCAAATTTATCTTCTTGATATTTCTCTGCATTAAAAGCTCTAACAACACGAATACCCTTTAAATTTTCACGGGCTAAGCTGTTAATATTATCAATTAATTTTTGGACTCTCTTGAATCTTGGCATTACAGTTGCAATCAAAAAGCTAACACATAATAGAAGCACAACAACTGCTACACCAGTTATGGCACTCCATTGCCAGCTCTTATTCAAAATTTTCAACACAGCCCAAACGGCTGTAATAGGAGCCTTTATAAGCATTTGAAGTCCCATAGAAATAAACATTTGAATATTTGTAATATCATTTGTAGTTCTAGTAATTAAGCTTCCAGTAGAAAATTTATTTATTTCTTCCATACCAAAGCTTTGAGCCTTTTCAAACAACTTCTTTCTTAAATTCATAGAAAAATTTGCTGAAATTAGAGAAGACAAATATCCAACAACAACAGCAGAAGCCAAGCTTCCACCAGCACAAAGAAGCATATAGCCACCTTGCTCTAAAATATCTGACATTGTACTTCCTTCAGTTTTTACAAGAACAGTAATCTCAGACATATAATCAGGAAGCTTTAAATCAAGCCAAACCTGAAAAACAATAAGTAATAAACATATTAAAATAAGTAAATAATCTTTTTTTGTAAAATTTTTAAATAATTTAAACATTGTAAAATCCTTTCTTTCGTCAAAATTAAGCAATCTTTTTCGCCCAAAAAGGGGCGTCCCTATTGGGCGAAAAATACCATTAGTCTCGGTCTCTATTTCCAAGTATTATAATTAATCTTAATAATTGTAATAGGGAAGATAGCAAGCTTGCAACATAAGTCATTGCAGCTGCACTAAGTACTTTAGAAATTCCTTGCTTGTCATTATCATAAGACAAGTTCAAAGTATCTAATTCTTTCTTTCCTCTGTTTGAGGCATTGAACTCAACCGGTAAAGTAACAAGTTGGAATACCACTGTTGCAAATAAAATTAAAATTGACAATTTTATATATCCAGTTAATCCACCTATTAAAGACACAATTAAACCAAAGTATCCTAGATATGAAATAAAGTTTACAACTGGAACTAATGCTGATCTTATTCTAAAGAATGTATATCCTTCTTTATCTTGAATAGCGTGGCCACATTCGTGTGCTGCAACTGCCATTGAAGCAACAGACGTTCCGTTATAAATATCAGATGAAAGCTTAATTAACTTCTTAGATGGGTCATAATGGTCTGTTAATTTTCCTGAAGTTTCATAAACTTCTATATTAGATAGACCATTTGCATTTAAAATTGCTCTTGCAACTTCGCTGCCAGTTAATCCTTTTGAGTTTTTGACTTTTCTGTATTTTGAGTATGCAGAGTCAATCTTAACCTGTGCAACAAGAACAAGAATAAAACCAATTACCATTAATAAAACTGTAAAACTATTATCAAACCACATTAAAAAATAATCCATAAAAATTCCTCCTTTTAAAAATATATTTTACATAAAAATTTAAATTAAACCCAAATTATTTTTGATTTAGTTTTTCAAAGTAATTATCAAGCATTTTATCTATAACGTTCAAAAATGTATGAAATTCGTCATCGGGAATACCTTCTTTTAAAGATGAAAAGAAATCTCTTTGACATTTTTGCAACTTTTTGACCGATTTCTGAGCTTTAGGCTTAATAGTAATTTGCTGATACCTTCTATCTGATGGACTTATTTTTATGGCAATGAAGTCTCGTTGCTGAAGTAAAGATAATGCTTTTGAAACATAAGCCTTAGAAAAACCTCTGTAATTTACTGCATCAACAGCATTTGTAAATTCTGGATTGTTTGCAAAAAATAAAAGAACATCGGCTTCAGGCTTAGTAATACCACAACTTGTTGCACAGGCAGAAATTGTCTCAGCAAATAAATTTCTGGATTGAGCACTTGCATAGATAAAACGCCTAAATAAATTTTTCTGCTCCATAATTTTCTGGCATAATTAGAACATATAGAATACATATAGAACATATAGAATATGCTAATTATATCTCCTTTCTAAAAATGTATAACATATTTGCAATTCATAAATATAAATATATATTTTTGTGAGTATATTCATATATTGGTATATGGATAAATACTTATAAATGAAACATGCAAATACTAAACTCGGTTTATTTATAAACTGTTTCTATGTGAACTATTATAGAATGAAAATATAGCCAGGTCAAGGAAATAATGTGAACAATATGTGAATTTTTCAAAAAGAAAATAGCGTTTTGAAAAATCTTTTGATGTCAAAAAGCAAAGTAGAATGCAGTTCTGTAAAGTAAAAGCAATTTGTACAAAAAATAAGTTACAAAAATGAAAAAGAGAGTGGCAACATATCTAGTCATGCAAAGCATGATTCGTAGCATCGGAAGGTATGATATTAAGGAATACCAATAGATTAAAACATTCACTTGCAGTTGCAAGAAAAATGGTCGAAATAGGGAAAAGCAAAGGATTAGCTGAAGAAGAATTAAAGGATTTATTTATGCTAGGATATAATCACGACATTGGATATGAATTTGGCACTAATGAAAATCATAATGTAATTGGGGCAAATATTTTAAAACAAAATAATTATAAATATTGGCAAGAAGTATATTATCATGGACAAATCAATGTACCATATTCATCTTTATATCTAGATATATTAAATATGGCTGATATGCAAATTGATAAGTTTGGAAATGATGTTGGTTATACTAAAAGACTCGAGGATATAAAAAATAGATATGGTGAAAATTCTGAGGTTTACAAAAAAGTTGAAATATTAGTAAATGACCTAAGAATTGAAAAATTTTAAAAATTTTTAAAATGATTTTCATATTTAAAAATCATTTGACATATATTAAGATTGATGCTATAATAATTATAGCTTAAGCAAAGAGAGAGTTCGTAAGGACGCTTGTACATGGATGTGTTGACCACACATCTTTTTTTTTATGTACTTTTGAAAAAAAGACGGTTGACCAGACCGCCTTTGACTAGAATTGCACTAGTCTTGAGAGTTATGACTATCTTCTTGATTATTATTATCATTACTCAGTAATAATAAAACAATTAGACGCCATATTAGTTCATAAGATGACACTATGTACACCTCCTCTCACAAAGAATTCCTTACATACATAAAAATTTAAAAAGTGTTAGGAAAATCAGTATTTTTTATAAATTAGAACCTCAAGTTTATCTTCCGAAACACTTGAGGTTCTATTGGTGCCAACGAAGTAGATATCTACAACTTTTTTTGATTTATTGACGATTGATACAAATATCAATCAATTTATATATAGATTAACAGATTTTTTATAAAAATCAAGAAAATTCATTAAAAAACTTTGCAAAGCTTTGCGAAAGTTTGTTTCTTTTATATTGATTTATTTTTAATTGTATGCTATACTAGTTCACATGGGAAATGATAATAAGCAGATGTGGTTTTGCCACCAATTATACGAAATATCGTAGGAGAGGTGGTGATGTTTATGGTTAAAGTAATACTATTTTTTATAATATCATTTATGTTATCTTTAACATTAAACGTTGCCTTAGCTGCAGTTCTGTATAAGAACTGGGTTGATAAGCAACTACATAAATAAAAAAAGCTCACATCTGTAAATTTGACGATTTAGATGTGAGTTTTATATCTATTCGGCAAAACCACGTTTGTGGATTTGTCATTTCCTATATTTATTATACATAGATATTTAAGAAAAGTCAAATAAAATTTCGAAATTAAAATATTCTTCTAACTCTGATAATTTTATCTTTTTAGATAAGTTTGAAATATACACATCATTAGAATAATTGAAAACTAAAAAAGTAATATTTTTAATAATCACTTTATGTGGTTCAATATATGTAAGATTATTTTTTTCTAATTTCCTAATGTTACAGATGGCCGGAATCGACGAGCCGCGTCGGGAAAATAGTCCACAGGACTATTTTCTGATCCTCCTTTTCGATTCCGTTTTATATGTGTTAGTGTAAAACAAAAAAGAAACTGTTCTAATACAGTTTCTCATTTTGGTGCAGATGGCCGGAATCGAACCGGCACGGTTTATTCAACCGCAGGATTTTAAGTCCTGTGCGTCTACCAGTTCCGCCACATCTGCATGTTAGTAACTTTACTGGCTAACGAATATTATTTTACAACATATAAGTAACGTTTGTCAATAGTTTTTTTACAAATTTTAAAATTAAGTTTAAGAATTGCTTTTACTTTTCACTTATCTTTTAAAATAAACTTGAAAAAGTTCCGTGAAATCTCTATAAATTTTTTAGTTGGTATGTTACAATAAAACTGAACATCTAACAACAAAGGATAAATGACAAAATGAAAGAAAAGGGAATAACTATAGTAGCACTTGTAATTACGATTATAATACTTTTAATTATTTCAGGACTTACTATTGAAGTTTTAATAGGTAAAGATGGAATAATATCGAAAACTGCAGAAACCAAGCAAGCTACAGAAATAAGCTCTGAAAAAGAGAAAATTCAATTAGCAGTAATTCAAACAGCACATGATAATAAATCATTAAAAATAGAGGTAGATAAATTAAATCAAAATTTAATTAATGTTTTTGGAAAAGATGAAACAGCTTTAAAAGAAGATGGAAATAAGTATTTAGTTAAAATAGTAAAGACTCAAAGATATTATAGTGTAGATGCAAATGGAGATGTAACCTTTTTAGGAAATGCTTCTGATATAGAGAAAAACATGCAGAATATAGAGATTGGAGAAA
Organism: uncultured Clostridium sp.; assembly: GCA_900552135.1. Taxonomy (GTDB): domain Bacteria; phylum Bacillota; class Clostridia; order TANB77; family CAG-508; genus CAG-245. Next base: position 97,035 of record URYN01000003.1, read on the forward strand.
ATTTGCTTGATTTAGCGAAATTAAAAAGTAATACATATATTTCTTCTAAAAATGGGGAAGAAGTGGAATATAATAGTTGGAGTGCATCTGATTATATGTATGTAGGAAATTGTAAAAATGTTTTGGTTGTGAGTGGTGATAGTTCATTTCTAAGCTCATACAATGCACTATATAGTGAGGACAAGCAAACATTAAGAACAGTTTGGATTGAAAAAAACAAGGTTACTAATGATGTATTAGGTCAAGTTAATGTATCTATTTCGGTGCTTAATCTTAAGAAAAATGAAAAATATTTAAGAGTTTCGGAAAGAAGTTCGGTAATAAATCACATAAGAATATATCCTATATTAAATGAAGACTTTAATAATGTTATTGAATTTGATATAAATAGTGGATTAATAGATGAATACAATTTTGGAGAGAATACATTTGAGAATGGTAATATTATAAAAAATACATATATTAATGCAACCAATGGAGATGAAGTAAAGTATACTTCATGGGATTCTACAGATTTTATAGATGTAGGAGGATATACTAAAGTAGCAATTGCCTACGAAGGCACAACTCCTGTTAATTCTTATAGTGCAATGTATGATAGCAAAAAGAAATATGTGTCAAAAATATCTGTTGATGTAAACACAATAGACTTAGAAAAAGGAAATATTGTGATTTTGAAAATACCTGAAAATGTTAAATATATAAGATTATCGAAAAATAGTGGACCTTTGGATAATATAAAAGTGTATCCTATCGTAAATAAGGAAGTCACTAACTATACAAATCAAAATATTAAAATAGAGGATTCTATTCTCAATAGTGAAAATATAATTGAAGGCTATTACATTGAAAAAGACGGAAAAGATGTAAGTTATAAAGACTGGTCTGAAACGGATTATTTTGATTTGTCAAAATACAAGAGTTTACTTGTGATTGGCAATGACAATATATATAATGCGATTTATGATAAAGATAAGCAATTTATAAAAACATTAAATTTTTCTGGCACTACTTTATATAATTCGAAAATTGGTGATGTTGGAACTGATATAACATATATTAAAGTTACAGATGCCTTTAAATATATGAGATTATCTAATGGTACAAACAAACTAAAAAGTGTAAAAATGTATCCGATTACAAATGAAGATTTCAACAGGCATTTAATATTTTATGTTGGTAAGTAAATAATAAAAAGTTCATTTCAAATTTTGGAATGAACTTTTTTGAAATAGGTAGAAATATTTTTAATAATGAGTTTTAGTTCAAATCTTTTTTGTATACAGAAAAGATATGTTATTTTTATACAAAATAAAGAATAATAACCAATAAATGTGAATTGCATGAAAAAATAGTAAAAATATTTTAAAACATAAACAAAACTACTGGTAAAAATTGAAAACGTGTGTTAGAATATCGATAGAAATAAAAAGATATGAGGAAGAGTTATGAATGAAATATATAAAAAAAGTATGGAAATGTTATATTTATATTTAAGAATTACTAAATTAATCCCATCACAAAATCAATGGAATAGATTTGCTTTAGGAGAGGGATTACTATTTAGTCAAACGTTACAGTATCTTGAAGGAAAAAAATTTAATATGATGTGTAGAAAACTTATAAAGTTAAAAGAGTATCAAAACATTAAATAAAAATTTATAATTATGCTAGACTTTTTTTTACAAATAGATTAGAATAGAAAAAGATATTTTGAGATATAATTTATATAAGAAAAAATTTATCAAAAAATATATAATCTAAAGTATAAGAAAGGAATTGATTTATTATGAATATTTGGCATGATATTAGAGAAGACAGAATAAAGAAGAATGACTTTGCAGCCGTTATAGAGATTCCAAAAGGATGCAAAAATAAATATGAATTAGATAAGGAAACTGGATTATTAAGATTGGATAGAATTTTATATACAGCTACTCATTATCCAGCAAATTATGGATTTATTCCAAAGACTTATGCAGGAGATCACGATCCTTTAGATGTATTAGTTCTTTGCAATGAACCGATATATCCGCTTACAATTGTTGAGTGTTATCCAATTGGAGTATTAAGAATGACAGATAACAATGAAGAGGATGAAAAGATAATTGCAATAGCTAAACAAGACCCATTCTTAAATTGTTATGATGATATTTCTGAGCTTCCACAACAAGTTACAGCTGAAATTGTTCATTTCTTCGAAGTTTATAAACAATTAGAAGGAAAAGTTACTTCAGTTGATAAAATGATGGGAAGAAAAGAAGCTGAAAAAATTGTTGCTAACGCAATAGAAAATTATAAGAAGAATTTTGAAAATAATAAATAAGTGGAGGACAAAATGTTTGGAAAAATAGTATTTAATGTGCTAGCATTTACTCTATTTATAATGATGTTTCTAAAATTCATAAAAAGGAATGAAACGAGCTATGTTTATTTGTTAATATTACAATTTGTAGGAATTGCAATTGAATTTGTAGAACTAATAACATATAAAAACTTAAATGTAGTGCTTAAACTTCTTATGTATGTATTTTCAGTAATTATACCAATATTTGTTTTCTGGCTGGAATTCACTAAAAAAATTGATTTTGCAGAGATTTTTTATTTGACTTCGGCAAAATTCAATATTCTAGTAGGCAGAGATGAAGTTGCAAAGAAATATTTGAGCCAACTTACAGAAAAATATCCAGCCAGTATAAAAGGACACAAAATGCTTGGAGAAGTTTATGAAAAACAGAAAAAATATGAACTTGCGCTAGAGGAATATGAACATGCTTTGGAAAATACGCCAGAGGATAAGGCAATGAAATTGAAAATAAGTGAATTGTATGGTTATACAGGAAAAGAAGATGAAGCCATAGGCAGATTAATGAAACTGCTTAAACAACAACCTGATTATTATGAGGCAAGCATTGTTTTAGCAGATATATTAAATAATAAGAAAGAATATAAAGAAGCGGCACAAATTTACATAAATGCAATAAGATATAAACCTTATGATTATGAATTGTATTATAATCTAGGTATGACATTTACAATGCTAAATGATTTTGCAAAAGCTAAAGAATATTATGAAAAGGCAGGGCAAATTAATTCAAATTTATATCATGCACGATATAGCTTGGGACAAATTAATTTATTATATGGAGATTTGGACGAAGCTGAAAATTGCTTTATGAAGTGTATCGATACTGAAGAAATTGAAGCGGGAGCTTATTACTATTTGGCAAGAATATCAATGATAAAGGGAAAAACTGCAGAGGCTAAAAATTATGCTAATATTGCAATAGAGGAAAATCCTAAGATATTTGATAAAATGAGTGAGGAAAATATTTTTGCACCAATAATGGATGAAGTAAATAAGCCGAAAATAAAGCAAGAAGAAAAAAGAAGAGGAAAAAGAAAGACGTTAACTAAAAAGGAAAAAATGATTGATCAACATTTGGATGACACTTGTAAAATAGTTGGAAAGTTGAATAACAATGATATTGAAATGATGGAAAACGTGAAAAAATCTAAACGACTAGATGTTCAAAATGAAAAAGAGGAGAATATTAGTAGAGAAATATAAAAACAGATATAATAGAGAAAATACAGTTAAAAATATAATAATAAAATAATATATAGAATAAAGTTTAAATAATAAAATATAAATTAGTAGAATTAATTATAAGAAATATAAAATGTACAATAAGGAGGAAAGATAATATGCCAATATATCAGGCGTTAATATTAGGAATAATACAAGGATTAACAGAACTTTTACCAATTTCGAGTTCTGCACATTTAACAATAATTCCATGGATTTTTAATTGGGGGTCAATTGACTATTTTGATGTGGCACTTCACTTTGGAACGCTTCTAGCAATAGTAATATATTTCTTTAAGGATTGGCTGGAACTTATAAAAGGTGGATTTTTATATGTTACAAAAAAAGAAAAAACAGTTCAAGGAAGAATGTTTTGGTACATAGTTCTTGCAACAATACCAGGAGGAGCAATTGGATTTTTGCTTGACCATTATTGCTCTGGAGTACTTAACAGACCAATAATTATTGCAATTGCATTAATTGTAATGGGAATTGTTTTATATATAGTAGACAAAAAATCAAAAAGTACTGTCGATTTTGAGCAAATGACTCTGAAACAAACATTTATAATAGGCTTATCTCAGGCACTTGCATTTATACCAGGAGTATCTCGTTCTGGAGTAACAATCACCACGGCTAGAGCAATGGGAGTAAAAAGAGAAGCTGCTGCTAGATATTCTTTCTTACTTTCAACACCAATTGTATTTGGTGCAACACTATTGAAATTCAGAGAGTTCCAATTTACTGATCCTGCTTTTATAGTAGGAGTACTATCTAGTTTTGTGGTTGGACTAATAGTGATTAAATTCTTATTAAAATACTTGCAAAAAGGTAGCTTTAAAGGCTTTGCAATATACAGAGTTGCATTTGGAATTGTAATATTAGTTGTTGCAGTATTAAAAGTAAAATACGGAATATAAACTATATAAGATAAAAGTATGATTATGTGCTACAAAAATAATAAAAAGTAGAAAATAACAATACAATTAAAAAATTAATAAGTGAGAAATCATTTATTAATTTTTTTGCATTTTTTTATGTGAATCAGATAGAAAAGTAGATGGATTAAACAAAATCACATAATTAAATTAAAAATAAAAAATGAAAAAATACATAACTTAAAATAAAAAAACAAACAATATTACAAAAATGTTACAATATTACATTTTATTTACTATTACAAAAACTTGTTGACTTTTTTTGAAAAAACGATAAAATATTAATGTAAGACAATATGTTCAAATAAATACCAAAAATTGATAAAACAATGTTGAATTAATTATCGTTTTTTGTAAAACATAATAACAAAAGATAGAAAAACTAATGAAAGGAATTTGTATGGCTAGTTCGTTAGGTATATATGTTGATAAAAATATAATTAAATATGCAAAAATTACAAGGAACAAAGAAGAATTAAAAGTTGATGCTTTTGGAATAAAGATTTATACAAATCTTGAACAAACCATTAATCAAATTGTATCAGAGACATTTAGCTTTAAAGTTCCTATTAGTATTAACTTATCAGAAGAAATGTATGACTATTTCTATATGTCAAATCTATTAAATTCTAAAGATTTGGATAAGGCAATAGAAACAGAGTTTGAGTCGTTATGCTATGAAAAGCAAAATAACCCAAATGCAATTATATCAAGATATGCACTTGTAAATGATGAAGAAGAAAAAGAGAGAATAAAAGTAATAAATGTTTCTGTAGATAAAGCAAAAATAGGAAAAATTACCCAACTATTAGATGAAAAAAGAATTGGAACAATTACTCCTATTTCTATGAGTATACCGAATATTGCTCCTTTAGAAAAAAATGAAAACACACTTATAGTAAACTTAGAAGATGTAACTACTGTAACAACGCTTATAGGACAGAAAGTATACAATGTATCTACACTACAAGTTGGTGCTGGACAAATTCTTGAAAAAATAAGTTCAAAGGTTAATTCTTATGCTAAAGCTTATGAAATATGTAAGAATACAACAATATATACAATGGATGGGCAAGAACTTCAAAAAAACGAAAGTGAATATTTGGAAGACATAGTTCCAATATTATATACTATTGCATCACAAATTAGAGATATAATCGGGGCTAGTTTATTTAAAGTCAATAAAGTATTTATTACTGGTACAGGATGTGTAATAAATAATATTGATTTATATTTCGAGGAAATAATTGGCGGAGTAAAATGTGAAATTTTGAAACCATATTTCTTAGAAGATACTCGAAAAATAAATATGAAAGATTATATTGAAGTAAACTCTGCTATAGCATTAGCTCTACAAGGACTAGGATATGGTATTAAAGAAATTAACTTTAACAAGAAAAGTATATGGCAAAGATTGCCTGAACTACTTAGCTCAGATGTAACAGTAGGAAAGAATAGTCAAAAGAGTTCTGGGAAAAAGAAAATCAATATCGGGTTTGATATAACTGGAACAAAGGCAAAAACATGGATTACAAGAGACTTGGTTGGAGTTTTAGTACTTCTAATAGCTTACTTTGGAGTGTCTTTCTATATAGGAAAAGAATTAGATAAGAAAAATGCTCAAATTGCAAGTGTAAGAGATGATATAAATAAGCAAATGAATTTAATTCAAGTAGATACAAAAAATGTTAAAAATAAAACATCTGAATATACAACATTAACAACAAACTTGAAAAATATAAAAGAACAAATAAGTAGCAAGCAACAACACAAAAACTCTATACCAAATTTCTTAAATGGAATTATGTATAATATACCACAACAAGTTCAATTAACATCAATTGAAAATACAAGTGGAAAGAAAATTGTAATACAAGCACAATCAGAAAGATATGAACAATTAGCATATTTTAAAGCTTTACTAAAATCTAGTGGAGTGTTAGATCCTTCAAGTGTAGTTTCATCTGAAGCAACAAAAGAGGGAAATGTTGTAAAGATTACAATAGAAGGAAATTTGCCAATAGGAGGGGATGAATAATGAAAAATATATTAATGACTGTAATCTCCTTACTTTTGACAGGACTGATAATCATAGTAATCGTAAAAGGTATTTCAGTTGGAAACTTTAAAATTCTTAGTATAAAAGATATTAAAGAAGAAAGCATGCAAATGGATGCAGACATTGAAAAACTTAATGAATTGAAAAATACTGATTACAAGAAAAAGGTAAGCGATCTTCAAGATGCAACTAAATCTTTAACAAAAAGTAAAAATGATTACTTGGATATTGCCAGTATGAGTTCTGATGAAGAAATAAAACAAGCAAATCAAATTCAAACATATTCTATGGAATTCCTATGGAACAAAGTTGGAAAATACGCAACAGATCAGGGATTAACTTTGAAATGGGAAGCAAAACCAACAGGAGCTTCAAATAAATACAATTTATCATTTAGTGTTACAGGGGGATATATTCCAATAATAAATTATATATCTAACTTGGAAAACGATTCAGAACTTCTATTTACAATAGAAAACTTTAAGATGACTTCAAGTTCAGACACTGTTGTTAGTGCAGAATTTACTGTATCTAACATTGGAATAAAACAAGAATCTATTTCAAGTAGTTCTAGTACATCATCAAGTTCAAGTAGTACTACTACAAACAATACTACAAATGAAACTACAACAAGTGGTTCTTCAACAACAAATGGTGATTCAGTTAAATCATTTGTTGAAAGAAACAGTAATCTTGATGTAAATAGAATCGATGAAGCTGCAAAATAAAACTTTTAAAGGAGTATGTTAATGAAATCAATTTTAAAAGAAATCATAATTATATTGCTTTTATGTGTTGTAATTTTATTAATATTAGGTGTAATATTTTATGACTATATTCCAACTAATAAGGTAGTACCAAGTACGGTTGAAGCGTATCAAACTTCAAATACCATTAAAGATGAAATTAGTCAAAATGTTGCAGATTACAATACAGCAAGCACAACGATTGTAAAAGAAATTACTGAATCACAATTGGAGTTTGATAAGAAAAACAAATCTTATGACCAGGGTAAGGTTAATCCATTTGCAAATACTTCAGCTTCAGCTGATGGAAACACAACAAATGGTGGTTCTACTAATGTAACCCCTGGAATAAGTCAAAATCCTGATTCAACAGATCATTTCTACAACAACGCAGGATTAAAATAACTTGGGTTATATTTATTAATTAAATATATACAAAAAAAATCAAAGGAGGAATTTTATTATGCTTAAGAAAGAAAATGGTATCACTTTAGTAGCTTTAGTTGTTACTATCGTAGTTCTATTAATATTAGCAGGTGTAAGCATTAGTTTAGTTCTAAATCAAAATGGTGTTATAGACAAATCAAAAGAAGCTAAAACTAAATACCAAAATGCTGCTAATTATGAAAGAGATTTATTAGATACTCATGGCAATGAGTGGATAGAAAACTTCTTAAAATAGTAATAGTACAAACAAACTAAAACTGATTGTTTGATGTAAGGTCACCTTACAAAATATTATATATTTTGTTAGAGGTGACCTTGTATTACTATAAAGGGAATAAAATTTATTAGAAAGGCAAATTTATGGGAGCAATACTATATTTATATATTTTTTTAATTGGAATAACATTTGGTAGCTTTTTTACGCTTGCAGTATATAGAATACCATTAGGTAAGGATATAACTCATACAAGATCTTTCTGCCCTAATTGTAATCATAAACTAGGTTTTTGGGATATGATTCCATTATTCAGCTATATATTTTTAGGTGGAAAATGTAGATATTGCAAACAAAAAATACGTCCAAGGTACTTCATTTTAGAATTACTTTCAGGAATGGTTTTTGTTTTGTTTGCCATGTCTATAAAAATATACACATTAGAAATTTCAAAAATGGTATACTTTATATTTGGATTATTGTATATTGCAGGATTATTTATTATTTGTGGTATAGATAAGGAAAGAATACAAATCCAAAACGAAGTTATTTTATATATGAGTATAGTTGAAGCACTATATATGATATATCTATATGTAATAGAAAAAACTAGTATTTATAGATATGTTATATATTTATTTGTGCTTGCATTGCTAATAGCACTAAATATTATCTATTTTAGAAAGAAAATAAAAAATAATTACACGATAGAAATTTTAATATTAACAACGATAATGTTAACATTTACCTATGAAACTTGTACAATTCTTACAATAGCAACTACACTGTTAATTATTGCTTTTAAAATAATTTTTGAAAAAATAAATAAAAAATCGAAGTACATAAAAAAAGATACGAATAAAAAATTACCTATTGGATTTTACTTGGGAGTATCTAATATAATAATGCTAATTTTTACAAATTTTATGATATTTTATATGATGTGATAAAACACCTCGAATGGAGGAAAAAATGAAAATTAACCTAATTAAGAAAAAAATGATGAACGATAAAGGTGTAACAGGGATTGATATTGTAGTTGCAGTGTTAGTTATGTCAATTTTTGCGGGAACGGCAATTGTATTAATGAAAAATTTGTATCTGCAGGCAGTTGAAATACAAAAGACTGCAAATGCTAATGCATATCTTACAATTATATTGGAAAAAGCAGATGAAAAGTCTTATGATGAGGTAACAGATGATTTTGTTACAAATTTGATTCGAGCTGGAGAAATAAAAATAGGTAGTGAGGAAAATTCAATTCCAGATGAATATGAAATTACATTTAATGTTGAACCAATTGAGGCTTCTGGAAAAACTCTAAAAAATGTTAAAAAAGTTACAATAAAGATAAAATATTATTTGGATAAAGATAAAACAAAGTCGAAAGAAATAGTCATGAGCAAATTAAAAGTAAATGAAGTATATAATACAAATGCTTAATATTCATTATTTTAGTATATAATATTTTATATATGAAAGGGAACGAAATATGAAAGATATAATGAAATCGCAAAATGGTGTTACACTTGTTCAGCTTACAATTTATCTAATTGCAATGTTAGTAGTTATTGGAATGATGACAACACTTAGTAACTTTTTCTATGGAAATATAAATATAATAAGAGAAGCTTCTAGATATGCAGCTGAGTTTGATAAGTTTAATACACATTTTGTTAAAGACGTAGAATCAAATAATGAAGTAAATATTACAACAACTGATGGACAGGTAACTATAATATTTGAAGATGGAACGACTTATACTTACAATTCACATGATGAAGGGCTTTATAGAGAAAGTGTAAAAATTTCCACTAATGTAAAAGCTTTCACAGCGACTAAAAAAATAATAACAATTAACAATGTAGACAAAGACATAGTTACTGTAAAAATCATAATTGGAAATAGTACACAAACACTATTTTCAAAACAAATTGACTACACTTTAAAATACTGGTAAAGATATACTTTTTAATTAAAAATCTTTAAAGTTAGAAAGGAAGAATACATGGATAATAGAAGAAATCAACCTATTGGTATTGAATTAGTAAAAAGAGGAATTGCAACAGAGGATGATATAAATAAGGCTTTGGAATATCAAAGAACACATCCTAATAAAAGAATTGGAGATCTTTTAAATGAACTTGGATTATGTGAACCTAGAAAACTGATTAATGCAATTGGAGAAATAATTGGAGAAAAGGCAATTTATTTAACAGCAGCAGATATAAAGATAGATATTACAAATTATATATCTTTAGATATTGCAAGAAAGAACAATGCTGTTCCTTTTGATGTTGATACTGGCAAAATAAAAGTATGTTTTGCTGAAACAACAAATAAAAGAACTGTTGATCAAATGAGACTTTTATTCTTGAATAAAGGTCTTGTAATGGAGAAATATATTTCTTTTGAATCTAATATTTTAAATATTATAAATTCATTAGAAGGTGTTGCCTCAGATAATATTGATGTAAATGCTGATATATCTGGACTTATTGATTCTATAATTAAGACTGGTATGGAAAAAAGAGCAAGTGATATTCATATAGAGCCTGAGGAATCAACCGTAAGAATAAGATATAGAATTGATGGTGAGTTGGTTACCGCAGCCACAATAGAAAAAGAAAAACAACAACAATTAATCGGAAGATTAAAAGCAATATCAAATATGCATCAGGAAAAGCAAGAATCTCAAGATGGAAGAATTTTGATGTATCCAGATTACAATATTCGTGTATCTTCACAGAAAAATGTTTATGGAGAAAAGTTCGTTTTAAGATTGCTGAAGAAAAATGCAGACGTTCAACAGATATTTGAATTAGGATTTCCAAATGATCCTGAACTAGTAAAGAGAAGCTTCAACAAGAAAAACAGTATCGTCTTAATTGCGGCTCCTACTGGAGAGGGTAAAACAACAACACTTTATAGTATAATAGATTTCTTAAATAGACCAGAAATTAATATAACAACAATAGAGGACCCAGTTGAAATAAGAATTCCAGGATTAAACCAAATTGAAATTGATACAAAAACATCTTTCTCTGATTCATTAAGAACAGTTTTAAGACAAGATCCAGATATAATTCTTGTTGGAGAAATTCGTGATAAAGAAACAGCAGAAATTGCAATGCAAGCTGGTCAAACAGGTCACTATGTTTTATCTACAATACACACAATAGATAGTGTAGAGGTAATCACAAGACTTAGAAAAATAGGAGTAACAAATTACGATATAGCAAGTACTTTAGCGACATCTGTATCTCAAAGACTTGTAAGAAAAGTTTGCAAAGATTGTGCCAGAGAAAGAGAATTTACTCAAGAAGAAAAAGATATAATAAATGGAATTGCAAAAAAATATGGTGTGGAGTATGATTTTACAGGAAAACATACTTATGATGCAGTTGGCTGTGAAAAGTGTAACAATAGTGGTTATTATGGAAGAATTGGTATGTTCGAGGTTTTAAATATAACAGATCAAATAAAAGAATTGATAATGAATGATCACTCAAGCATTGAAATTAGAAAAGAAGCAATAAATGAAGGTTACAAACCACTTATTATAGATGGATTTAATAAAATAATGGAAGGATATACAACATTAAAAGAATTAAATTCAAAATTAATATTATATTAAAAACTGGTAGAAATTTTTAAACAGATGATATAAAATAATTGAAAGGAATACTTCAAAATGGTAAATGTTGATAATATTTTAAGAACAGCAATTGAAAAAGGTGCATCAGATGTGCATCTGATATGTGGAATTAAACCAATGCTTAGAATTGCAAGAAATCTTATACCTTGTGAGGGATGCGAAGACCTTACTGCAGAAGATATTATGGATATATATGACTACTTTATTAGGGGAAATATAGATAAAGATAATGTTTTTAAAGAGACAAGAAAACTAGATACATCTTATGAATTTGAAGGGTTGCGTTTAAGATTAAATGTGTCACGTTCTAACGACATTCCGTTATTTACACTAAGAATTATAAAAAATGAGCTTCCATCTTTTGAACAACTTGGAGTTCCAGATATAGTAAGAAGAATGATGTATCAGCCACAAGGATTGGTTCTTGTAACTGGTAAAACAAACTCTGGTAAAACAACAACTTTGAATGCTTTGATTAACGATATAAATGAAAACCAAAATAAAAAGATACTAACACTTGAAAGTCCAATTGAGTATAAACATCATTGCAAAAAATCTGTAATTGTACAAAAAGAAGTTGGAGTAGGACAAGATATTCTAACATATCAAGATGGTGTAAAGAACTGTTTAAGAGAAGACTGCGATATTCTGGTAATAGGAGAGATTCGTGATAGAGAAACTATGGATGCAGCAATTGAAACAGCAGAATCTGGACACCTAGTTATTGGAACACTTCATACAAAATCTTGTGCAGAAACAATCGATAGAATGATAAACTTCTATGATATATCAGATCAGCAAAGTGTAAAATTCTTGATTGCATCATTATTAAAACTTGTTACATCTCAAAGATTAATAAAGGGCAAGAATGACCAAATGGTAATGGTTCCAGAGGTTATGGTTGTAGATAATATAGTTCAAGGATTAATTAGAAAAGAAAAATTCAGTGTTTCTGAAGTCGAAGATGCAATACAAAGTTCTTCTGCAAATGGAAGTATTGGATTGATAAATACACTTGCAAAACTATTTGTTGATGATGTTATAACACTTGAACAAGCAAAAGCTCAAATAGAGGAAAAGAATATTGAAACATTAAATAGAACAATAATGCAACTAAAGATAAAAAAACAAAATGCTAATAGAATGGGATACTAATGGAAAAGCTATTATAAAGGAGGTTTAGAATGCCAGAGTATGTATACAGAGCAATTACGAAGGAAGGAGTAATTGTTAGAAATAGAGTAGATAGTCCAAGTAAACAAACACTTATAAAAAGACTAAAAGCCGGAGAGCTATTACCAATAGATATTGTACAAGTTGGATATGGACTTGGTAAAAAGAAAGTAGCAAGAAAAAGAAATGTTACTGATATTGATGAAATATTAAAAACGGCTAACTCTGCAACAATTGTTCAGGGTCGTGCAAGAAAAAAGCAATCAACTCAAGAAAAAATAAATCTTGCATTAAATGGATCACAAAAAGTAACTACCAGAGATATAATGATATTTACTCAAAACTTTTATCTATTAAAAAAGGCGGACTTCAACAACATACATGCTTTGAATACAATAATTCAGAGTACTGATAATATAACTTTTAAGGGAATTATAGAAGATATATTAGCCGGAGTCGAAGCAGGTGAGTATATGTATACGACAATGGAATATTATTCAAACATATTTCCATATATATATATAAACATGATAAAAGTTGGAGAGCTATCTGGATCGCTTACACAATCACTTCAACAGGCAATAAAATATCTAGACAGCAATACAGATACTGTAAAAAAATTAAGAGGAATAATAATACCAAACGTAATTCAGCTTGTTGCATTACTTGCATTACTATTTGTTGGAAGTTTGTACACAGTACCAACAATACAAAATGTATATAATCAAGTTGGAACAACAGAAAAACTTCCTGCGATAACATTGTGGTTCTCATCTACACTACAATGGGTAGCGAGCCACTGGTATCTGCCAGTTGGAATAATAGCAATAATTGCAGCAGTAATAATTGCATATATAAATACACCAAAAGGAAAATATAACTTTGATTATTTCAAATATACAATGCCTATATTTGGAAAGTTGAACTATATGATGGACTTCTCAAGATTAATGAGAGCGATGCTTCTTAACCTTGAAAATGGAATGAGAATTCAAGATGCATTGGATGTTAGTAAGAATGTTGTAAGCAATTACGTTATGAGAGCTATGGTAGAAACATCTATAAACAATATATTAGTTGGTGCGTCGTGGATAGAACCTTTTGAAAATTCTGGCTTGTCATCTTCAATGGTAACAGAAATGTTAAAAGTAGGTATGCAAACTGACTTATCAGAAATGATGCACAAGTTATTGGATTATATGGACATAGATATAAAGAACATAATGGATACAATTATGGCAGTATTACCGCAAGTTGTTTACTCAATAGTAGGTGTATTGTTAATATTCGTTGTTGTAGTAGTACTTGTACCATGTATTCAAGTATATATGGGTAACTTCTTATTCTCAGCAGCAGGAGTATAACAAATTTTATAAATTAATATAAAGTGGAAAAAGGACAGATTTCTGTTCTTTTTTTACTGAGTACATTTTCCTCTCGGAACAGAATAGAACATTTTCTCCCCCGGAACCAAATTGTACCGAACCAATTTTTCTATAGAACATTTTCTTCCCTGGAACCAAATTACACCTAAAAATTGAATAGGTGAATAGGTACAATTTTTCCTCCGTCCCCCAAATGTACCGGTTCAAATTGATTTTTTGCGAGTTATGTGATAATATAGTTTTGCGGAAGCATAAGAAGAATAAATAAAATGGAGAATAATATAAATATGAAGTTTGGAATAGATTTAGGTGGAAGCCATGTTGCAATTGGATTGGTTGATGACAACCATGAAATAATAGAAAAGAGAACTTATTATATGAATGATAGAGGAGAGCAACCTCTTGAAAATTATATTTTAAGTTCGATAGTAACAGGAATTAATGAAATTTTGATGAGCACAAAAAATACTCTTGAAAAAATTGAAACTATAGGAATTGCAACACCTGGAAATCCGAAAGATGGAAAAATTGGGAATGTAGTCAATCTTGGAATAAAACAATTCTGTATAGAAGAGAGCATAAGACAAGCCTTCGGAAAGTCGATTGAACATGTTAAAATAAATCTTGCAAATGACGGAAAATGTGCAGGACTTTCAGAAAAATTTTGTGGTTCACTAAAAGAATATGATGACTGTATATTTTTGTGTATTGGAACTGGAATAGGCGGAGCAGTATTTTTAGGAGGAAACTTTTTAAAACCAAAAAGAAATGCTGGTTTCGAGTTTGGCCATATGATAATTGGAAAAGATGGAAATCAAAAATGTAAATGTGGCAATACAGGTTGCTTTGAAGCATACTGTTCAAAATTGAAGTTCAAGTCTCAAATGCAAGAAATACTTGGAATACACGAGTACATTGGTGCAAAAGATTTGATTAGAAAAGTAAATGAAAATTTAGAAAATCCAGCAGTAAAAAAATTATTAGATGAGTACGTAAATAATTTAGCAATAGGAATTGCAAATATTATAAATATATTTGAACCAGAAGCAATAAGCATTGGAGGAAGTATGTCGCATTATGATAGTCTTATATTAAACAGACTAAGAGAAAAATTAAATAATGGAGAATACTTATTCAATAAAGATAATCCTCCTAAAATTCTTACTGCACAGGCTGGAAATGATGCTGGAATAATTGGAGCTACACTAATATAGAAAGGAGAACTTAAAGAATGAATGTATACGATGAAACAAGTCAAATTCTTAAAACTTATAGAATACAAGCAAATAAGAGTTTAGGTCAAAATTTCTTGGTAAATGACGAAGTTGTCGAAAAAATAATTGATTCAGCAGAATTGGAAAAAGACGATTTAGTAATTGAAATTGGGCCAGGACTTGGAGTATTAACAAATAGACTATTACAGAAATGTAATAATGTTGTTTGTATAGAACTTGACGAAAGAATGATAAAAATTCTAAAAGACAGATTTAAATTATACATTGATGGAACATATCTTGCTAATTTAGAGATAATAAACGAAGATGTGTTAAAGGTAAATTTAGAAGAATTAATAGCCGAAAAAAGAAAAGAAAGAAATATAAAAAATGTAAAAGTTGTTGCAAATCTTCCATATTATATTAGTACACCAATCATAATGAAATTACTTGAGAGTAGACTAAGCATTGATGAAATAATAGTAATGGTGCAAAAGGAAGTCGCAGAGAGGTTAACTGCAAAAACAGGAACAAGACTTGCGGGAGCAATAACTTATGTTGTGGAGTATTTTTCCGATGCAACCGAAATAATAAGAGTACCAAAGGAAAGCTTCATTCCTAGTCCAAAGGTAGAATCGGAAGTTATAAAGCTTGAAATAAGAAAAGCACCTAAAATAAGTGTGGAAGATGAAAAGTTCTTGTTTGATTTAGTACAAAGAAGCTTCACACAAAGAAGAAAAACGCTTACAAATGCTTTGGTGAACTATGGTTATATGAAAAACAAAGAAGAAGTGGAAAATATGTGGAAAAACCTTGGCATGGAAGCAACAGTTAGAGGGGAAAGTTTAAATTTAGAGCAATTTGCGGAAATTGCAAATTATATAAAAAATAGAAAAGCACAGTAGGAAAGGAACAATGATTATGAAAGTTATAGAAAAATACGATGAAGAAATAAAAAAAGCAAAAGAAGAAGGAAGAACAATAATTGCATGTATGTGTAACAATGAGGTAAAATCTTTAAATTACGATTTGAAAGAAAAAGATAAAATTGAATTGTTAGATACTACAACAAAAGATGGTATGAGAATATATATAAGAGGAATTTTATATATAATGGCAAAAGCACTACATGAAAAATATCCAGAGGCTTTGCTAAGTGTAAACTATCAATTGTCAGACGCAATGTTTTGCAAAATAGACAACATGAAAGTTACAGAGGAGCTTATTGCAGATGTTAAGAAGAGAATGCAAGAAATAATTAATGCAAACATAGAAATTAGAAAAATAATAATGAATAAAGAAGAGGCAGAGAAATTTTATTCAAGCGAAAAAACGCAAAGAGGAATTGCACAAATAGACAATAAGCAAAAGGAAAGCGTATCTTTATATTACTGTGAAGACTATTACAACTACTTCTTCGGAGTAATGCCAGTTTCTACAGGATACACAAATATATTTGATATAATTACATATAAAGATGGTTTCTTAGTAAGATATCCTTCTAGAAAAAATCCAACAGTATTAACGCCACATAAGAGCAA
This sequence comes from uncultured Clostridium sp., assembly GCA_900552135.1. Classification (GTDB taxonomy): domain Bacteria; phylum Bacillota; class Clostridia; order TANB77; family CAG-508; genus CAG-245. The sequence goes on from URYN01000003.1 coordinate 113,999, forward strand.
CAAAAAATTGTTAGCTACACTTGAAGAATATGAAGATATTCATAAAGTTTTAGGAGTTGATACATTATATAAATTAAACAAAGAAATAAAAGAAGGAAAAACCAGAGAAATCATAATGCTTTCAGAAGCATTACATGAAAAGAAAATTTCAGACATTGCAGATGATGTTGCAAAGAGAAAAAATGTAAAAATGGTATTAATTGCAGGACCTTCATCTTCAGGAAAAACAACATTTGCAAAAAGATTAGGAATAGAGCTAAGATTAAATGGCTTGAAACCAGTTACAATTTCTGTAGATAATTATTTTGTTGAAAGAAAAGACAATCCAAAAGATGAAAATGGAGATTACGATTTTGAATGCTTAGAGGCAATAGATTTAGAACTATTTAATAACCATATAAAAACTCTTCTTGATGGTGGAGAAATTGATGTTCCAACATTTGATTTCAAAGAAGGAACTAAAAAATATAATGGCAAAAAAATGAAATTGGCAAGTGACGAAATCTTAGTAATAGAAGGAATCCACTGCCTAAACGATAAACTTACTGAATCAATTCCAATGGATCAAAAATATAAAATATATATTAGTGATTTAACAGTATTAAACATAGATTACTGCAACAGAATTTCAACAACAGATACAAGATTGCTAAGAAGAATTGTAAGAGATAACAATTTCAGAGGTTATACTGCACTTCATACATTAAGTACATGGTCAAGCGTAAATAGAGGTGAAAACAAAAACATATTCCCACACCAAGAGAACTGTGACGCAATGTTCAATTCATCTTTAATATATGAAATAAGTGTTCTAAAAAAACATGCACTACCACAACTAGAAAAAATAACAAATGAAGAAAAAGAATATTCGGAAGCAAAGAGGTTAGCAGAATTCTTAAAATATTTTGAAGATATAGACGAAGAATTTATACCAAGAAATTCTTTACTAAGAGAATTTATAGGAAACAGCATATTTGGTGACTAGAAAAAGAAAATAATAGGAGGGAATCAATTATAAATTAATATTAGTATGTAATTGATTATAAGAGAATATGGCGGGAAACTTTACTGAAATAGACGAAGAATTTGTGTGTGAAAACTGTGGAAAAAAAGTACCAAAATTGGGATATTCATGTCGAAACCATTGCCCATATTGCCTTCACTCAAAACATGTAGACATTAATCCAGGAGACAGGGCAGAGGAATGTCATGGAGACTTAGAACCAGTTGGAGCAGAAATAGATAGCAAAAAGGGATATGTAATAATATTCAAGTGCAAAAAATGTGGAAAATTACGAAGAAATAAAGCTGCAAAAGATGATGATATGGACATGATAATAAAACTAACAGCAATGCATGACTATTAAAAGTAATAAATAAAAAGGCCACCCAGTGTTGAAACAGGGTGGCCTTTCTCTTTAAATTATTCTATTCAAATTTCCATTTGTGTATTCTTGACCTTCTAGCTTTTTGCCGGCTTTACAAGCTACAATTATTTTATTAATTTCATCAATATTTTCATCTAATATATTTGCTCTTAATGAATAAGAAGGCAAGTCGTAGGTATCAATAGATGTAATTTTACTGTTATAAATTGATGTGACCGTTTGAATATTGTCTGGCATAATTCTAAAGTTAAATCCCATTCTATCTTTTAAATAGAATTTTGAACTACCAGAGCATTTCATTTTACATTCTGGATAACATTTATTGCTTTTTCCAAGTAAACAATACGAAGAATTCATTAAAATACTTCTTCCATAACAAATTATTTCGACTGGCAAAGAGCTGTTAATACATAAATCTTGCAAAATAATTTTATTAAGTTCTATAGAAGGAGTAATAACATTTGTTCCTAACTTTTTAAGTTCATTTACAGAATTTTTATTAAATACATTTAGAGTGTAGTTTGCTATTATTTTATAATTTTTAATGTAACTTTTCAAAAACTCAAAACCTGCAATATTGGAAACGATAAATCCTTTTATATCGTAAGTTTCAAGAATATTTTCCAGAGTATTGAGCAACAAATTTTTATAATTTGCTTTTATGATAGTTGGCATGTATATATATAAATCGCCGAGTTCAGATAGTTCCTGTATTTTTGAAGTATATTTTTTCATTGAGAAGAATTTTAAAGGAAGATATATATTATCTGCTCCAGAAATCTTTGAGTAGTCTAAATTTGTGTTGATGCTTTCAATGAGTAATGAGATTTTTTTATTTTTCAAAGTATTTTTCTTACAAACTGGTGTTGAGCTAATATTAGTTTGAATATCAGAAAAGTATACAGAGTTAGTTGTTTTTGTGGCACTAGATGTATCTAAAATTTTTGTTGCATTTGAAGTTTCATAGACATTTGATTTTTCAAGAGTTTCTGAATTATTAGTAATATTTAAACTTCTAATAACATTAAAATCTCTTGTTGCATGGAAATTATTTAAAACAGCATTTTCCAACTTTTCTATTGCAGTTCTACGCAAACTATTTAAACCACTTATGCTTGGAATGTGCAAGTTTTCGTCCAAGTCGATATGAATAGTTTCTATGCGATAAGGAGTGTTTCCTAACTTAGAAAGTTGTTCTTTTAATCTTGTAGCATCTACAGGACTCTTAACTGAATCCTCTGGGATAATGTCTGAAACTACATCAACATAAATGTTATTGTAGAATGGTGGCACATTTGCACTAATGCTTAAAGAAATAGGAAGATTCTTTTTTACATTTAGATAGCACGAAATTGGAATCTTTTTAATTTCTTTGTTTTCAGAATATGTAACTTTACATTCATCGCTCAAAGTCTTACTAGACAATTTATAAACTTTCAGACCAGCACGAATTTTTCCTTTCATTCTTCCCAATTTTACAATAGCACCTGAGTCGGCATTTTTAATGTTAGAATTACATTTCATAAGTTCTGAAATTGTGTATTTTCCGGTTTCACCTTCGATAGAAATGCAATCACCTATAGCAATTTTTTCATTTAGTTTTATTGTAATATGGCCCTTATTTGCATTATAGTTTGCTATATTTCCAAGATAAAGTCCGATGTTATTTGGTTTTTCTTTATAAATTAAATTCTTATTTGGAGTAGATAATTGATGACCCGTAGAAAATCCTCCACGATTGAATACTTGTAATAGTTCTTTTTTGTCTTTTTCATCAATAACAAAATCTCCATCATTTAAAGAAGAAAGTGCCATATCAATATACTTTCTATAAATACGTGTAACAGTTGCAACATACTCAGGAGTCTTCATTCTGCCTTCAATCTTAAAAGAGTTAACTCCTAATTTTACAAGAGTTGGTAAGTTCTCCAAAGAACATAAATCCCTAGGAGAAAGCAGATAGCCTTTATCGATAGTATTTTCATCCTTAGAATTCTTTTCAATCAATTCATAAGGAAGTCTGCAAGGTTGGGCACATTTACCTCTATTACCAGAACGACCACCAACCAAACTTGAAAATAAGCATTGACCAGAATAAGAAATGCAAAGAGCACCATGTATAAAGATTTCTAAATCAACCTTACAATTATTTCTTATATATTCAATTTCGTTAATAGGCACCTCTCTGGAAAGAACAACTCTTGAAAATCCCAGTTTTTCTAGCTCAAGAACACCTTCCAGATTATGTACAGACATCTGAGTACTTGCATGAACTTCAAGATTTGGAAAATTATCAATTAAATATTTTCCAAGACCTAAATCTTGAACAATAATTGCATCAATTCCAAATTCATAAGCCTTCTTAGCAAGTAGAACTGCATCGGCAAACTCTGAATCAGTAATAAGAGTATTAAGAGTAAGATTAGTTTTAACATTTCTAATCTTGCAATACTCAATAACTTCCTTTAATTCCTCCAATGAAAAATTCTTTGCATTAGCTCTAGCACTAAACATATTAGCACCAAGATATATGCAATCTGCACCATTCTGAACCCCGGCTCTAACACAATCAAAATCTCCTGCAGGAACCAAGAGTTCGGGAACAGTATCCATATGTGAATTCTCTAAAACATTATTATTTTTCGGCATTATAAAATATCCTTTCAATAAATAAAAATCATAGCTAATTATTTTAAGCTCTTTATATATTGTAACACACTTTTCTAAAAAATCATACTATATAATATACAATGAAAAAGGAGGAATGAAAAATGCAAGACGATAACAGAGGTAATTGCCCAAACAGTTGCGGATGCGGATGCGATGAAGGACCAAGAGGAGGCTGTGGATGCGGAAATAATCCTTTTGGTGGATTATTCGGCGGAAACGGCTGTGGAGATAGCGGAATATTATTCTTTATAATCATATTCTTATTACTATTCACAAACTGTGGTTGTGGTTGTGGAAGATAGTAACAACTATACATTAAACATATAAGAATTAATTGACATGATATAATGAATTCATAAAGCAAATAGAAAAAAAGCTGGCACTTATAAAAATAGGTGTTAGCTTTTTTGGGTTGGTATGTTTTAGCAATAGCCATAAATATAATTATGCGTTTTCATCAAGAATCTTTTGAACCTCTGATTCTGACATATCAACTGCTTGAGCAATTTGAGAAACAGTAAGATTCATAGAATGTAAATTTTTTATTATCTTAACAATACTTTCTTTTTCGCCACGAAGTCGACCAGCTTTATAAATAGCTTTCTCGTCCATGATAGCCTTTTCTTTTAATTCGGCAATTCTTCTAAGTTGCTCATCTTTACTTCTTTCATGGACTTCAATAACTGCATCTTTAATATCATTATTCTTTTCCATAATTTCTTTAACCTCCCTAGAATTAGGGTCATCTAAAAATAACATCCACTGTGCTTTTTTATCAAGCTTATTTTTATAGTATGTATTTTTAACCTTATCTAATTCTAGTATACAAATTTCGATGGAGTCTGTCAATACTAAATTTGGGTGATTTTTTTCGCAAAGTTTCCATACGGTTTCCATCTCAGAAATTGTTTGGGTGAGTTCAAGTGGATAATCAATTATTGCGATTAATATAACTTTTTTTGCTTCTGCGTAGTCGTCACCACGCTTGATTTGGGAAGCATAAAGTCTTGAAAAATAAAAAAGTAAACGTTCAGCAAAGTTTGCTCTTTCGATGAGTTGAATTTCAACATCAACTTTTTCATTATTGTTGATGTCTAATTCTAAATCTAAAATGCCAAGCTTGTCATCAGGAGCATCACGTACTAAAATTTGGTCGTTATTAATTGTCATTTTCGTGATCTTCTCGTCAAGTAAAGCTTCGACAAAGGCTTTAGTAATTTTTTCATTGTTTTGATTAAAAATACTTTGGAAAACAACATCATTCTTTGGTTTTAAAAGCTTTTTTTCTTCTGTTTGAACTGGTGAATTATTCTTTTTCAATAATTGTCCCACCTTTCAAATTTAATTTTATAGTGCAAAGAATAAAATATTAAATTATTAATTTGAAAATGCAAAAGAAAATAAGGGCTAAGAAATAAAATAATAGAAAAAATATTCATGACTATAATAAAAGTATTATATGCTGAAAGTACTGTAAATGCAAGGAAAATCGTATGCCAAGAAACGACAACTGTATGTTGAAAATTGTGTGCAAATATTAAAATAGAGAAGATTAATTCATAAGGTTCTGCATCCAATTTTGACAACTTTCCATTCTTACTGTATAATAGAACGGCATAAGAAATGGAGAAGTAAATAAATGAGAATACGTTTTAAAAAGTGGGCAAGACCTGAATTAGAAGCAAGTGAATTTTATATAGATACCCCAGAAGAATACAAGGGCAAGTGGCAAACTTTATTTGAGAATGATAATCCAATACATCTTGAACTTGGATGTGGAAAGGGTGGATTTATCTCGCAGATTGCTCCTAAAAATATGGATAGAAATTATATTGCTATAGACTTGGTTGATGCAATGTTAGGACTCGCAAAGAGGAAGATTGAAGAAAATTATAAAGAACTGGAAAAAGAGCCTAAAAATATTTATATCACAAGATATGACATAGATAGAATATTAAATATTTTTAATGAAAATGATAAAATTGATAGAATTTATATTAATTTCTGTAACCCATGGCCTAGAGGAAAGCATCATAAGAAGAGATTAACTCATACAAGACAGCTTGAAAAATATAAGAAGTTTTTGAGTGATGATGGAATGATTTATTTTAAGACTGATGATGATAACTTGTTTATCGATAGTTTAACTTACTTTAAAGAGGCTGGATTTACTCTTGTAAAGGTTACCTACGATTTAGCTTCAGAAGAGAATTTCTGGAATGGGGAAGAAAACATTGAAACTGAGCATGAAAAAATGTTCAAAGAGCAAGGAATTAAGATAAAAGCTTTAATTGCAATAAAAATATAGAAAAGTGATAAAATTATTTAAAGCTTGAGGCAAGAATTAAAAAATTTAAAAATAAAAGTACTTATTTTAGGAAGAATCCTTTAATAAGTACTTTTTAATTTCGCAAATTTAGTTTTCTTGTGGCTGTATTTTTGTCCATACTGAAACACTGCCACCATCAACATAGAATATGCCGTTTCCATCGTTATCAACATATACAGGCTCTTTCAAATTACCGGTATAATCGTAAAGAACGGTATTAGCCAAAGATTTTCCAACATTCATCTGCAAGCATCCGCCAATTGAATTTGTCATTATAACAACAAGTCCTGAATTTGGATGGGCAGTATCACCTTCACGAACCCAGCCAATTATGTGTGAATCGTTGAAATAATCTGTTTGAACTCCATAAGCGATATTTTTCCTTAAATATAGCAATTTTTCTAACATATTTTTTTTATCTGAAATGTTCTTACTTGGAACACCATATAAATCCCCATAGAAAACTGTTGGTAGGCCGTCTTTTCTAAGAAGAATAAGTGAATAGGCAAGAGGCTTAAACCAGTCGTCAATCCAAGATGCCAAACTCTGGTCTGGTTCTGTATCGTGATTATCAACAAATGTAACAGCTTTGTCTGGGCATGTTCCAACAAGAGTTCCGTTAAAGATAGTTCTCATATCATAATTACCGTCACTGTGACATGCATTGAAAAAATTGTAATGAAGAGGAACATCAAATAAGCTAATCATGCGGTTAGTTTTATCAAGATAAGAGGTTAAAGATTCGATATTGCCACTCCAGTATTCGCCTACTGTAAATAAACTTTTTTGAGAGTACTCGTTTAATGATTTTAGCCAGTCTTCAAAGAATGAGGCACGAATGTGTTTTACTGCGTCTATTCTAAAACCATCTACCTTTGTTAAATCCAAATACCATTTGCCCCAGTTGGTTAGTTCTTCAACAACATCAACATTATTTAAATCTACGTCGCAACCCATTAGATAATCAAAATTTCCGTTTTCTTTATCTACAAGTTCGTCCCAGTGCTTACCATAAAATCTGAATACAGAGCTCTTTTTTTCGCTTTCGTCCCAATCTACACCATGAAAATGCGTCCAGTTCCATTTAAAAGGAGAATATGTGTTGCCTCTTCCAGGAAAAGTGAACTTGGTCCACGCAACTATTTCGTGTGGTTCAGCAACTTCTTCTGTTCTATTTGTAGGATTATCTTCTATCGCAATTACTTTTTCTGTTTCATCTGCACCCATCTTTTGATTAAATACAATATCGGCAACGACTTTTAGTCCATTTTCATGCAAAGCTTGTATTGCGTCTAGATAGCCATTTTTTGTACCATATTTTGTTGGAATGGCACCTTTCTGATCAAACTCTCCTAAATCATAAAGATCGTAAACTCCATATCCAACATCTTTTATACCGCTTGAAGCCTTATATGCAGGAGGTAGCCATATATAATTAAATCCAACTTTTGAAAGATAAGAAGCCTCTTTATATGCTGTGTTCCACAGACTACAATCAGCAGGAAGATACCATTCAAAAAATTGAATCATTATTTCATTTTCATTATTATTCAAAATTATCACCTCAATCAAAAATATTATAACATAAAAATTTAGGAATTCAATGCAAAAGTTAGTAAAATAGTGTATAATAATAATGCAAAAAAGTTGCAAACTGAACATGATAAGGACATACTTATTTAGTATAATATTATCGAAAAAATCTGGCAAACTGTAAATTGGCAGAATATATAATATGAGAAAGGGAAAATATATAATGGAGAATGATTGCATACTTATTGTTGATGATGAAGAAAGAATGAGAAAATTAATTAAGGACTTTTTAAAACAAAAAAATTTTAGTACAATTGAGGCAGGAGATGGTGAAGAGGCATTAAAAGTTTTTAAAGAGAACGAGAATAGAATAAAGCTTATTCTTCTTGATGTAATGATGCCTAAATTGGATGGCTGGTCTGTATTAAGACAGATTAGACAAACTTCAAATGTTCCAATCATCATGCTTACAGCAAGAGGAGAAGAACAAGATGAATTATTTGGATTCGAGCTTGGTGTAGATGAATATATATCTAAACCATTCAGCCCTAAGATACTGGTTGCTAGAGTCGAGGCTATATTAAAAAGAACATCTATAGGAAACAGGGAAGAACAAGATTATGGTGGAATAAAAATTGATACTCAGGGAAGAACTGTAACTGTTGATGGAAAAAATATTGAACTAAGCTTAAGAGAATATGAGTTGCTATTATACTTGGTAGAAAATCAAGGAATAGCATTGTCTAGAGATAAAATATTAAACAATGTTTGGAACTACGATTATTATGGAGATTCTAGAACTATAGACAGTCATATAAAGAAAGTAAGACACAAGCTTGGCAAAAAAGGAAAATATATAGAAACAATAAGAGGAATAGGCTATAAATTTGAAGTGAAATAAAGGAAGTAAAAATGAGAAAAGTAAAAAGAAGATTTAAATCTGTACAAATGAAACTATTTGTAACGCTTAGTCTAGTAGTAATACTAATTGTAGGATTGCTTATTGTAATGAATATTATAGTTTTAGAGGGGTTCTACATGTTCTCTAAAATCAACACTGTAAAAAAAGAATATCATAGAATTAATGAGTTGTATAATACAGATGATGCTGCAATATTTAGTAAAATTAAAGATGATGCAACTGCAAATAATTTTGATATTGCAATAGAAAATGAAGCCTATACTTTACTTTTATCTACAAATGAAAACTTTACAAATACGTTAAATAAGAACACGGAAATTTTACATAAATTCAGAATTTTTGAGGGTGACAGAAATCAGATTATATATACTCAAAACGAATATGTAATAAAAAAAATTGTAACAGGTGGATTTAATTCTATACTACTTGCTGGAACTTTGGATAATGGCTATAAAGTTTATATTCAAATTCCGATTTCCGCCATTGAAGAAAGTGTTAGAATATCAAATAATTTATTGTTGATAATCGGTTCAATTGCAATACTCGTTGCAGCAATTGCAGCGTCTTATGTTTCAAAGCGTTTCACTAGACCAATCAGAGAGCTGAAGGGCATTGCAAATCAAATGTCGAAGCTAGACTTTAGCAAAAAATATGAGACAGATTGTTCCGGAGACGAAATTGATGAACTTGGAAAAAGCATAAATGTTATGTCAGACAAGCTTGAAAGAACGATTGGACAGTTACGCAGTAGTAACATAGCTTTGGAAAGAGATGTAGAAGAAAAATCTAAAATAGACGAGATGAGAAAACAGTTCATATCAGACGTTTCGCATGAATTAAAAACTCCAATAGCACTTATACAAGGTTATGCGGAAGGCTTAGTAGAAAATGTAAATACAGATGAAGAATCAAAGAAATATTATGCAGAAGTAATTTTAGATGAGTCTAACAAGATGGACAAGCTGGTAAGACAACTTCTTGAATTAATGAAATTGGAATATGGAAAACGAGAGTTTAATAACGAAAATTTTGATATTTGCGAATTAATCAGAGAAGTAATAAGAAAATGTAAGGTAATGATTGATGAAAAGCAAATAAAGGAAGTAATATTCGAATGTGATAAACCAATAATGGTTTATGCTGATGAATTCTACATTGAACAAGCCTTCACAAATTATTTTACAAATGCAATTAAGCATACAAAAGAAATAAATGGTGAAAAATATATAAAAATAGAAGTAAAAGAAAATAAAGATAAAAACAATGCAAGAATTTCTGTTTTTAATACTGGTGAAAATTTATCAGTTGAAAATGTAGAAAGAGTTTGGGGAAGATTTTACAAGGTTGATGAATCCAGAAATAGAGCTGATGGAGGAACCGGAATTGGACTTGCACTTGTTAAAGCAATAATGAATAATTATAACGAAAAATATGGCGTTGAAAACAAGCAAAATGGAGTAGAGTTTTATTTCGACATTTCCTTGACAACAGTCGAATAAAAAATTATAATTAAATAGAATTTTGCTAAAAAATAGGAATCTGTAACATCTAAAAAACGAAACTAAAGAATTAAAAAGGAGATTTAGGATGAAGCGTTATTATGGAATGGAAAATCCAGATGATTTAAGAAAAACTGTTAGAATAGGAAAGAATAGTTCAAATAATAGTTGGAAGAAGATTTCGATATTCATAATTGCCATTGCAATTATTGTTGGAATAATTTTTGCTGTAAAATTGAATAGCAAAACAAAAATAACTGCAAAAGAGGTAACAAACTTTAATTATTTCATTACAACAATAGATGGAAAATCTGGTGTTATAGACAAAAAAGGAAATGTTGTAATTAACAACGAGTACGACTATGTTCAAATACCAAATCCGGAAAAACCAGTATTTATATGTTTATATGATTATAATACTGAAACAATGGAGTATTCTTCAAAAGTTTTAAACGAAAACAAGAAAGAAATATTATCAAAATATGAAAAAGTACAGGCTATTCCAAATAACAACACATCAATCTCAAACCCATATCAAACAGAAATACTTCAATACAAGTCAAACGGAAAATATGGTTTGATAACACTTTCAGGAAGCAAAATTACAGATGCCATATATGATAGTATAGAAACACTTGAATATAAAGATGGAATTTTAAAGGTAAAAAAAGATGGACTATATGGACTTATAGATTTAAGTGGAAGCGAAATCGTGGGATGCGAATATTCATCAATTACAACAGATGGATATTACAACACTACATCAAAATATGAGCAAGCTGGGTTTATTGTTACTGTAAGAAAAGAAGAAGGATACAGATATGGATATATAAATAATAAAGGAAAACCAGTATTAGACACTATATACACTAACATCAAAAGAATAACTGAAATAAAGGAAGATGACAATGTTTACTTATTAACTTACAGAAATGGAAAAGCTGGAATGTTAAAAAATGGACAAACTATTATAGAAAATGAGTTTGAAAACATTGAATACGACAGTGTAAATGCTATACTAGCAGTACAAAAAAATGCAAAACAAGGAATTTACGATTTAAAGGGAAAAGAAATTCTCCCAATAGCTTATGATGAAATCACTTTTGCTGGAAAATATATAAATGCAACAAAAGACGGCGAATTTATGGTGTTTGACGGTTCTGGAACATTACAGCAAAATGATAGTTACAAAAGTATACAACCTGTTGCAAATGGAAAATACAATATAACAATAGACAGAGCAAATAAATATGGAGTTGTTGATGCAAATAGAACAATAGTAATATTTAATGAGTACACTTACATCGAATATGCTTTTGATGATAACTTTATTGTATCGAAAGATGGCAAGAGTGGTTTGGTAAGTTGCAAAGATAATTTCAATATATTAATTCCAATCGAAAAAAATATTATACAAAACATTAAAGGAACAAGAATAATACAAACAATAGATTCGAATGCAAATACATCTGAAATATACAATCAAAATATAGAAAAAGTATTAACAAAAAAAGATGCTAGAATTTATATAAAAGATGATTATATAGAAATAGCAACACAAAATAGTATAGATTATTTAGACTTTAATGGTAATATAAAAGATGCAAAAGATATATTTAATAATCAAATTATTGCAAAAGAGAAAGATGGAAAATGGGGTTATGTTGATAGAAATGGAAACACAGTTGTAGACTTCAAATATGATATGGCAACAAACATAAATGAGTATGGTTTTGGAGCAGTAAAACAAAATGGTAAATGGGGCGTTATAGACGGAGAAGGAAAAATAATAAAAGAACCTGTATACGAGATTGACGACTTAGAGCCACAATTTGTTGGAGAGTATTATATGATAAGCAATATTTATCAAATATCTTATTATACCAAATAAAAAACTAGTCCTGTAATTTATTTTTAAATATAAAATAAATTATGGGACTACTTATATAGTAAAAGAAAGGATGTATTTAAAATGAACGAACTAGAAGCGGAAAGATTAGTAAACGAGGCTGAAAAAGAAGCTGAAGAATATTTGAAAAAAGCAGATGAAATATGTGCTAAAAATAGCAAGAAAGTTATAAAAGCCTTTTGGAAAGAGGGAGTAACAGAAACTGACTTTGGAAGCACAACTGGATATGGCTATGATGATATAGGAAGAGAAAAAATAGAAAGAGTATTTGCAGATATATTCAAAGCTGAAGACTGCATCGTAAGAGGACAATTTATATCTGGAACACATGCACTTACTGTTGCTTTATTTGCATTCTTAAGACCAGGAGATACAATGCTTAGTATAAATGGAAAGCCTTATGATACTTTAGATGAGGTAATAGGACTAGTTCCAAACAATAGCTCATTAAAATCATTTAAAGTAAACTATGAACAAATAGACTTGGTAAACGACGACTTTGATTACGAAAAAATACAAGAAAGACTTAAGGCATCAAAAGTAAAATTAATAGAAATACAAAGATCAAAAGGCTATGCACTAAGAAAAAGTATAACACTTGATAAAGTGGAAAAAGTAATAAAAGCAATTAGAGAAATAGATAAGGATGTAATAATAATGATTGACAACTGCTATTGCGAATTCGTAGGAGAAAAAGAACCAATAGAGGTTGGAGCAGATGTTATAGTGGGTTCTTTAATAAAAAACCTTGGTGGTGGAATTGCACCAAATGGAGCGTATATAGCAGGAAGAAAAGATTTAGTAGAACTTGCAGCAGAAAGACTAACTGTTCCAGGAGAAGGAAAAGGAGTTGGACCAACACTTGGAATAAATAGAAGTTTCTTACAAGGAATATTCTTGGCACCAGGAGTTGTATGTTCTGCAGTAAAAACGGCAATACTTACTAGCAAGGTAATGGAAAAGCTAGGATATAAAGTAGAACCAAGATTTTGTGATGAAAGAGCAGACATTGTTCAAACAATAGAATTTGGAGACAGGGAGAAATTAATAAAATACTGTCAGGGAATCCAAAAAGGTTCACCAATAGATTCAAATTCACTTCCTGAACCTTGTGAAACTCCAGGATATATTGATCCAATAATAATGGCATCAGGAAGCTTCACTCAAGGTTCATCTATAGAATTATCTTGTGACGGACCATTAAGAGCACCTTATGTAGGATTCCAACAAGGAGCACTAACTTATGAATACGGAAAACTTGGTTTAATTCAAGCAATCATGGCACAGTAAGTTTAGAAAATAGTAGATTTTAGAAAGGAAAAATAAATGAAGGTAGTTATAATTGGTGGAGGACCAGCTGGAATGATGGCAGGAATTTCTTCTGCAAATAGCGGAGATGATGTTTGTATATTAGAAAAAAACGAAAAGCTAGGAAGAAAACTATTAATAACAGGAAAAGGTAGATGCAATATTACAAGCAGTTTAGAAATGAAAGACTTCATCGCAAATGTTCCGGGCAATGGAAGGTTTTTATACAGCTGTTTTGAGAACTTCACAAATCAAGATATAATTGCAATGCTAAAAAAACAAGGAGTAGCTGTAAAAGAAGAACGTGGAAACAGAATATTTCCTGTATCAGATAAATCAATGGATGTACTAAGAGCATTTGAAAAAGAATTGAATGAAAAACATGTAAAAATAAAATTCAATGCTAATGTAACAGAAATAGAAACCAAAGAAAATAAAGTTACAGGAGTAGAATACATAGATGAATTTGGAAAAAAGAAAAAAATAATTGCCAATAAAGTAATATTGGCAACAGGAGGAAATAGTTATAAGTCAACTGGTTCGAATGGTGAAGGATATGAAATAGCAAGAAAACTTGGACACACAATAAAAACAATAAGACCTTCATTAGTGCCACTTACTTCAAGAGGTGAATCCTTAAGAACCTGTTCAGAACTTCAAGGACTGTCTTTAAAAAACACAGCTATAAAAATAGTAGATTGCGAAAAAAACAAAACTATATATGAAGACTTTGGAGAAATGTTGTTTACTCACTTTGGAATATCTGGTCCGACGATTTTAAGCGGTTCAGCACATCTACTTAGATACAGGAATGTAGATGAACTATTAAAAAATGGCAGAATAAAATTATGCATTGACTTTAAGCCAGCATTGTCGCAAGAAAAGTTAGACTTAAGAATACAAAGAGACTTTGAAAAGGAAAAAAATAAAGAATTTAAAAACAGTTTAAATGAATTACTACCTCAAAAATTAATTCCTGTAATAGTGAGAATTTCCGGAATTGCAGAAAACAAAAAGGTAAATGAAATAACAAGAGAAGAAAGAAGAAAACTCGTAGAACTATTAAAAAAATTTGAGATAGAAATTGCAGGATTTAGAAAAATAGATGAAGCAATTGTAACATCAGGAGGAATAAATATAAAAGAAATTAATCCAAAAACAATGGAATCTAAAATAATAGATGGATTATACTTTGCTGGTGAGATAATAGATGTAGATGCATATACGGGTGGATTCAACTTACAAATTGCATATTCTACAGGATACACAGCAGGAATGCATATCGAGTAAAGTGAATAAAACTAAAAAATACAATTTATAAATAATGCTTAAATTTGATTGAAGTAATAGACTTATAGAATTGAAAAATAAAACAGAAAGTGTAAAAGGAAGAAAGGAGTGTGTGGTATATTTAAGTTATAATATATCATACAAGAAAATAAATGGCAGAAAACGAAGAATTCTTCAGTATAAACGAAGATGCCACATATCAAATAGTAATAAAAAAATCAAAATTTATTGCAAATGTATTCTATGTAGAAAGTGAAGAAGAAGCGGAAAACAAAATAAAACAAATAAAAAAGAAATATTATGATGCAAAACACAATTGTTTTGCATTTAGCATCATCGTTCAAGAAAATAAGAATGAATACAAAAAATGCAGTGATGATGGAGAACCATCTGGAACAGCAGGACTCCCAATACTTAACATCATAGAAAAAAGAAAATTAAGCAATATAGTAGTAATTGTTACAAGATACTTTGGAGGAATTCTTCTTGGTACAGGAGGACTAACAAGAGCATACAGTGATGCAACAATAGGAGCACTTGAAAATGCAAAAATAGTAAAGATAGAATCAGGAAAAGAACTATCTGTAGAAATAAATTATAATCAAAACAAAAATTTTATGTTATTTTGCAAAAAAAATGATATAAACATACTAGAAGAAAAATATCAAGAAAATATAATATACAAAATTGGAATAAATGAAAGACAATATTCGAACTTAAAAAATGAAATTCAAGAAAATAATGTCGACTGGAAAATACAACCAATACAAAAAAACGAAAATGGTCGAATCTTTATAAAAAAAGAGATATAATGTATGGCAAAAATTGGAATAAATTTTGAAAAACTATTGCAAAAGATAACAAAAACATGTATAATACGAAATGTAAAAAATTTACAGAGTACTTTAACGTATAGGGGGAAAAAATAGTGAATAATAAAATAAGAGTATTAATTTCAGACGACAATAACGAATTTGCTAATACATTATCAAGTTTCTTAGAGAAGGATTCTGCAATTCAAATAATGGGAATTGCAAATGATGGAGAAGAAGCCTTAAAATTAATAGAAGAAATACAACCAGATGTGGTATTACTAGATGTAATAATGCCTCATCTTGATGGACTTGGAGTCCTTGAAAGAATAAATGCTATGAACTTAAACAACAGGCCAATATGCATAATGCTATCTGCTGTTGGACAAGACAAAATAACACAAAGAGCAATAGAACTTGGAGCTCAATACTATGTTGTAAAACCATTTGATATACAAGTTCTAATAAAAAGAATAAAAGAACTAAAAAATCTTGGACCAGTTACTCCAACCAGAAACAACTATGTAATGAAAGAGCAAAAACAACAATACATAGAAATTCCTTATGGAGAAACAAAAAATGAAGAAGCATTAGAAGCACTTGTAACAAATGTAATTCATGAGGTAGGAGTTCCTGCACACATAAAAGGATACCAATATCTAAGAGAAGCTATAATGATGGTTGTAAATAATATAGATATAATAAACCAAATAACAAAACAGCTATACCCAGAAATAGCTCAAAAATATCACACAACGCCAAGCCGTGTAGAGCGTGCGATTCGCCATGCAATAGAAGTAGCTTGGGGCAGAGGAGAACCAGCCACAGTTGAGAATATATTTGGTTATACTGTATCTGCAAGTAAAGGAAAACCAACAAATTCAGAATTTATAGCAATGATAGCTGACAAGCTAAGATTAGAAATAAAGACTGCATAGAAATAAAATCAACAAAGAATAAAATAAAAGTCATAAAAAGGGAAGAAGTTACAAAAATGTAATTTCTTCTTTTTTACTAATCATCTAGATTTTTAAGCCCGTATTCTATTATTTGATTTATAACATTATTAAAGCTTAATCCATTTTTTTCGGCTAATTCGTTTATTTTATCGAATGTTGTTCCATTAATTCTAATAGTTCTAGTTATTGTATCATTAGATTTAGAGCTTTTAGAAATTTTAAATTTATTCATATTAATCACCTAAATATAGTGTACACAAAAATAATAATAAAATAAGTGTACAAAATGTGTACAAAAATAAAAATATGTGATATACTTTCGGAGAGAAAGGGGGAAAATAATTTTTTACGGAGGAGGACGGCAAATTAAATATAGAAAAGGAGAATTTTATATGAAAAAAATAAAGTATGTGATATTTTTTGTAATCGTTAGCTGTATACTGTTTTTGTTTAATATAAGGGTATATGCTACAGAAAATCAAATTGATGATATTATGAATAGTATACCCAATACAATTGAAATTAATGATTCAAAATCAGAAAATGTAGAAGAGAAAATAAATGAAATTAAAATTCCGGCGGAGTATGAAATAAAAATATTATCAACAGATAATTATTGGAGTGTACTAATTGGGATAAAAAAGAAAGATCAAGATGCTTACTTGCAAGAGAAAGCAATTAGTGTAGAACATACATGTGATTTGATTGAAAAAATTTTAGAAATAATACCGGAGAACATAAATATAGATATCCCAGAAATTGAATATGATAATTACGAAAATTCTAATGAATTGCTTGAAAACGAAATAAAAAAACTTTTAAAAATTAATAAAATAGAGCAAGAAGATTTAGAAAAAAATAATATAGAAGTTCATGCTTTCATTAATCCATTATATTCAAAAAATGGAGTAAAGTCTGCAGAAATCTATATTAAATATAATGATAGAAATGTTAGCAAAAGTAATAAGAATATAAATGTTATTTACAATAATACAAAGCAATTTAATAAACAAGACGAAGAATATATAAAGAAATTAAAAATTACAAATAATAAATATTATGAAGTAAGTTTAAATTATTTAAAATCTGATTATTCTGACTTATGGAAAGAAATAGCAGAAGAATATGAAAAACAGATAAATGACAAAGAAGTAAAGATTAAGGTTGAAATTGGAGCTGCAGGGCCAGAAGGTTATTTGAATCTGGGGGTAGATGGAAACATTTTATACGTAGGAATTTTCAAAAATGATATTTTGTATGATATAAGATGCTTGGAAATTAAGCTTTTTATACCAGTTATAAATGTTCCAAGTACAATAAATGAAGAAGGAATAAATGAATATATAATTAATGAAATAAAAAAATATTATCCTGATTTTGGTAAAAATATATATGAAATTTCAAAAGGAACAGGAAATTTAAGCCTTGATGATGGATATACAGTAAAATCTTCAACTGGATTAGATAGTTATATAATTGTAAGGAAGAATACAAAAACAACTTTAATTGATGAAGATACAGAAATAAAGATAGAAACAACTGTTGACTCTATTCCAGAAGATACGGAACTTGTAGTAAAGCAAGTTATAGATGAAAAAGAACTTAAGAATATTAAGAAAATGTTAGAAGAAAAAATTGTAAAATTTAAAGGATATAATATTTCGTTAATAAGAAACAATGTAGAAATACAACCAAATGGAAATGTAAAAGTTAGTTTACCAGTATCTGATTTAAATAGTGATAAAAATTTGGTAGTGTATGGAATAGATGGTGAAAAAATTCAAGAGTATAGTGTAGAAATAAATGATGGATTTGCTGTATTTACAACAAATCATTTTATGACTTATGTTTTAGGAGAAAGAAAAGAAGAAAATAATGTAGAACAAAAAGAAGAAAAAAATATAGAGAATACGGAAGAAAAGATAGAACATAAACTAGATAACACTCCAAAGACAGGAAATAATGAAATAATTATTACTATGAGTTTAATATTAACAGTATTATCTACGATTGGAATAATAATTGTAAAAAGAATGAAATAGAAATGTTATTTATAATAGAAAAGAGAAAAAATGGCAAAGCATTATAAAAAAATCAAAATGAAAAAAATAATTATAATAGTATTATTTATTATTTTTAGTAGTTCATTAATAATTATTATAGAAAGAGTTATAACAGATAGTACAGCGAATAAACAGGTGAAAGAAATTTCAGGTGTGTTTGAAAATATGGCTGAGGAAAATAATGATAGATGTTTAGAAATTGCAAAAATAAGAAATGAGTGGCAAGAAGTTGTAGGATGGCTTGATATCAGTGGAACAAAAATAAATTATCCAGTATGTCAGACAAAAGATAATGAGTACTATTTAAACCATACATATAAAAATGAAAAAAATAAAAATGGTTCGCTGTTTTTGGATATGAGAGATTCTATTAATGAACAAGAACAAAATTTGCTTATCTATGGACATAGAAACAAATATGGACTTATGTTCGAAGATTTAATAAAATATGAAGATATGGAATTTTGGAAAGAAAATCCTATAATTAGATTTACGACAGAATCAACAGATGAGAAATATATGATTTTTTTAGTAGTAAAAACTAAGGTATATTATCAAGATGAAACTGATATTTTTAAATACTATAATTTTGCTAAGATAAGAAGCAAGGATGAATATGATAAATATATAGAAGGAATGAAGAAAATATCTTTATATTCTACTAATATAGAAGCTAATTATGGAGAACAATTAATAACATTATCAACATGTGAATATTCACAAGAAAATGGAAGGTTTGTTGTTGTTGCTAAAAAAATTAATTAAGTTATTATTTGCTCAAAATAATAAAAAAACAACACATTATGCTTGGCAAAGCTGTGTGGTGTTAAAACATAAAATATGTGATATCACACATTTCTGTGGCTCTCATTTACACAATTATTATATACGTGTTACATAGATTTATCAATTATTACTTGTGATAAATTAAACAATTATGTAGAGAAAAATGTCGAAAAGTTGTTTGGAAAAATCTTAAGAATACATAGACAAACTATAAAAAATATATTATACTAGTTGTTATAGGAAATGAGAATAAGCAGATGTGGTTTGCCACCTATACATACAAAGGCTTAGCCTTTAGAAATGGGGGGTGGTGCTATGATAGAAGCATTTTTATTAGAAATAATATATTTACTTTTATTCGCTTTAATTGTCGAAACTATTATAGT
Organism: uncultured Clostridium sp.; assembly: GCA_900552135.1. Classification (GTDB taxonomy): domain Bacteria; phylum Bacillota; class Clostridia; order TANB77; family CAG-508; genus CAG-245. Next base: position 133,853 of record URYN01000003.1, read on the forward strand.
ATTTGCCTTAATTATAACTGTTTTATATTTAAGCAAATAGACAAATAAAAAACACATCTGTAATTTGACCATTGCGATGTGTTTTTTTCATCAAAAGGTGTCAAGCCACGTTTGTGGTTTCTCCATTTCCTAAAATTATTATACAGTCATTTATATAAATTGTCAATGTAAAATTTGGAAAAAGTGCACAAGGTTTGTGTCCTTATATGTAAAAATTAATATACATTTTAACAACATGTTCTATACGCGAATTTTAATATTTATTTTTAGATTCGTAAAAGTCATTCTATATTGATTTTAATTACATTGCTTCTTTTTTTATGTGTTCATTATAGTATTTCAATTTTGTTGCTTGACCTCCACGAATGTGACGTTCTGCCTTATTTTCATCTAGAATTATTCTAACCTGAGAAGCTAGTGCAGGATTTATTTTTAAAAGACGTTCGCTTACGTCCTTGTGAACAGTCGACTTTGAAATTCCATATTTCTTAGCGGCACCTCGAACAGTATCTTTAGAATCTATAATATAACGGGCTAAAACGATAGCTCTTTCTTCAATTGATAATCCAATCATTAGGAAACCTCCATTGCATCTTTTTGTTTAATACTATTCTTATCAAATAAAGAATAGAACAAAATATTTGTATGCAGGCATTAAACCATGAGGTATGTGATAATAGAATAAATTATCTATGTAATATACTAGTTACAAAGTACTCACGTATTACAAAATTCGACATATAATATACAAGGTGAAGAAGTATGAGATTGAAAAAAGGAGACATAGTTGGAAGACTATCATATAACAAAGATATTATATTTGTAATAAGTGATATTATAAAAGTAAATAACAGAACGTGTGCTATTTTAAAAGGGTTGATAACCAGAATAGAGGCAGATAGTCCTATTGAAGATTTAGAATTAATAGAAGAAAAAAGGGTTATGGAACTTTTAAGAAAGTTTGAGCTTGAAATTGATGCAAGAAAGAAAAAAATGAAATCTTCCAAAAGCATTTTATTAGAAAATCAAGCTATGCAAAGAAAATATAGTGACCGTTATGGGAGCATATTACACTTAGACGGAGATAAAAAATACAGTGAAAAATCACAGAGATTTTATAGAAGTATGGGACTAGATGTGGTAGTAAAAAATATTCCCGAAAGAAAACAGCCACAGATGATATATGGCTTATTAAGCAAATACAATCCCGATATATTAGTAATTACACGGGCATGATGGAATGATAAAAAAAGGACATAATTTTGCAGACATATACAATTATAGAAATTCTAGATACTTTGTGGAATCTGTAATACGAGCGAGAGCATGGGAAAGAGGAAAAAATAAAATGGCAATATTTGCAGGAGCCTGTCAAAGTTACTATGAGGCAATAATGAAAGCAGGTGCAAACTTTGCATCGTCACCTGCTAGAATATTAATAGATTTTAAAGATCCTCTGATAGTTGCAGAAAAAATAGCGATTACACCAAGTAACAGATATCTTACAATAAACGAAATTAAAGATGAATTGAGAGATGGAGAAAATGGTGTAAGTGGAATTGGAACAATTGGAAAAAAGAGAATAAATTAATGAAAGAAATAAATAGAAATAGATTACAATGATAGACGGAAATATGAGCAAGTGTATAGAAAAATTACGAGATGATAAATGTTAAATAATTGTATATGAAATAATGAGATAACAAAAAATGTAATAAAAATGTAATAAATGAAATAAAACACATAGAACACTACTCTGACAACGGAAACAGCCAAACACCAACAACTGACACATTTTGACTTATTTTGCACAAGATGATATAATAAGGGCATCTTAAAGGAGTGGTGATATAAGCATGATTTATCCAAACGACATTTCAAGTCTAAAGACTGATATTGAGGAAAAAGTGGGACAAAAGATAATCGTCAAAGGCTCTTTAGGGAGAAATAGACCATTTGAAAAAGAAGCAACACTAGAAAAAGTTTATCCAAGTATTTTCGTTGTAAAATATGATGAAAACCAAAGAAACGTAACATACAGTTACACGGACATATTAACAAGAACAGTTGAGCTACAAGTCTTTAACGGTCAAGAATATAGTCCAATACTTCCACCACAGATAGAAACAAAGAAAAAAAGAAAAGCCTACGATATAGGCTAAAATATTAATAACTAAAACAAAAAAGTTCCTAATTTAGGAATTTTTTTTTTGCCTCAGAATATAAATTAATTAGAATTATTCTAAATAGTGTAAATAATTTATTAAAATTGGAGGTAAAGTAATGGGAATAAAATTATTAAAAAATAAATTATGCATAAATCAGATAATTGCACAAAAAACAGAAAGATTTTCGGCTGAAGGAGATGAAATTGTACCAGACGTAAAACCAGATATATTGAGTGTAGTATCAACAAATGGTAGTATATGCATATATAAGAAAGAAATATTGGAGGGAAGTTCATCTGCAAATACTAGAAAAGTAAAAATAGACGGCTGTGTAAACATATATGTAACTTATATTGCTGATGACGAAAAATCGAGTCTGAGAGCCTTGAACACAACAATAGATTTTTCTAGAACAATTGAAATGAAAGATATAAAAACTGAAACTCAAATCGAATGTAAAACTGATTTAGAGAGTATAGATTGTAGAATATTAAATGGAAGAAAAATTAGTCTTAAGGCAAATATGCAATTAACCCTTATGGCCTGTGATTGTCAAAACATTGATTATATATCAGACATAGAAGACAAGAAAAACCTAGAACTACTAAGAAAACAGATGAGTATTAATACATTGGTTGGAAGCGGAACTACAAAGGTGTACGCAAAAGACACAGTTCAAATAGAAAGTACAGACAATTTATCTGAAATAATGAAAGCAGAAATGAATCTGGTAAACAAAGAGAATAAAATTAGCTACAACAAAGTTCTTACAAAGGCAGATGCAGTATTCAAAATAATGTACTTAACAGATGACGAGAGAATAAATACCTGCACTTCAACGGTTCCGATAATGGGATTCATAGATATAGCAGACATTGCAGATGATAATCTATGCGATGTATCATATACACTTAGAAATATTCTAGTTAAACCATCAAATGTAGAAGAACATTCTGTGCAAGTTGAGGCCGAGATTGAAATACTATGCTTCGTATATAAAAAGCAAGAAATAAGCATGATACAAGATTTGTACAGTAGAACCATGGAATTAAAATATTCACAAAAAGACATAAATATAATGAAAGAAAAAAACTACATAGATGAGACATTCAATTTTAGAAAAACAGAACAAGTACAAGAAATAGGAAGAGGAAAGATTTTAGATGTAGAAGTAAAACCTAATATCATAAGCTCTTCAACAGACAAGGGAAGAATATCATATAAAGGAGAAATAAATTTAAAGCTTATATATATAGAAGAATCTCAGAGATTAAATGTGAAAGATATAGTAGAACCATTTGAATTTAGCATGAGCAATTCTGAAATAGAAATAAAAGATAAAATGCAGACAAATATCGAAATAACCAAAAAAGATTTTGTATTAATGCCGGATGGGAATCTAGACATAAAAATAGACATGAGCTTTAAACTAAACATCGTAAAAGAAGCAACCATAAATGTAATTGATGATATAGAAGAAACAAGAGCAAAAGATTCAAGTGCTTTTAGTATAGTAATATATTATACAAAACCTGGAGACACATTGTGGAACATAGCAAAAAGATTTGGAAGTACGGTTGCTGAAATAGTTAAAATAAATGAAATAGAAAATCCTGATGTAATAATGCCTGGAGAGCAACTATTTATTCCAAGATAAATGTCAGAAATATTAAACCTAGCATATAATATATGAGCAATAACTTTTTTGAAAGGTTTAAATTATGAATATAGGAAAAGAATCAAAAATATATTCAAGAACGAGATTTTGCTTTGAAGAAATATTTGATAAATTCGGTAAAAAAACAAGAAATAGAAATACTAAAAAAGGCTCGAATGCCTTTTTTAGTGCTGTAATAATTTTAATTGTAGCAATCATAACATACACTGCCATAACTAAAGCATTAAATCCAATAATAAATGAAATGTGTATGGACAAAGCAAAAAACATAGCAACAATCATATCAAATGAAGAAGCAACAGTAATAATGGACAAATATACATACAATGATTTAATAACAATAATAAAAGATGGAGATGGAAACGTAAAAATGCTTCAAACAAACACAAAAAGTGTAAATCAGATTATGTCAGCCATACCAACAAAAATAGTAAACAAATTTGAAGAAAGCGAAAGATCAAACATAACAATATATTTGGGTAGTGTTCTAGGAATGAAATATTTTTCAGCAAGAGGACCAAAAATGAATATTAAAATTGCCAATGTTGGAAATGTGGATACAAAACTAGAATCAGAATTTGTATCGGAAGGAATAAACCAAACCTTACACAGACTATACCTAGTTTTAACTTGTGAAGTAACAATATTAACACCATATAGCACAATAAAGCAGAAGATAGATAATCAGGTGCTAATTGCAGAATCTGTAATAGTTGGAAATGTACCAGACTCCTATTACAACTTGGTAACAAAGGACGTTCAAGGAGACAGTGTAAGAATGATAGACTAAGAAATTTTTGTAGAGTACAGTAAAAAGTATAAAAAAGTTCATTATAAAATAAAAATCAGGCGGATTCAATGCAAAATGTTGATTTTTGCTTGACTTTTTTTTCTTTTTGTAATAAAATAGATAAGCAATTAATGAGTATGGCATATTATTGTGCTTCTCCCCGGTAGCAGATAATATGATTTCATATATATTTATATAGAAACTAAATTTTGAAATGGAGGGTATTTTTTACCATGAACAATACAACTTATAGTATTAAAAAAGATGAAATTGAAAGCAAATGGTATATAATTGACGCTGCAAATAAGCCATTAGGAAGAGTTGCTGCTGAAGCTGCTAAATTACTTAGAGGAAAACACAAACCAACTTACACTCCTAACCTAGATTGCGGAGATCACGTTATTATATTAAACTGCAACCAAGTAGTTTTAACAGGAAACAAATTAACACAAAAAATTTATAGACATCATTCTTCTTACATCGGTGGAATGAAAGAAATCCAAGCTAAAGATATGCTTGCAAACAAACCAGAAAAAATGATGACATTAGCTGTAACAGGAATGCTTCCTCACAATAGCTTAGGAAGACAAATGGCTAAAAAATTAAGAGTATATGCTGGTAGCGAACATGAGAACATGGCTCAAAAACCAGAAGTATGGAATTTCTAATTTATAATAAGATTTAAAATAGGAGGATAATTAAAATGCCTAAAGCAAAAAAAGAACAAGAAGTTTTTAATGGTACAGGAAGAAGAAAAAGTTCAATCGCTAGAGTAAGAATAATGAGTGGAAAAGGAAATATCACAGTTAATGGAAAATCATTAGATGAGTATTTCGGAGAAGAAACATTAAAAGTTATCGTTAGACAACCTTTAACAGTTACAGATACTCTAGATAAATATGATGTAATTGCAACAGTAAAAGGTGGCGGATTTTCAGGCCAAGCAGGAGCAGTTCGTCATGGAATAGCAAGAGCATTAAATGCCGCAAATCTTGAATATAGACCAGCTCTAAAATCAAACGGATTCTTAACAAGAGATTCACGTGCAAAAGAAAGAAAGAAATATGGTCTTAAAAAAGCAAGAAAAGCACCACAATTCTCAAAGAGATAATATTTCGGTATCGAAAGAAAATTCGAATATGAAGAATATAAAGAAACCCAATGGATTACCAAAGGGTTTCTTTTTTGGTTTGTATATACTTTTATTACAAAAATATTACAATAGTGTTAAATTTGCATTATTTAGATGAAAAGCTGATATAAACATAATCTAATCGAATTAGATTATGTCGAAAGGAATAGAATAATGCAAATTTTTAAGAGAATTATAAGCATAGTAGTAATAATAATTTTGCTTCCAATATTATTTGTGAGTGCAACCATACTAATCGATTCATATGCACATCCTGATAAGGTACCATCTTTTTTTGGATGGAAACCATTTATTGTTTTATCAGGCTCGATGGAGACGCAGATATCGGCTGGAGATGTTGTAGTTGTTAAAGAAACAGAAACACAAAATTTAAAGAAAGGCGATATTATTGCTTTTAAAGAAGGCGACATTGTTATTACACATAGAATTGATGAGGTAATAATTGAAGATGAAAATGTGAAGTATATAACAAAGGGAGATAATAACAATACACAAGATATTGGATATGTATTACCAGAACAGGTTGAAGGAGTGTATCAATTTAAGGTTGCTCGACTAGGTAATTTAGCGATGTTTATACAAACTCCTCTTGGAATGATAGTATGCTTATCTATACCAGTTATTATTATAGTATTGTTGCAAGCGGCAAATTCTAAGAAAGAAAAAGAAGAACTAATTGCAAGACTTAATAATCAAAACAAAATGGAAGAAGAAATTGAAAAACTAAAGAAACAAAATGAAGAGCTTATGAAAAAATAACATTGTTTTTAGCTTTATAATAAGAAAATAAAACTTATTATAAGATTAAATATAAAACAAAAGAAAGGAGGATTCAAATGAAAAATAACAAAACGGTAAAATTTATGGCTCTAGTATTGTTTGTTACTATATTGGCGATAATATTAGTATCAGGAACTTATGCAAAATATACTACATCTGCTACAGGTTCAGACACTGCAACAGTTGCAAAATGGTCTATTAAATTAGGTAATGAAGATATTGCTAAATCTACAGAAAAGACTTTTACAATTGACTTATTTAGTACTATTACAAATACTGATGGTTCTGAAGAAAAAAATGTAAAGAAAACAGATGGATCTTTAATTGCACCTGGTACAATGGGAAGCTTTACTCTTCTATCATTAAAGAATGAATCAGAAGTAAATGCTAAATATAATGTAACTTATACTTTAGCAAATGAAAGCGGTGTGCCATTAGAATTCACAACAAACAAGGACGATGAAAGTTCTTGGAAATCTGATTTCACTGCTATAAATGTTAGCAATGAGTCACTTGCTACGGATGCTACTGCAACTACAGCTACTGTATACTGGAGATGGGCATTCACAAAAGATACAGCAAGAGATACATCTGATACAACACTTGGAACAACAACACCAACTGTTACTTTAACAGCTAAAATAGATGTTGAACAAGCAGATTAATAGATATTGTAAAAGCTCTATTTAATTAAGCAATAGAGCTTTTATTGAAATATATTGACAAAAGTTTGAAGATTTTTGTGAGTATATTTCTAGTATATGGAGGGAAAAATTGGAACAGAAGAGGCAAATTTCTAGAAAAAATTTAAAGAAAATAATTTATGTGCTAATAATTATAATACTAGTTTTAATACTACTTTTAGTTTGGAAAGTAGGAAGAATTGGAATTGATGAAAGACCTACTTCTGGTAAAGTATATACCAATGGAATTGAAGTTACAGAAAATGATATTGGAATTGAAAAGAATACGAAATTAAATATATTCAACAATGAGAAATTTAATGGAGAGAAAATTATAGCGCCACATTCAAAAGGTATATACAAATTTTATATAAAAAATAAGTCAAATCAAGACATGAGATATAATATAAGCTTTGAAGATGAGATGAAAAAAATTGTTAATATGAAGTATACACTAAAAATAGACAATATTTTCATAAAAGGAAGTGAAAATAGTTATACTTCAATAGAACAACTAGGCATAACCGATATTACTGTACCAAAAGATTCTGTAAATATATTTACTTTGGAATGGTATTGGGAAGACGATGATAAGTTAGATACAGAAATAGGAACATCTGATGATAGATACTATACTATAAATTTAAAGATAGAAGCTTCTCATGATTAAAGCAAAGAGGTTAAATGTTTGAAATTATTTACAAATGAAGCTATAAAAGAGAGAAACTTAACATTAGTTCTAAAACAAAAATAAAAATTTACTGAAAAATTTAATTGCTTTCGGTAAATTTTTATTTTTTTATGACAACAGGTGGTACTTCAAATTTTATATTAAAACATTGGAACTTATCTGTCTCACCTGAATCAAGGCAATCTAAATATATATCAAGTTCATCTAAATTTCTGCATGCTGCAATTATTGCTGGATGCAAATTATAATTAAATAGCAATTCTAAACCTAAATCAAAAGAAAATTTAAGAGATTTTTCTCCTTATTTCTTGCTAATTTAAAAGCTTCTCTAAATCTTGAAAAGGCCAAAGATTTAAACATTGAGATAGGAAGAGTATACTTTTGCTTAATTATTTCATCAAAAGCCATGTTATTATTATAGCTACTTATTTCTTCTAGGTCAGAAACATAATATGGTAAAATAACGTTTTGATGTATCTCTGAAATTATCAATGTATTTTCAACAATATTATCTTTATTTAGAACCAAATCTGTAACTACTTTTCCTGAACCAGAATGGTTGTGTGAATCTTTTGAGAAAGATGTATTTTCAGTTGTATCTTGAACTTTTCTTGTAATTTCATTTTGAATATATTTTTCGACTAAAGGAATAATCGAAAACAAAAACTGTTCAATATCCTTGTTATTACTAGAAAGTGCGTCTAGGTTAGAAGAAAAAGAGTCAGTATTATTAATTGAATTGCTATTTTTATTCTTATTTGAATCTGGATTTGAAGAAGAACTTGAAATGTCTTTAAGATTTGAAATTAGCGATTTATTAATATTAGATTTTACTATTGCATCTTTTAGCTTCTCTAAGAATGCATTATCAAAAATTATCATTTGTTTCACCTCAGTAATAATATTATATATTAACTTTTTATAATTTACAACAATTTATGAAAAAAACTTGACAAATTCAATATGTTTGTAGTAAAATAATAATGTTCAAGAAGAAGCAATCCACTTCTCACCCTAGCAGTTAGTTGCAAAAGGTAGAATTTGATATACATTAAGTGAATTATATGTGGAAAACATATAGTAAAATGTGTGTGGGTTGGCTTTTGAATAAAAAGTCAATTTTTTTTCGGAGGTGTTTTAATATAAAACAAGAATTACTAATAAATGAAAAAATTAGAGCAAAAGAAGTTCAATTAATAGGAGCTAATGGAGAAAAGCTAGGAGTTGTTTCATTAGAAGAAGCTTTAGACAAAGCTTATGAAGCAAAATTAGATTTAGTGCTAGTTTCGCCAGCAGCAAAACCACCAGTTTGTAAGCTTATGAACTATGGTAAATATAAATTTGAACAAGCAAAGAAAGAAAAAGAGTCAAGAAAAAATCAAAAAACTTTTGACTTAAAAGAAATTAGAGTTACACCAAACATTGAAAAACATGATTTTGAATTTAAAGCAAAAAATGTTAGAAAATTCATAGAAGACGGAAACAAAGTTAAAATAACTGTTAGATTTAGAGGAAGAGAGCTAAACTACGTAAAAATGGGAGAAGAAACATTAAACGAGTTTATCGAAAATTTATCAGACATAGCAACAGTTGAAAAGAAACCTTTGTTAGAAGGAAAAAACATGTTTATAATACTTACAAAAAAAGTTGAAAAATAATTTAGATTATTAATAGCTAAAATGCTATTTATATATAATTAGGACAAATCCTAAACAAGCAAAACAATAAGGAGGAAATTATTATGCCAAAGTTAAAAACAAACAAAGCTGCTAAGAAAAGATATAGCTATACAGCAACTGGAAAAGTAAAAAGAACAAAGTCAAATAGAAGACACTTACTTGCAAACAAGACATCAAGAGCAAAAGCTAGAGGAAGCGTTCTAGATGCTTACGCAGACAAAACTTGTGAAGCAGGAATTAAAAAATTATTACCTTATGGTAACAAATAGGAATAAAGAGATAGGGAAGGTGAATAGAAAATGGCAAGAGTAAAAACAGCAATAATTACACGTAAAAAGCATAACAAAATATTAAAAAGAGCAAAAGGATACTATGGTGCAAAACACTACAGATTCAGAACTGCAAAACAACAAGTTATGAAATCTGGAAACTATGCATTCACAGGAAGAAAAGACAAAAAGTCTAACTTCAGAAAATTATGGATAGCAAGAATCAATGCTGCAGCAAGAATGAATGGAATTACATACAGCGAATTAATCAATGGATTAAAGAAAGCAAATGTTGTAATAAACAGAAAAATGCTTGCTGAAATGGCTGTAACAGATCCAGCAGCTTTCACAAAAGTTGTTGAAGTTGCAAAAAAAGCAAAATAATAAAATATAAATAATAGAAGAATCTAATTATTAAAATTGAATTTAATAATTGGGTTCTTTTTTGTCACATAAAGCAAACATGGGTAAAACCGTGGTTATGATTTTGTTACAACTTTTGACAATAACAAACTGGAAATGAATTGAAATTGAAAGTGAATTTGGAAATAAATGAAAAAAACAGTTGAAAATGAAAAAATGTAATGGTAGAATGGACTAAGAAAATACGAAGGAGGAAAAAAAGAAAGATGAATAAAAAATTAAAGAACAAACAAGAAAAAGGTATTACACTTATTGCATTGGTTGTTACTATTATAATAATGCTAATATTAGCAGGGGTTAGCATTAAACTTGCAATAGATAATAATGGTGTAATAGAAAATGCTAAAGAAGCAAAAGACCAGTATGAGCAGGCACAAGCTAATGACGAAAGTGGATTGGAAGATTTGGCTTCGAAACTGAAAGAACAAATAGATGCAAATAAAAACAATAATTCAGGTTCAGGAAGTTCTGAAAGTACAGTAGATAGAGTGCCAATTCCAGAAGGTTATTACTATGTTGGAGGAACAAAAGCAAAAGGAATAGTAATTTCTGATAATGTAGCAGATAAGGAATTAGATAAAGGAAAAGAAAATGTAAGAAGAGATTTAGCTGGAAACCAGTGGGTCTGGGTGCCAGTAGAAACACCAAGTAGTTTGTATACAACAGTAGCAGCAGGACAAGCTTTAGCAGGAAGTACAGGAGTAAAAACTACCAAATACACAAATTCAGCTATAATAAGTGGAATAACGAGAGGATTACCTGGAAGTACAAATTGGAGAGAGCCAGATTTGGTACTTGGAAGTGATGGAAAACAATATGATTATGCAAATTATGCAAAAGCAGGATTTAGTAGTCTAGCAAATATGGCAGAGAATATGAAAAGTGACCATGAAGAAATGATAGCAAGTTTAGAGAAATATAAAGGATTTTATATAGGAAGATATGAATTATCAGCTAATGGAGAAAAGACAGGAGCTACTCAGACTAATGTAAATTGGTATACCTTATATAAAAATTGTACAACACTAGCTAGTGGAACAAAAGTAAAAACCAGAATGATATGGGGATTGCAGTGGGATGCGACCTGTAATTGGCTTGCAAGCTCTGGATTCAGTATAACAGATTCAAGTACTTGGGGAAATTACAGTAATAATACTGCAGGTGGACATGGAACAAAGCAAAATACAGGATATAGTGAAAGTTGGAAGGCAAATAATATATATGACTTTGCTGGAAACTGTTGGGAATTTATCCAAGAAGCGGGCAGCGCCTTCAGCAGAGCTGACAGAGGCGGCTCTAACGGCAATGGCTCTGACCTTCCGGCTTCTAATCGTAGCGACAACGGTCCTACCTTCACCAGCAGTGGCTCTGGTTCTCGCCCTACATTATATTTGATACCATGAGATATAGAGGTGATGAGTTCTAAAGAAGAACTCAAAACTTCTATGACAGAGGGAAAACAAAAAGAAGGCTATGCCAACGCATAGCGAATGGAATACGCTATGTGGAAAATTTTAGGTGGTACCCATTTGTAAAATGGGCACACATCTAAAATTTTCCACATATATTTTTTGTGTAATTTAGAGAATATTCAAATTTTACTTGCATTTAGCTTTTTTTTGTGGTAAATTATTATGTAGAATTTAATAAAAATAAAAACTATGAAAAGGACACGGTAAATAAAACTAATTAACAGAGAGTCAAATAAATGCTGAGAATTTGATAAATTAAAGATTATTTATTATCACCTTGGAGTTGTTTATGTGAAAGAATATTTTTACTAAAAGCAGTTGTGAGCTAAAAAAATCATATGAAGCTCAGCTTAATTTTTATTCATTAAGTAACAAAAGTATTCAAGTAATATAAATCGTAATCTTGCGTCAAGAGAAAAGGAGTGGAAAGTAAGCAGAAAATTTAAATGCATGCTTTCAATTTAGGTGGTACCACGGATATTAATTCGTCCTATATGTATAGGGCGATTTTTTGATGCTAAAAAAGCAAAAAAGCCCAACGGGGACGCCCTTCTTTGGGCGAAGCAATGGATGAAAAGTTTATAAATTGATTTTTTTATCAAGTAACAAAACTTTTCGCCCAAAGAAGGGCGTCCCTAATGGGCGAAAATGAAAGGAGTAATTTATATGAGTGAAGAGAAGAAAGATTATTCAAGCACACTTAATTTACCAAAGACAGATTTTCCGATGAGAGGAAATTTGCCAACTAAAGAGCCAGAAACATTAAAGGCCGTTTTTGAGAATGGACTATATGAGAAGATTTTAAAGAAAAATGAAGGACACAAGCATTTTGTTTTACATGATGGACCTCCATATGCTAATGGAGAAATTCATGCTGGACATGCCTTAAATAAAATTTTAAAGGATACAATCGTAAGATATAAGGCCATGAAAGGCTTTTATGCACCTTTCATTCCTGGATATGATACACACGGAATGCCAACAGAGAAGAAGGCTATTGAGAAGCTTGGACTAGATAGAAGTAAGATTCCTGTTACAAAGTTTAGAGATACTTGTAGAGAATTTACAACAAATTACAAAGATATTCAAACAGAAGGCTTCAAACGTCTTGGTGTTCTTGGAGACTGGGACCACCCTTATATAACTTATGACCATGCAACAGAGGCAAGACAAATTGGTGTATTCGGAGATATGTACAAAAAAGGATATATCTATAAAGGATTAAAACCAGTTTACTGGTGTACTGATTGTGAAACAGCACTAGCTGAGGCAGAAATTGAATATAAAGATGTAACAGGAGAATCTATATATGTAAAATTTCCTGTTGAAGATTCTAAGGGTTTGTTTGATAAAAAAGATACCTATATGGTAATTTGGACAACTACACCTTGGACTCTACCAGGAAACATGGGAATTACTATTGGTGCAGATTACGAATACAGCATGGTTGAGTTAAAAGAAAACAAGGAGAATGCAAAACTTGAAAGATTAATAATTGCAACAGAGCTTGTTGAAAAAGTTATGAAACTTGCTGAAGTAGAAGATTACAAAACAGTTCAAACTTTCAAAGGTTCAGAATTAGAAGGAGTTTTATGCAAGCATCCATTCTTAGACAGAATGTCTAGAGTAGTTCTTGGTAGTGAGACAACTGTAAATGTTACTCTTGATGAAGGTACTGGAGCAGTTCATACAGCACCTGCTTATGGTAAAGAGGACTATTTACAAGGATTGAAAGATAAACTTGGAATGGTTGTTGCAGTTGATGATAAAGGAAAACAAACAGCCGAGGCCGGTGAGTTTGCTGGTCAATTCTATGCAAAATCTAACAAGACTATAACAGCTTGGTTAGACGAAAATGGATATTTATTAAAAGCTGTAAAAATAGAGCACTCTTATCCACATTGCTGGAGATGCAAAAAGCCAATAATCTTCAGAGCTACACCACAATGGTTTGCATCTGTTGATGGATTTAGAGATGATGTTTTAAAGGCTATTAAGACTGTTACATGGCACCCAGATTGGGGCGAGGACAGAATGAGCGAAATGATTAAAGGAAGAAACGATTGGTGTATTTCAAGACAACGTACTTGGGGTGTTCCACTTCCAATATTCTATTGCAAAGACTGTGGAGAGCCTTATGTTACAGAAGAATCTATAAAGAAGATTCAAGAAGTTGTAAGAACAGAAGGAACAAATGCTTGGTGGGCAAAAGAAGCAAAGGATTTAGTACCAGAAGGTGCAAAATGTCCAAAATGTGGATGCACAGAATTCAAGAAAGAAACAGATATAATGGATGTTTGGTTTGATTCAGGTTCTACACATCAAAGCGTCCTTGTTGAAAGAGGATTAGACTATCCAGCAGACTTATATCTAGAAGGAAATGACCAATATAGAGGTTGGTTCCAATCTTCATTATTAACATCAGTTGCAGTAAATGGAATTGCTCCATACAAAGAAGTTCTATGTTGTGGATTCGTTGTAGATGGTCAAGGAAGAAAAATGTCTAAGAGCTTAGGAAACGGAGTATCTCCAATAGATGTTTCAAATAAATTTGGAGCAGATATATTAAGACTTTGGGCATTATCGTCAGACTATTCTATGGACGTAAACTTATCAGATGACATACTAAAAGGAATTTCAGATGTTTATAGAAAAATAAGAAACACAGCAAGATATATCTTAGGAAATACTTATGACTATGACCCTGAAAATCCAGTAGCTTATGAAGATTTACAAGAGATAGATAAATGGGCATTAACAAGATTAAATAAATTGATTAAAGACTGTACAAAGGATTACGACACATACAGTTTCGGAAACTGCTACCACGATGTAAACCAATTCTGTGTTGTAGATATGAGTAGCTTCTATCTTGACATAATAAAAGACAGATTATACACAGAAAAAGCAGATTCAGTAGCAAGACGTGCAGCACAAACAACTATGTATTACATACTAGATGCACTGGTAAAAATATTAACACCAATGATTTCATTCACAGCCGAAGAAATTTGGTCAGCAATGAAACACACAGAAAAAGAAAATGTAGAAAGCCCAATGCTTGCAGACTATCCAGTTCCAAATGACGAATGGGATAACAAAGAAATAGCAGAAAAATGGGAGAAAATAATCAAAGTTAAGAATATAGTTGCAAAAGACTTAGAACTTGCAAGAGCAGAAAAAACAATAGGAAACTCTCTAGACGCAAAAGTTACACTATATGCAGAAGGAGAAGAATACAAATTCTTAAAAGAAAATGAAGAATTAATAAAACTTGTATTAATAGTATCTGGACTAGAAATACAAGAAAATAACAGAAAACAAGAAGAAAAACTAGGAGTAAAAGTAGAACATGCAACAGGTGAAAAATGCGAAAGATGTTGGATGTACAACGACCACCTAGAAGATGGACTATGCCCAAGATGTAAAGAAGTACTAGAAAAATAAAAAATCGCATCAAAAAGAAGCTTCGCCCAAGAGGGACGCCCCTTTTTGGGCGAAAATAGGGTTAATGAAAAATATTCAGATGTTTAAGTTATTTGTGAGACGAAGAAAAGTTAAGGCTTCGTCTCTTATAATGTTAATAGATTTTTTGCTAGCAGATTTTAATAAAAACTTGAAAATTTATATGTTTTAATGTAGAATACAACTAGTAAAATAGAAGAAAAAAGAAAGGAAATGTAATAATGCAAGAATATAATTTTGTTTCACATTCAGAAAATGATACAATTAAATTTGCAGACGAATTTGCATCTAAGTTGGATAGGCATTCTATAATAGTTCTTTCAGGAGATTTAGGTTCTGGAAAGACTAAGTTTACAGAAGGCGTTCTTAGACATTTCGGGTTAGAAGATGAAATTTCTAGTCCTACTTTTACTATTGTAAATGAATATGATGCAAAGGATTTTAAGATATTTCATTTTGATTTATACAGGCTTGCAGATGTTGACGAATTTTACGCTATGGGTGGCGAAGAATATTTGCAAAATGGTCTTTGTATTTTTGAATGGGGCGAAATGATTGAAGAAATCTTGCAAACTCGCTACACGAAAATTACTTTTTCTAGAAATACAGAAAATACTGATTTTAGAAATTTAAGAATCGAGGAAATAGATAAATGAAAATTTTAGCTGTTGATACTTCTTCAAAGAATTGTTCTGTTTCTATTGTTGAAGTTGATGAAAATGAAAATTTTGAAATAATTGCACAAGACAATAATGATGATGAAAGAACTCATTCAGTTAAGCTTATGCCAATGATTGATAACATGTTTAAATCTTCTAATTTAAGTTTAGATAATATTGATTTGCTTGCATGCTGTCTTGGCCCTGGCTCTTTTACTGGAATTAGAATTGGAATTGCAACCGTAAAAGCTTTCGCAGATGCAAAAAATATTCCCACTGTTGGCGTTACTTCACTTGAGAGCCTGGCTTATAATGTTGAAAATTCTTCTTTGGTTTGCTCTCTTATAGATTGCAAACACGGAAATGTTTATTCAGGAATTTTTGAAATAAATAGCAATAGTGGAAATACCACTTATACTCAAGTTCAAGAAGATGTTTCTGATGAGATAAATGTAGTTCTAGATAATTTAAAATCTGTTTGTTCAAAGGATTTAGAAAACAAAAAACTTACTTTTGTTGGTGACGGAAGTGTTTTATATAAAGATTTGATTAATGAACAATTTGCAGACTATGATATAGAATTTTCTGATAACAATATTCAATCTAGTATATCACTTGCCAAAAGTGCTTATTATAGATTTAATCAAGGACTTGCTGGAGATTCAAATAACATCTCACCTATTTATTTAAGAAAATCTCAGGCAGAGCAAGCCACAAACAAGTAATCCAATTATTTTAGAACAAAATAAATTATACAAGGAGAAATTATGTGTAATAATAATAATACATTTAATTGTTCCGCAAATAACTCTATAAATAATTCAACGAGTAACTCAACAAATAAAATAGACAATGATTCATCTTTAGTCATTTTGCCTTTTACTTTTTCAGATTTAAAGCAAATCGCACCTCACCTTTCTTCTGATTTTGATGATTTTTGGAATTATGATACTCTAAAAGATGAATTAAATTCTGAGTTTTCTAAGTATATTGTTGCAAAAACTCAGGATAATAATATAGTAGGTTTTTGCGGTATTAAGATTATTCTTGATGAAGCAGAATTGATGAATATTGTCGTAAAAAAAGATTTTAGAGGCAGAAAGATTTCTTCTTACATGCTAAGCGAGATAATTCGCTATTGTAAAAATCATGAAATTACAGCAATAAATTTAGAGGTAAATATTAAAAATACTATTGCAATTAATCTTTATAAAAAGTATAATTTCAAAGAGGTCGGTCTAAGAAAAAAATACTATGATGGAATTGATGATGCAATTCTTATGACACTTGAACTTTAACACTTTTGTCGTTTTTTCTTGCATTTTTTTATAAATTAATATATGATTTATATCATTTTAGAAAAAACGACAAGTTTTAATATACATATATGATAAAATTTTAGGAGGAATTAACCAATGAGAAATGAATTTGAGCTTTCATACAAACGTTTAAAATCCACATGTAACCCTAACTTATTTAAGTTTGAAACAACAGAGAGCCTTGAACCAATAAGTGCCGGAATCGGTCAAGAGCGTGGAATTAAGGCTTTGGAATTTGGTCTAAATGTTGACATTAATGGTTACAATCTTTATATTGAAGGACCTAGCGGTGTTGGAAAAACAATGTACACAAAACACTATCTAGATACTATTTCTAAGAAGAAAAAAATCCCACAAGACTGGTGCTATGTTTATAATTTTGATAATCCTAACGAGCCTGTTGCAGTACCTCTTTCAGCTGGTCAAGGTAAAGAATTCCGTGATGCAATGGACAGATTTATTAAGGATATTAAACATGACATTAAAGAAACTTTCAGCAACGATGATTTCGAAAAAGAAAAGGCTTTGATTAAGCAAGAATATGACGCAAAAAGAGAATCTTTGATGGCTAAACTTAATGAAACCTCTTCTCAATATGGCTTCCAAGTTAAGTCTGCAAACAACGGTATTTACATGATGCCAGTTATAAACGGTAAAACTATTGAGGAATCTGAATTTGAAAAACTTGATGAAAGTACTAAGAAAGAATTCGAGGATAAATCAACAATCGTTCAACAACATGTTATGAATGCCATATCTCAAATAAAAGCTATTCAATCTGAAGCTGATCAAAAGATTTCCGAGTGGCAATCAAATGTTGCTTTACTAACTGTAAATGCACACATTAATTATATAAAATCAAACTTCAAAAGAAATAAAAAAATAAATAAATTTTTAGATGATGTAAAGAAAGATATTTTAAAGAATGTAAATGCCTTCTTAGTTGATGACAAGAAACAGTCAGCTAATGTAGCTCAAAATCCAAGACCAGAAGTTCAACAACCTTGGCTAAACTACAGAGTAAATTTATTTATTGATAATAGCAACCACGAAGGTGCTCCTGTAATAATGGATTCTAACTATTCTTATCCAAATATTTTTGGTAAATTGGAATATGAAAATTATTATGGTAGTTTAAAAACAGATTATACAATGTTAAAGCCTGGTCTTCTTCATATTGCAAATGGTGGATATTTAATAATGCAGGCTGCCGATCTGCTTTCAAATCAATCTTGCTATAATTCTTTGAAAAAAGTATTAAGAACTAAGGAACTTGGCATTGAAAATTTAGTAGACCAACATTCTTCAATGGTTATGGTTTCTTTGAAACCTGAACCCATTCCACTTAATTTAAAAGTTATTTTAATTGGAAATGATAACATTTATCAAACATTAATTTCTGTTGATGCAGATTTCAGAAAGTTATTTAAAATAAAGGTTGAATTTGAAGATGACGCTCCATTAACAGTTGATAATATGAATAAATTAGCTAGAGTTGTTGAAGGTTTCTGCAAAACAGAAGAACTTCCACCTCTTGATCGAACAGGAATGGCAAAAGTTATAGAATTCGCCTCTCGCCTTGCAAATGATCAAACTAAACTTTCTACAAGATTTAGCGAGATTACACAAATTGTTGGCGAAGCAGCAACTCTTGCAAAACTTCATCGTGAAAAAGTTATTTCTGGTGAAACAGTTGACTTAGCTTTAGAACAAAGACAAGAACGTGTTCAAAAATATAATGAAAAATATATCGAAATGATAAACAACAACACTCTTTTAATAGATACAAAGGGATTTAAAGTAGGACAAATAAATGGCTTAACAGTAATGAGCCTTGGTGATTATTCTTTCGGACTTCCAACAAAAATTACTGCAAATACTTATGTAGGAAAGAACGGAATTATAGACATAGAGCGTGAAGTTGACATGTCTGGCTCTTCTCACTCTAAAGGAATTTTAATACTAGCAGGATATTTAGGAGAAATGTTTGCTCAAGACATGCCTTTATCTTTAACAGCAAGTTTATGTTTCGAGCAATTATATAATGGAGTTGATGGAGACAGTGCTTCTTCAACAGAATTATACGCAATACTTTCAAGCTTGTCTGGCATTCCTATAAATCAAGCCATTGCCGTAACTGGTTCAGTAAACCAAAAAGGTGAAATCCAACCAATCGGTGGTGTAAATGAAAAAATTGAAGGATACTTTAAGATATGCAAACTTCGTGGATTAGATGGTTCACATGGTGTAATGATTCCAAAATTAAATGAACAAAATTTAAATTTATCAGACGAAGTTGTTGACGCTGTAAAGCAAGGACTATTCCACATCTACACTATTTCAACAATAGAACAAGGAATAGAAATTTTAACTGGCGTTCCAGCTGGTCGTAAAGATGAAACTTCAAGATTCCCAGCAGGATCTGTTAACTACCTAGCTTATGCAAAACTAAGAAAATATGCAAAAGTAAGTAAAGAAGATTAAAATGTCAAAATTTAGTTACAATTTACTATATGATATATCTAAATTTTATTGATAATTAAAAGTCTCTAATTACAAAAATTGTAAGTTTGTAAATAAAATATGAATGATTTTGATTAAGCAGCTGTAAACTACAATAGAAAATAAAAAATTTCATTAGAAAAAATTAAAAATATTGTTGAAATAATAAATTTGTTATGATATTATAGAAATGTAAACAAAAGTGCAAAAAACGCAAAAGAAAAGAAAAAGGAGTAATAGAAAATGAACAAACCAGCAAATCGTTGTGGCTGTACACACACACACACACACACACACACACACACATGTATTCTTACTGAAGAAAAATTAGCAAAAATTGCTAGTGTTTGTTTGTCATACTCAAAAATAGAAAATAAAAAAGTTTGCAATATTCAAAAAAAATATAAATATATGAAGATAGGAGTAGTTTAGAAAAACTATTTCTGTCTTTTTTGCGTTTAAAAATACTTTTGAAAAATAGAGGTTTTATAGATAAATCCTAAAAATCTAAAAAAACTAAAACACAGGGGAAAACAAAGATAAAGTATTAATTCCTTACAAGAAATTAGAATTATAAAATTATACCTTGTTAGAAAGAGAGGAAAAAGTAAAAATGAAAAACAAACAAGAAAAGGGAATTACACTTATTGCGTTAGTAGTGACAATAGTAGTCTTGCTAATATTAGCAGGAGTAAGTATAAGATTAGTACTGACCAATAATGGAGTAATAAGTAAAGCAAAAGAAGCAGAAAAATTGACAGATGAGGGAAATGCAAAAGATATTATGTCATTATATTTAGCAGGATTAGCTTTTGAAAAGGAGCAAGATAGTGGATTTAGATTAGCAGATTATTTAAGTTCAAATATAGGAAATGACGGATTAGAAGATTTCTTAAATAATGGAGATGGACATGCTCAGGTAGCATATAAGGGATATAAATATCTTGTGAATTTAGATGATTATAGCTTCGAATATTTAGGAAAAACAGATGGAGAGGGAGTAAATAGACATATAAAACAAGTATTAGACAATAATAATGAAGATGTACCCGGAATAGCCATGGTAGAAGCAGGAGAAATAGAAACAGAAGATTTAGGTTGGAAAGTATTAAGTGTAAATTCAGATGGAACAGTAAATTTAATGGCAAATAAAAATACGGGATTTGAAGTATCGTTATCAGGAATAAATGGATATACAAATGGAGTAAAGGCATTAAATGAAATATGCTCAAAATTATATGGAAATCTAGAAATAAATGGAGTAAAAGTATTGTCTGCAAGAAGTGTAAATGCAGAAGATTTTTATAATATAAAATATACATCAAATGGTAGAGTATATGAAAACAGTAAAAAAATACAACCATATATAAATACACTAGATGTAGCAAATAATGGATATTCAACAGAACAAATAAGTGAATATATAGATGTAAGTAATACATCGGCGGTGCAAGCAAGTAACACAAACATGCTTTTAGCAAACACAAATCCAACAC
The DNA here is from genome assembly GCA_900552135.1 of uncultured Clostridium sp. Taxonomy (GTDB): domain Bacteria; phylum Bacillota; class Clostridia; order TANB77; family CAG-508; genus CAG-245. The sequence goes on from URYN01000003.1 coordinate 155,080, forward strand.
TAAGAAATCAAAATAGAACCAACAAAGAAACAGTAAATATGATAAGTACGGGAAACAACTACTGGTTAGCAACAAGATATGGATATTCTGATTATACAAGAACAGATGGAACAACAAAATATTCAGAAGACTTATCAATCGAAGTATATCAATTCAATTATGTAAGAACAGATGGAACATATACAGCAACAACATTATTCCAAACACAGAATAATTATAATACAACAGGTTCAAATAGCACATATAATTGTGCATTACGTCCAGTAATAACAGTATCAGGAGATAGCATACAAAACAAAACAGTAGGAACAACAGTAACAACAGATCCATTCTATAAGGGAAAGACAGGAACAGAGGCACATGGATATGTAAAAGCAGATTCAATAGCAAGTTTATTAGGAGTAGATATAAAATCAGTAAATAAAATAAATTCAGGCTTACCAACCAAAGAAGCAGATATGACATGGACAAAATTAGAAGATGGAGGATACGATTCATTAACAGGAGAATTTGATACAGAACATTATGATTATTATATAGCAGATAGAACAACAAACTTACAGATGAGATTAACAGGAGCAGCAGCATATAATAATGGGGTATTAGCAATGGATACAGTATGCAAAAACTTATATGGAAATTTAACAGAAATAAAATTGAGTAACGGAAAAACTAAAAAAGTAAATGTAGTAGTAGCCAGAAACGCGAAATTTGAAGATTTTGTTGATGACAGCAAATTAAGTGGATCTTATGGAGGAGTATGGTCAACAAATGCAAATGACTCAACAGCACCAAATAAAATAACAAGTACAAATAATAGATATGCTCCAACATTATTTACACAATATGAAAATATAGATAAGAGCAATGGAGCAAGCAAAGGATACTCAGACGCAAAAATAAGCTCATACAACTTAAGCAATGCAGGAACAAGCTCTTTCGTATCAACAGAAGAAAAGAGCAATTATGCTTACGAAAAATACAATGTAGATCCAGGATTAAAGGTAATATATAATGCTTACTGGGGAAGTGCAAATAGAAATACAGCGAACATTAGAACGGGAAAAGATTTTTGGCTTTCTTCGCGCTGCGTTTATGCGGATTGGGGCGGCAGTTACTTCCGCTTGCGTTTTGTGTCAGGTAGCTCGATCGCGCCCAGCTATGTGTTCAGCTCTCACCCCTACACGTACTCTTATTGCCGCGGTCTCCGCCCGGTCTTGCAGGTTTCTAAATAGTCTAATATCCTAAAAAATGGAAATTAAATATACATAAAATTAAAAAAGTAGAGTATACTCCCTAAATGACCTAGGGCATTTGGGAGTGGCTCTATAGGCTATATAAATTTTAAAGGGCAATGTCAAATCAGTGTGTAAATTATTATTTTAATAATTTTGTTTTGTCAAATATCGGTGTGTTTATTTTTAAGAGCAAAAGAGGGATTAAATGATTAGATATGAAACTATAAGAGATATGGAAACAATGTATCATGAAAAATATCCAGACTCTATATTATTAGTATTAAGCGGAAATTTTTATAATGTATATGGAAAAGATACATACATATTAAGTTATATATTCAAATACAAAATAAAAGAAAAACTATATAAAACCATTGAGGATAAAGATGAGTATATTTTAAATACAGGTTTTCCACGAAATTCTCTTGATAGGGTTTTGTTAGATCTTGAAGATAAGAAGATTAATTATGTTATAAAAGTAAAAGACAAAAAAGATATATTTAAAGACTTTAAAAAATTAAATACATATAAAAGAAAATATGAAGCTTCGAAAAAATACTGTGTAGATAAAATGAAAATAAATGAAATTGTATGTATGCTTGAAGAATTCTGTGGAAAAAAAGAATTTAAAAATGTAATTGAAAAAATACAAGAAGACATAAAAGAAATAACAGAAAAATAAGTGTATATAGAAAAAATTGTGTAAAATAAAGAATAAATGAATTAGGGCATGGTTGTAAATTGGCTTGGAAACTCGTTGGTTTGGCTTTCTTCGCGCTGCGTTAATGCGAATTGGAACAACAGTAACTTCAACTTACGTTATGTGTCAGGTAGCTCTATCACGACCAGCAATGTGTTCAACTCTAACACCAACACGAACTCTAATTGCCGCGGTCTCCGCCCAGTCTTGCAGATTCTGTAAAACTTTTGATATACCAACCTAATTGCTTGGCCAATTTTAGTTATTTGCAATTAAAAGTTATATATGTGAAGCTATAGAAACAAACCACTGTCCTTGTAAGTATTTACATTAAATAGAAAGTTTAACAAACTATAAATACATAAAAAAGAAAAACTATTATTATTTTATTTCTAAGTTACCCCAAAACAACGCTGGGCACTTTAAGTAACTTAATCTAAGGAGAAAACATAATAAATGGCAACCTCTTAATAAACTTTCGTAAATACCCTAAAGAAAAGATGGATAGGATTTTTTGTTAGTAGTAATTCAATATTATATTGTAAAGTCGAAAGGGATAAATCCTTATAACCGTCTATCCACTTGAAAATGTGAGTGGTTCTTTAATAAAATATTAATTAGGAGCAAGAGATGTCACAAACTGTCGAATTTGAAATGAATAAACAGTTGAAAAATTATATTGTAATTGTAAAAAATATGTCTGAAGATAGAGAAAAAAGCTTTTATGATGCTTATGGAAAAGATGCTTTAGTATTTGGATATATTATGAAACAGAAAATTAGATACCGTAGCTTTCAAATTTCTAAAACATTAAGAAAAATGAAATTTTTTAATGAGTTATGCAAAGAAAAGAAGAAAAAAGAAAGAATTTTTACAGCATATAGTGGTGTGCCATCATATAAAATCCAAGAAATAATAAGTGTATTAAATTATTATCACATAAATTATATTATCGTTGATAAAATGCAAAATTATAAAATTACAAATATGAAACAGTTTAAAGATAACAAATATGACTTTTATTACCAAAAAGGATTATATTACAAAAGAATTCTTTATAAAGTGAAAAATATAAATGAATTTTTAAGAAATAATTCAGACACTGGAGAAATAATGTATCTCATTTATGATATTGAAAGATGTATAGATGATTACTGCAAAAGAAAAATAACGAAAATTGGAAAATAAAAATGAAAATCGAAGAAAAGAAAGAATTAGAAAAAAATAGAGAAATAAAGAAGGTAAATGTAGATGGTGACTTTGACAATAATCTTTTTGATTTTATTGTGGAGGAAAAATTTAAATTATTAAGTTATATATATGACTATATAGATAAAATGTATGAGTATATTGCAAATTTTCCAAGAAAGCATGAAATTATAAAAAATAAATTAATAGAAACGTCTTTTGAACTATTAGAAAAAATCAGTGCAGGTAATTATAGTCATAATAAAAAATATAAAAAGCAAATGGCTGATGAGGCTGTTAGTAAAGTAAAAACTTTATATTTTTTATTGCTTATGATAGAAAAGGACAAGATGATTTCAAATAAAATGATTCATAAATTAAGATTACAATTAGATAATATTTCAAAGTGTTTAGTTGGTTGGAGAAAAGCAATTTAATATATTATAAAATGCAAAAGAGGATTTAATTGAAAAGATATAGTAATTTATACGAAAATGTATATAAGCCGGAAAATATAAAAGCTTGTTACCATGAAGTTATTCGTAATACAAAGAATAAGAGGCAAGTTTATAAATTGCAAAATAATGCGGAAAATGTAATTAGAACAATATATAATGAATTAAGAAATGAAAAATATGTTGTAGGAAAATATAACGTATTTATTATTTATGAGCCAAAAAGAAGAATAATTGTAAGCCAGGGAATGAAAGATAAAATCATTAATCACTTAATTGCGAGAGAAATTCTATATCCTGCAATTCTTCCGTGTTTAGTACCATTTAATGTTGCTAGCAGACCAGAGATGGGAACTAAAAAGGCATTAGAATATCTTGAAAGATATAGAAAACAATATGCAAAAAAAAACGAAAAATATTATATGCTAAAATGTGATATAAGCCGTTTTTTTTCAAGTATTGACCATAAAATTTTAAAGAAAAAACTTAGAAGAAGAATAAAAGATCCAAAGGCTTTAAAAATTGTGTTTGATGTAATTGATAGTTATAATTCTGGGATTGGAATTGGTAGTATGACAAGCCAGGTTTTGGCAATATTTTATTTAAATGATTTAGACCATTTTATAAAGGAAGAACTAAAAATAAAAGGCTATATTAGATATCAAGATGACTTTTTATTATTTTCTGAATCTAAAGAATATTTACAAATTTGCTTAGAAAAGATAAAAGAATTTTTGAAAAAAGAAAAATTAACATTAAATAAAAAAACAAGAATTTATTCTTGCAATGAAAATATATGTTTCTTAGGGAGGAACTTATATGGGCAATATGCAAAAAGACGAACCGTAAGAAGAAAATTAAAAAAGAAACTATATCTAGTTAAGGTGGGAAAAACTTCATTAAACAGTTATATTGCATCAAGAATTTGCTATAAAAATTTAATGCGGAAATCCAAAAATATAAAGTGACAAGGAGTAGTGTACAAATAAGTACATACTACTCCTTGTTTACATATATAATTATGCGGTAATTGATAATATTTTAATTGATTCTTGTTTTAACTCTTCAATAAGTGAATACGCTTCTTTAATAGAAAGGGTATCTGAATTAGTATTTGATAATTTTAACAGTAAATTATGTATATTTTCTTCTATAGAGTAATTTTGCACTGAAAATGAGGTTTGCTTTTGTATGTCAATAATCTTAAATTCATAGTTAGCTAATTTTAATAAATTAGAATAATGAGATAAAGAATTAATAGGAAAGCCACATTTTACAACGTGATTATTAAGATTAGTAAGCTTTAAATTAAGTAACGAGGATGCTTTTTTTGCATCTTCATCAATACATATAAAAAATATACCAGATTTAAATAAGTATAAAACATTTGATGCATCTGAATTTGTTGATTTTAACATAGCATAATAATCAAATAATTTGCTCATATTTTCCTCCTTCGTAAAAACAATTTTTTTTCATTAATATAAAAAGTATTGGAAAAATCTGTATTTTAATTATAATACATAAAAACAAATAAAACAATATTAAGGATAAAAAACGTAAAAATACTGCTTGATAAAAGCTTAAAGAAATCCACATTGACAATTTGCTAGATTAAAAGTATAATTGAAGTGTAAAAAAACGGATAAAAAGGCTCTTTGAACACATTTTTAAAGTGAGCCTGAAATAAAACTTGAACCTTAAGAAGGGAAAAATAATTAATGGAAGATAAGAAAAAATATATAAGAAATTTTAGCATAATTGCACATATAGACCATGGAAAATCGACTCTAGCCGATAGGCTTATCGAGATGACAGGAGTTCTAACAAAAAGAGAGATGGAAGAGCAAGTCCTAGACAATATGGATATTGAAAGAGAACGTGGAATCACAATAAAATCTCAAGCCGTTAGAATGAAATACAAAGCAAAAGATGGACATGTATATGAGCTTAACTTAATAGATACCCCAGGGCATGTTGATTTTAACTACGAAGTTTCTAGAAGTTTGGCTGCCTGTGATGGAGCCGTACTTGTTGTAGATGCAAGCCAAGGAGTTGAAGCACAAACATTGGCAAACGTTTATCTTGCAATAGACAATAATCTAGAAATAGTTCCAGTAATAAACAAAGTGGATTTACCAAATGCAAGACCTGATGAGGTAAAAAAAGAAATAGAAGATATAATTGGAATTCCTGCAATGGACGCTCCGTGCATATCTGCAAAAACGGGACTAAATGTGGAACAAGTATTAGAAAGAATTGTTACAGATATTCCTGCTCCAACTGGTGACGAAAATGCACCACTTCAAGCATTGATATTTGATTCGATTTATGATAACTACCAAGGAGCCATCGCATATTGCAGAATAAAAAATGGAACCGTAAAGGTTGGAGACACAATCAGGTTAATGGCAACAGGAAAAACTTTTACAGTAACAGAAGTAGGATACTTTGAACCAGGTTCATACAGCCCTACAAATCAATTGATTGCTGGTGAAGTTGGATATATTGCAGCAAGCATAAAAAGCCTTTCAGACATAAGAGTTGGAGACACAATAACAATAGACGATAGGCCAGCAGAAAAACCACTTCCTGGTTACAAAAAAGTAAACCCAATGGTATATTGCGGATTGTATCCAGTCGATGGAAGCGATTATGAGAATTTAAAAATTGCTCTGGAAAAATTAAAACTAAATGACGCAGCACTGGAATTCGAACAAGAAACATCTGCAGCATTAGGCTTCGGATTCAGATGCGGATTCTTGGGATTGCTACATTTAGAAATTATAGAAGAAAGACTAGACAGAGAATTTGATTTAAGCTTAATTACAACATCTCCATCAGTAATATATAAGGTGTACAAAACAGATGGAACGATGCTGGAAATATACAATCCATCAGACTTACCAAAGCCAGACGAAATATCAAGAATAGAAGAACCTTTTGTCGAAGCGGAAATACTAACACCAAAGGAATTCGTTGGTAACATAATGGAAATATGCCAGAACAGGCGTGGAATTTATGTGGATATGAAATATCTAGACGAATCTAGAGTTACATTAATATATGAATTACCATTAAACGAAATAATATACGATTTCTTCGACAAATTAAAATCAAAAACAAAAGGTTATGCATCTTTTGACTATGAGCTAAAAGAATACAGACCTTCAAGCTTAGTAAAACTAGACATTCTAGTAAACGGAGAAAACGTAGATGCACTATCATTTATAGTACACAGAGATTCAGCTTACGACAGAGGCAAGAAAATGATAGAAAAATTAAAAGAAGTAATACCAAGGCAATTATTCACAATACCATTGCAGGCTGCGATTGGCGGAAAGATAATTGCAAGGGAAACAATCTCAGCAATGAGAAAAGACGTTTTAGCAAAATGCTATGGTGGAGATGTAACCAGAAAGAAAAAATTGCTAGAAAAGCAAAAACGTGGAAAGAAAAAGATGCGTGAAATTGGAAACGTAGAAATACCGCAAGAAGCATTCTTATCAGTGCTAAAATTAGATGATGATAAATAAAAACTTTTTCTTTGCCCAAAGGTTTGCCAAAAGACCATCCAATCGCCCATAGGGGACGCCCCTTTTTGGGTGAAAATAGAAAATTGCATGTTTCTCGAAGAAACTGATGTTTTGAGGAACAAAATGAAATTATACAGTTTAAAAAAGTAATAGAAATAAAGAATAGAGAGTTCGCCCCAAAAGGGGCGTCCCCTGTGGGCGAAAAGGGGCGTCTCCGTTGGGCGAAGAGAGGGTAATTTTCATGAGTAAAAAAGAAAATATAAATTGGAAAGATAGAAAAAATTCTAAGAAAAATGAAACAGAAGAATTCAATGACCAAATTGAAGGAAGAAATGCTGTTTTAGAGTTATTGGAAAGTGGAAAAGATATAAATAAAATCTACATTACTAAAGGCGAAAAGCATGGCTCAATTACAAAAATAATTGCAAAAGCTAGAGAAAGAAAAATTGTAACAGTGGAAGTTGAAAGAGAAAAAATAAATCAGATGGCTCAAACAGAAAATGCACAAGGAGTAATTGCAATAGTTCCACCATTTGACTACTGCGAAGTTGAGGACATATTAAATGAAGCAAAATCCAAAAAAGAAAAAGTCTTCATATTAATATTAGATGGAATCGAAGACCCACATAATCTTGGTTCTATAATAAGAACTGCAGAAACTGCGGGAGTTCATGGAATAATCATACCGAAAAGAAGAGCTGCTGCAGTAAACTCAACAGTAGTAAAAACATCTGCAGGAGCAACTAGCTTCATGAAAGTAGCAAGAGTAAACAACATAAATGAAACAATCAAATACTTGAAAGAAAATGATGTATGGATTTATGGTACAGACATGGAAACAGACAAGATGTATTATGATGAAGACTTAACAGGAAACATTGCAATAGTAATTGGAAGTGAAGGATTTGGAATGAGCAAACTCGTAAAAGAAAACTGCGATTTCTTAATAAAAATTCCGATGAAGGGCAAGATTACATCATTAAATGCTTCTGTATCTGCAGGAATAGTAATGTATGAAGCAGTAAAACAGAGAATAAAATAATCGAAGATTAGATTTAATTAAAATACTCATGTGGGCTGATTAAGAGATTCTTGATTTTTGCGTTTGTGAAAATTGATAAAATAAATATGACGGAATAATAGAAAAATAACTAATTGTGTCAAAAAATGTATTTATGCATACAATATAGTATAACATCAAACAAAAAAGATGTTATATGGAGGTGACTTTTATGGAGTCATACGAATATAATTGCTGTTGCGATACAAAGAAAAAGGAAAAGAAAAATTGCTTCGGACTAATTGCTACAATACTTGCTGTTGCACTAGGAGTTGTAATTGGAATAATAATAGGAGCGGAATTCGTAGGAACTATACTAGAAGCCATTGCAGCAATAATAGTTCTAGCGGTTATATTAGGATTATTGCTAGTTTTAACAGTAATTTTAATGATATGTTGTAGAAAACCTAGAAAGTATTGCGACTAACAAAAAACTACCCTTAAGAAATTAAGGGTGGTTTATAATATATATATAGGAAGGTAAAAAATGATTAATAAGGAAAAAGCATTAAAAACATTCGAGAAATATGTAGAAAAATATAATCCAGAAGATGAAAAAATAAAATTAAAAAAAGAACACATACAAAGAGTTGCAAAAGTTGCTGAAGAAATTGCTAAAAGCGAGAATTTGACAGATGAAGACATAGATCTTGCATGGTTTATTGGATTATTGCATGATATAGGAAGATTCGAACAAATAAGACGATACCATACATTTAACGATGGAAAAAGCATAAATCATGCAGAAATGGGTGTAAAAATCTTGTTTGACGAAGGTCTAATAAAAGAATTTGTAGAAGATAGAAGATATGATGAGCTAATTAGAAAAGCAATATTGAATCATAATAGAGCAGGAATCGAGTCTGGCTTAAATGAGAAAGAACTATTACATGCAAAAATAATTAGAGACGCAGATAAAGTTGATATATTTTATAGCTTAACAGTGTATTCGAAAGAAGCGGTATGGGAAAGCCCAGATTTATCAGATGAGATAATAAGTGATAAGATTTTTCAGGAATTTAAAGAAGATAAAATTATAGAATATAAAGATAGAGTTAGCCATGCAGATGGATTGATTTGTCACTTTGCTTATGTGTATGATTTCAATTTCAAATATAGTTTGCAAATTATATATAGGAACAATTACATAGATAAACTTTATAAAAGACACACTTTTAAAGACGAGGAAACAATGAAAAGATACGATGAGATATATGAACTTGCCAAAAAGTATGTAGAAGAAAAGGCACTACAGTAAAAATAAAGTAAAATAAAGCACAATAAAGTAAAACAATTGAAATAAAGAAACATAAGTGGAAAAATAAAAGAGAAATACGCAGAAACCTATAATAGAAGCAATACAAATTTACAAATAAAAAAGACCAAATAAAAAGTGTCTTCAAGTGAAAAGTTAAGTATGGTTTTGGAAAATAAAAAAATATTGAAAAAATATTAAAAAAAGTGTTGACTTTGAATAGGGTCTGTGTTATTATAATTGAAGTGCCGAACAACAGATTAAAATATGATATAAATTAGTAAGATAAAATAAGCAATTGAAGAGAAAGCTGAAATTACTAGTTTATTATTTTGCCCTAAAAACGGGTTTGAAAAATATAAAAAATC
>URYN01000004.1 GCA_900552135.1 uncultured Clostridium sp.
TATTCTTATTGCTTTTGTTGTACTTATTTTCTATATACTTTATAGATATAAATACACCACATTCATTCTACCATTACATTGTTTTATTTTCAACTGTTTTTTTTATTTATTTTTTATATACTTCAAAGCAAAAAAACTTACTTTATTTTATTGTAAATCTCTTTTAGTATCTCATACCTTATTTCTCTTCAAATAATTTCTTAACATATAACTCTCTATTTTTTAATTCATGCGCTTTACCTTGCAATAAATTTTCAAAAAATATTGCTAAGTATTGAAAAGTTGGATATATTCCTTTTGGAATGTTTCCATAGTTGCTCCTTACTAAAGCATTTCTAAAATATAAGCTATTATCTTTGAACATATCATTATTAATATTGAATCCCATGCTATTTAAATACTTTTCAATAAACACTGCTGTTGTTCTAGTATTTCCTTCTCCAAACGGATGAATTTGCCAGATGCTTGATGTAAACTTTACAATATGGCTTATTAATTCTTCTTTATTTAATTTTGAATAGTCAAATTCTTTTTCTTCTTTGAAGTCGTACTCAATGTAGCTTTCGATATCTTGGTAATTTACATATTTTACTGTATCTCCATTTAGAATTTCTTCTTTTTTAGTTATATTATAATTTCTATAATCTCCAGCAAAATCATAAATGTCCTTAAATAAAAACTTATGAATATTCTTTAAAGCTACAGGGCTAAATCCAAAGCTTTTATCCTCTAATAACTGAGCTATTCTTAAAGATACTATATCGCATTCTTTTTCTCTTTTGATGCTTATGTCATTTTGATTTTGTGTTTCATAATAAGTTTTTAATAGATTTTCAACTTCTGAATATTTTAATTCTCCATTAATATTCTTTTTAGACAAATCTATCAAATATTTAGAAGGCTCTAAATTATCAACTTTATTTAAACCAATTCCAGTATTCCAGTATTCTTGTTTCTTTTTTGTATCTTGCGTTTCGTTTTCAATTATATAGTTTTCTTCTTCTGACATTCAAACTCCTCCTATTTATTTAAAAATTGTTGTATCCAATGAGCATGTTAAATTTCTTACTTATCATATCAAAAAACTAATAGTTTTACAACTATTAGTTTACAATTATTTTATCATTCTGGATATTATCAATACTAATTTACTTCGTTTTGAGCTGTCAATAAATTCAACTTTTATCTGACAAATTATTATTTTTCAACCTGCAGTACTGGGCGAAGACTACGACAACTTACATCCGTGCCAACAAGAGAATTAAACACAATGCTAGGAGGAATCGTCCCATTACTTGTTACATATCTCAAGCCAAAGCTACTGCCATTCCAAATCGCATCAACACAACGTGACGAAAGCCAATATTCTTTTTCAGTGCTAATACATTCAGCATTTCTATTAGAAGAGCCACCATATGCATTACGTATAACTTTCAATCCTGGAGTTTCAAGATATTTTTCGTAGGCATAGGAATTCTTTTGATCATTTGGAACAAATGAACTTGTACCTTTATTGCTTAAAATATAAGAATTTGTTTTCGCATCTGAATATCCTTTGCTTACTCCATTTACAACCTCTATATTTTCATACAATGTAAATAATGTTGGGGCATATCTATTATCCGTTGACGTAATTTTATTTGAAGCCGTACTATCATTTAAATTTGTTGACCATACTTCTCCATAGGTGGTATTATTTATTTTACTATCATCTACAAAATCTTCAAATTTTACATTTCTTGCTAAAACAACTTTTATTTTTTTTGTTTTTCCATTATTCATTTTTATTTCAACTAAATTTCCGTATAAATTGTTACATATTGTATCCATTGCAAGTACTGCATTATTGTATGCAGCCGCGCCTGTTAATCTTACTTGTAAATTTGTTGCTCTATCTGCTATATAATAGTCATACTTGCTTGTATCGAATTCTCCTATTAATGAATCATATCCTCCATCTTCAAGCTTCGTCCATGTCATATCATTTTCCTTTGTTGGCAATCCTGAATCAATCTTACTTATTGACTTTATATCCACTCCCAGTAAACTTGCAATTGAATCTGCTTTTACATATCCATGTGCATCTGCACCTGTTTTTCCTTTATAAAAATGATCTGTGTTCACACTTGTCCCAACTATTTTGTTTGAAATACTATCTCCCGATACTGTTATAACAGGTCGTAAAGAACAATTCTTAGTAATATTTGTACCTAACATGCTGTAACTTTTTCCAGTTTGGAACATCGTTGTTGTACTATACATTCCATCGGTTCTAATATATGATATTTGATATTCTTCATAAGATATATCTTCTGAATATTGTGTATTTCCGTCAATGTTGGCATACGTATAATATGATGCTCTTGTTGCTAACCAATAATTATTTCCTGTTTCCACCATACTTGCTGTTTCTTTGTTTGTTCTACTAGCGCTTTTTATTATAGGAGAGGTCTCTGATAACAACATTTGTGTATTATTAGCTTGTGCTCCTGAAGTATTATCTACATCTATATAGTCTGTAATCTGATCTTTTGAATATCCATCATTTGCAACATCTAGTGTATTTATATAAGGTTGTATTTTCTTTCCACTTGTATATGCTCTGCTTATTGTATATGTTACATTATAAAAGTCTTCCATGTTTGCACTTCTTGCTGATAATACTTTCTGTCCATTTATCTCCAAATTTCCATATAATTTTGAACAAATCTCATTTAAGGCCTTTACTCCATTTGTATATCCATTTATCCCAGATAAAGATATTTCAAATCCTGTATTGTGTTTTGCTATTAAATTTACAGTTCCATCATTATTTACACTTAATACTTCCCAACCTAAATCCTCTGTTTCTATCTCTCCTGCCTCTACCATAGCTATTCCTGGTACATCTTCATTGTTATTATCTAAAACTTGTTTTAAATGTCTAATTGCCCCTGTTCCATCACTTTTGCCCAGATATTCGAAAGAATAATCATCCAAATTCACTAAGAAGATGTGTCCCCTATAAGCAACTTGTGCATGTCCGTCTCCATTATTTAAAAAATCCTCTATTCCCTCATTTCCTATATTTGAACTTAGATAATCTGATAATCGAAAACTTACATCTTGCTCTTTATTTACTTTCAAACCTGCTAAATAAAGGCTCATACCATCTTTTGCTTCTGCCTCATCAGCTTGTTCTACAGCTTGTTTTGCCTTACTTATTACTCCATTATTGTTTAGAATTAAGTTCAAACTTACTCCTGCTAATATTAACAGAACTACTATTGTTACAACTAAAGCAATAAGTGTAATTCCTCTTTGCTTTTTATTTACCAATTTTGTATTACCAGTTTCGATTTCAATTTGTTTTTTATTTTTGTTTTTCATTTGCAAATTTCCTCCTTTTTTATTTTGTTCATTTTAAATATTTTTAAACGCAAAAAAGACAGAAATAGCTTTTCTCTAAACTACTCCTATCTTCTTATATTTATAATATGTATTTTTATTTTCAGCCTTATTTACAATTTCACATACAAAGTTGCATACGAAATTATATACTATTTTTTGGTATAACAAACAAACCTTAGCAAGTTCTGCTAATTCTTCTCTTTTGTAAGAATACACGGTGTGTGTGTGTGTGTGTGTGTGTGTGTACAGCCACAACGGTTTGCTGGTTTATTCATTCTACTTTACTCCTTTTCTCTTCTTTTGCGTTTCCAATACTTTTGTTTACAACATTATATTAGCATAACAATTCCTTTATTTCAACTGTTTTTTATTTTTATCATAAACATTTTTTTCATGATATTAATCATAACATTACATTCTTAAATTATTTTTCCATACTGTTATGCCAGCTTTCTCCATATATTTGTCGTTTCTTGGCATACGATTTTCCTTGCATTCACAGTACTTTCAGCATATAATGTTTTCATTATAGTCATGAATATTTTTTCTATTATTTTATTTCTTAGCCCTTATTTTCTTTTGCATTTTCAAATTAATAATTTAATATTTTATTCTTTGCACTATAAAATTAAATTTGAAAGGTGGGACAATTATTGAAAAAGAATAATTCACCAGTTCAAACAGAAGAAAAAAAGCTTTTAAAACCAAAGAATGACGTTGTTTTCCAAAGTATTTTTAATCAAAACAATGAAAAAATTACAAAAGCATTTGTTGAAGCATTGCTCGACGAAAAAATTACAAAAATGACTATTAATAATAATCAAATTTTAGTCCGTGATGCTCCTGATGACAAGCTTGGCATTTTAGATTTAGAACTAGACATCAACAATAATGAAAAAGTTGATGTTGAAATTCAACTCATCGAAAGAGCAAACTTTGCTGAACGTTTACTTTTTTATTTTTCAAGACTTTATGCTTCCCAAATCAAGCGTGGTGACGACTACGCAGAAGCAAAAAAAGTTATATTAATCGCAATAATTGATTATCCACTTGAACTCACCCAAACAATTTCTGAGATGGAAACCGTATGGAAACTTTGCGAAAAAAATCACCCAAATTTAGTATTGACAGACTCCATCGAAATTTGTATACTAGAATTAGATAAGGTTAAAAATACATACTATAAGAATAAGCTTGATAAAAAGGCACAGTGGATGTTATTTTTAGATGACCCCAATTCTAGGGAGGTTAAGGAAATTATGGAAAAGAATAATGATATTAAAGATGCAGTTATTGAAGTTCATGAAAGAAGTAAAGATGAACAACTTAGAAGAATTGCCGAATTAAAAGAAAAAGCTATCATGGACGAGAAGGCTATTTATAAAGCTGGACGACTTCGTGGCGAAAAAGAAGGTATTCAAAAAGGCATAACTCAAGGTCAATTTGAAAACTCTATTAAAATAATAAAAAATTTACATTCTATGAATCTTACTATCTCTCAAATCGCTCAAGCTGTTGATATGTCAGAGCAAGAAGTTCAAAAAATTATTGATGAAAATTCATAATTTTGTTTATTACTATTAATTACAAATTACAATATGCAAAAAGAACAACAATACTTCAAATTGTATTGTTGTTCTTTATAAATTTCACTTTTTCTTATTTATTCCTTTTTATTTTCATTCTTATTTTATCGTCTTTAATGCTTCGCTAGTTATTTTTTCTTTATCAAATTTCTGATATATGAATACTAAAATTGCAACTGCTATCACAATTATTGCATATAAAATAATTCCTAATTTCCAGTCTCCAACAGCTATATTTGCACCTGCCAAAGTTGATGATATTACTGATGGAAATCTTGCAAATGTTGATATTAGTATGAATCTTGATGGCTTTATTGGTAATAATCCTGCTATATATACTAATAGGTCCTTAGGTGTTCCCGGCAACAAGAATAGTATTAACATTATCATTTCTATTTTCTTTGGATTTTTGAAAAGTTTGCTGTTTTCTATTTTCTTTACTTTGTTTTCATCACTAAATTCATATACGAATTTTTTTCCTAATTTTCTAACTAGAAATAAGATTGCTGTTGAAATAATTCCTGCAGATGCCATTATGAATACTGTTCCCCACAATCCTCCATAGCACATTCCCGCAAGTATTTCTATTGGTTCTCCTGGTATTATAAATAGAAAAATTTGTGCTACTTCTAGTCCAAATAGTGAAAGTAGTCCTAGAATTCCTGAGCTTTCAACTTTTTGCTTGAACGCTATTTGTCCTTCCACTGTTGATAAGTTTTTCATTACTGGGAACAAGTATATTGTCGCTCCAACACATATTGTAATTGCTATTATAAACATTACTAGTTTAAATATTTTTACTTTACTCATTTTTTCCTTTTCCTTTTTCATATATTTCGGTACAATTTTTCCTCCGGAACCAAATTGTACCGGAACCAAATTGTACCGTATCTTATCGCATACATAATACAATTCGGTACATTTTTTCCTCCGGAACCAAATTGTACCAAATTGTTCAAATTATGCCGAATGTTTTATCTAATTACGATGTTAATTGTTTTGTTTCTCATATCAGTTTCAAATCTTGCTCCAAAGATTTCTTCCAATGTGCTTGTTCCAACTGTCAGAGGAATTACATTGTTTTGCAAATCAACATTTTCACCTTCAACTTTGTATGTTTTACCCTTATAAGTTATTTCTGTAGGAATTCTATTGGGAGCATATTTTATTTCTACTCCATCCACTTCTTCGAAGCATTCTATCGGAATATCGTATTCCTCATATTCGTAGTTGTATAATATTGTTCTTTGAACTTGTTCGTCCATCATTTCAGTACAGATTGGATTTCCATTTAAGTATGCTTTCAGTGCGAATTTTTTGTAGTATCTTTGTATTTCTTGCTTTGTTAATTTTTCTGTTTTTCCACTATCCACACAAAAAATTACATATTCACATTGTTCTCTTCTACAAATCGCTGCTTCGCTTTCTTTTAGTCCGAAGGAATTTATTTGGTCACTAAATCCATCGGCCTGCATGTTTACTTTCCAACTGTAGTCATAATAATCTGGTGCTATATCTCTTAGTTTTATAAATTTATTTACTACATTTTCGATTCCCGCTAAGCCTGATGTTGTTGCATTTAAGCTATAATCTAGCATTCCTGTATCTGTGTATTTTTCTACTGGTTCAAATACTGTCTTCACATCATTGTCTGCTTTTTCATAAGCAATTTTCAAACAATGATCAAAGTAGTCAAAATCATAGTTTCCGAAATCTTTTATTGCAATAAATGTTATTTTTTCTTTTCCTTTTGATTGCAATGTTATTTTGCCGTTTCCTGATTTATCTACATTTTCATCTATAATTTTTGCATTTATTCCATAGATATCTTTTAAATTTGCAACTACATCTACGTTTACTCTGTCTTGTGTATTTTTCATATATATTATATAAAGCCTTGTTCCAAATATTATTAAGAAAGAAACTAATATAATTTGAAGAATTACAATTATCTTAAAAACCTTTTTCAGTTTATCATTTGTTTGTTTTATTTTTTGCGTACTTTTTTGTGTTTCTTTTTTAAGCTTTAATACATCTACTCCACCAAATTGCTCTTTTATTTTTTGCTCGTATCTTGCATTTGCCTTCTCTATTTCTTCCCAATCCTGTTCTCTCCCCATTTATTTCTCCTTCGTATTATTAAATTTTTATTGCGGTTGGTCTTCCATGCGGGCAGGTATATGGATTTTTCAAGCTTAATAAATCATTTATAAGATTATCTACTTCTGCTCTTGATAAATCCATGTGTGCTTTTACTGCAGCCTTACATGCCACAGTTGCAATAAATCTTTCCTCTACATCTTTTGTCTGTCCTCTTTCATTTGTAATCATTTCATCTAGCGTATCTAAGAATACTCTATTTTTGTTTACCTTATATTCTATGTTTGGAACTCCATTTATTTTTACACTATTTTCGCCAAAAAATTCTATGTCGAATCCAGTGTTTTTGAATAATTCTATATTTTCTTTGACAAATTCCATTTCTTTATGTGATAAGTCCACAATTTCTGGCATGAGCATCATTTGAACATTATTTTGCAAATTTTGTTTATAATTTTGTTTTATTCTTTCATATAAAACTCTTTCATGTGCAGCATGTTGGTCAATTAAAAATAAATCTTTTCCAATTTCCACAACAATATATGTTCTGAAAATTATTCCAATATATTTATAGTCTATTTTTCGTTTCTCATCTCTTTCAACTAGAGATTTACTTTCTGGTTGCAAATTTCTAGATTCTCTTGTTTCGTAATAGTTTTTTTGCTTTTCTTTATCATTTAACTCAGTTTCTTTTGTTGCTTCCTCAGACTCATTGCCACTAAAATTCTGCAAATTTCCATCAGATGTAAAATTGTTTGCTTTACTATCTTTCTTATACTCCGCTCCAAATTGAGTATGGTCAGTTACAAAATTCAATTCATTTTGAATGTATGTTTCGTCATTTTTTATTTTTTCAGTATTTCCTAAAAAATCCTTGCTTAGAATTGCATCTTTGATAGCGTGATACAAAACTTTATAAATTTGATCTTCTTCTTTAAATCTTACTTGTAGTTTTGTTGGGTGCACATTTACATCATAGTACTCTGCTGGCATTTGTATATTCAAGATAAAAAATCCGTATTTTCCAATTCCTATAGAGCCTTTAAAAGCCTGGTCCGCACTATTTGTAAGTACTTTGTCCTGAATATTTCTTTCATTCAAAAATATAATCTGATTTTTTCTGTTATCGCTTGCAGTGAAGGTATTTCCAACGACTCCTGTTATATGAATATATCCCATCGTGTAATCTACATTTACAAGATTTTGTTCAATGTCTTTTCCATAAAACAAATAAACAACATCTTCAATTTTTGAGCTTCCAGAACTTCTGAAGATTTGCTTTCCATCATTGATTAGTTTAACTGCAATTTCTGGGTGTGCAAGTGCAACTTTTTGCATAAATTCCTTTATGTATCTAAATTCTGTGGCATCATTTTTTAAGAATTTATATCTAACTGGTGTGTTGAAAAATAGTTTCTCTACAATAATCGTTGTACCTTTTTGTGCTGCAACTTCTTCCCAGCTTTCAATTTGTCCGGCTCTCGCAAATAATTTGTTAGCTACCGGTTCATCATCAGTTTTTGAAATCATTGTGAGTTCAGATATTGCAGAAATACTTGCCAAAGCCTCTCCTCTGAATCCCATGGTGTAACTTTGCTCCAAGTCTTCTATTTTCCTTATCTTGCTGGTGGCATGTCTTTCCAAAGAAATTGCCATATCTGATGTTGCAATACCCTTTCCATTATCGGTTACTTTTACAAGAGTTTTCCCTCCGTTTTTCACCTCAACAATTATATTTGTGCTTCCAGCATCTATTGAATTTTCCACTAACTCTTTTACAACATTTGCAGGTCTTTCAATAACCTCGCCTGCTGCAATTTTATTAATAGTCAAGTCGTCTAGTAAAACTATATTTCCCATTCATTTTTCCTTCTATTTTGCATTAATTCGATCGTTTTCTACAAGTGAATTCTAGCATAAAAAAAGAGAAAAATCAATGATTGTTTTATCATCTTTTTCTTCTCACATTTTTTAGTTAGCTTAATATTTTACCTCCGCCAACTACTATATCATCTAAATAAAATACTGCAGATTGTCCAGGTGTTAGAGCTCTTTGTGGTTCATCAAATTCAATTTTTATTTTATTCTCAATTTGAGTTATAGTTGCGTCCGCAAATTTTGAAGAATATCTTGTTTTTACTTTGACTTTCATTGGTTCTTTTATTTCGTCAAATAATAACAAATTAATATCTCCAACCATTATTTCTTTTTTGTATAGTTTTTCTTCTTCTCCAACTATTACTTCATTTTTTTGAGGGTTAAATCCTATTACAAAAAGTGGCTCTTTATATGATATTCCAAGTCCTTTTCTTTGTCCAATAGTGTAATTATAAAGTCCTTGATGTTTTCCTAGTAGCTTGCCATCAGTTGTAACAATATTTCCCTCTTTAGGTTTTATGTCTGAATGACTCTCTAAGAATTTTTTATAATTTCCATCTGGTACAAAACATATATCTTCGCTGTCTGGTTTATTAGCAACTTTCAAATTATTTTCTCTTGCAATTTCTCTAATTTGATCTTTCGATTCAAAATCAGCAAGTGGAAATAGTACATGTTCTATTAATTTTTGTGGAATGTTCCATAAAACATAGCTTTGATCTTTTTTACCAGCTTCCGATTTTTTTAGCACCCATCTTCCATATTTTTCACTATATTCTGTTTTTGCATAATGGCCTGTTGCAATATAATTACAGCCTAGTTCCCTAGCCTTTTCCCACATGATTCCGAACTTCATGTATTTATTGCACTCTATACAAGGATTTGGAGTTTTGCAATTTGAATAGCAATCTATAAAATCCTGAATTACACATTTATTAAATTGCGGTTTACAGTCATAAGTAAAATGAGTCACACCAATCGAATTGCAAACATTTTTTGCATCGATGTATGTATCTATATTACAACAAGAACTACCTGCAAATAGCTCAAGCGTCATGCCTATTACATCATATCCATTTTGTTTTAGCAAAAGTGCAGAAACACTACTGTCCACACCTCCACTCATTCCTAGCAACACTCTATTATTTTCCATTTTTATTCAATAAATCCTCCATTGTGTGCCATGCAAGAAGTGCACATTTTACTCTGGCTGGCATATTTGAAACATTCTTAAATGCAATTGCATCTTCAAGCTTCTTAAGTTCCTCTTCATCAGTAATCTCTCTTTTTATCATTTCAATAAAAAGCTTTATAATCTCTCTTGCTTCCTCTATAGTTTTTCCTCTTAGAGTATCTATCATGATAGATGTAGAAGCCTGTGAAATTGCGCAACCATGACCAGTAAAAGACATGTCTTCAATTTTATTTCCATCAAGTTTAAGCTCTAGTTCAATTTCATCTCCACAATTTGGATTATGACCTTTTTCCCTAAAGTCACTTTCTGGAAGTTCTCTTTTATTGTAAGAATTCATGCTGTGTTCCATTATTAAATCATTATAAACATCTTGTAACTCGTCCATTTTTATCCTTCCTTTTTTTGTTTTCGCCCAATAGGGACGTCCCTTTTTGGGCGAATTTTATTTTGTGATTATATATTTTTCAAACATTTGGTATGCTTTTTTTAATGCCATAACAAGTCTATCTACATCTTCTTTTGTATTGTAGAAGTAGAAGCTTGCTCTACAAGTAGAATCTGTTCCCATATATCTAAGTAAAGGTTGTGCGCAGTGATTTCCAGACCTTACACAAACGCCTTCTGAATCTAATATACTTGCTACATCATGAGGGTGTACACCTTCTATATTAAATGATATTACAGAAGAATGGTTTTCTTTGTTTGGCGTCATATATAATTTCAAGAAACCTAACTTAGATAATTCTTCTCTTGCGTAATTTACTACTTCGTTTTCTATTTCTTGTATTTTATCATATCCAATAGAATTTATGTAGTCTATTGCTGCTCCAAGTCCTACAACACCTTCTACATTTTGAGTTCCGGCTTCAAATTTATTTGGAAGTGGTGCAAAAGTTGTGTCTTGTTCATATACATATTCAATCATGTCTCCACCCATTAAGAATGGATTCATTTTGTTTAAGATTTCTCTTTTTCCATATAAAACACCGATTCCCAAAGGTGCTAACATCTTATGTCCTGAAAATACCATAAAGTCTGGATTTAATTCTTGTACATCTATTTTTGTGTGAGGAATGCTTTGTGATGCGTCCAAGACAACTACTGCATCCTTTTTATGAGCATATTCTATTATTTCTTTTACATTATTTATTGTTCCTAAAACATTTGAAACGTGAGTAATACCAACTATTTTAGTCTTGTCTGTAATCTTGTTTTCTATTTCTTGTTTGGTTAGCTCATAATTCTCATCTATGTACATATATTTCAATTTTGCACCTGTTTTTTTAGCAACATATTGCCAAGGCACTAAATTAGAATGATGTTCCATTATAGAAAGCACAATCTCATCATCTGGTTTTAAATTATCTAAGCCATAAGAGTATGCAATTAAATTCAAACTTTCGCTTGCATTTTTAGAAAATATTACTTCTTCTCTGTTTTTCGCATTTATGAATTTTGCAATTTTTGTTCTTGTATCTTCATAAATAGCTGTGGCTTCTACGCTTAGAGAATAAGCTCCTCTATGAGGATTTGCATTATAATTTTTATAAAATTCTTCAACTTTATTAATTACTTGAATAGGTTTTTGGGTTGTGGCACCACTATCCAAATAAGCAATATCTCTATTATTTAATAATGGAAAATCTACTTTATAATTCATTACATATTCCTTTCTTTTATTTGCTTCACATAAATTTTTACATGTTTTTAAGTTTTAATTTTATTGATTTTTTATCGACTTCAATTTCAAACATTTAGGCACTTAAAATTCTGCAAAATAATTCTACACATTTAATTTTTAATTAAAGTCTTTCATCTATTTCCTGTAAGATTTCTTCTCTTACATCTTCATTATTTATTCCTTCAATTATCTTGTTAAAGTTTGCTTTTACCAAAAGTCTTACCGCTTCTTTGTAGCTTAATCCTCTGCTCATTATATAAAATACTGAAGACTCATCTACCTTCCCAGAAGCTGTTGAGTGGTTACCTTCCACATCGTCCTCTGTGCACAAAAGCATAGGAAGCGCTATTGATTTTGCCTTATCTGATAGCAACATGCAATATTCGTTTTCGTTTCCTTTTGCTTTCTTGCAACCTTTCTTGAAATCAATAGTACCTTTGAAATTCTTTTTACTATTATCTTTCAAAGCACCTTGTGCATCTATGTCAACATTCGTTTGTTTTCCACGTAAATGCACTATATAGTTCAAATCCTTAACTTGAGAACCTTGTCCAAGATAAATAGTCTTAACATCATTTTCTGCCCTGTCGCCAGTCACATTTGAATAATAATTTGAAACACTATTTTTAGCACCAATGTCAATTAATTTATGATATACTTTAGAATTTTTCTCGATGCTATTTTCAAAGCTTTCAAAGCTATCTGATTCATCGTTTAATAAATTTACAACCGTAATATTTATCTTAGCACCGTCTTTTGCAGTAGCTCTAATTATTCCACTGTGGAAGCATTTTTTGTCTGTTTCAGATTGGTACTCAACTATTACATTAATATTTTTGCTAGCAACAACATCAATTTGATTAAGCAAAACTAGGTTATCTTCATCAAAAACATAAGTTATTCTAACATCTTCTGCTTTTTCATTATTTTCAATTCTAATTTTGCTGTTGGCTTTTTTTAATACCATATTTTCTAGCTCTTTGTCGTTGCCATACACTAATTGGCTTTCAGAAACATTTTCATCAATCTTTGAATTATGTTTCACTATTTGAACATTCTCAAACTCTGGAATATTTTCCGGTATTCGAGCATCTATTTCTATATTATTTATTCTAAAATTATTTGCTGTTCTAACAGGCGTTTCATTTAATTTTAGCATTACCTCAATCCTTTCTTTCGCCCAAAAAGGGTCGTCCCTATTGGGCGATTATCCTATTGCACCTTGTAATTCTAAGTTTATTAGGTTATTCATTTCTACCGCATATTCTACTGGTAATTCCTTTGAAATTGGATATGCAAATCCTCTTACTATCATGGCTTTTGCATCTTCTTCTGACAGTCCTCTGCTCATTAAGTAAAATATTTCCTTGTCACTTATTTTTCCTATTTTAGCTTCGTGCGAAAATTCTACTTCATCGGTTCTTATGTCGTTTACTGGAATTGTGTCTGAACGTGATATGTCATCTAACATTAGTGATTCACAGCTTACGCTACATTTTGAATTTTTAGCGTTTTCTGTAATTCTTACTAAAGCTCTGTATGTGCAGGCTCCACCATCTTTTGAAATTGATTTCGAATTTACAACTGATGATGTGTTTGGTGCATTGTGAACTACCTTAAATCCTGTGTCTAAATCTTGTCCATGTCCCGCAAATGTAATTCCTGTGTATTCTGTTTTTGCACCTTCTCCATTTAATATGCTCATTGGATAAAGCATTGAAACCTTAGAGCCAAACGAACCTGTAACCCAGTCAATTTGTGCATTTTTTCCTACTATTGCTTTTTTAGTATTCAAGTTCATCATGTTTTTTGACCAATTTTCTATTGTAGAATATCTTAAATAAGCATTGTCTTTTA
Source organism: uncultured Clostridium sp. (assembly GCA_900552135.1). Classification (GTDB taxonomy): domain Bacteria; phylum Bacillota; class Clostridia; order TANB77; family CAG-508; genus CAG-245. The sequence goes on from URYN01000004.1 coordinate 13,688, forward strand.
CATATAATTCAACACAACCAGCATGAAGATTTACCTTATTGTATTTTGGTGCCGAACATCCTTCTATAAAGTGAAGGCTTGCTCCTTCGTCTACTATTATAAGCGTATGCTCGAATTGTCCAGATTCTGGTGAGTTCAATCTAAAATAAGATTGCAATGGAATATCAACCTTTACGCCCTTGGGAACATACACGAAAGATCCTCCTGACCAAACTGCAGCATGAAGTGCTACAAATTTATGGTCATTTATTGGAACGCATTTCATAAAATGCTCTCTCACTAAATCCGGATATTCTCTAACAGCAGTTTCCATATCTGTATAGATTACACCCTGTTTTAGCAAATCTTCTTTTATACTATGATATACAACCTCTGAATCATATTGAGCACCAACACCTGCTAGAGATTTCTTCTCTGCCTCTGGGATTCCCAAATTATCAAAAGTCTTTTTTATATCTTCTGGAACATCGTCCCAGCTTGAGTTTAATTTAGATTTTGGCTTAACATATGTTGCAATCTCATCCATTTTAAGTTCAGATAAATCTGGTCCCCATGTTGGAAGTTCAAGCTTTTCGTATGTTTCTAAAGCTTTCAAGCGAATCTCTTTCATCCAATCTGGGTCATTTTTCTTTGATGAAATCTCCTCAACAATTTCTCTGTTAAGACCTTTCTTCATTTTAAACTCATAGTTATCTTTATTTTTTATATCATATATATTTCTATTTATATCGTCTACTTGAGTTTTTGACATAATATTTCCTTTCTTGTAAGTATTTTGGTTGATAAAGAATTAAATTTTGGCAAGGAAAATAAATTTAAAAGGCAAGGGCGCATACGTGGTGTATGTAACCGCGTTTTAAATGAAATTTGACGTAGCCAAAATTGTAATTATTTTTCAACCCTTTATTTATATTGTGAATATCCATTTTCTTCAATCTCTTGTGCTAAGCTTGCATCTCCAGTTTTTACAATCTTACCATCAACTAATATATGAACATAGTCAACTTTCAAATTTTCTAATATTCTAGTATTGTGTGTAATTATTAAAACTGCATTTTCTTCATTCTTGTACATTTCAATTCCTTTAGAAACTGTTCTTATTGCATCAACATCAAGACCTGAATCTGTTTCGTCTAATATTGCAAGTTTTGGATTTAGCACTAGCATTTGAAGAATCTCATTCTTCTTTTTTTCTCCGCCAGAAAATCCAACATTTAAATTTCTTTCTACTAGCTTTGGATTCATGCTTAATTCTTCCATGTAATTCTTAACTTGGTCCTTAAATTCAAACACTTTTACAGGTTTTGCAGTTACTTTATTTTTTGCATATTTTAAGAAGTTAAATGTAGAAATACCTGGGATTTCTACTGGAGATTGAAAAGACATGAACACGCCTTTTTTTGCAATTTTATCTGTGCTCTCTTCATTTATATTTTCGCCTTCAAATAAAATTTCTCCACTTGTTTTCTTATATTCTGGATTATTTAAAATAACATTTGCAGTTGTTGATTTTCCTGCACCATTTGGTCCCATTATTACATGAGTTTCTCCCTTATTGATTTTAAGATTTAATCCTTTTAAAATTTGCTTTCCTTCAGCTTCTGCATATAAATTGTTTATTTCTAGTAAACTGCTCATTTATATTTCTCCTTCTATATTTACTTATATAAAATTCTTTTTTTATTTTTTACCATCAATTATAAATTATACCATTTAATTCCTACCAAATCAATAGGAATTAAAAAATTTCTTGTTATATTTGCATTCCTATACATTATATGCTATAATTGTGTTTACGTTGGGAATAACCCAATCTTAATTATATCCCGCCAACAAATCAAGGAGGATACTAATATGGGGTATTTTGATTTCTTGTTGCTTGCTCTTCTCGGTTTGGGAATCGTGTGTTTCGGCATCGGATATGTGATAATGGTGGTGGTTACTCCATTTGGAATAATAATATCAGCCATAAATTGTTTTATCTGGTTCTGCCGGAAGCCTTTACATGATGAAAACGACGAAGAAGCATACTTACAAGCACAAGAAGATATAAAACAATGGCTTTTAGCCTTGGCACTGGAAGTTATCCTTGCAGTTATTGCGGTTGCATTGGTTAAACATCTAGTATAATCCCCTAGCCCACAGTGGACCTGGAATGCTTATTTTAATAAGTGTTCTGGGTCTACTGTGGTTTTTATTTTCATTCTTTCGTAACCTCTCGCCCTCTTTTTTCATATAATATAACAATGAAGATTTTCTTCATGATTATTTCACTTTCAAAAGAAGGGATTGAATTTATATGGATTATGAATTAATGATGAACGGAAACGTAAAAATTGGTCAACCAGCGCCAGATTTCAATGCTATATCCACTATGGGAAATATTAATTTGAATAATTACAAAGGAAAATGGATTGTTCTATTTTCCCATCCAGGTGATTTTACCCCCGTATGAGCATACAATTTGGGGAAATATCAGAAACGCTTGATATTGCTTAACATTTGTTTAATCGATGACTTACTCTAAAGCAAATAAAAATTGCCACAAAATCGTCAGAGTTAACATCACACAACAAAGGTGGTGAAAAATATGACCTTTCCTGCAAAATTATCCATTGGATAATTTTGACAGGATAAATGAGTTTGTGGTATTATATGAATTAGAAAAATAGAAATTTGTTGAAATGGAGGATTGATTATGAAAAAATAAAAACAGGAATATTATTAATTATATTGGGAAACTTATTATATTTAGTTTATATATTTTTTTGTAAAGAGGTGTAAATATGAGTGATTCAAAAGAAAATGTTGATGTATTAAAAATGTATGGAGAAGACAGTACTACAAAAAGAGATGAATTTTTAAAAAAGCATAACTTAAATGAAAAGGGGCTTACTAGTAAACAAGCTGAAATTAATATTAAGAAATTTGGTCTTAACGAAACAAAAAAGGCTAAACCTAAGAAGTGGTATAATTATTTACTACAAAGTTTACTAACACCTTTTAACTGCATTTTAATTGGTATTTCAATTATCTTAATATATACAGATATATATTTAGCAATAGAACCAAGCTATGCAAATATAATAGTCATAGCAATTTTAGTTACTGCAAGTACTTTATTAGATTTTTTCGAGTCATATAGATCTAATAAGGCAGCAGAAAAATTAAGGGAAATAGTTGAAACAACTACTACAGTTATTAGAGATAACAAAGAAATAAATATACCAGTTAAAAATGTAACCTTAGGAGACATTGTTTTATTGTCTGCTGGAAGTATTATACCAGCTGATTTAAGAATAATCGAATCAAAAGACCTATATGTAGGACAGGCTTCATTAACTGGAGAATCTGATAATATAAAGAAAACCGTTGAATTAGAAAAAAATCAAGAAGAATTAGACAGTATATCGGATTTTGATAATATCTGTTTTATGGGTACAAATGTTGTATCTGGTTCAGCAAAAGGTGTTGTAATAAAAATTGGAGATTCAACATATTTTGGAAAAATAGCAAATACCGTAACTTCTGGAAAGGAAAAAACAGCATTTCAAAAAGGAATTGAAAGTATAAGTAAATTATTAATTAAAATTATGATTTTTATGATTCCAATAGTATTTTTAATAAATGTGGAAAAACATGATATTATTCTAGCATTTACTTTTGCTGTTGCAATAGCCATTTGCATAACACCACTATTGCTACCTGTTATTTTATCCTCAAGTTTATCTAAAGGTGCTGTGAGAATGTCAAAAAAGAAGACTATTGTTAAGAAGCTAGATTCAATTCAGAACTTTGGAGCAATGAACATATTCTGCACAGATAAGACGGGAACATTAACAGAAGACAAGATTGTTCTAGAAAAATACTTAAATGTAAATGGAGAAGAAGACTCCAACATTTTAAAATATGCCTTTTTAAATGCCTATTTGCAAACAGGACTAAAAAGCAATATAGACGAGGCAGTAGTTGCTAAAGCTAAAACTGTTGGAATTGAAAATAGTTTAAAAAAATATAAAAAAATAGATGAAATTCCTTTTGACTTTTCTCGTAGGTGTTTATCTGTAGCAGTAGAAATTGATAATAAAGATGAATTAATAACAAAAGGTGCTGTTGAAGAAATTCTAAATATTTGTACAACATTTGAATATAAGGGACAAACGGAAAAACTTACAAATGAAAAAACAGAAAATATGAAAAAAATTTGCAAAGACTTAAATGAGGAAGGTTTTAGAGTTGTTGCCATTTGTAAAAAAATTATAACTAATAATAAAAAAGATTTTAATAGCACTGATGAAAAAGACATGACTTTATTAGGCTTTATTGGTTTTCTTGATCCACCAAAGGAAAGTGCAAAAGAAGCAATAGAAGGCTTAAACAATGCAGGAATAAGAGTTATGGTTCTTACAGGTGATAATGTTGAAGTTACAAGATGTGTTTGCAATAAAGCAGGGATAAATTCAAAAAAAATCATAACTGGAAATAACATAGATACATTATCAGATGTAGCACTATCAAGATTATTAAAAAGAAATAATATATTTGCGAAACTTTCTCCAATACAAAAAGCAAGGATTGTTAGAGTTTTAAAACAAAATGGAAATGTTGTAGGATATATGGGAGATGGAATAAACGATAGTCCAGCGTTAACAAATTCCGATGTTGGAATTTCTGTTGATACTGCAGTTGATATAGCAAAAGAAACTGCAGATATTATATTACTTGAAAAAGACCTTAATGTACTATTAGATGGTGTAATGGAACGGAAGAAAAACATATGTAAATTTAATGAAATATATAAAAATGGCAACAAGCTTCAACTTTGGAGAAGTAGTTTCAGTAATTATTGCAAGCATTGTACTACCATTTTTACCCGAAACACCAATTCAACTATTAGTAGAAGGATTATTATATGACTTTGGTCAAATGACAATTCCGTTTGACAATGTAGATAAAGAATTGATTAGAAAACCAAAAAAATTAAATATAAAAAGCTTAAAAAGGTTTATGTTTTTTATGGGTCCTGTAAGTTCACTATTTGATATAGTTGTATTTTCACTATTATGGTTTGTTTTCACAGTTAGAGATGTTACACACTTTCAAACAATATGGTTTACTTACAGTATAGTATCAAATTTAATAGGAATGCACATTATAAGAACGGCAAAAACACCATTTATACAGAGTAATGCACATAAGGCTGTTTATATATCTTCAATTCTGTTAATTATAATAGGAATTTTAGTACCATTCACTCCTCTAGGAACTGCGATAGGCTTAGCACCAATTGCATTAAAATATATTTTCATGATATTTGGAGTCACATTCTTATATTGTATTGTAGCAAGTTATGCAAAGAAAATTTATATAAAGAAATATAAGGAATGGATATAGAAATAATTGAAGATAGAAAGTAATTTTAATTATAATGTGTTGTTGATTTGTATATGCTTGTTCTCCAAATTGAATATAATTCCATAAAAAAATATATAATAAATTAAGATTAAATACAAATTATATAATAGTTCTATAATTTTATAGGGGCGTCAAAATGTCGCCTCTATATTTTTGAGTATCACGCTAAAAGCCACGCTTTTTGGCGTAAATGGGAGTTCAGGGTGACTCCCTGTTCCTGCAAACTTTAAAAAAGTTTGAAAAAAGCGAAAAAATTTTAAAAAACTGCAACATTTGATAAAATTTTTGGCTTCATATATATAGAAATTTGATAAACACGAAAAAGTTTTACTGTATTTCTATATTGTAATTTAAAATAAAAAGAGATAACAATTCTCTTTTTAGCATAACATTTATTAATAATGTTATGAAGGAGTTAAAAAATAATGCAAATTACAAATATAGAAATACAAGGCACGAAGTATGTTCAAATTTATTTGACAGAAGAAGAACTCCAGAAAAAAGAAACAAAAGATTTAGTTAAAAAGTATAAACAAGAAAAATATAGCGTGGCTATTTTCGTAAGTGGAAAAGAGAATTATCCCGAGATTCTTGAAAAAATAATTACGAAACAAGTGGGATTAAATAGAAATGTATGCTAACATAAAAACAAGCAATATCAGGCGAGATTTTGAGGATAAAATGACAGTTGTACGGATATTGTAGATTGTCTAGAGATGAAGATAAAGAAAACTATGCAAGTATTGAAGAACAGAAAAGAATTATTCAAGACTATGCAATTTCTCGTAATTGGACTATCTCAGACTTCTACATAGATGACAATGTTTCGGGATATACCTTTAACAGACCTGCATTTTCAAAAATGATTGAAAAAGTAAAAGGAGGAAAAATTGATGTAGTAATAGCAAAGGATTTATCGAGAATTGGAAGACATAACGGACGAGTATTAGTTTTAATAGATGAGTTTAAAAATATTCAAAAGAATTTAATATTAGTTTCTGAAATGGGTGGAACTTATGATGTTTTAAATGATAGAGATGATACTATTGGAATAACAACATGGTTTAATGAAAGATATGTTAAAGATTGTTCAAGAAAAACTAGAGATCACATGTATTCTAAACAAAAAACAGGAAGATTAATTATGGGAAATTATTATGGATATATAAAAGATCCAGAGGATATAACAAAGCTATATGTTGATGAAGAACTACGACCTGTTATAGAATTGATATATAAGTTATATACCGAAAAAGGAATTGGAAGAAAGAAAATTTGCGATATTCTAAATAGTAAATATAATTATCCAACTCCATCAGTTTACTATCAAATGAAACATCTAGAAAGAGGCAGAATATATAAACATCCTGTTCAAAAATTATGGTCCACATATATGATAAGAAATATTTTAGAGAATGATGTATATTGTGGCACACTTAGAACTCATAAGAAAAAGACTGTATCCATAAGAGGTAAAGCAATAAAGCTTCCAGAGGAAGAACATTTTGTATTTGAAAATCATCATGAAGCAATTATATCCAAAGAAACATTTAACTTAGCTCAAGAAATAAGAAAAAGAAAACTAAATACAAAAAGTACATCAAGTACGAGAAAAAGAAATTATTACTTTTCAGGACTTTGCAGATGTGGTGATTGTGGTTTTGGAGTAAGTGGCATAACTATAACTAGAAAACAATCTCAAAAGGGCTATGAATGTTCTGGGTATAGAACTTATGGTAAAGCTAGATGTAAATGCCATGAAATTAAAGAATCAGACATAATTATACATTTTAAAGAATTTTTAAAATTTACTAAAAATAAATACATAGATGAAATAAATAAAATACAACTCCAAACAAAAACTAATGCTAAAACAAATAATAAAGAAAAAATCAGATTTGAAATAGAAAACTTAAATGCTGAATACAAAGTTTTGATTAGTCAAAAAATTAAAGATTTAACTAACACTACAAATGAGTATCAACGAGAAATGATTGAAAATACATATAAAGAATTGGAAAAAGATAAAACTAATCGTATAGAACAATTACAAAAATTATTAGAGCAACAACAAGAGGATTTAGACACCGAAAAAATAAAAAAATTAAAAACAGCAATAGAATATTTTGATGATATTCTAAAATCTAACGAGCCCAATAGATATATTTTAGAGTGTTTAATTGATAAAATATGGATTTATCACGATAAAAGTGTGAAATTCGAGCTAAAACCTGAAATTAGCCGATTAATATAATATCCCCAAATTGAAGGCTTTTACCCCCGTATGCACAACTGAAATGATTGCATTTGCGAATGCCAATACATATTTCAATAAAATAAATACCTGTTTAATTGGTCTTAGCATCGACAGCAATCCTTCTCATCTGGCATGGATGTACGACATTTATTGCAAAACAGGAATAGTGATTCCATTCCCTATTATAGCTGATAGAAGTGGCGAAATTGCACGAAAATATGGTATGATTTCAAATATGGTTAGCAATACCTCAACTGTTAGAAACGTTTTCATAATTGATGATAAACAAATTGTAAGAACAATTTTAGTTTATCCTATGAACATTGGAAGAAATATTCCAGAAATTTTAAGAATTGTAAGAGCACTTCAGGTTGCAGATTCAAATAACCAAATGGCTCCTGCTAACTGGATGCCAAACGAGCCAATGATTGTTCCAATGCCTCAAACCTTTGCAGAGCTTCAAGCAAGGAACACTAGTATTATGCAACAAAGAAATGGAATGAGTTGGTATTTGTCTTTCAAAAATCCGACAAATGTCTGCATTTCGTCTGGTGCAAACTGCCCTTGTACCCAAGAAAATCGAAATGAAGATTCAACAAAAAGCTCAGAATTAAATAGAAGTTTAAATCCTAACACATCACAGCAAGACTCACAATCTAATTCAAAAAGCAATCCTTCGAAGCCATCGCAGTTCAATTTGTCCCCAAGTTCTCAAAAAAACTCTCGAATCAGTTCAAGTCAAATTTCTGCAAAAGAATCTCAAATCGAATTAAAAGATACAGCTGGAGAATTAAAAAGTACTTCAAAATTAAATTCAAAAAGTGATTTTAAATATGGATTTAAACGTGAACTTCGATAATAGTTTTTCCTTTGAATAAATTTTTCTGATTCGGTAATGCTAATAGAAGAATTTATATGAAAGGAATGATTATTATGAAACAAACAAATAAGGAAAATCAAACAATAAACTGCACTGTAACTTCTTGCAAATTCAACAACGGACAAAGACAACTTTGCCAATTAGAAAACATCATTGTAACACCAGTTCAAGGCTGTAACACAACAGAACCTGATGAGTCAATGTGTTCTAGTTACAAATGCAATGACAAAAATTGCTAATTTTCTTTAAAAATCCCCTCTATACAAATATATTTTCAAAATATTGAAAAATTTTTATTTTCATGACACGTTTCGACAAATTTTGCTGAAAAAATATGTTATTATCTGTGTAGAGGAGTTGATGACTTATGAAAAACAAGACTCTCAAGCGATTAAAACACACTGCCAAACTAGAGGCATTAATTGCAAACGGAGCTGACTATGAAACCGTTTTAAAACAAAGTCAGAAAATTGATAAGTACATCACAGAAGAGATGCTACGTATCAATGCAAAGCATTCAAAATTAAAGGTATAAAATTTAAATAAATAGTAGCGAATTAAAATTTTAATCGCTACTATTTATTGTATTTTCTATACTATTTCAAATTTTCAGCATTTAATTTTTTTAAATCCTCTAAAACAAAATTTCCGTCCTTCATTATTAGCACATCATCAAAATAAATTTTTCCACCTCCATATTCTTTTCTCATAATTTTAACTATGTCCCAATGTATTGCAGACCTATTTCCATTGTCACTTTCTTCCAAAGCCGTTCCTGGAGTCAAGTGAAAACTTCCATTTATCTTTTCATCAAACAATGTATCACACATTGTATTATTTATGTATGGATTCAATCCAAAGGCAAATTCACCAATATATCTAGCTCCTTCATCTGTATCAAGTATATCATTCAATTGCTTTGTGTGTTCTCTTGCCGATGCATTCACTATTTTTCCATTTTCAAATTCAAACTTTATATCTTCAAATATAATATCATTATATTTTGTTTTAGTGTTATATGTAATATATCCATTAATACTATCTCTTACAGGACATGTTGCAACTTCTCCATCTGGAATATTGAATGTTCCATAATATTTCTCCGCAGGTATTCCTTTTATGCTAAATGTTATATCTGTTCCGGGAGCTACTATATGAACCTTATCGGTTTTATTCATCAAATCCTTTAGAGGATCCATTGCATTCTTCATTTTATTATAATCAACATTACAAACTTTATAGTAAAAATCCCTAAATTCATCTAAAGTCATATTGCTCTTTTTTGCAAAATATTCATTTGGATATCGTAATATACACCATTTCGTATGTTTCACTCTTTGTTCCAAATGTACCAAAGCAGTATAGTTCTTGTTATAACTTTCTATTTTTTCTTGAGGAACTCCTTCTAAGCTTTTGTCAGATCTAGGTGAACTTATTCCTATGTAGGCTTGCATTTTCTTCATTGTTTCATAATCTCTTTTTCCATACTCTATAATTTCTTCATCAGTCGCTTTTATAAGAAATTCACGAAGTTTTTCATACTCTGTTACTTTTAAAATTGGTCTCGCATTTATTTCCTTTGCCTGTCTTATAATTTCATTTGCTAGTTCTAGTCCACCTTTTCCAGTTAATTCTACAAGTAAATTATCATTTTCCTTTAGAGAAATTGAATTTACAATAAGGTTATGTGCAAGTTGTTCATTTCTGTTATCCATTCTTACTCTCCTATCATAAAATATTTATCTAGAAAAAGTATATCACTTTATCAACATAATCTCAATAAAAATTGAAGAAGATGTTGTTTACCTATCTTCTTCAATTTTCAAACTTATCATTAAATTTAATTAGAATTTAATCTTGCCTTTATTCGTTTATATTTGAATGTTCTTCCTTATGTTCTTTATCATATTGCATTCCATAAGCCCAAACAAGCGCTACAATTGCAATTCCTAAAATGCCCATGATTATCCAGCTCCAAGTCATTGCATTCATTCCAGCAAACATTCCATTGTTGGCAGTTGTTCTTGTAGCAGTTCTTTGAGTGCTGTAATTGTTACTGTTGTTTCTTGTTGCATTTTTTTCTGAATTCATTGTGTCTCCAATGCCTTTTGAAACATCATTTACGGTATTTTTTGTTGCGTCTACACCTTTTGTTACAAGGTTTTCTGCTCCATTTACTACATTTCTTGCACCATCACCTATTGCATTCATTGTATTGTCTGCTGCAAAAGCCATAGTAGAAGTAAAGAATAGAAAAGCAAAAATTAAACTTGATAAAATAAAAAATTTCTTTTTCATGATTTCCTCCTTGCATAAATATAATATTATTATTAATTTATAATATTAAAATATACATTGAAAAAATGGAAAAAAGAAATTTTTTGTCAAAATAATTCGTTTTTTAATTTTTCAATTTTATTATTATTGCTATTGCTAGTAATATTAAAACAAATCCAACTGCAATTAATAAAATGTTTAATACATTTGTAAGTCCAAGTTCTGATTCTGGAAGTACGCTAAATACACTGCTATTTGATTTTGTTGAAGAATCTACGCTTCCTCCAATCTGATTTGAAGCTTGTACATTTCCAGCACTTTCTGAATTTGAAGATGTATTACTTGATGAATTGCTCATTGTATTTTCTACATTTTCTATTTGGTCTACCATTTCAGTATTGCTTAATACATTTTGGTCTACCAAATTTGCTCCAAGATCCATGTCTATATTAACCGCCATACATTTTGTAGCAAATACTACAAATACAAATATCATACTAATTAAAAAAATTTTTAAAGATTTATTTTTCATTTATAAATCATCATCCTCTCTTGTTTAAATTACTCTTTATTATAATACACAATTTTGCAAAAAAAGTCTAGTAATTTTTTGAAATTTTTATATACATTTTTTTGTTACAAATCGCATTCAGTTTTTTACTTAATAATATATTTTATATAAAAATTTTATTTATCAGACTAAATATCTAAATGTTTTTTTATATACATTTCTGAATCTTTCTTCTTCAAATCTTCTCTTTTGTCGAATAATTTTTTACCTTTTCCAATTCCGAGTTCAACTTTAACTCTATTTTTCTTGAAATATAAAGAAATTGGAACAAGTGTGTATCCTTTTTTACTAATCATTCCTTCTAATTTGAAGATTTCCCTTTTATTTAATAGTAACTTTCTGTCTCTCAATGGATTTTTATTAAAAATGTTACCATGTTCATATGGACTTATATGCATAGAATATATGTATACTTCGCCATTTTTTATTCCAGCATAACTATCTTTCAAATTTACTTTACCATTTCTTATCGACTTTATTTCGGTTCCAGTAAGCACAATTCCAGCTTCCATTGTGTCTAAAATTGTGTAATTATGTTTGGCAGTTGGATTTTTTGCAATTGTTTTCGTTTCCATTTTTGGCATAGGTTATTTTTCCACTATTCCTTTCTCTAAAAAAATTGTTATATCATTTATTATAGCAATTATTATAACATTTATTATATTTAATTTAAAGGTATTTTGCAAAAAAAGTATACGTTAATCAATGTTTTCCCTTTTGGTTCGCATCAATTATCGCATACTTTTATTTTTACTATAATTATTATATTATTCTAATTAAACTTTTGCCCAAAACCAGTTTAAGCTGTCATCTATGCTCTTTTTCTTCTCTACTTTTGTTTGAATATCATCAACCCAAAGATATGATATGAAAGATAAGAAAATGAATACAAAATCAACAACTAAACTAACTGTTAGTGCATGATATGTTTCTTCTGATATTCCTGGCATTACCATAAGTTCCATTGTATGGCATATTAACATTAATAAAAATGCAAACAACATTACTGCTTGTACTCCGCTCTTATGTGTTTCTTTGCCTAAAAATAGTATTAAAACAAATAATATAAGTGCTAGAAGAACTGTAACTACATTTGAAAAATTGATGAATGGCATATGTTTTCCTCCTTTATTTTAACTTTTGTTCTATTAATTTTGCTAAAGCTTCAGCCTTAGCTTTAATATAACCTTGGTCCTCTCCTTCTATCATAACTCTAACAAGTGGTTCAGTACCAGAAGGTCTAATAAGTACTCTACCATTTCCAGAAAATTCTTTTTCCAATTTTTCTATTTCAGATTTTATTTCTGGATCTTTGTCAAAATCGTATTTTTTATTTGAATTTACTTTTGCATTTATCAAAACTTGTGGATATATTCGAATTATATCACATAGTTTCGAAATAGCCAAGCCTTTTTCCAACATTATTTTTATAAGCATCAATGATGTTAGAATTCCGTCTCCTGTAGGATTATAGTCTAATAATATGATATGTCCAGATTGTTCTCCTCCTAAATTATATCCGTTTGCAAGCATATTTTCAAGAACATATCTATCTCCAACTTTTGTTGCCTCGAAATGAATATCATTGCTTTCTGCATACTTTCTTAATCCTAAATTGCTCATTACTGTAGCAACTAGAGTATTTTTATTTAGTTTCCCTTTTTCTTTTAGGTAATTTGATATTACAGCCATGATGCGGTCACCATCTATAAGTTCACCCTTTTCATCAACTGCTAAACATCTATCTCCGTCACCATCGTAAGCAATTCCAAGATTGCACTTATGCTCAACAACAAACTTTTGTAATCCTTCAATATGAGTAGAACCACATTTATCATTTATGTTTATTCCATCTGGGTGATTATTGATTATGTAATGATTGATTCCAAGCTTTGTAAATACTTTATCTGCAACAACTGAAGTAGCACCATTTGCTGTATCTATTGCAACTGTAAAATTTTCTTTATCTAAATTTTCCAACTCTTCTTCAAAGTTTTTTCTAAAGAAATATACATATTCCTCTAACAAATCTTCTCTGTTTTCTGAAACACCAATCTTATCACTAACAGCTGTTAGCTCATCTAATTTTCCAGAATCCATTACCTCTTCAATTTCTTCTTCCAAAGCATCTGGAATTTTCATTCCTTTATTACTGAAGTATTTAATTCCATTGAATTCAAAAGTGTTATGAGATGCCGAAATAACAACACTTGCATCTGCTTTGTATCTTCTTGTTAAATAAGCAACACCTGGTGTTGGTAAAACTCCTAAAAGTTTAACATTGGCACCATAACTTAAAAATCCTGCAGTCATTGCTGCTTCTATTAAAGTACCAGAAATTCTGGTATCTCTTCCTATAAAAATTGTTGGAGTATGGTCTGTGTGTTTTGAAAGCACATAAGCTCCAGCCTTTGCAACTCTGTACACTAATTCTGGTGTAAGCTCACTGTTTGCAATTCTTCTAATACCATCTGTTCCAAAATATTTTCTCATATATGTAAAATCTCCTTTGTAAAAAATTATAATATTTATATTCATGGTATATTATATTTTTAATAAATAAAAAATGCAATAGTTTTTGGAAAATATTTGAATGCTCATTTGTTGTGTTTAACTGCTGTATTTAATCGCTGTATTTAATTGCAGTATTTTTCTGTTTTATTTTTTCTTTGCTTTAACTCACAATTAATATTTTCTCCAAAATAAAAATATTAACATTGGTGAATATCAATTTGAGTATATGGAATTGATATTTTAGCCTTATCCATTGCTATCTTTATAGTTCTTAAAGCCTTTCTTTTTACTCCCAATTTATATTCTGGAGCACAAGTTATTAAAAGCTTATATATAACACTTGAATCAGCAAATTCACCTATTCCAATATACACACAATCTTTCACATTTTCAAAAGACTTAATCTCCTCTACTATTGGTGGAATTATGCTCTCCACTTCTTCTACACTTTTTTCATAAGGAGCAGGAATAGAAATTCCAAGCCAGTCCCCAACTCTTTCGGCTTGCTCAATGTGTCTATTTGTAATAGAAATAATATCATTCGTGTCTAAATCTTGTATCTTTGTGGTTTTCAATCCAAGAGAAATAACCTTTCCAGTTATTCCGTTGTATTTTATTACATCTCCTGTCTCAAAAAAGTGGTCAGATATAATGTTCTTTCCAGCAATCAAATCTTTAAGAGCATCTTGAACAGCAAGACCAACAACGATACCAACAATACCAAGGCTTGCTATTAACGATGAAACATTTACACCATTAATTTCAAGAAGCAGTATTAGCACGACAATTCCAAAAGTATATTTCAGAATACTATTGAACAAGATTACACTATTTTGTTTTTTTCTGTCTTTTTTACCAATTTTCATGGTAGCAGTTACTGTTTTGTCTGCTATATTTTTTATGATATTGTATAATATCATAGATATTATAATTATTATTATTGATTTTGCTAAATTTGTATTTAAAATATTTTTTATATTTTCTTGCATAGCTTCCTCCTAAAATTTCAAATTTCAGTTTGATTATACCAAAGAAATATTATATTTACAATAAAAAAATTGTCATAATTTTAATGTTTTTATAATCTTTTTGCGAACACTTATAACTTTATATATAAAGTTATAATCATGAATAACCCACGTGGGCATTTAATTGACAATGAAAAAGGAGTTACCACCTAATTAATAACTAGTTGTAACCCCTTTTTATTTTAAAGCAGACTCTCTTAATTTATTAATTTCATTTTTTAACTTCTCATCCAGTAAACTATAATCAACCTTTCCTTTTCTTACGGCAACATTTAAAATTTCTCGTATATCACTTTTCGTATATTCCCTAAGTTTTTTATCATCTTTATTTCTAAATTCTTTCGTTATTGTTTTTGCTTCAATTTTATTCACATCAAAGCCTTCCACAAGATCTTCGGTTTTAGGCCATAATGCTCTATTAATTATCCTTATATAATTAGGCATCTATTACTACTTCTTCCTTTAAATTAATTATAATTTTGTTTACATATCTCTGCATCCATGGCTCACTAAACTTAACACTTTCTAATGCATTAATACTATCTTCACTTTTCCAATTTTCAAATGCTTCTATTGCCTTTTGTTGCACATCCATACTTTTATGAGAAAAACATGCAATTGCCATTGTTTGTCCATAAGGTTTTACTTTTTCATAATCAATTTCTGCAAGTGAGTTTAATATTTTTACAATAAAATCTTCATTTTGAAAATTGTTATAGAATATTTTCAAAATTGCTTTAAGCACGCGTTCATCATTTATATTTTCTATAATAAATTCATCAAAGTCTGATAGCCTTCCCCATTCTACACTGCTGTTACTCAATAAAATAAGTATTTTATTTTCTAATTCAACATCAGCCTCATTTTCATTTATTATGGAATCATCTGAATTTGATTCATTTTTTATTAAAAAATTTTTATTCTCTAAATTCTGAGAACTATACATACTATATATCTTCTTCATATAATTAGTATATTCAATAATATCTTTTTTTATTATATTTTTTATTAATTCCTGATTTATTTTGTTGGTATAATACTCATCTCCATTAAAAATATTATAAATATTTGTATTATTATTTTTATATAATTTTTTCTTTTCAATTTTCATTCTCTACCAACTCCTGTATATTAGAGTATATCGTTTTATTATATCCAATAGCCACATTGAAGAATTTACTTATATTGGTTGTATCAAATCTATAACTTTTTATTTCCGGTGTTGTATTAATATCCATCTGTAAGATGATTCCATTACATTCAACGCTCTTATCATCAATTACAACCTGGGCTTTTTTTACCTTATTAATATTTGCGCCAACATTTATAGTCTCATTATCAAAATCTTCGCAAATAACTTGAGACATAATTCTTTCATTCCATTCATCAGAACCATTTTCATTATAAAAATTCAATAACTTTTCTTTTTTATTGTACTTGGATGTTAAAATTTTAGATTCATCATCTCCAAGCACATACATTGTATTCAGTGCTAATCTGTTACCACTTTTACTGTAATTTTCAAGGAGTTTTGTAATCATATCTATTGCTTCAATTGATAATGTTTCTAAATTCATATCTTTATATTTTCCTTTTTCCTTACAAGCTATTGATAGATCAAGTCTGCTATTTCCAATATTAATATTCCATCCATCTTCATTTGTGAGCGATATTCTATTATTTATTTAGGAAGGAATTATATCTAATGGATTTTCTTGAAAAACTGAAGGAACAAAATTTTTATCTTCATATAAAGACAATAAATTAATAATTGTTTTTGAATTGTTAGGTGATATGTCCGAAAATTCTCCAAAAACTGTAAATTGATAATTTAACTTTTTATTCTCCATTTTTTTCTCTATTTTTTTTATTAACTAACAATATTATATGTTCTCTCTTTATTCTTGTCAACATAAATCGTTCGACAAATTCTGACACATACTTTAAATACCTAGAATCAATCTCATACATACTAAATTTTGCATCTTTTATCTTCACATTTCACCTCTTTTCGCACAAAAATAGAGATTACAATTAGTAGTTAATACTAGTTATAATCCCTATTTCATTCTTAATTCTCCTGTACAGCCGGAGCTTGCTAATCTTTAATTTCCTCTAAATCTGGAACTTACTCATCTTTCACTGTTTTGGTTGTTTGCTCAATAATCTTATTTCTCTCATTTTGCAAGGTATTCTGGATGTTCAACATACCAATCTATTGTTTTTACAATTCCATCTTCAAACTTTGTTTTAGGAAGCCAGCCTAATTCGTTATGAATTTTAGTTGGATCTATTCCATATCTATAATCATGTCCTTTTCTATCTGCCACATGAGTAATTAATGTTTCTGGTTTGTTTAATCTTTTTAGTATAAGTTTAACAATGTCTATATTTCTTCTTTCATTGTGTCCACCAATACAATATCTTTCGCCTTTTCTTCCATTATGTAGAACTTCATCTATTGCTTCACAGTGATCCTCTACAAATAACCAATCTCTTATGTTATTTCCTTCTCCGTATACAGGTAATGGTTCGTCTTTTAACGCTAAGCTAATCATGTGTGGTATTAATTTTTCATGATGTTGGTATGGTCCATAATTGTTTGAACAATTTGTTACACTTACATTCATTTTAAATGTCTCTGCATAAGCAAATGCAATTAAATCTGAACTTGCCTTTGATGCTGAATAAGGTGAATTGGGTTTTATTGGTGATGTTTCTGTGAAGTATCCTGTTTCTCCTAAGCTTCCAAATACTTCATCTGTTGATACATGAACAAATTTATTTTGACTACCTTCACCCCAATATTGTTTTGCAGCTTCAAGTAATGTATGAGTTCCTAATACATTTGTTTGAGTAAATATAAATGGAGTTTTTATACTGTTATCAACATGAGATTCTGCAGCAAAATGTACAATTCCATCTATATTATATTTTTTGTAAGTTTCCATTACTTTGTCAAAGTCACATATATCACCTTGTACAAATGTAATTTTGTCTTTTACACTATCTAGATTATGAATATTTCCAGCATAAGTTAGTTTATCATAAACTATATAGTTATATTTATCTCCATATTTTTTTACCATTAATTCTACAAAATTTGCTCCTATAAAACCAGCAGCACCAGTAATCATTATATTTTTCATTTCTAATCTCCTTTTTCCTTTAAGTAGAATTCTAAGCCTCCAAAGTTACAATCACTCTTCGACTTTATTCATTCTTCTTTCAAAGTTTTTCAAAAAATTATTTAACTCTGTATTCTTCAAATAAATTTGTATTTTTAAGTTCTTTTAATGTTGGCCATTTACCATCTTTTTCAGATGTTAAGTATTGTTCAGGAGTTACACCATTTACCTCAGGCCACTCTATATTTACATCTTTATCATTCCATTGTAATCCACCCTCAGATTCATGGTCATATATATTGTCAACTTTGTAGCAAAACTCTGCTACATCTGATAATACTAAGAATCCATGTGCAAATCCTCTTGGAATGTAGAACATTTTCTTGTTTTCTTCTGAAAGAATTACTCCTTCCCATTTTCCATAAGTCTTACTTCCTGGTCTTAGGTCAACGGCTACATCAAAAACTTCACCTTTAATACATCTTACTATTTTGGCTTGAGAATGATTTTTTTGAAAATGTAATCCCCTTAGCACACCTTTTTTTGAACGAGATTGATTATCTTGAACAAAATCTCCTGTTATGCCAATTTCTTCGAAATCGTTCTTTTCATAAGTTTCCATGAAATATCCTCTTTCGTCTCCAAAAACAGTAGGTTCAATTACATATACACCATCTATCGATGTTTCACATTTTTTAAACTTTCCCATTATCTATTTCCTTCCTTTTTCTTACATCTATTTTGCATCCAGCACAATTATAAAATTAATAGTAACTTATCTGCATTAGTTATTTTCTACTAAATCCATTAAGAATCTTCCATAATCACTTTTTAATAGTGGTTCTGCAAGTTTTTTTAATTCATCGCTAGTTATCCATCCGTTTTCAAACGCAATTTCTTCTGGACAACATATTTGCATACCTTGTCTTTTTTCTATTGTTTGAACAAAGCTTGCTGTCTCGATTAAAGCATCATGTGTTCCAGTATCAAACCAAGCCATTCCTCTTCCTAGTTTTTCAACTTTTAACTTTCCTCTATTCATATATTCTTCGTTTACAGATGTAATTTCCAGTTCTCCTCTTGCAGAAGGTTTAACATTTTTTGCAATTTCAACTACATCATTTGTGTAGAAGTATAAACCTGGTACAGCATAGTTTGATTTTGGTTCCGATGGTTTTTCTTCTATTGATACAGCATTTCCATTTTCGTCAATTTCAACAACACCGTATCTTCTTGGGTCTTTTACTTTATATCCAAAAATCGTAGCTTCATTTTCTCTGTCATTAGCACATTTTAACACATCGTTTAAATCTCCGCCATAGAACATGTTATCTCCTAAAATTAATGAAACATTAGAATCTCCAATAAAGTTTTCACCTATTATAAAAGCTTCTGCAAGTCCATTTGGTTTTTCTTGTATTTGATATTCAATATGCATTCCCCATTTTTTTCCGTCTCCAAGTAACTCCCTAAATGTTTCATTGTCTCTTGGTGTTGTTATTATTAGTACTTCCCTTATTCCAGCAGCCATCAATACATATAATGGATAATAAATCATTGGTTTATCATATACTGGCATTATTTGTTTTGAAATTGCTTTTGTTAATGGATAAAGTCTTGTTCCGCTTCCACCTGCTAATATTATACCTTTTCTATTCTTCATAATTTTCCCCTCTTACTATTAATTATTCTTTTCATGTTCTGTCTTTAAGTATCTCTTTAATGCATCTTCATAAGTTGGTACTTCTATTCCATATTTTAATAGCTTGTCTTTAGACATTTGAGAATTCTTAGGTCTTTTAGCTGCACTCTTAAATTCCTCACTAGTTACTGGTGTAACTTTGCATTTTATTCCTTCTAACTCATAAATCATTTTAGTAAAGTCAAACCAAGTTGTATAACCTATATTTGTTGAATTATATATTCCAAAAGGAATTCTCTTTTCTATTGCTTGATGAATTATGGAAGCAAGGTCTACCGCATAGGTTGGACTTCCATGTTGGTCATTTACAACTTTTACTTCATCATGTTCTTTTGAAAGATTAATCATAGTTCTTACAAAGTTGTGTCCTTCTCCATAAAGCCATGCAGTTCTGAATATATAGAATTTCTTACAATTTTCTTCTATGAATTTTTCACCTGCGAGTTTTGTTGTTCCATACACAGCTTGAGGATGCTTTTCATCGTCTTCACTATAATCTTCTGAAACATCTTTTTCTCCACCAAATACATAATCTGTGCTTATATGAACTAATACTGCATCATTTTCTTGTGCAGCAATTGCTAAATTCTTAGGGCCAATTGCATTTATTTTATATACAAGTTCCTCATTTTCTTCAGCTTTGTCAACAGCTGTATAAGCTGCACAATTAATTATATAATCTGGCTTTACTTCCTTAGCATACTCCTTTACAGCCTCTAAATTAGTGATATCTAAGTCTGCAACATCCGTGCAGATTAGTTCGTTTTCTTTCAATTCTTCTCTTACTGCTTTTGCAAGCATTCCATTAGCACCTGTAATTAAAATTTTCATTTTGTTACTTCCTCCCAACACAAATTTTATTCTTTTATTCTTTTCTTTAAAAATTTATTTTTTAATTCAATTATCATTTCATCTTTTATAGTTAATAGAGCTACAAAATATACTATCACTCCAAAAGTCACCTGAACTAGAATTGTTATAATGCCTGAATGAATTAATACTTTTGGAATTTGAACAATAATAAACATTATCAGAGCAGAAACAATATAATTTCTACTTAATATCAGGATTTCTTTAATTTCAAATTCTTTTCTAACAAAATAAAATTCCATTGCGGTAACAGAAAACTCTGCAACTACAGTAGCAATTACAGCTCCCAATGACTGTAGTTTTGGAATCATTAATGAATTTAAAATAACATTCACAATTGCCCCACACACTACACATATTGTAAATTTTCCCTGTTGCTTAGTAGATAATAGATATTGTGATCCTAAAATATTGCCTAAGCCTATAAATAAAATTATCCAACTCATTATTTTCATCAATAATTTTACTGTTTCATAGCCCTCACCTAAAAATAGAGGTACAAAGTTATCAGCAGTTGCGATTATTCCAAATATTAATGGAAAAGCTAGCATATACACAAACCTAAAAGTTTTGTTCATATACTTCTTAATTTGTAAAGTATCTCCTTCAATATAGCATTTAGAAATTCTAGGAACCATAACGGTACCTAAAGAAGTAATTATAGTCAGTAACATCTTTACAATTTTTTGAGTTTGCTCATAATAACCAACCTCAGACATATTATTAGTAATTGCTCCTATCATTGTTTTGTCTAAAACTGTATATATTTGTATAGCAATCTGTGGAATAAAAAAGGTTATAGCCGGTTTTAACTGTCTTGAAAATCTAATCTCCTTAAATTCAACTTTTGTAATATATTTTTTTAATCCAATCCATAGAGAAACATTTCCAAGTAAATTAGTTAAAGTATATATTATTAGATATTTACTAGTATCATTTTCATTTTTTATAAACAAAAATATAGATATAACACTGATTATTTTTATAACAATGTTTCTTACGGCCGTTTTTTTAAAATTTTCTATGCCCTGAAAAAACCAACTTATATCAAAACATGTAGATAGCATTTCCAATAATAATATTCTAAAATAAATATCGTATTGTCCAGTTCTGCAATATAATAGATAAAATACTATCATAGCAATCGGCATTGTAATACAGCGTAATATAAGTATTTCGTAAAATACTATACTTCTTTTTTTTGTATCATCTTGCACATATGCAACTTCACGTTGCCCATATATTGCAGTTCCAAATGATCCAAACAATATAAAATATGTAACTATTGATATAGTGTAACTATAAGTTCCAATTCCGCTAGCCCCCAATGTCCTTGATAAATATGGGGTTGTTATAATTGGCATTATAATAATTAAAATTTGATATGCTAAATTATATAAATAATTTTTCATTATAGACTTTTTCATTCTCTAATTAATCCTTTTCTAATACTTTGCACTTTATTAAAACTTTTTTTATTACTCTTTTCATTTTATGTACAACAGTATTATTTCTCGCTTTTACATTATTTTTTACAAGTTTTTCAAAATCTTCTGTGTCAAGTCTTTCGAAAAATTTTTCCCTGTTTTTAGGTTTTACTACTGATTTTACCATTGAAGGGTTGTATTTAATAACATCATTGATATCTACTTCTTTATATTCAATGCTATTTTTTATACCATCAAACAGTTCTTGCCCTTTTTTGCTATTTGTCATTACTGCTGATGTTCCCTCTTTCCCATACATACTAGGCATAACTTTTTTTACACCCCAGAAATCAGCTAATGTAATATCTGATTTTCTTTCTTTTCCTTTAAATTCACATTCATAGCAAGATTTTCTTAATGAAACATCGCCTAAGAAGGCTTTCATATATAAGTCTTCAGAATTTATATTTCTGTATTCTTTATTTGAATATTTAATATGCATTTCATATTTATCCCATCCAAGCATTGATTTTTCTCGAAAATTTATTCCTAATATTTCATCTTGATTGTCAATTTTTTTTCTAAATTCTAGATACTTTTTCCAAACTTTTGGAGATGGAACTCCATGACATATAAAATCTAAGGTGTATAAATTACTATATTCATTTTTTAGGTAACTTAAAAGCCCCGCCACCTGACATTGGGTTCCAGAGAATAAAACTTTTTTTCCAGATTTTAGTTCTACCTCTATATCTTTAAAAATTCCATCCAAATCACTCTGCACATATTTTGAGCCCCTTAATTTTTCTATGTTCTCAATATTATTTACCTTAAAATGTTTAACTTTATATTCTTCATCAAAAGCAGCTCCATAAACTACACCATTATCTTCTAAAATCTTGGTTGCTATTACGGAAAAAATTCCTCCTGAGGAGCTTTTCAATCTAAGACTATTATCGTTACAAAAGCAAGCATATGCCTTGTTTTCAAATTTTTTTATCTCTTTTTTTGAATTTAGTGGACACACTTTTTCACAGGCCTTACAATCTACACATAATTTTTTATCTATATGTGGATATTTAAAACCATCTTTATCATCTTGCATTTTTATAGCATTAAATTTACAAACATTTTCACAAGCTGTACAGCCAGTACATTTATCATTATATTTTATCATTTTTATTTCCCCATAAACAATTTTTTTATAATTAATTTCAATTTTATAATAAAATATTTACAATTTATCATCGTTATATATTTCATTTTTTCTGATAGTCTCATACATTTCATTCCTTTTAGTATATTTACTAAAATTTTTCTGTGTTCATTGTACCTATCATATCTTGCCTTAATTGAATTCTTTATACTATTCGAATGACTATTTTCTCTTACCATATAATTATAGATGATACTATCAATTTCTTTACATTTTTGTTTGTATGTAATTGGCAATATTAATTGCCAATTTTGTCCTCCTCTTGATTCATAGATTCTTCTATTTTCAACTCTTTCATCAAAAAAATCTGTTCGAGTCATTATTAATCCAGGGTAACAATCAATATCTTTGTCAAATAAATATTTTTCGAACATTACATTTTCCACATCATATTCGTCATGTCCATGAAATACCTTTGAAGTATTATTAACCTCATATATATATCTAACTCTACCTTTTACAATATTATATTCTTTATGTTCCTCTAGAAAACTAACCATTTTTTCTAATGTATCATTCTCCAAATAGTCATCAGCATCCATCCAATAAAGATATTCTCCTGTAACATATTGCAATCCCAGATTTATAGCACTTGCCTGTCCTTTATTCGTCTGATACTTATATATTAACTTAATATTCTCTGTTTCAAAATATTTTGCATATTTCTCTACAATTTTTTTTGTTTCATCAATTGAACCATCATCCACAAATATTAGTTCAAAATTTTTATAAGTTTGTCTTAGTAAGTGCATAAAATATCTTTCAAGATACTTTTCCGCATTATATGCCGGAGTTAATATAGATACTCTTCCTTTTTCCATAGTTAATCCAAAGCATTTTTTATGAAATTTAATGCTTTTTCCCTTTCTATATTTAGTTTTTTATTTACCTCTTCATAGATACCTTCACAATCATTTTCTATTACAGCTTCAAATTTTCTATTTTGTAATCCCATTTTATTTAATAGTGTATCAATCCTAGAATTCATATTTTTCATTCCTTTTTCGACTCTTTCTATTACATAAAATGGTTTATTATACAATATTGAAAATACACATGCATGAAATGAATCAGTAAATACAATCTCAGCATTATGGATTAAATATAAAAACTCAGATGGCCCTGTTTTATAAAATGGTGACTTCGTATCTAATATATTTATTATTTCATATTCTTTTTCTTTTGCAAAATTCTCTATTATATCTTTCTTTTCTTTTGATATTTCTCCAAGGAAATAATTCAATATATATTTTTTACCTTTTTCTAACTTTTTTGGTTTTTTCTCTAATTTTTTCCACTCATCTTTTTTTAGTAACATAGTAGGATCAACCAATACCTCTATGTCTTCTCTTTTTGTCAATTCTTTTGCTATCGTTTTTCCAGCTTCTTCTCTAACAGATATAGCTTTAAATTTTTTTAATTCTTTTTCTGCCTTATTTAAATATTCATCATCAAGTACACTTGAACCAAAACTTGCAGAGAATGAAACCTTCTTTTTATTGTCTGCAAATTCTAATAAGTCAAACTCTGTCATTCTTCTAAACTCTGGATTCCAAACCTGATCACTTCCGCATACAAAATAATCAAATTTTTCATTTAATTTTGCAATATTATATTTGGTAACATATTTTTTCGATAGTTTTATATTTTTATTAAATTCGTTAAATCTTACTCTTCTTGTAAAATTTTTAACATATCCTTGGATATATCTCACACAAAATTTAATAACTTGCACTATATATTTTGCATTTGTGCAATCTTTATTTAAAAGATAACTATTTTTTAAAGTAGTAGCATCAAAATTTAATTTTCTCATTACTTCTTGTGTTGCATAATTTTGCAACCTATTTCCATAATTATTGTTATCATAAATTGTAACTATTGCTACCTTTTTCATATTTTTCCCTTACCTTTCACAAAGTCTTTAATCTTACATATTACATATAATATTTGCAGATAATTATTTTTCAATAAATATATTGTAATTTTTTCTTTTTTACTTAATTTTCTTACGTCAATATTAAATATTGTCTCATGATATTTGTTTTGGCATGTCAAATTGTTAATTAGTCTAATTTTTTCCTTTTTCTCTATTTTAGAATAGCTCATTAATCTAGAAATATATGTCATAATACATTCTAACATAACCTTATAATAAAGTTGTTTTTGTGCATTAGACAAAATCTTTAGTAATTTGTTTGATATGTTATCGTACTGTATAAGTTGATCCTTATTAAATCTATTACACGCAGAACTTTCCACTTTTCTATAATGATACAAACATTCATCTATAAATTGAAAACACTGTACATTTTTCATACATTCATATAGAAATATTCCGTCTTCCAGCAAATAAATATTTTGATCAAATCTAATATCTTTAATGACTTCCCTTTTGAATATTTTCCCCCACACACATCTAAGTGCTCCATAGTTTATATCTTCCATTGAGTTTATAAATAATATTTTTTCTCTCAATTCTTGGATATTATTTCCATTAATCTGTCTTTCTGATAGTTTTATTTTTTCATTTTCATTTCTATAATAGCCTGCCTGTACAATTTCTGCCGAAGTTGAAATTGCAACATTTAACAATACTTCTACAGCATTAGGTTCAAGCCAATCATCCGCATCTACAAACATAATAAAGTTACCATTGCATTTTTCAATAGCTACGTTTCTTGCCGTTGATACTCCATGATTTTTGGTTAATATTAATTTAATTCTATCATCATATTCATACCTTTTTAAGATACCAACCGAGTTATCTTTTGATCCATCATCTACAATAACAACTTCTATTTTTTTATATGTTTGATTAATTATACTTTCAATACATTTCTTTATATATTTTTCTGCATTATATACTGGAACAATTATACTTACTAATTCATTCATACTTTACTCTTTCTTTAATTCCATATTTTTAAAAAATACCGCATTTGAAATAATCATCGCAATTATATAGAACCAAATTGCAGGAGTTGCAAAACCATTAGTAAAAAATGAAAAAGCTAAGCAATATTTTATAATCGCTTTGATGATTATATTTGATACTTTCTTATTATCTAAAGAATCTATATATCCACAGATAATTCCTATTATTAACATATAAATACATATTCCTATTCCTCCAAAATCTTGATAAGGCTCAGTTATCAAAGGATATGTATTATAATTTTTTACTATCCTAATTAGTGTATCTTCTGTTGTTGATGGTATTTTAAATTTTAGACCGGTAAAAGCAAATATTGGGAAAGCACATTTTTGCCCATAATAATATTTATCTAATTTTCCTACATTTAAATTAAAATTATCAAAATTGCATGTTAAATACATATATACCTGCATCTGTTTTGTTGAAAGTATACAATCATCTTGTATTTGCAATGCTTGTTTTAAATACTTATCGTCCTGGTTTCTATACTGACTGATTAACATCCAGCCCATACTTCCTAAAACCACGACCATTATTAAAATTTTACCCTCTAGCTTTTTGTTTACTATTGAAATTACAGCAACTGTTAAAACTAATGTTATTATCAGTAATTGTCTAGATACTATTAAGATTGGAATTAATAAACTAATTATATCAATTACAACAACATATATATAATCTATTACTTTGAATTCATTTTTGTAATAATGAATATAGATTATACTTATTGGCATTATCAAGCAAGAGCAAACCGTAAAATAATGTAAGCCTGTAACACCAAAGTTCATATAGCTTGACATGTTTTTTGAAAAAAGAGGTATTTCTTTTCTTATTATAATCTCAACAACTAAGAAAGCACATACGCATATTACACCTAAAGAAAGAAACAGTAAAAATCTTTTTTTAGAAATCTTCTTTTTTTCTTTTTCAGAAATATTATTTTTTCTTTTTAACATATAACCTAGTAAAAAAAGTATATACGACATTACAAGATAAAACCAAGTCATCACAGACCAATTAGCTTGGAATTGATGTAACTGTAAACATGCAAGTCCTATTATTCCAAACCAAACTCCACCAAAAATACCTTCTGAATTCATAAAAACGCCATATTTTTTTTTCGACGAAAAAACTATATATATAGCGAGAATACCCAAAATAATAGCTGATACTACATTGCTAACTTTATAATATAAAATAATTGCCAAAAGTGACACAATTGCAACTATAAAAATCATTTTAAATTTTATTAAAAACTGCTTAAATTTATCTTTTTTCATATATACGCTCCATATATCTAACAATAAAGGTTAATCTATTTTTTATCATTTTTATAATTCCATAATGATTCATTTGAGAATTATTAAGCGAATGTCTTCTGTATTTTATCAATTTTTTTGTTGAGAAATATGTTTTTCCATATTTATCATTTAATATTCCAATCCATTGGTCGTGCATTTCAATGTCGTTTGGAATCGGTAATACATATTTCTTAGCCTTACTTAAAAAGGCCATACAACAGCCTATATAAGTGTTTTTATAAATATTTTTTATTATTCCTTTTCCTGAATTTCTATAGGAATAATATGAACTCATTACCATATTCAAATTTTCATCTACAACTTCAGCATCATGTACAACTAAAGTACAATTTTCTTTTTCAAAACATTTTATTACTTCTGTTACTTTGTCCTTTTCCCAAATATCATCTTGATCAGATAAAAAAATATATTCTCCTGATGTATTTTTTATTGCATTCGCAAAGTTTTGTTTTATTCCTTTTTGGGGACCTTCTATTAAAACTATTCTATCATCATTAAAACTATTTATTATGCCTAATGTATTATCTGTTGAACCATCATCTGAAATTACAAGTTCATCATTTTCTTCCAGGCAATCTAAGATTGTTTTAATCTGTTCTTTTATATATTTTTCTCCATTATATGTTGCCATAGCAACTGAAACTTTGGGTCTCATCACATTTTTCCTACTTTCATTCCTATAAATCTTGCCATCATGTTTGGTATAAAATTGAATAAAACCTTCCAATTCTTTTCTTGCCAAGCTCTCTTTAATACATAGACAGCAAGTTTTCCACCAGATTTATTTACTTTATATTTATTTAAATACTCATTCTGTTTAAAAAACTTTCCTGTATCATAATATCTTTTGTATTGTTGCTTTAATGTGAATTTGTGCGAATGTACAACTTCTGAATCTGCACAATATTTTATCTTGTATCCATTTGTAATTAGCTTGTATGCTATGTACATATCTTCATTTGTTGGAAAGTCTTTTCCATCATACCCATTTAAGTTTTTAAAAATATCTGTTTTTATTGCAGATGATGCATCGGAAAAGAAAAAGGTATTTAATCCTAACTTTTCTATATCATCTTTACTCTTTATAACAGATTGAGAAGGATAATTACATTCCCTAGTATATCTTTCTATTGTACTGTTTTCACATAATTGTCTACTGTAACACGCTTCAACTTCACCATTAGCAATAGGAGTAGCAAGTTTTTCTAGCCAGTCATCTCTTTCAATTTTTACATCTTGAGTTATAAAAACTAGTATATCTGCTGTTGAATTTTTAGCCACTTCTTCTCTTGATAAACTATGTGAAAATTCCTGTTTCTTTATTACATTGTATTTTATTTTTTCATCTTTCTTTTGCAGTCTTTCAACCACTGACAATGTTCCGTCTTTGCTTTCAGTAATAATATAATTTATATTTTTTACATTATTATAAAAGCCTTGGCTCTTTATTTGATTATATTGATTTTCTATATATTTTTCAGCATTATATAACGGGCAAATTATATCAATGGTCATTTTAAATTGCTCCCTCTTTCTTGAATACTGTTATGAAAGTTTTAAAAAATATTCTTATATCTAACCACATTGAACAGTTATCTACATAATAAAGTTCCATTTTCATTCTTTCTTCATAAGTTGTGTTGCTTCTTCCATTTACTTGCCAATATCCTGTAAGACCTGGTTTTACACTTAGAAACTTATCTCTATTTTTTCCATAATCTTCCACTTCTTTTTCAACAACAGGTCTTGGCCCAACAAAACTCATCTCACCTTTTAAAATATTTATTACTTGTGGAAGTTCATCCAAGCTTGTTTTTCTTAAGAAATTTCCTATTGGGGTTATTCTTGGATCATTCTGCAGTTTGTGCGTTTTTTTGAATTCTTTTCTTGCTTCTTCATTGTTTGCTAAATATTCTTTTAATTTTTCGTCTGCTCCAATACACATAGATCTGTATTTATATAATCTGAATATTTTTCCATTCTTACCATATCTTAGTTGTTCGTAAAATAATGGCCCTTGCTCTTCTTTTGAAAATTTTCTTGCAAAGTATATAATTATCGTTACAGGTATTAACAATACTGTTCCAATTAGTGCTCCGATTATATCTATCATTCTTTTTATTATTTTATATATTATTTTTTTCTTAGTTTTCATTTTTTCGTTATACATAACTCTAACATCGTTTTTTGCTGTAGCGTTTGGAAGAATTGCTTCTTCAACAACTTCTTCCATTTCTTCTTTTACCGCTAAGTTGCTTTTACTCATGGCAAAACATTCCCTTCTCTATTATTGTTCATTTATAAATTTTAGCCTTCATTCTTCTTATTTTATTCGTTAAATTTTTCTTATTCTACTTATTAGAATTAGTTTTAATTCAACATTTTTAGAGCGATAACATTCAAATCAAGTTCTTCCTACTTAGTTTGAATATCCTGTTTTCTTTATTATGGCAGAATTCATTTCTTTTACAGCCTCAGATGCTTCGTAGTCGTCTTGTCCGAATGCTTCTTTGTGTAGTTTTTCTACATTGCTTTGTAGTGTAACTGGTACTCCATACCATCTGTCTAGTGTTATTCCTTTTGTTTCATATGGCCAACCTAAGCTTTCTGTTACTTTGAATGATGCTAGTTTTGGAACTAATCCCCATATTTCTGATGACGATATATTCGTTCTTATTCTTGGTAAAATTGTGTCTGCAAAGCTGTTTAGTTGTCCTACACCTAATGTTTTTGCTTTGCTTAACATAGCTTCTACTACTGTTCTCATTCTTTCTGTTCTCTTGTAGTCTCCACCTGCAGTATATCTAATTCTAGAATATGCTACTGCCTGTACTCCGTCTAATTTTTGTCTTCCTGTTGATGTTATGTGGCTTGATTTTATTCCAGAGCTTTGTGATGTTGCGTCTATATAGTCGTTTATGTATTTTATTTCAGAGCTGTCTAGATCTATATAAACTCCGCCTAAGCTATCAACTGCTGCTATTACGGCATCAAAGTTTACTGTTACAAATTCTGTTATATTTAAATCTAGTGCTTCGTTTAGAGATTTCAATGTATTTTGTGCTCCTCCAT
This sequence comes from uncultured Clostridium sp., assembly GCA_900552135.1. Lineage (GTDB taxonomy): Bacteria > Bacillota > Clostridia > TANB77 > CAG-508 > CAG-245. Next base: position 44,305 of record URYN01000004.1, read on the forward strand.
AAGAGTATGCATGTGTTATTTTGTCTAATCTTTTTGTTCCATTTTCTGTTACATATACATAAGTGTCTCTATATACAGATATTAGTTTTACTGCATTTGTTTCTTGGTTTATACTTGCAATTATCATGCAGTCACTTCTGTTTCCAAGTCCATAATCATCAGCTCTACTATCTATTCCAAGCAAAGCTATGTTTCTATAGCCTTTCAATTCTTTTTTTGTATCTTCATTTATTCCAACTGCTGTTGTATCTATGTTTTCCTGTTGCATTTTGTTTAGTTTTCCATTTACAAATGTGTACCCTGCTGTTCCAGCTGCTGCAATTAATATTACTAATACAAGTAATATTATTAAAAATATTTTTAGTCCTTTATTCATTTTCTTTTTTCTCTTTATTTGGTATTCTTCTGCTCTTTCCATATTTCTTTCATAAGCACCATATTTGTAGTCATTTTCAGACATTGGAATTTCTCCATTTTTCTGGTATTTGTTGTAATCAACCTGTTCTTGTTCTCTATGTTTTTTTGGTTCTTCGGCCATTCTTTTTCCTTTTGCTGCCATTTATTTTTCTCCCTATATTGTTTTTTTCTCTTATAATATCATTTTTATTATAAACATACAACCCTTTTACTAAATTTTTTGTTGGATTTTTGTCCTTTTTGTTGAAATTTTTAACATTTCTAAAATAGCTTATTCTTTATAAATACATGTAGAAAGTTGCAAAACTGGCACTAAAAAAAGCATTTCATAACTCTTTCTTTTTGTATCCTTTACTCTTCGATAATTTATCACTCAAAAAAGAAGACCTCATATGAAGTCCCCCTTTTATTCAGTATTTAATTTTATTCAAATTTATTTTTAAACTTATCGTTTTTTATCTTTTTATTAGCTTTTTCTTTTTACTCTTAGTAGTCTTATTAAAGTAATAAATTTTCTTTTTATTTTCTACCTTTATTTTCTGCAATAACTTTTAGTCTCCTAGTATGTTTATCTCTCTTTCTAGTTGTGTTAGAAAATACTTTTTGTTTGATTTGAATTTTGCTGGTTGAAAATTCTTCGCTTGTTTTAGTATTATATCTAGCTTGTCGAAATCTTCTAACGCGAGTATATATCCTTTTTTTGTAAAGTTATCAAGTATTTGTAGCTGGTGATCATTTACGTGTTCTCCATACTCTTTTAGTCTTGCAGCCGCAATTATTTTCTTTTCTTTTTTTAGCGCTGTTAGTATTGTTCCAACTCCAGCATGACATATTACTATATCTGCCTTATCTATACATTCTTCGAATGTTTTTACTGGCATGTAGTCTACTATTTTCATGTCCTTTGATTGGAATTTTGTGCTACCTGCTTGTACTATTATTTCTTCTTTTTTGCTTATTTTTCCTTCATCTATTTTTTTCTGTATTGCCTCTAATAGTCTTGGAAATTTTTTGTCCTGGGTTCCTAGTATTACGAATATCATTAATAAATCCACCCCCAACATACAGATTTCGGATATACTTTGTGCATTTCTTCCCACTGTACTACAAATGTGTCTGCTATTGGATATACAAGTTTTCCTGCGACTGTTCCTGTTGTTCTGTTTGCAAATGTTTCTATGAATATTACTTTGCTTCCGAATATTTTGGCAATATAGCACATTGGCACTGCTGTATGTGTTCCTGTTGTTACTACTACTTCAGGTTGATATTTTAAGAAGTAGTACAAGCTTATAAAACAGTTTGCTAGGAATTTGAATATATAGCTTACTGGATACTTTTTTGTTCCATATATCAGGAAGCTTATTTTGTCGCCATATTCTTCTTTGAAGCTGTCATCTACCTTTGTTTTTTCGGTTACTATATGGTAATCGAATTTTTTGAACAATGGTTTTATTTGCATTAGTTCGTTTAAATGTCCTCCAGTGCTTGCAATGAATAAAACATTTCTCTTTATTCCGGTTTGAACATTTCTTTCGGCTAATGCTTTGGGTTTATTTGAATTTCTGTTTTTTATTTTTTTGCTTATAACATAAATCGATAGTACAATTAATACTCCTATAAGCGAGCCAATAGTGTCTAAGCATACATCTGTAAATTGACCACTTCTTCCTGGCACAAATCGCTGGTGCAATTCGTCTGAAATTGCATATAAAAGGCAGAATATTATGCTTGAATCAAATTTATATTCTGTGCACCATTTGAATGTGATTGCACAACTCATTGTTAGTATTCCAAGTAGCATATATACTGAAAAGTGTGCTCCTTTTCTTACATAGTGCTGTATAGCTTCAATTTGTTCTTGCTTTTCCTGTTCAGTCATATTTTTTCCATCTTTGAAAGTGTTTATGAATATTTCTGCAACTTTTCCACTTGTTTTTGATGATTTATTACCTGTCTCTGACGAAAATTCAAATATTTGATGGCACAGAATTATTATTGCGATTATTAATAAATATCTAATTATGTGTTTTAGAATATTCTTGTTCATTAGAATCCTTCTCTGGTTGTTAATTTTTTTGTATATATATAATTACAACCTAATTTATTTTAAAATTTTGCTTATTGTTCTAGAATGCTTTGTCTAAAATTTTTGTTTCATTTTTTTACTTTTCTAGTTACATTTTTTCTGGTACTTGTATTCCAAGTAAATTTAAGCCTCTCTCTAATACTGTTTTTACCATGTATGTTGTGTATAATCTTGCATCTTGCAATTCTTTTTCTTCGCATATTATATGATTGTTGTTGTAGAAGCTACTGAATTGTTTTGCAAGTGTTATCAAGTATCTTGCTAGTATTGATGGCTCTTCTTTCTTTGTTACGTTTTCTAGTGTTTCTTCAAAGTTATATAATGTATTTATTATATTTTTAGAATCTTCATCATCAAGTTTTGAAACGTCTACGTCTTTTGCTTCTGGTACGTAGCCAACTTTTTCAAGTACACTCTTTGCACGTACTGTTGTGTATTGAACATAAGGACCTGTTTCTCCATTGAAGTTTAGCATTGTGTCCCAATCAAATATTTCGTCTTTAATTCTGCTGTTTGATAAGTCATTGAAAATAACTGCTCCAACACCAACTCTTTTTGCTACTTCTTCTTTGTTTTCTAAGTTAGGATTTTTCTCTTCAATTATTTCCTTGCTTTTTTCGATTGCTTCTTTTAGCAAGTCTTCAAGTTTTATTACCTTTCCCTCTCTTGTAGACATTTTACCTGTTTTTAATAAAATCATTCCAAATGGAACATGAATTAGTCCATTCGTATATTTTTCATCTATTCCAAGTAATTTTGCAACTTCAAATACTTGTTTAAAGTGTAATACTTGCTCGTAAGATGTTAAGTAAAGTGCCTTGTCGAAATTGTAAGTTCTTGCTCTGTATAATATAGCAGCTAAATCTCTTGTAGCATAAGTAGTAGAGCCATTAGATTTTATTATAAGACAAGGTGGCATTCCTTTGTCATCTAGGTTGATTACTTTTGCGCCTTCAGATTCTACTAGTTTTCCTGTTTTTTCTAGTATATCTATTACCTCTGGCATTTTGTCAGAATAGAAAGCCTCTCCATTCAAAGAATCGAATTTTGTTCCAAGTATATCATATATTTTTTGGAATTCTTTCAAGCTTAAATTTCTAAATTTCTGCCATAATTCCACACAATACGAATCTCCATCTTCTAGTTTTTTAAAGTTATTTCTGCAATCTTCTAGAACACTTTCATCTTCCTTACAAAGATTATTTATTCTTATGTAGATTTTTGTAAGTTCATCTATTGGATTTTCCTCGATGTTGTACTCGTCACTCCATCTTTTATAACCTTCAATTAATTTTCCAAACTGCGTTCCATAGTCTCCCAAATGGTTTATTCCTGTAACGTTGTATCCAAGATACTTGTAGATGTTATATAAGGCTCCTCCTATTACAGTTGAACGTAAATGACCAATGTGGAATGGCTTTGCAATGTTTGGAGAAGAATAATCGATTACAATGTTCTTTGGGTTTTCTTGTTTTTTTGCTCCAAAGTTTTCTTTTTCATTGTCAAATTCATTTATTACTTCTTGTGCTATAGCCTTTTTATTTAATTTGAAGTTAAGAAATCCATTTATTGCATTAACCTCAGCAATAATTGAGTTTTCTGTATTTTCATTATTCTGAATTTTTTCTTGTAATTCTGTTGCAATTATTACAGGTGACTTCTTTAATTCCTTTGCTAATATGAAACAAGGAAATGCATAATCACCATTAGAGGTGTCTTTTGGCACCTCTACATTTGCTATTATTTTTTCTTTTGGAAGATTTGTAGCTTCTGCTATTTTTCCCGCTATAATTTCTTTAAAATCTTTCACTTATATTGCTCCCTCTTCCGCCCAATAGGGACGCCCCTTTTTGGGCGGAATATTAATTTATTATTTTCTATCTTTTCTTCGCCCAGAAAAGGGCGTCCCTATTGGGCGACCGTTGAGCGAAATTCTTAGTCTCCTAAACATATTCCGATGTCTCTTGCTGTTTTTACTAAATCATCATTCATTGTTACTTTTCTTAAGTTGCTCTCAGGAGTGTTGCCAGATACGGCACCCATTTCTTTGTTATTTCCTACTACCTCTTCCAGAGTTGCATAGTCTAGTTTTCCATTTTTTATTACTGCTATTGTTCCGAATTTTCCTTCCATAGCAAGTTCCATTGCTTTTGCCCCATATTTTGTTGATAATACTCTATCAAAAGCTGTTGGAGTTCCTCCTCTTTGCATGTATCCTAAAACTGTACATCTAGATTCGAAGCCTGTAATTTCTTCTAATTGCTTTGCAACTTTTTGTCCGGCTCCACCTAATTTGTTGTTGTCTACTCCTTTTCCATTATTTCTAACATTTTCAACTGTAAGTGTTCCTCCCTTTGGAATTGCACCTTCTGCAACAACTACAATGCTGAAATGCTTTCCTTTATTGCTTCTTTCTTGTATTTTTCTTACTGCTGAATTAATATCGTAAGGAATTTCTGGAATTAATGCAATGTCAGCTCCACCTGCTATTGCAGACTCTAAGGCTATCCAACCGGCATATCTTCCCATTACTTCTAGGACCATTATTCTGTGATGTGTTTCGCCTGTTGTGTGAAGTCTATCTAATGCATCAGATGCAACCGATACTGCTGTGTTATATCCAAATGTAATTTCTGTACAAGCAACATCGTTATCTATTGTTTTTGGAACACCAATTACGTTCATTCCCTTTACGAAGAAATCCCTTGCAGATTTCTGTGTTCCGTCTCCACCAAGAGTGAATACGCAATCAAATCCGTCTTCTTTTACATTTTGAACACATTTATCTGATAAATCTTGGTATTCAACCTCACCGTTTGGAAGTTCAACTTTATAATTGAAAACATTTGCATTTGTTGAAGAACCTATTATAGAACCTCCTCTTGGCAATATTCCTGATGCTATTTTATTTTCGCTTGTGCTTAACTTTATGAAATCGTTATTTAAAAGTCCTCTGTATCCCTCTATGAATCCATAACATTCTATTCCATTTTGCTCAGCCGTTTTTACGATTGCACGAATTACCGCATTAAATCCTGAAACGTCTCCACCATTTGCTAATATTGCAACCTTTTTTATCATTTTCGTTACCTCCTAAATTTCTCTTGAGTTATTATTATTTTTCCCATAAATTTCGTTCTTTACACATTATACCAAAATATTGGAATATTTCAATATTTTCTTGCTAATTTTTATGTTCTTGCTTGTTATTTTTCACTAAATTTAAAATGCAGGCGGGTGCATTCTGCTCCCGCCTGTGTATGGAACCTTCAAATTTTACATTCTCGCCATAATCCTGGCACAGCTGTACAAGACTGTTGCATAATCGTGAAGTCCCCGATAAAAATACCGGTTGCCCACAACCCTCTTGGCTAAAGCCCGAGCGGTCCTTTGTGCCTTTTCCAGCTGGTCGAGTGTCTCAAACTTGAACTTTGCTTGGCAATCTGCATCTAAGCAAATTTCCAACAGATACTGTTCCATATAAAAAGCCTCCTTTTAAAAGTATTTTTAAAAGCTTTACATAAGTATTTTACCATGTTTTACTAGAATTTGCAAGAGGTTCAGTCTTTTAATTCACTTGTATTTGGTCTTTTTCGATTGATTGTAATACTTTCATTTCAAATTCTTATATACTTATATAACATTTTTCTTTTATAAATTCTTTTATCTTTTTTTCATCTTTTCCTTCATAGTATGGAATAAGTAAATCTTTGAATTCATCTGTTAATTCTGCAGGAATTGCTATAATTCCTTCTCCTCTCGAAATCAAATAATGATTACTATATATTACAGCTGTTCTTTTATTGCCATCAATAAATATTTGTTTTTTCATTATATATAGCAAAAGTTCAATAGCTCTTTCAAGATCATTCATGTCTTTACTAAATATTTCTTCTAACTCTTCTTTAATTACATTTTCAATAGGTAAGTCGGGTTTCCATGTTGTTCCATCTATTGATACTGGTGTAATTCTTACTTTTCCTGCTGTGTAATAAAACCCATCTTCTATCATTTTATTTATTTCACACAACAACGCAAAGTTTGTATTACTCAAAATGACATTTTTATTTAATATAAATTCCCAAGCATGTTTTAAATTTACTATTTTTAATATATCTTCAGATGTCATATTATTTACTTTTCCTCCTGCAATAATACTCTCTGTATCTGCAAAAGTTGTTGCAACACCTTCTAATATAGCTTGATCATAGATTGTATTTACCAAATGTCTTTTAGCAAAATCTATACTTTTTTCTACTTTTTCTGAAAGTTCTTCTTCTATATAATTAAATTGTTTTAATTTTTTCTTTATTTCTCTTATCTTTCTTTTTAACTCTTTTGCTTTAATACTATTGTTTAAAACCAAATTATATAATTCATCAGAGTATTCTCCAACATATTTTGTCAAAGCAACTCCATCTTCTCTAAAGTGCACATATATATACTTTTTTGAATTATTTTCTCTAATCTCCACTGAGCCATATGCTAATGTTTGCAATTCATGTTCCAGAACTTGCTTATCTTGCAAAAGATTCATAATTTCAATTTTATCTTCCATGATGCTCCTCCTTACAAATGTGAAACTTTTTTAGTTTAATTGTTTAATTTTGTTTCACATTTATATTATATCACAAATTCTAAAAAACGTGAAACTTTTTTGTGGTTTTTTAAACATTTTGTTTCACATTTTTATTTACAAGTAATTTTTTGATAACTTTTCTATTAAAAATCTAAATAACTTCAATTCATTAACTAGTATCTATTTCTTACTTATATGTATGTTTTCTATTTCTGTTTTCATCTCTCTTGCTACTATGTTCTGTATTTGAGCAACCTGCTCTTGATTTAAGTCTAGAGCTTTTATTATAACATTTATACTTTCTCCATTTACAAATATTATCACGTCTTCAAAACCCTTGTTTTTTATTAGATTTTCTGTAATCATTATTGCATTTTTTGTTTCATTTATTTTCTTTATTTCATTTTGAGAGATTTCTTTTTGTGAGTCCGGTATAGTTGTGTTTTGTAGTATTGTCTGGTAGCTTTCTAGCATCTGTGAATACATCTTGTCTCTTTCCAGCTTAGATTCCGTAAAGTATTGATTTCCTGCATTGTTATTTGATGTGTTTCCTGAAGTTTGTACAGTATTCTCAGAAGTATTTTCTCCACTTTCAGCGTTATTTTCTTTCTGTCCATTAGTATTCTTTTCCAAATTTTGAGGTAAATTTTCTTTAGAATAATTTGAGGAATTTACTTCATCCTTCTGTTCATCTTGTTTTCGTTTACTTGCATTCTCTCCATTTTCATTCTGTTGAGTGGTTTCTTTAGTTTCATCTTTTCCTTGGTTTCCATTTGTTTCGTCTGCTATTGTTTCATTCACATTTGAGCTACTTACCAAAGTTGCATCTCCCAAGTCGCCATACTTCTCTGAATCTGCAAAAGCCGCAGTATCGAGCGTAGTCTTCACATTTGTTGTATAATTCATGTAACCTGCCGCAATTAGCATTATTGCAATTACAGAAATTATAACTTGATTCTTCTTAAGAACTTTTTTCATTTTCCTATACCTCCAGCTAATTTTTTATTGAATATTCTCACTTGTTTTTCAATAGTTTTTCATATAGTGCCTTGATATATCATTTGCACATCTTTCACTTCATCTCTAATACTTGTATTTTGTATGTAGCAACTCCAGTGACCGCTTCTACAGCCTGAACAATATTAGTTTTTACAGTTGCATCGCTTGCTCCCTCTGCCACAACTATTGCACCTTCAATTTTAGGTTTTACCACACTCTGAGTAATCGGTGTTTTTACTCCATCTTCTTCCTTGTAAATTATGTCTTTCTTACTACTGTTTTCATTCACAGTTCTTGTTCCGCCTCCCGAGTCTTTTTCTTCTGTTGTACTTGAACTTGAATCTTCATCATACATCGGTATTACTTCGTTTGTTTGAGAATATGTAATCATAACCTTAACTTTTCCAATCCCTTTAACATTAGCTAAAATATTTTCTAACTTTTCTTCTATGTTTTCATTAGCAGAAGATTCAAAACTTCCCCCAGAACCATTTTGTACGTCTCCGTTTAATACAATTTCTCCCCCGGAACCATTTTGCCCTGTTGAAGATAATACTGAGCTTTCGCCAGAGCCACCTTGTACGAGTACAGATTTTCCTCCGTCCCCAGATTGTCCCTTATTTTTCTTTTTATCTCCGTGACCATATATAGTTTATTGCTACAATTGTTACAATCAAAATTATTGCAAATACAATTAAATTCTCCATTTTCTTTTTTTCATTTTTGCTTCCCACCTCAGGTACTGTTTCTTTAAATTTTCCTTTAGCCTCTCCATTAACATTTCCTTGAATTTTTTCTTTAATTAAAGCTATTTTTTTCTTAAACATTTCCAGCCTCCTAAGATTTTAATAAATTTCAATCTTTTCTTTTTGAATGTTATAAGTGTTGCTTAGATATTCTTGTAATTCTTCTTTTTTTGAAGAAGTATACCATTTTCCATTTTCTAAGCTTTCATTTTTTTCTTCCTTGCTATCAATTATTTCATTTTCTCTACTTTCGTTTTCCTCAACGCTATTTGTTTTTTCTACTCCAGTGTTTTTATTTTTTTCCTTAACACTATTTGTTTTTCCATCTCCAGCAATCTCTATTTTTTCTACATTTACACTGTTTATTTCTACTTTTTTAGTTTCTGTATTACCATTATTTTTATTTTCCGTAGCAAGTAATTTTATCTGTAATTTTTCTATTGTATAGTTTCCATCATCAGAAACTCTTAGATAAATACTCTCCGCTTCGTAGCCTTTTTCTTTTAACTTTGCTTTTATATCTGTTTTTAAATTTTCAGTATAAATGTCTTTTATTGTTCTCGAATTGTTGTCTTCTAGTTTTTGAGAAATAGTGTTGCTACCTTTTGCCATCATTTTTTCATACTTTTCTGTATTTAATATGTTCTCTGCACTTAGCTTGCTTCCAGAAAATTTTTGTATGAATGGAGAAATTATTGTAAACAGTATGTATATTCCAATTACTACTTTTATGTACTTCTTTGAACTGCCCTCTGGCAGTATCATTTCAATTATCGTTCCGATTATCACAGCAACAATAATTCCTTGCCCCCAACTACTAAAAAAATCAATCATCTTTTTTCATGGCATTTGCCATCTCCTTCTTCAACTCATCATTACCCCAGTATTTGAAATTTTTATTACAAGAGTTACTCCTATAATTAGCATTGTTGATATGCTACACAAAATTGCGAGTAATAGCTTAAATGTGTTTCCCATTTGACCGCAATAGCTTTACTATTTTTTCGTCCGCAATAGGTTGACACAATGCAGACCCCAGATAATATACTCCCATCAGTGATGCAAGCTTTAAGATTGGTACAACACATATACTGATTATTACTATTACACCAACGATTCCTACTGCATTTTTCAAAATGTTTCCACAGCTCATTACTGTATCAACAGCATCTCCGCAATATTTTTCCAACTATTGGTATGAAATTTGATACTGCTGCTTTCGTGGTTTTTACTGTCAAAGCATCTACACCATTAGTTATGCTACCTTCTAATGACGATACTCCAACAAATAATGTTAATGCTATTCCAAGTGCCCACACCACAGAATTGCTTAAGAATTTTGAAAGCTTGTCTATCTGAATTTTTGACGATACATTTGATATTATGTTTAACGCTACCGATATTAGTGCTATTGGTATTAAAACTATGTTTATGAAGTTTCCTATAAATGTTATTATGAATAATATAATCGGTTGCAACATCCCTGCAGATGCAATATTTCCTGTCGACACCATTAGTGTAATGAGTAAAGGAATCAGTGAATTTGAAAATGCTACTAGACTTTCAATCGAATCTTTTACCATCGATATAATGTCTGAAAAGTTTTTCATTATCACAGTTACAATTAATATGTATGTAACATAATATGTAATTTGAGACACTCCTCTATTTTCAAGTCCATCACTTATACTTTTAAGCACACTAGAGATTATTACTATTGCAATTATTACTCCGATAGACTTTATGGCAGATCCAATCTCCTTAAAAAATACGGACATAATTTTCTTTCCAATTGTTGAATTATCTATATTTCCTTTTATTGCTGAATTTATTAAATCTTTTACGTCTACGTCAAAGTTTTCGTCCTTATATTTATTTGCTTCTTCTATGAAATCTGATATTCCGCATCGATTTGGATTGACTCTCTAGTATTGCTGATGTCTGAATCTCTTGGTTTTCTTGAATATTCTGTGGATTCTGAGTAGAATTTTTCTGTCCTTGAGCACTTATTCTATAGAAGAAACTGCTATATACGAAGCAAGCTATTGCAACAATTACAGTACTAATTATTAATTTGTGAATTAATCTTTTTCTCATTTTGCAACACTCCCTCCAGAATTTTGTCTATAAAAAATTACTCATAAAACATTTTCATATTCACTACTAACATCATTTTATGGTAAAATTTGCACTATTGTTTCTAACAAGCTACACATTATTGGAATCGACATGGACATTATTATAACTTTTCCACCTAAATCCACTTTATTTGCAATCGCCGTTTCCCCTGTATCTTTGCAAATACTAACAGCAAACTCAGTAAGTATTGCAATACCTGTAATCTTTATCAATAGTGCAATAAACTGATTGTTTATAGAAGCTTTTGATGACAAATTTTTTAGAATTTCGATTATCCCTGATAATTTTGTAAATATGAGTGCAAATATAATTACTCCCGCAGAAAGCGAAACATACATGGCAAATTCATGTCTATACTGTTTTAATATTACAATTATTATAAGAGCAACCAGCCCAACTCCAATAATTTTTACAATCTCCATATTTGCCTCCGCTAAAAATTGAATATCGTTCTTACCATCTTATATATCATTACAATTGCTCTAATTCAGTTAAAGAACTACAAATTAATATTGTCCATATCCATTGGGATATTTCATAACAATTGTCCTAATTCAGATAAAGAACTATAAATTAAATATTGTCCTTACCGTGTCGAATAATGTACTAATCTCTTTTATTACCATGGTAAGTACAATTATAAGTCCGGGCAAGAGTCGTCATCATTGCTTGATCTTCTCTACCAGCCCTAACCAACACCTGATAAAGCACAGCCACAAGTATTCCAATTGCCGCAATTTTAAATAAAAGATTAATATCCATTACATTTTCCCCCTGTCGAATTTTTTACTATATCAGTATAATCGCCATTGTTAATCCAGTTGCAATTCCAAGCGTTTTATATAATTTCGAATTTTTATTCTTTTCTTCTGTTGCCTGTTTTATCTGTTCTTTTAAAAGATTTATTGTCAAATCTATTTGGCTAACTTGTCCCTCTAAGTCTGTATTTCCAAGCATCTTTCCAAGACTTTTCAATACATCTATATCTTCCTTTTGTAAGGACGTATTATTTATAGAATTTTCAACAGCTAGCTCCCAAGACTTTCCGCCAGTCTCTTCTTGCATAAAAGCAATTGCATCTTTAAATATTTTTCCGATACAGTCTTGATTGTCTTGGTATATTTGTTCGAATATCTCTTGAATGCTTTGTGCTGTAAACTTTATCTTTGCTTTAAAAACATTAAGCATATTTAAGAGTTCTTCCAGCTCCTGTAATCTGTTATAATATTTTTTTGAGTACATATTTCCAATAGAAGCAAAGATTGAAAAAACAAAAAAAATTAGAATATACTTTATATAATTCATAGTTTGTCCCTTTCTAAACTATCTTTATATATGTATATTCTAATTTTAAAATTTTAGAACTATTTTTTTTATTTTCGGATTTCAAGTTCTTATTTTTACATTACTAACGGCACTCAAAAATAAATTACATAAATTTTCAAAGTTGCAAAATTTATCTTTCCATGTCTTGGTCTTCATTTTCTTCTCTTGTATTTTCTGCACTTGGTGTTTCATTTATTTCTTGTGCCCCATTTACTTTTTGTTCTGCACTTTTTTGATTTTTCTGTACACCTGAAACCTCACTCGTCTCTTGAATTATGTTATAGCTTTCTCTTGAAGTTTCATTTTCTCGTACACTTTGTTGAGCTTGTTTAAATACTTCTGGGCTTAGCATTCTTACAAAATCTATTTTTTCTTTGCCTTCCATTCTCTGTACTTCTTTAAGAGCTCTATTTTGTGCCTCAACTCCGTACTTTTCTGCTAATTTAGCAACACTAATCTTTGATGAAAGCATACTCTTAATTTGATCCTCTGTAAGCTGTATAATGCCTCCAAAATTTTCTCCACCAATGAATCCTAAAAGATTTCCAAGTGTTGTTGCTCTCATTCCATTTCCAGTATCATTGAAAAACATATAGATTTTTCCATCTTCAAATACTCCAAGATTGCAATTGGTTGAGTCTATTATTAAAGTTACATCTTCTTCTTTCAAATCTATTGCTGTAACCATGTGATTTCCAACATATTTACTAAGTTTTTCTTTTTGCTCTTCTGTAAGTTCATTTTTATCTTCTTTTTCACCCTCAGAGTTATCTGTTCCATCTTGATCTTGATTTTCATTATCTTGGTCAACAACAGTTTCATTATCCTGCAAAATCGTTCTTTCAATATTCGCCATTGAAAATCCTTCACTTGTTAATTCTTCAGAATCAAGATAAACACTTAAATTTCTAGCATTATATTCTGGATTAATTGCATTAAGTTTTGAAGTTACATCATCGGCCATATTTCTGCAAACTCCAACTCCACCTTCAGTCATATCAAGCCTTGGAAAATATGGTGAATCAATTTTAGGCTCTCCATAACCGTCTATATTCTCCCACATATCATCCATAACTTTCATAACCGTTTGCAAATCCGTTAAATTCATTGACTTTACTTCATCAGCATATTTTTCTACATTATTATTGTATTCATTCAGCTCTTGTTCATATTTAACAGCTTCTTCGTCCTTTAATTTTTTAACTTCAACCGCACTTTCACCAGCAGTAATTCCCAGTGCCAATGACGCAGTAAATAATCCCGGTAAAATTTTATATTTTATGGTATTTTTTATTTTACTTAGTTGCATTTGAAACTTACTTCCAGTTTCATTATATACATCTAGCGGTTGCATTTCACTAATAAATTTTTCATACTCTTTAGCACCATATCTTCTGTAAATATCTTCGAATCTGCCTTGATCAAATAGTGTTTCAATGTCTTTATTTTTAAACTTTGTAGTTACAGCAACATTAAATACCTGATAACCATATAGTTCAAAAATCTTATCAAATTCTCCATTCTTTCTAAGTCTTAAAACTTCATTTACTCTCTCTTTAGTTTTTAATAATTTCTTTAGCTTCCTTTTCATATATACTCCATATTTATAAGTGTTTATTTATATTTTCGTGTTTATTCTATATCAAAAGTATTTTGGTTGTCAACGAAATAATGTAATTATCTTCCTTTTCATGCATAAATTTTTCAATGGCAATCGTAACAATTCACTCACGAATTATTTTTCCCTCCCTACGTTATTTTTCAACATACACTTGTCGTTTTTTGACATACGATTTTCCTTGCATTTACAGTACTTTCAGCATATAATACTTATATTATAGTCATGAATATTTTTATATTGATAGGTTCCATTGAAATTTGTATACAAAAATCTAATAGGAATTACTTGTTCATCCATTTAACTTATTGTATTTCTTTTTTCTAGTACCTTTGGTATGTCATTTATTGCATTTTATATACAATTAACTTTTATTATATAATTTTAGAATTAGGAAGTGATAAAATCAATGGTTATAAATAGAAACACCATAAATTTAATTAAAAGAAATGATATAAAATTTAAAAATATAAAATTTATGCAGGATGAAAAGCTAAAAAAAGAATTTTTTACATCTTTTAAAAATTATGAGTTTAAACTAACAGAACAATCTGCTTACGAAATAGCCTTATGGATAGAATCAAATGAAAAACATTTATCTGCATTACACCAAAATAATTTTACTAAATATAATTTAGGTGAAATTCTTTTAGTTGATTTGGGTTGGAATAATTATGATAGAGAATTTGCATATATTCACCCAGCTATAGTTATAAAAGAAACTGCTACAAAAATATTTGTAGTTCCATGTTCAAGTGGTACCCCTAGAAAAGATAAAAAAGGTGACATCTATCCAGAATTTGAAGTTGGAACACCTAATGATGGCTTTCAAAGAAATACTATTGTAATGTTATATGAAGCCAAATATATTGATAAAAATAGAGTCATTTCAAGACTTGGTAAAACTTCTAATCAATTTTTTGACAAAATATACAATAAGTTGTTTGAACAAATATTTGAACCAATACATTACAAAATGCAAAAATTAGAAAACAAGGAATAATAATCTTAATTTTGCATATAATCCTTATATAAAATATAAAATTAATTTTTTATATTTTTGATTGACTTATCGTATCAAAAATGCTATACTAAATACAGATATTTGAGGCGGTATGCCAATGCCTAAACCTCATGGTTTAGATGAAAAGTTAAATAGCTTAATACTTGATGACAAGTGTTAAGCTATTAGTTTTTCTTCATCTTTTCCTTGTTGTTTATTTCAAGTTTTTATAATTAAACAAACTATAACCTTCCCACATTAATAACTTCATATTTTCTGTTTTGATGTATTATGATTGCTTTTTCAAAAACTTTCTTGTCCAATAGATTTCTCAGTTCAGTATTGTTTTTTATATCTTCCAAATCTTTTCCATGAGCTGTAAATATTCCATTTACTCCGCAATGCAGAGCATATTCTATGCAATCACAGTCTTCATTACTTCCAATTTCATCTGCTACAATTACCTGTGGAGCCATTGATCTTATTGCCATTCTCATTCCTATTGCCTTGGGTATATCATTTATAACATCTGTTCGAATTCCCAAATAATTTTGAGTAACTCCTCTATAGATTGCAGAAATTTCTCCTCTTTCATCAATCACGGCCACATTCACACCATTAAATTTTCTTACTGTTTCAATTTCAAAACCATTGCTTATGTTTCTTATAATATCACGCAAAATAGTTGTTTTTCCAAATCCAGGCATTGAAATTATCAATGTATTAAAAACTCTATTATTCGTAAAATCTACTATTTTATCTACAACTTGATTGCTACAGCCAATTATTTGTCTTCCAATTCTAAAATTCAGACTTGATATGTAATTAAAATTCGTTACCTTTCCAGCCTGTACAACAGCAGTTCCAACGATTCCAACTCTATTGCCTCCTTGAATTGTAATAAATCCATTTGCAATCTGATTTTGATATGTATATATTGAATTATCGCATATTTTTTGAAATATAAAGTTTATATCCTCTGTCGAAGTCTTATAATAAATTATCTTCTCGGCTTGTCCAAGTTTCAAGATTATTGGTAAGCCATTTCTAATTCGTATTTCTTCTAACATTTCCATCTGATTTTGCAAAATATTTTCTTCTAATAAGATTTTAAGATGCTTCGGAAAACATCTATAAATATTTTCTAAATTCATCACCATTCACCCATTATATTTATATTCAAAAATATAATATTTATTACTTTTTGATATTAAAAAGTGAATGCAGAAGAGATTAACGTCAAGTGTAAAGTTAAATTCAATTCTGTAAAATAAATTCAACTTGTACGAGAAAAAGAATTTAATTAACTTTTGTAAAAACCCCTACCCAAATCTTAAAAATTGTGATAAAATATAGAATGTAATTTATATAATACATAGGGTATGTCCCTAAATAAAAAGTTAAAGGAGGAGTTAAAATGTCAGGTCATAGCAAATGGCATAACATTCAAGCCAAAAAGGGTAAGGCTGATGCAGCTAGAGGAAAAGTATTTACAAAATTAGGAAGAGAATTATTAATCGCAGTTAAACAAGGTGGTCCTGACCCGGCAGGAAACTCTAAACTAAAAGATGTAATTGCAAAATGTAAAGCAGCAAACATGCCAAATGATACAATAAACAATGCTATAAAGAAAGCTTCTGGTGCTGGTAACTCAGAGAACTACGAAGAAGTTGTTTATGAAGGATATGGTCCAAATGGTGTTGCTGTAATTGTTGAAGCTAGTACAGATAACAGAAACAGAACTGCAGCAGATGTTAGACACGTATTTGATAGAGCTGGTGGAAATTTAGGAACTACAGGTTGCGTATCTTACATGTTTAATAAAAAAGGTGTTATTGTTATAGATAAAACTACTACAGATAAATCTGAAGATGATTTAATGATGCTTGCATTAGATGCAGGTGCTGAAGATTTTGAAGCAGATGAAGAATGCTATAACATAACAACAACCCCTGAAGATTTTTCTAATGTTAGAGAAGCTTTAGAATCTGATGGTCTTGAATTTGTTGAAGCTGAAATTCAAATGGTACCAACAACTTATGTTGCACTTGATGAAAAGGCTACTGAAAGAATGGATAAAATGCTAGAAAATCTTGATGAGCTTGATGATGTAATGAATGTATATCACAATAGCGAAAACAACTAGTAATATTCTTAATATTTTTTAATTAGAGAAACTCTCAAACTACAGACTAATCTGTAATTTGAGGGTTGTTTTATTCTATCTAATTTTTTAAATTTTATCATATACTTTTGTTAATATAGCCAAATCCTCCTCCTCTTCCACTTCTAGCAACTGTACCATACGCTTCCTGTGTCTTCTTTACTAACAGCACCATCTATGATGGAACCATCATCATTTGATTTTATTTTGTCTATTATTTGTTGACCTTCATCTTTTGCAGCTTCAATATTGGCTTTAACCTGTTCAGATTGACTTAATATTCCATTTTTTCCAATCGTATAATTAACTGTAATTCCAATTAATATGGCCATTACACATATTGTAATTGCAAGTACAACTAAAGTTATACCATTTTCTTCCTCTTTGAATTTTTTTATAAAATTTTTGTTCTTTTTCATACAAAAAACTCCTCTTAATGTTAATCTTTACCTATTGTAATTAATTTTATTTTAATTCACTTCATAAGTCAATAATTTATTTCATTTGTAATTATTTGTAACAAAAAAGTAATATTTTACTGTTATCTACCTATCTTTTAAATTTTTAGTATATTATTCAAATAAACTTCCCGCTTCTATTTTGTTTCCTCTTAGGAAGTCGCCTATTGACATTCTCTTTGAATTTTCTCCTTGTATTTCTAACACTTGCAATATTCCCTTATTCGCTTTTATAAATAATCCTGTTTTTTCATCAGAGAATAATACTGCTCCTGCAGTTACACCTTTAAAATGGTCTTTATATTCTTTTAGTTCTTCAAATTTTTCGAATAATTCTTTTTCACTTAATGCTTGAACTTTCCAGAATTTTATTTTTTTCCCATTTAGGTAGGTATAAGCTCCCATTATTGGATTTAATCCTCTTACTAAGTTTTTTATTTCGTCTGCATTTTTGTTTTCCCAATCTATTTTTGCCATTTCTTTTGATAGCATTGGAGCCATTGTAAAGTTTTCTCCCTGTTTTTCTGCTCCAACTTTTTGTTTTAATTCTTCAAATGAAATGTTTTCTTTTCCCTTGACTTCGTCTATTTTTTTAACAGTACCTACTAGCAAATCTGCTCCAATTACTTTTAGTCTGTCCCATAGTTCTCCTGTTGTTTCATCTTTTCCAATCTCTGTTTCTTTTTTTAGAATCATATCTCCTGTGTCCATTCCAACGTCCATAAACATTGTTGTTACTCCAGTTTTGCTATCTCCATTTAGCACTGCCCATTGGATTGGTGCTGCTCCTCTATATTGTGGTAGTAATGAACCATGTACATTTATGCAACCATATTTAGGAATGCTTAGTAACTCTTGTGGAAGAATTTTTCCATAAGCCACTACACAAATAATGTCTGGATTTAATTGTTTTACTTCTTCCAAGAATTCTGGATTGTTTCTTACTTTTTCAGGTTGATATACTTTTAAATTTTTTTCTAGAGCATACTCTTTTACTGGTGAGGCTGTAAGTTTCATTCCTCTTCCCTTTGGTTTATCTACATTTGTAACAACTCCGATTATATCGTATTTTGCCTCATATAAGGCTTTTAAAGATTCTTCTGCAAAGTCTGGAGTTCCCATAAACAAAATTCTCATCGCAAATCCTCCTTTTTAGTCTTTGTTGTCTTCTGGGTCAATGTATTCTAATGTTCCTGGAAGCATGTTATCTACAAAAAGTATTCCGTTTAGATGATCTATTTCATGTGCCAAAGCTTGTGCTAATAAATCTTTTCCTACAATTTTTACTTTTTCGCCTTTTTCATTTAATGCTTCTACTACAACTTCCCTTGGTCTTATTAGTTTTGCATATTCGTTAGGAAAGCTTAGACAACCTTCTTCAACTTCTTGTTTTCCTTTTGCTTTAACTATTTTAGGATTTACTAATTGTAATGGTTCGCTTCCATCATATAAATCTATTACAATAACTCTTTTTAGCACTCCAACTTGTGGCGCTGCAAGTCCTACGCCATTGTATTTATGCATAGTTTCAAGCATGTCCTGTAATAATTCTCTTATTTTATCATTAACTTCTTCAACTTCTCTTGAAGTTTTTCTAAGTATTTCATCATTTGATAATCTAATTTGTCTTATTGCCATTTTTATTTTCCTTTCTACAACATATTGCTTGGATTTACGTCTACTATTATTCTCGTTTCGTATTTCGTATTTTTTATTTCTTTTTCGACTTTTTCTATTGTGTTCTTTAGTGATTTAGTTATTTTTTCGTCCAACTTACATTTTACTATTATTCTCCACCTGAATTTGTTTTTTATTCTATCAATCGGTGCTGGAACTGGCTTGTATAATAGTATTTTTAAGTCTTCTCGTTTTATTTTTTCTTTCATGTTGTCATATATTTTCTTTGAGACATTTACTATTTCATTCTTGTTTTCACTCGAAATGCCAACTAGTATTATATCACAAAAAGGCGGATACCTCAACTGTTTTCTCAGCATTATTTCTGTATTGTAGAATACTTTATAATCTTGTTTTTTTGCATATTGTATGCAAAAAGCATCTGGATTATAGGTTTGTATTATTACTTTTCCCTTGTCTTTTCCTCTTCCAGCGCGCCCCGCTACTTGAGTTAGCGTTTGAAATGTTCTTTCATGTGCACGATAGTCATCTATGTTTAGGCTACTGTCTGCGGCAATTACTCCAACTAATGTTACATTTGGAAAGTCGTGTCCTTTCACAACCATCTGAGTTCCAATTAGTATGTCTATTCCTTCTTTTTTGAATTTGTTTAATATTTCTTCATGAGAATTTTTCTTTGTTACTGTATCCATATCCATTCTGATTGTTGATGCCTGTGGAAATAGAGTCTTTATCTGCTCTTCGAGTTTTTGCGTTCCAGTTCCAAAATATCTAATGTTTTTGCTTCCACATTCAGGACAGACTGTTATTGCTCTTATTTCATATCCGCAGTAATGACATTTTAACTTATTTTCCTTTAGATGATATGTAAGAGTTATGTTGCAATTCTTGCATTTTGCAGTATATCCGCAATCTCTACACATTATGAATGTAGAAAAACCTCTCCTATTAAGAAACAGTATTGTTTGCTTCTTATTTTTGATATTTTCTTCTATTTCTGCCTTTAACTCAGTGCTTATCATAGATTTATTTCCATGTGCTAGTTCCTGCCTTAAATCCACAATTTTTACTTCAGGAAGTTTCATTTGATTTGCTCTTTTTGTAAGTTCTAACAGTTCTATTTCACCATTTACAGCCTTATGATATGTATTCATGTCTGGAGTTGCACTTCCAAGAACTAACGGAATCTGTTTTTCTTCTGCCAAATATTTTGCAATTTCTTTTGCATTATATCTAGGTGCGTTTTCGGATTTATATGATTCGTCATGCTCCTCATCTATTATTATAAGTCCTAGGTCTTTTACAGGTGCAAAGATTGCAGACCTTGCTCCAATAACAATTTTAGCCTGTCCTCTTTCAATTTTTTTCCATTGATCGAATCTTTCTCCTGCTGATAATTTACTATGCAGTACGGCAATTTTGTCTTCTCCGAATCTACTCAAAAAACGGTCTACAGTCTGTGGTGTAAGAGAAATTTCTGGTACTAACATTATGCTAGATTTTTCAAGTTTTAGAGCCTCTTCTATAAGTTGAATGTAAATTTCTGTTTTTCCAGAACCAGTTACTCCAAACAATAAAAATTCGTCATATTCTTCAACTTGAAGTGATGCATTTATTTTTTCAAATGCTTCTTGTTGTTCATCATTTAAAATTAAATTTCTACTTTTTTCTACAACCTTATGTATGAAAGGATTTCTATCAACCTTTTTCTCTTCTAGTTTAATATAACCATTTTTCTCGAGAGTTTTTATGATGCTAGCCGATACATCTGCAAGCATTTGAAGTTCTGTGTTAAGAATCTCTGAATCTTCTTCCATATTAAGTAGAAAATTTAAAGCTCTAATTTGCTTTTCAGACTTAATCTTCTTTTCTTCTATTTCTTTTTGAATTTCATCTCTGTCTTTCGCAAGATATACAAAGTTTTGTAATTTATCGTTAATTCTATTTTCAAATTTTTTAGTAGTTGTTCCTGGTGGAAGCATCAAATTTATGCAATCAGAAATATTGCAAAAATACCTATTTGCCATGTATTTTGCAAGTTGTATGTTTTCTGGACTGATAGCATTTTTTTCTTCCACCTTTGATATTTCCTTTAGCTTTTCAATATATTCTGAACTTTCCTTTATTCCAACAACATAACCTTCTTCTAGTTGTTTTTTTCCTCCAAAAGGCAACAAAATTCTACTTCCAATTGAAATCTCATTTTCAATTTCTACTGGAATTTTATAGTCAAATGTTTTGTTTAAATTCTTTACATTGCTGTTTATTATAACCTCTGCTATCATCTTTGTTCCTTTTCTATCTTTTTACATGTCCTCTCGATTATTTGCACATCTTATTTTTATGTCTTATATTATTGTAATACTATTTTGTATTCTCATATTTTATCTAATTTCACTTTTTTTACTGCTCATTTTTCTAAAGCTCTTCATTTCTCGTCTATCCGTATTTTATCATAGAAAAAAATCAAAGTAAAGGTTTACAACTTTCTTCACTTTGATTCTTATTAAAAACTGAATTTATTTTTTATTTTCTAAGAGATTTTTTACCATCTTCTCTTAAATTTTTAAGTGTTATTAGAATTCTGGCTTCGTTACTTTTTCTTCAGCCTCGATTATAGTAGTTATAATTTGTATTGTTTTTTCCAAATCATTATTCTTCAATACATAATCATAAAAGTCTATTTTTGATTCTTCATATTCGAATCTGCTTAAACGTTTCTTTATCTCATCCTCTGTAATTTCAGGATTTCTTTCCAATAATCTTCTATGTAATTCATTTTTTGGCACGCGTAAAAATATAGTTATTATTTTGGTATCTTGACCCAATAGCTTAACTAAATTTTCAGTTCCATTAACATCCATATCTTTTACAATAATTTTTCCACTTTGAAGTCTTTCATTTAATAATTTTCTTGAAGTTCCGTAATAATGGTCATGGTGAGCATCAAATTCATATAAATCACCATTTTTTATTAGTTCTTCAAACTCCTCTGTAGAAATAAAATTATAAATTTCTCCATTCACTTCACCAGCTCTTGGTGCTCTATCTGTATATGATGGAAGAGATGTTATTCTCTCATTTCTTTTTATTAATTCTTTTTTTACAGTATCTTTTCCTGCTCCTGATACTCCTGATAATAATACTAACATATTGTAACCTTTCCAGCTTCAATTTCATCTGCTGCAATAGAATCTGGTGCAACATCGTCAGTTTTTACTAATACTTCTGAACCTGCTGCAATTTGTCTTGCTCTTTTTGCAGTTGCAATTACTAATAAATATCTGTTATCAACCTTCTCTAGTAATTCAGCTACGCTTGGTTTCGTCATCATAATAAAATTACCTTCTTTCTCAATTTTCATCTATTATATCACAATTTTTTGAATTAGTCACTAGAAATGTTAAAATTTGCACATTTCTAGTATTTCTTTCAATCTTTCATCTTGTTTAGTTAAATATAAATATCCAATTAAAGCCTCATAAGCTGTTGCATGGCTATAATCATCTAATGTTGCATTTTTCGGAATATGATGGTTTTGTGCATTTCTGCCTCTTCTAACAATTTCCCTTTCTCCCTCAGAAAGTTTTTCATCAATTTGTTTTAAAAGATTTGCTTGAGCTTCAGCCTTTACATGCTTTATTGTCTCAATATGCATTGCATGTGGCTTTAGCCTAGTGGTGTTTATAAAATGCATTCTTACATACATTTCAAAAACGCAATCTCCAATGTAAGCCCATGTTAGAGGCGACATTGTATTTACTTCATCTGCATCTTTTTTTCTTTCTATAAGATTATTCTCCATTTAATTTTCCATTCTTTCTAATTTATTTTGCAATTTCTAGTGTTATTCTGCCCAAATTTCCGCTTCTAAAATCTGTTAATATTATTCTTGCAGTTTTATCTAAATCTATTGTATTGCCTCTTTGAACTGCTCCACGAACTCTTCCAATGTAGTTCATTACCTCAACTACTTTTTCATTTTCTTCAAGTTCATCATTTGCAAGCATTTCTTCAACATCTTCTTGATTTAATTTGTAGCGTTCAGTTACATTTTCTCTGTAATTTTCTAATAAAAACTTAGTCAGATTGTATGCAACTTCAGTTTCATCTATAACTTCACTCTTTATTGTTCCTGTATATGCTAAGTTTAACGAAACTTCGTCACTACCAAGCTTTGGCCATAGCACACCAGGTGTATCTAGTAGTTCAATATTGTTAGCAAGTCTAATCCACTGCTTTTGTTTTGTAATTCCTGGTTTATTTCCAACCTGCATAGCTGTTTTATTTGAAATTTTATTTATAAAAGAAGATTTACCTACATTAGGTATTCCAAGCACCATTACTCTTGCAATTTTGTAATTTCTGCCCTTCTGTTCTTGCCTTTTTCTTTCTTCTTCCATAACCTCATTTATTTTGTTTATAACCTTTGAAATATCATCTTGGCTTGTTGAGTTAAACAATATAGCAGGAATATTTTTATTTGCAAAATAACTTATCCATCTTGAATTTTCCTTTTCGTTTGCTAAATCACTTTTATTCAATACTATAATTTTCTTTTTATTTGCAATTAATTTTTGAACATTTGGATTCTGGCTTGATAGTGGAATCCTAGCATCAAGTAGTTCTATTACAATATCTACTAATTTTAAATCTTGTTCTATTTGTTTCATAGTCTTAGCCATATGGCCTGGAAACCAGTTGATTCCGACTTTAGTTAACTTTTCTTCTTGATTGTTTTTTTTCTTTTCAGCTCTCATTTTTCTTTTTTGATACATATCCATAATTTTCACTTCCATTCTATGTAAATCACTTTATATTTATCGATTATTTGAATCTCTATGTATAAAATCATTTTTAATTATTTTTTTCATCAATTTTCTTTTTGCATCCTCCTTTCCTTATATAAAATTTCTCTTTATTTTTATTTATTATTTTTCCTTATCATTTTATAATTCAAATGCTTCTTTATTTTACCATAAAAGCAAGTGATTTTCAACCAATCACTTGCTTTGTACGAATTATATATCAATTATTACATTGTTCTATAGTTGTTTTTATCTGCTCTTTCATCTTTTTGCATATCATACTTTTGATTTCTGTAGAACCAGTCTGTTTTTTTATCTCTTGGATGTAATTGTTTGTTTTTATCTAACAACCAATCAAATAGTGTAAATAGTGGTAGTGCAATTCCAACTATGCACATAAATACATTTACATAGTCGTCTATCATTCCACCAACAGTGTTCATTTGCTCTATATATTTTATGAGTGCTACTCCAAAATATCCAAAGTATCCTATAATGTAAATAATTACTCCTGTTAGTTTTCTTTTTACAATTAATATAAATGCTAATAAGCATATAAATATAAGGAATATTTCTGTTTCCATGTTCATTGGTTTTATCATAAATTCTATTCCCATTGCTTCTGTATATGTTGCTACGATTCTGAATAGCCAAAACATAACATCTAAGCATACTATCATCCATGTGCTAAATTTTTGCATATTTCATCCTCCTAATATGTTATTTTAAATTTTGACATTTGATCTAAAGGAATTGTTATTACTGGTCTAAATGTAATTTTCTGTGTATTTTGATCACCCAAATCTGTTGCTAGGGTACAGTCTAAATCTCCAATTCCACCATTTTTTATTACATAAATGCCCCACATTGCCCATGCTGGGTCACAATATATTTGATAAGTAGCAACTTGGTATGTCGCTGTTGTTCCGAATAATACATTATAAACATTTTCATCAGTATAATAGTTCTTTGCAAAGCTCATATTATATGTTAATAATGTTCCTTTAAAGCCATGATTTCTGTTATATGACGCAGTTGTTGGAGAGCTCTTATGTTGTTCACTTCTAGTTGTTCCAGATGTTTGCCATCCAGCTCCTTGCTCTTCCCAGTATAATGTTGGTGTGTAAAAATCTCCATATGCTGAGTTATATTCTAGAGTATATTGTTTTCCATAGTTTGAATTTCCCCATCCACTGGTATGACCTGCTTTTACGCTTTTTCCTTCATCATTAAATCCAGCCTCTATATCTTCCATATTCAAACATCTTGCAGTTGCCCCAACTTTCTCATTACTGTAAAGTTGAGAACATACATAATTCATATAATATAAAGCATTATTGTATCCTTTAAATCCAGTCAAATAAAACGAACTATTGGTTGCAGGTTCAGTTGTTGTTAATTGTACTTCATTGTTTTCATCATCCAATTTCAATATCTTCCAAGTAACATTTACATCTTCCGTAATTGTTTGGTCTGATGAATATCCACTATATCTTGCCTCTACCACACAGGTTCTTGGAACTGGGATATACTCAACTTCATCTCCCTGTTCTATTTTAGATATTCTGATTTCTTTTTCTGCCGTAGAAACATTGCCTGCTTTGTCTGTTACCTTTACCTTCATTGCATATTTTACAGTACTATTCATATTTCTGAATGTATATTTTCTTGCTCCACTATCAGCTACATCTGTTACATAATTTTCTCCTCCATCAGAACTATACTGAATTGTGTCTATTCCTGAATTATTCTCTGTAACATTAACGTTTAGTTTTATGGTATCTTCTCCCTCAGTCTGCACATCAAATGAATTGATTGTTGGAGCATCTTTGTCTTCGACTATTTTAGTACCATCTTCTGTTGTTCTAATTTCCTGTTTCTGAGCATCAATAATTTCTTGTGCTGCTTCTTGCGCACGTTCTTGATTTTCCTTTACTTCTTTTGCAGTTGTTATAAGTCCATCTTTTCCGTACATTGTTCCAACAGTTATTCCAACTAATATTGTCATTACAATTATTGTTATAGCAAGAGCAACTAATGTTATACCTTTTTCATTTTTATATCTATCCATGTTTTCTCCTTAGCATTTTTTATATTTTATTAGGCGAAAGAAAATTTGATTTTTCTTCCGCCTAAAACTTTTCTACTAGTCTACAAAATCAAATTCATCTTTGAATTTGTCTTTAAATATTTCAAATACTTTGTTTAGTACTTCTTCGTCTTCTACACTTACATAAGATTCTTCATCGCTATCTTGGTCGGTGTCTTCAACTCTAAGTATTACTACTTCTCCTGGTTCGTCACTTTCTTCCTCTGTTGGAAGTAATACAACATATTGTTCATCATCATAGTTTATTAAATCTAAGAATTCAAATTTTGTTTCCTTTCCGTCCTCGTCATTTAATATTATGATGTTGTCCTCTAACTCTTCATTTAAATTATCGTTTTTATTATCCATTTTGGATCTCCTTTCAAATTTTTATTTATTTTTAATAATAAAGTCTTTTTTAATACTAGCTTCTATATTATTTTTGATATTTTATTTTTATTTTATTCTATATATTCTTTTATTAAATTTCAAATTCAAATATATTTAAATTTTTAAGTTGTATAAAACCGTTTTATCAGTTCTATTTTGCATTTTCGTTTAATTTCATATAAGATTCTAGTATGTATATCGCGGCTATTGTATCCACTATATTTCTTTTTTTATATTTATTTACATTTAAGAAATTCATTGTTTTATGAGCTTCAACTGTTGTTAGCCTTTCGTCTATTGGCACTATTCTTATTTTGTTGAATTTACAGTTTAGTTTGTGGATAAATTTTTCTGTTATTTCCGCTCTCTCACTCTTTGTTCCATCCATGTTATATGGCATTCCTATAGCAAATGTATCTATTTCATAGGCGTTTACTATTTCTTCTAGCCTTTTTAAGACTACCTTATCATTTCCATCATGATGTATGGTTTCAAGTCCTTGAGCAGTTATTCCTAGTGGATCTGTTATAGCTAGTCCAACTCTTGCATCTCCATAATCTATTCCTAATGTTCTCATCTATTTTTCCAATCCTATATAAGTTTTTACCATTTCCTCTAATAACTCATCTCTTTCAACTTGTCTTATTAGATTTCTTGCATTGTTATGACTTGTTATATATGTTGGATCTCCAGAGAGAATATATCCTACTATTTGGTTTATAGGATTGTATCCTTTTTCTGTTAGTGCCTCGTATACTTGTTTTAGTATTTCTTTTGTTCTTGCGTTTTTTTCTTTTTCAACGCTAAAGCTGACTGTTTCGTCTGTAACCATTTCACTCACATTCCTTTCTTTTTTGAACTAATATATTATCCTCTATAGGTAATTTATATTGTTTTCTTCTGGATCTGCCAAATCTAAGTATTCTTCCAGCTTTTTGTTTACTCCAACTAAAGCTGTTCCTTTATAATATGTAGCTAATGCTATATTTATTTTAGGAGATACTTCTATTGGTTCTTCTCCATGGTAGTCTGATGCAGATTGAATTTTTAAGCTTTCAACTTTTGTTTTCACTGTTTTCATAAATTCTTCAACAGCCTGCATTTCAACTCCAGAGAACACTATTGCGAATTTTGGTCCCATATAACGTACAAATAAATATTCCGATGATAAGTCTTGTTTTATTGTATTACATACTGTGTTTATTACTCTGTCTCCAGTTTTTCTACTTACTGTTTCATTTATTTGAACAAGATTTGTAATCTTGAATAAACATACAGTTGACGTAGTATATTTATCTATAACCTTTTTTCCATCTGCATATAAATATTCTGCAGTTTTTAATTCTGAATATTCGTCGTCTTTTACAATTCTTTCTATTGTTGATTGATTTTGTACTGTTTTTAATACTG
Source organism: uncultured Clostridium sp. (assembly GCA_900552135.1). Taxonomy (GTDB): domain Bacteria; phylum Bacillota; class Clostridia; order TANB77; family CAG-508; genus CAG-245. The sequence continues at coordinate 72,178 of URYN01000004.1, forward strand.
CAATTATGTTATTTTTTACAACCTCTAATATTGTAGCATCTACATTGTCAAATTCGTGTGGTGTGCTTCCTTCTATAATCCAATATCCAATGTAAACATTGTCTATATAAAGAGGGAAGAACATTGCTGCTTTCGCTCTTCCAAACTCCATCTTCTGGTATGGCAGTTTTTCACCCTCTTTATCTACTGTTATATATTTAGGAATTCCTGTTTCTATACTATCTTTAAATACTGGTTCTGATTGTAAAGATTTCAAGACATCCCAATGCTTTTCAGCAACATTTGAGGCTTTTATAATATATTCTGCTCCATTGTAGACAACTATTGTTGAATATTTTATATTGTATTTTTCAATTAAAATATCATTTATTTTCTTTAATTTTTCATCTGCATTAGATGTTTCACTAATTGTATTCATAAAATCCTGTAATACATTTAAACTTGTTATTTGCTGGTTTATATTTTTAAATGCATCTACCTTTTTGTGAATTGACATGTTATATACAATTAATACTATTATTATTACCACCAGTCCTATTATTATTGCAAATGGCAAGGGATGTCACCTCTTTCTATTTTTCTAAAAATTATTTCTCATCTTGTTTAATGTTTCATTCATGTTACTATTGAATGCACCATTTACAGGTTTATTTTTCTTACTGTAATCATTATAGTTTGGTGCCTCATTATACTTTGATTTTCCTCCAGCTATTAATGGATATACCATATCAGCAAGTTTCTTTAATGCTTCTAAGAACATTTTTGAATATCCATTTAAAGAAATTTCACAATCTACAAGTCTTTCAAGATATCTTGCATAAGTTGCATCCTCAAAAGGTACTGTAGTAAATCTTATTGTATCTTTGTTAAACAAAGTATTTATATATGTTGATGCTGGATCATTGTAGCATGATATACCACCAACAATCATCTTGTCTGTTAATTTTCTTAATGGTAATTTCTTATTTATTACTATTCTTAATTTGTTTGGATCAAGTATATTTTTATATTTTAATTCATTTAAGAATGCCGTTAATGGTTGAATTGTAAGAATATCATAAGTTTGAACTAGATATATTTCCTGTGATTCTTTGAAGTAATTTATATTTGTTTCAAAATCACAATCTAGTAATACAACTGTATGATTCCTTGCAAGTGTTTCAAGTATATTGCCATAATCATCGATGCTTTGATTCTCGCCAGGTAGTGTTGTATATACAGAAAGATTTTTACTAATTCTTATGCCATCTTCTATAGAACCCATTCTTAGGCTTTCCATGCATCTGAATGCTTTGTTTCTAAGAACATCTTCATTTGCAGTGTATATATAATATGAATTTTTATTCTGAGTTAAGTCTAAGATTGCTGTATTTATTCCTTTATTTGATAAATATGCTGCAACATTGTTTACTAAGAATGATGTTCCATTTTTTGATGTTCCAACAAATGAAACTATTTTCTTATCTCCTGTTAATAACATTCCTAATCTTGAATCATCATATTCAGGATATACTTCTTTTAATTGATTACTGTTTTGATTTGAGTAATTTTGTGAAGGATATATATCTTGATTTGATTGTTGATTATTGTATAAATTTTCTTGACCATATACGCTTCCACTTGTTTGGCCATAATTGTTAGTTGAGCCATAAGAATTATTATCATTTTCAATTCTCGGCATAGATTGTTTTGATTCTGTTTCTGTTGCAAAATCATCAAGTCCCGGTAAAACAGCACTACTCTCATTGTTTATACTTGCTTGTGTATTATTTGAACTGGTTTTTTCATCCTCAGCTAATCCAAATAAGTCTATTGAAGAGTCTTGACTAGAAATATTATTTGATTTAACATTATTTACAGTTTCATCATTTTGTCCAATCTGAATTTCTGATTCAACATTCTTCTTTGGTCTTCCTCTTCCTCTCTTTGGCATCTCTACTTCTAGAATCTCGTTTTCATCTTGTTCAGGTTGTTTTCTTGGTCTTCCTCTTCCTTTTTTCTTTCCTGCTGGTTGGCTTCCCATGTTTTCTAAGTCGTCTAATTTTGTTGCAATATCAGGTCTGTTTATCATGTTTTCATTTTCAACATTTTCTGATGTTTGCACAGTAGAAGAGTCATATTCAGGTATATCATATTTTGGAACCTCATACTCTGGAAGTCTAAAACTTGGTTCTTCATTTTTTTGAGTTTCATGATGTTGATTAAATTCTTCATTCTGTGCTGTATTATTCTCAGATGTGCTTGGTTCCTCTTTTACAGGTGTTGTGTACACTTTTTTTACATTCTGAGTATTAATTGCTGATGGAATTACTACAGGCTTTGTAAGCTTAGATTTTCTAAGTTCTCTATCTATCAAATCAATTTTTTCTGTTCTTCCACCATCTAAATCCTTAGTAGAGAATCCTTTTCCTTGTTGAGCTTGATTGTTTGCAATTTTTCCTTTTACACTGCCAATCATAACTTGTTGATATTTAGGAGAACGCTCTTCAAGCACAGCTCTAACATTTAAAGGTAAAAATTTCGTAATTAATTTAAGTTGAGCATCTGTATATTGTTCAGCAATATCATTGAAACTGTCTACATATTTATCTTCATCTCTTCCGAGTTTTTTATAGTGTTTTATTATATTTTGTATTTCTGTTTCGCTAACACTGTCTGGATCAACAGCTTGATATTCGACATCATCTGATTCAATTTTATAATAAACTTTTGCTTCTTTTTTTGTACGTGGCTGTTTTATTAGCTCACATACTTTCTCAACTTTTCTATCTTGTCCTAGAAGGACATTATAAATTCCAATTCCAAATAGTTTTACAAGGATTGATTCTCCTCTTTCTCTTCTATCTGTTGCAATTAGAATAATAGGAATATCGCCCTCTCTGCTGTTTGAAGCCTCATCAGAAATGGCGTCTAATTTATCAAATATAAAATTATCTATAACTTCATAGTTATTGTTGGCATAAGGCTCTAAATCCTCTCCGATAACTATTCTATCATAAGACTTGTCTCTTTGTAGTTCCTTTATTATCGCGTTGAAAAAATATACATTTTTCCATGAAATTATTTCCTTATACATAGATTGATACATCTTTATTATTGCATCTGAAATTTTTTCATTATTTACTGCGAACAAAACCTTCATTTGTTTAACCCCTCCAACCTTTTACAACTATTGCAAATACCAATGGCAATACTTGACATATTACTACTAAAGTTACACTTGCAATCATTAAGGCAAATCCTTTATCTCTAACGTCTAGTTTTCTGATTCCTATTACATATTGATATATTGCAGCTACTATTATTGCCACAAAACCAAATGGAATACTATAAATTCTAATTTGATTTAATAAGTAAGCTGTAAGTCCGTAAGAATCTGAACCATAAGCTTCTTTATATTCATCAATTGTTTTTAATTCTTTGTCTTTTATTTTTATTAGTTTTCCTGATACAGTATTTTCTTGTACCTGTTCAACTTGTGATTCTGCTGAAGTTGTTACATAACTTGTAGCAGACACGGGTTTTATTGCAATTGTGCCACCAATAAAAAATAGACAAAATAGTGTAGATAAAACTGCGATTACCTTCTTCATATAACAATCCCTTTCTTTAATATATTTTGTGCTAATTTTTTCAAAATATTATACTTATAACATTTTACACTACAAAAAGAAAAATAGCAAGAAAATGTTGGCATTTTTTTAATTATTTTTTCAAATAATTTTCTCACCTTTTCCTGCTAATTTTTCATTGCATTATCCTTTCATTTCTTCCTTGATTTTTACTAAAGTATTTAATGCATCTATTGGTGTTAATTCATTTATGTTTACTTTATCAAGCTCATGTGCAATTTCTGCAAGTTTGAAATTAAACATGTCTAATTGTCCTGACACTTGTTTTTTATTTTCTTTTTCAACGGTCTTATTAGTTAGTACATTTTTTCTTTCAATTTGCTTTAATATTTCGTTTGCCCTTTGTGTTACCACTTTAGGAACTCCTGCCAGTCTTGCAACATGAACACCATAACTTTCATCTGTTCCACCTTCGACTATTTTTCTTAAGAAGATTATGTCCTCTCCTTTTTCTTTTACAGCAATAGAGTAATTCTTAACTCCTTCTAAAGTATTCTCAAGACCTGTTAATTCATGGTAGTGAGTTGCAAATAATGTCTTCGCACCACATTTTTCCTTGTCTTCTATGTATTCTGCAACAGCCCACGCAATCGAAAGTCCATCATAAGTTGATGTTCCTCTTCCTATTTCATCTAGTACTACCAAGCTGTTTGAAGTTGCTTCCTTCAATATGTTTGCAACCTCCATCATTTCAACCATGAATGTACTTTGTCCCATACTTAAATCGTCTGATGCTCCAACTCTTGTGAAGATTTTATCTACAACTCCAATATGTGCAGATGTTGCTGGAACAAAACTACCTATTTGAGCCATTAATGTAATAAGTGCTACTTGCCTCATGTATGTAGACTTTCCTGCCATGTTAGGTCCAGTTATTATTGATAGCCTATTTGATTCTTTGTCCATATATGTATCGTTTGCTACGAAGCTACCTGCGGGCAACATTTTTTCTATTACTGGATGTCTGCCTTCTTTTATGTCTATAATTCCGCTTCTATCAACTTCTGGCTTGCAGTAATTCAAATCTTCTGCAACTTGCGCAAAAGAGCACAGTACATCAAGTTTTGAAATTGCTAAAGCCGACTTCTGAACCCTTTGAATTTGTGATTTTATTTGTTCTCTTATTTGTACGAAAGCCTGATATTCAAGTCCTACAACTTTTTCTTCTGCTCCAAGAACCTTGCTCTCCAATTCTTTTAGTTCTTCTGTTATGTATCTTTCTCCACCAGTTAAAGTTTGCTTTCTTATATATCTATCTGGTACTAATGCTAGATTCGATTTTGTAACTTCAAGATAATATCCAAATACCTTATTGTAACCAACCTTTAGTCCTTTGATTCCAGTTTCTTCTTTTTCTCTAGCTTCTAATTGGACAAGCCAAGTTTTGCCTTGTGTCATTGCTGTTTTTAGTTCATCAATTTCAGTATTATATCCCATTTTTATTACTCCACCTTCAGTTACAAGTATTGGTGGATCATCTACTATTGCCTTGTCTATTAATTCATATATATCTTCTAGGCTATCTAATTCTTCATACAAATTTCTAAGCATTTTAGATTTAGAATTTTTAATCATGCTTTTTATTTCTGGAAGTTTACTGCTAGATGCCTTCAAAGAATTCAATTCTCTTGCATTTACATTTCCATAAGCTATCTTTCCAGCAAGTCTTTCCATGTCGTAAACGCCTTTTAATTTATCTAAAAGCTCTCCTCTTAAAATAATATTGTCCTTCAATTCTTCAACAGCTTCTAATCTTTCATTTATTTCATTTTCATCGATTAATGGGTCTGAAATCCAACGTCTTAAAAGTCTTCCGCCCATTGAAGTAGAAGTTTTATCAAGCACCCATAAAAGAGTTCCCTTTTTAGATTTATCTCTCATTTTTTCTGTTAATTCAAGGTTTCTTCTTGCATTTATATCTAAAGACATATATTTTGTAATTGTATAAATAGTAATTCGATTTATATGTTCAAGTTTTGTTTTTTGAGTATCTTCGATATATTTTATTAGTCCATTAATTGCAGATACAGCGAAAAGTCTTTTTTCTAAGTCTTTTACGATGTTTCCCTTGTCATCAGAAAGAGCATATTGCTCATATATGTTTTCTGTATCTTCACTAAATTTTTCTTCAGGTTCTTCTGATATGTAAACATCAAATCTTTCTTTGATTTTTGAAATTTCTTCTTCACAACCTGTTAGCATTTCATTTGCAATTATTTCCGATGGAGAATATCTTGAAATCTCATCTAATAGTCTTTCAAAATTGTTTTCTTCTTTTATTTCAGATGCATAAAAATCTCCTGTAGAAATATCGCATATTGCAATTCCAAAGAATATTCCCTTCTTAAAAATAGACATTATGAAATTATTTTTCTTTTCTTCTAGTAAATTTGATTCTGTTACAGTTCCAGGTGTTACAACCCTTATAACATCTCTTTTTACAATTCCTTTAGCAAGCTTAGGATCTTCTAACTGTTCACATATTGCAACTTTGTGTCCATTCTGTACAAGTTTTGCTATGTAACTTTCTGCTGCGTGATATGGTATTCCACACATTGGAGCCCTTTGCTCTTGTCCACAGTCTTTTCCTGTTAGAGTAAGTTCTAGTTCCTGCGATACATTTACTGCATCATCAAAGAACATTTCATAGAAGTCTCCTAATCTGTAAAATAAAATGCAATCTTTGTATTTCTCTTTTGTTGCAAGATAGTGTTGCATCATTGGTGAATATTCTGCCATGTTTTTATTTACTTCCTTTCATTAACGCATATCATTTTTTCTGTTTTGTTGCTTACTGATCTTAGTATCTATTTTTACTTAATCTTTGCTTAGTTTGGTTAAATTTTGCCCGTTTTTATTTTCAGTTCTTAGTCTTGCACCTTTCCCTTTAGGTACCAGATATGTTGAGATGTAATTTCTATGTTTACAATCCTACCAATCATATCTTCTGTTCCTTCAAAGTTTACAACCTTATTTGTTTCCGTTCTTCCTGTAAGCATATTTTCGTTTGTCTTGCTTTTTCCTTCTACAAGAACATTTTGAATTGTATTTATGTATTTTTGATTGTTGCCTTCGATTTGTCCTTCAGCAAGTACCTTTAGACGATTAAATCTTTCATGTTTTACTTCTTCTGGAACTTGATTTTCCATTTTATCGGCTGGAGTTCCAACTCTTCTTGAATAAATAAACATAAACACTTGCTCAAATTTTACCTTATCGACTACATCTAGAGTATCTTCAAAATCCTCTTCTGTTTCTTCAGGGAATCCAACAATTATATCAGTTGAAAATACTACACCTGGAATTCTATCTCTTATTTTTTTAACTAATTCTAAATACTGTTCCTTTGTATATTTTCTGTTCATCTTTTTTAAGATATTTGTAGAACCAGATTGAAGTGGTAAATGAATAATTTTACATATTTTTTTAGACTTTGCAATAACATCAATTACATCATCTGTGAAATCCTTTGGATGTGGTGAAACAAATCTAATTCTCTCTATTCCATCTATTTTTTCAATTTCTTCTAAAAGTTTTGCAAAAGAATTTATTGGTCCAACATCTTCACCTTTTTCTCTTTCAACTCTCATATAAGAATTTACATTTTGTCCAAGTAATGTTATTTCCTTATATCCTTCTTTTGCAAGGCATTTCACCTCTGCAACAATTTCTTCTGCTCTTCTACTTCTTTCTCTTCCTCTTACATACGGAACTATACAATATGTACAGAAATTATTGCACCCATTCATTATTAACACAGATGCCTTATATTTATCATCTCTTCTTACTGGTATTCCCTCAATCACATCTCCATCAATATCAAGTATATCTTCTATTCTTTCATTGTTTACTATTGCTTCGTATAAATCTTGCACAAATTTATGAAGTGTATGTGTTCCAAACACAATATCAACATAAGGATAACTTTGCTTTAACTTATCAACTATGTGTTTTTCTTGCATCATGCAACCACCAATAGCAATAACAGCATGGTTCTTCTCCTTATATTTCTTAACTTCTCCCAATTTTCCAAACAGCCTATCTTCTGCATTTTCTCTTACACAACATGTATTGAAAACAATTAAATTAGCTTCAGATAAATCTGAAGTTTTGCTATACCCTATCTCTTCTGCCATTCCAGAAATTCTTTCAGAATCATTTTCATTTAATTGACACCCCATTGTAAGAACTGCATATTTTAGATTCTTTCCTTCATTTATTTTTCTAAGTTTTTCTATGTATTCGTTTTGCTCTCTGAAATCTATATTCACTTATTTTCTTTCCTTTCCATCTCTCATGTTACTACATTTTATTACAAAATTCTCATTTTTGCAATAGGTACATTTCGGACAATTCGGACAATTCGGGAACGGAGGAAATTTTTTCTCCGTCCCCAATTTTAACCTAATCAATTCCGTTTTCATCATCATCTGTTTCATCATATTCAAATTCATATAAATCTTCTGGTTTGTGATATTTTATACTCTTTCTTGGTTTTACCTGTTGATTCTGCGTTTGTGTTGATGTTTGTGCCGATATTGGGGCCTGCATAGATTGCATTGCTTGCTTTCGATCTTCCCTTTGTTCCTGTCTTTCCTTTTCTTTTCTTCTATCGTCCTGTATCTTGTCATCTCTCTTATTTTGTAATTGTTTATTTAAAGTAGTATTCAATTTTTCGAGTATGTCTGGCACATAGTCTAGAAGCCTATCCAGGCTTGAAGTATGATCTACTGGCAATAATTTTACATTGTTTGGTTGTACCACTAAAAAAGCAACTGGAGATATGCTAACTCCTGCTCCACTTCCTCCACCAAAAGGTAGCCTATACTGAACTTGTTCTTCCTTGTCTCTCTTAGTGTATTCATCCAAAGTCTCTCCTCTAAATTCGCTTCCACCTGCTGCGAATCCAAATCCAACTTTTGAGATTGGTATAATTACCGTATTGTTTGAAGCTTGAATTGGTTCACCTATAATTGTGTTTACATCAATCATATCTTTTATACTGTTCATTGCAGTATTCATTAAACTTTCTATTGGATGCTCTCCCATATAATCACTTCTTTCATATTAATTTTTAATAATATGTACCAATTCATGTTAGTTTATACAGTTTTACTTATTTTTCTAGATATTTTTACTAAAGCAATTAAAAATTTTAGAATTTTAAAGATACTCACATCTATAATCATCGAAAGTCTAATATCATAATAATTTTGATTTATATATATTGGATTTATTTTATAATTTATATTCTTTATTATTTCTTTGGTTTCCCTCTTTTGTTTTTCATTTACTAAATGGGGAACAATGTTTGATATTACAATACTTATAATTGCAACTAAATATGATGTTATAATATAATCTTTTGTGCTTATTTGAATATTGGCTTTAAATCGTTTTAATTGAGGCTTTATGTCTTTCAGTTCTTTTCTCAGTTTCTTATTTTTTATTATAAGTTTCAAATCATTTTTTATTTCTCTATTTACCTTTTCTTTAATTTGCTTATTTTTTTCTTCTTGTTCTTTTAACTTTTCCTGTATTTTTGCTAATTTACTTTTATCTAGATTAATCCATAACCATTGAAAGTTTCCAATCTTTAGAGAAATTTTTAGAAAAGTTCTTCTATTCTTCCAATTATTATTACCATTATTATTGATATTATTATTAACATTCTTGGATATATGAAATTTCTTTATATTCACTTCAATTTTTGAAATAATAATCAACATCATAAATACTGTAATCATTACTATAATTACAGCCATAAATATCCCAATAAATTTAAAAATATTAAAAACTAATATCATTCTTCATTCCTTCTTATGCCTTATTCTTGCATATAAGTTAGTTCTGATATTAGTTTTTCCACTTTTTTCTATTTTAAGCAATTTTATCATTATTTTTTTCGACTGAAATATCTCCAAATAATTCTTCTTGATTTGTTAGCACTTTATTTCGTCTTGATAATTCAAGTAAACCAGAAAAAGCGGTTACAACTTCTTCCTTCTCACATCTTTTTAAAGAGAATAAATGATTGAATACAAATTTAGGTTTTTTCACAAGTTCTTTTAGTATGTCTTTTACTTTACTTGCAACCGTGTATTTATCTGTAATTGCTATTTTTTCTATATTCTGTGCATTTTGATTTACCTTTTCGTTGTTTATTCTAACAACATTTTCATAAGCACTTACTATTGCTTGTTTTTCGTATTTTTCCTCTAGCTTCTGTTTTGGAAGTTTTATTGTGTCAGGCAATTTATAAAATCTAACACTGTTTTCATTATACATTTGTCTTAATTTTTTTGTTATTTCCTTATATTTTTTGTATTCTATAATTCTTCTTAATAATTCTTCTTCAGATATTTCTTCTTCATCATCTACTTCTTTTGGCAATAGGCTCTTTGATTTCAGATAAATAAGAGTAGAAGCCATTATTAAGAACTCACTTGTAACTTCAAGGTTCATTTCTTCCATTTTATTTATATATTCTATATACTGGTCAGTTATTGTGCTAAGCGAAATATCGTTAATATTCATTTTATTTTTATCTATTAAATGGCACAATAAATCCAATGGTCCTTCAAAGTTTTCAAGTTTTATTGCATACTTATTCGTTTCAAGTGATATTATATTTTGCATTTTTCTCTCCTAAATTCTTTCTATGGCTTGTCTTATATTATCGGATTTATATCCTTTTTTCAATAAGAATTGCATAAGTGTATTTTCGTCCATCTGTTTTTCTTTTTTGATTATAAGATTTCTAGCAGAGTATACTTCATACTCTTGCATTCTTTCTTGATATTTTGAAAAGTATTCATCAATTAAGCCAGAGTTGATTCCTTTTGCCATCAACTTATATCGTACTTCCTTCAAAGAAAGATTATTCAGGGCTATGTATTCATTTACCGCTCTCTCAACATAATTAAAGTCATCTATATAGCCATTTTCTTCTAATTCATCTATTATGTTATTTAGCATTTCTTCTTCAATAGAATTATAAAATTTGTTTTTTACTTCTTGCTTACTTCTTTTCTTGTATAAGATATATTTTAAAACTTTTGATTTTGCATTATCATACTCTTCTATTGTATACATAGTAACTCCATATTTATTATTCTTCATCTAAATCTTCTGGTTCTTCTTCAGCCTCTGCTTCTTCTCCACCTTCACCTAAGCTCTTTTCAAAAGCCTCGTTGAATTTTGCTCTTACTTTCTTTTCGATGTCTGCCATTATTTCAGGATTTTCTTCTAGGTATCTCTTTGCGTTTTCTCTACCTTGTCCAATTCTTGTTCCATCATAAGCAAACCAAGAACCACTCTTTTCTACTATATCTAGATTTACTCCTAAATCTAATATGTTTCCAGATTTTGATATACCTTTTCCGTAGATTATATCAAATTCGGCCTCTCTGAATGGTGGTGCAACCTTATTCTTTACAACTTTAACTCTTACTCTATTTCCGAATACTTCACCATCTTGTTTTAGATTTTCTATCTTTCTTATATCAAGTCTAACTGAAGCATAGAATTTTAGTGCTCTTCCTCCAGGAGTTGTTTCTGGATTTCCAAACATTATTCCTACTTTTTCTCTTAATTGGTTTATAAATACTATTGCAGTATTTGATTTATTTAGAACACCTGCTAATTTTCTTAATGCCTGTGACATAAGTCTTGCTTGTAAACCAACATGTGCGTCTCCCATATCCCCATCTATTTCAGCCTTTGGAACTAATGCAGCAACAGAGTCTACAACTATAATGTCTATAGCACCACTTCTAACAAGTGCTTCTGCAATCTCAAGTGCTTGCTCTCCAGTGTCTGGTTGAGATACAATTAAATTATCTATATCAACTCCAAGATGTTTAGCATATACTGGGTCTAAAGCATGCTCTGCATCAATAAAAGCTGCTTCTCCACCTCTTTTTTGACATTCTGCAATTGCGTGTAATGCAAGAGTTGTTTTTCCTGAAGATTCAGGTCCAAATATTTCTATAATTCTTCCCTTTGGAATACCGCCTATTCCAAGTGCAACATCTAAGCTTAATGCTCCTGTTGGAATTGCTTCTACATTCATTGCAGTAAAGTCTCCAAGTTTCATAACAGATCCTTTACCAAATTGTTTTTCAATTTGACCTAATGCTGATTCTAGTGCTTTTTTCTTTTCATTGTTTTCTATACTCATAAATTTTCCTCCTAATATTGTGAATTTTATTTAACTTTTTAAAACACTTGTTCGTAATTAATTTTTCTATATTATATACTATTATAAAAAAATGTCAATACTTTTTTTCAAACTTTTGTTCTCTTTTTTATTTTATCTCATGTAGACTTTATTTTCTGTACCAAAGTTCAGCACCATAAAATGTAGTATAGTTTGTTGGCTCTACAGTTCCATATAAAGATTGAGAAGTTATTGTTATATTTTTGTTCCTACAAATACCTATAAATGGTACATCTTCTTTATATTGTGCATAAATTTTTTGATAGATTTCTTTTAACTGTTTTGTATCTTTTATTATAGTTGCATTATTTAGTAATTCTATCATTTTATCGCTATTATAATTCTCTATATTTCCAGTGGCAAAGTAATATGTTAAGTCCGGACTATATGCAGTATAAACGCCAGTGTACAATATTTGATAATCCTTATCATTCATAAGTTCTCCATACTGACTGCTCGAAACTACACTTACAGTGGTTTCAATTCCTATTTCAGACAATTGTTCTTTTATCTGTTCTGCTGCATTTACTCTATCAGTTTGATCTTTATTAACCGATATTTTTAGCCTTAGAGTTCTTGTAACTCCATCTATTACTTTTCTCCATCGATTGTTTCTATATTCCCATCCACCATCTTCAAGTACCTTTTTTGCCTGTTCTGCATTATATCCTGAACTAACATCTTCTGTACAATTCAAGTAGTTTCCATAGTCAAGTGGATATTGTGCAATAATTCTTTGATTGTTATAAACAGATGATACAATATTGTCTTTATCTATAGCATAGCTTAATGCTTGTCTAACGGCTTTATCCTGCAAAATTACATCAGTACAATTTAAGGCCAAGAAGTCAAATTCACGTCCAGGATATTCAGTTTTATTAAAGCCTATCGTTCCAATATGTTCTCCAAAATTTGCATTTGAAGTATTTATTAAGTCTATGTTTCCAATTTTAAAACTGTTAAAAGCCTCTCCCATAGATGAATATAAATTTATTTTAATATTATCAATTTTTATATCTTCAACATCTGGATTTCTCCAGTTTTCATTCTTGGTTAATGTTACATTGTTTGTGCTTATATTTGTTATCTTGTATCTTCCTGTTCCAATCGGAATTTTTGTACTTTCATAGAAATTTTCTCCTAAATAATAATTGCTTGATAGTATTGGGAATGTAAGGTTATATTCGAAGAAAGGAACATTTCCATCTAGCGTTAATTTTATCGTGCTTGCATCTATTATTTCTACAGTTGAAATATGTTGTACATTATATTTGTATATTGAGTTTCCGTTTTTCAAAATATCAATTGTGAAAGCAACGTCTTTTGAAAGAAACGAAGTTCCATCTTGCCAATTTATATTGTTATTTACTTTTACAACATAAATATTATCTCCCGTTTTCGAACACTCCTTTGCAAGACAAGGTTTCAATTGATAATCAGATGTTAATGAAAACAATGGCTCAAATATCAATGTATCTATATTCAAAATTTCTTTATTGTTTGTTATTAGTGGGTTCATCGTATCATAGCTTGTAAGCGATAAACGTATGTCCCTTATAATTTCTTCCTGTGCAACATTACTTTCCTCTTGATTCTGATATTCTTCTTTATTGTTATTATTATAAATTCTGTATCCAGAATAAGATATTATTCCAATTACAAATATTATAAATATATATTTAAAAATTGTGCTTACTTTCATTAAAACCTATTTTCCTTTCTCGCTTTGTTTCTATATACCCATTCTTGTAAAAAATTTACTACCTAGTGTTACTTAAGTCTCTTTAATAATTGCACCATGCTTATAATACATTAAATATTTTTGTTTTTCAATAGTTATAGTCAAAATGAGCACAAAAAAGGAACATTTTCATGCCCCATTTCATTTTATAAAATTGTTTATGATTCTATTTTCTAGATTCAACAATAAGCTTAATTCCAGTTCTTTCTTCCCCTTCAACTTCTACTTCAGCAAATGCTGGTATGCATATTAAATCAACTCCTGCTGGTGCTACAAACCCTCTTGCTATTGCTACTGCCTTCACAGCCTGGTTAAGAGCTCCTGCTCCTATTGCTTGCATTTCAGCCTTATTAGCTTCCTTAACTAACCCAGCTATTGCTCCTGCAACTGAATTTGGGTTTGATTTTGATGAGATTTTTAAAACTTCCATTCTTTTCCTCCTAATATTTTATTTTGCTATGTGTTTCTAAGTACAGTTATATTTATATAATATTTAAGAGGTTTTGTCTATAGTTTTTTGGTAATTTTTTACATATTTCATCGTCCGTTTTTATCATTTTTCTTCATTTATTTTCGTGATATTCTAATAACCTCATTTACTCGACATGTTTCCTCATTTATTTTAAAAATACAACCATTTAGCATGCACTTTTCGTCTGCCAATTTATATTTTTCTGGAAGAGTGGTTTCAAATCTTTTAATCGAGGCTTTATAATCCATTCCTATAACAGATTTCATTGGACCTGTCATACCAATATCAGTTATATAACCAGTTCCATTCTCTAATATCTGTTCATCTGCTGTTTGAACATGTGTATGAGTTCCAAACATTGCAGTTATTTTGCCATCTAGATAATAGCCCATTGCAATTTTTTCGGCAGTAGCTTCCGCATGAAAGTCCAGTATTATAATGTCTGCTCTTCCTTTTACTTCCTTCAAAATTTCTTGCATTTTTAAGAATGGATTTTCAGACAATACATTCATATCTGTTCTTCCAATTAAATTTACCACACATACATTATGAGACTTGGTTTTATAAATTCTATATCCCTTTCCAGGTACATTTTCTGGATAGTTTGCGGGTCTTAACATTTTCTCATCATCTATAAATGAAAAAATATCCTTCTTTCCCCAAGTATGGTTCCCCATTGTGATTGCATCTACTTTTAATTCTTTCAATTCATTAAATATCTTAGTGGTAATTCCCATTCCTCCGGCAACGTTCTCAGCATTAACTATTACAAAATCTATCTTCTCTTCTTCTCTTATTTTAGGAAGTTCTTCTCTTAATTTTTTTACACTCTGTTCTCCAACTAAATCTCCTATCGCTAAAACTTTCAATGTTATTTTCCTTTCCATTATAAAATTCTATTTCAGACTCATTTTCATTTTATCTTTCAATGTTAATTTAATTTGGTGTGGATTTTCAATTTCAATTTCTTCATTCTTTACAGCACTCATCGCATTAAAATGAGAAATTTTATCAAATTCATCTTGTCCCACAATATCTTTTATCTTTCGCACAGCTAAATTTATTTTTGTATATATCGAATTGGTCCTGTGCGCATCCGAGCCTAAAAAATGAACTAGATTACACTCAAGCATTTTTTCTATTATTACTTGTGCTTTTTTTCCATATTGTCCAATAATACTTCCATAGTTTGACTGCATAAGTACACCTTGATTTGCTAATTGATAAATTAAATCTGGTTCTTCTTGCATAAATGTATATCTTTCTGGGTGTGCTAAAACCGGAATGTATTTCTCGGAAATCAGATCATATACAACTTCTTCTATATTTATTGGCTTTGCATTTAAAGGAAACTCAAACAGCACATATCTCGAGCCATTTATTGTTGAAGCTTTCTCTTCCTTTATCAATTCTAAAATTTTATCTGAAAAATATACTTCACTTCCCAAATATAAGCTAAGCCCAATCTTCTTTTCTTCCAAACCATATTGAAGCCCATTCAGCCAAGCTTTTCTATCAGCTTGGCTTACTTCATAATAATTTTCTATATAATGTGATGTAGCTATAACTCCATCAAAACCTGCACGATTTGCTTCTTCAAGCATTGCAATAGCTTCTTTTACTTCTCGTGCTCCATCGTCAATTGCTGGAATTATGTGAGAGTGAAAATCAATCATAATTTTATAAATTCCTTTCTCATTTCACCAATTTAGTTGTCTCTTTTGGTATCATTTAAATTATTTCTCTCTTGTTGCAAATATTCATTTACTTGTCTAAAAATCTCTTGTGTCTTATCAGGCATATCATTTTCAACTTTTTCATTTTGCTTAGGCTCTTCTGGTTTTTCATTTTTCACAACTTCTTTTTCTATTTTAACCTTATCTTCAACTGGCTTTTTATGTTCTTCTTCAAAGAAGTCTTTTTTAGAAACAGCACGTCCAGCTTCACGTTTTCTTCTTGTGGTTGTTAACTGCGAGCCATAGTAATAAGATTTTTCATATTTTTTTGCATCTATTGGTACCTTGTTTAAAACAACACCTGCAATTTTCCCGCCTACATTTTTTATACTTTTTATTGTTTTTTGCAAACTTGCCTTTTTAGTAAATTTATGTGCCGTTACGATTACAGTAGAATCAACCATTCTAGATAATATTACAGCATCTGTTACGAGTTCACATGGTGGGGCATCTACTATTATAATATCAAATTGTGTTGAAAGTCTATCTAATAAACGTTGCATTTGTGGTGTTATAAGTAACTCAGATGGATTTGGTGGTACATTTCCTGCAGAAATTACATCCAAACCATCGATTTCAGTTTTTTGAACATATTTTTCCATGTCAATTAAATCTGCATTTTTATCACTTGCAGCTAAATAATTTGCAAGCCCTGGTCTAGGAGAAATACCAAATATTGAATATTGTCTTCCCTTTCTCATGTCTGCATCAATCAAAATTACCTTCTTCTCAGCTTGAGCAAATGTAATAGCCAAATTTGATGCAACCCAGCTTTTTCCTTCTCCTGGTAGAGTTGATGTGATAAGTATAGACTTTAATTTTCTATTAATATTCATAAATTGAATATTTGTTCTTAAAGTTCTAAAAGTTTCTGATATAGGAGACTTTGGATTTCTAAAAGTAATAAGCTCTTTTCTCATTATTTTCTACCTCCTTTTTTGTTATCAGAATTGTCAAAAGGTATTGAAGCAAGTACAGTAACTCCACAAGTCTTCTCAATATCTTCAGTTGTTTTAATAGTAGTATCTAACATATTATCTAATAATACATATATTACAGAGATTACTACACCTATAAGTACAAATATCATCACATCTTTAGCATGATTTATGTTTGATGGTTCAGAAGGCTTTTCTGCCATATCAACCACATGTACGTTATCTATATTGTAAATTTCCTTTACCTGCTCAGAAAATACTGTTGCAAGTTCATTTGCAATTTTTGAAGCAGTTTCTGGTTCTTCATTAGTAACCGAAATTTTAATAACTTCAGAATCTGAAACAACCTTTACTGTTATGCCATTCTTTAAACTCTGCTCAGAAATATCAAGTCCTAAATTATTTATAACTTTTCTAACAACCTTATCACTGGTTGCAATTTCTCTATAAGTTGATATAAGTTTAGAGTTTAATGTTACATCTGTTGCTGTAATTGATGTTGGCAAAGTTGAATCTTTTCCAGCAGCCAAAACAAGTGTTGTCGATGCTGTGTATTTAGGTGTTATAAAACACATTGTATAAGTTACGCCAATTACAGCAAATATTAAAACTATTAAGATTATTTGTACTCTTCTATGCCAAAACAATGAAATCATTTGGCTTAAATCTAGTTCTTCCATAATTACTCCTTTTTTCTTTTGAATTTAAATTATCAAAAATATTATATATAAAAAAACAAATACTTGCAATAGTTTTTAAATTAATTTTTACTAATCTGTTTATTGTTTGCACAAATACATGAAGATATTATTCCAATAATTGTTCCACATGATGTTGCAACATACAGAATTCTATAAATCTCCTTCACAAAAATTTGAACTATTATAGATATATTTTCATTTAAAACAGTCAAACTTTGTATTCCTAAGAAATGTTTTTCAAGTGCTATTCCAACCAAGCTAAGTCCCGCAATAGTGAAGGCTATTATAGCTGCAAGTTTAAAAATATTTCTCATATTTTTAATATTTAATACGATTATAGCTATTGCATCTATAACTAATAATGCTACAACTAATACTAAAGCCTTTGGCATTATATTTCTTACTCTTCCTATAATTTTCGAAATGCTTTTTATAACAGAGCTTGAATAATAAACTGAATTTGAATATGTACTTACAATTGCATTTTCAAAATTTTGTATTTGATTCTCAGTAGTCTTATTTACCAAAACCTTATTATCTTTAATATATTTTCTTATATTATTATCCAATTTTTCTCTTATATTACTTGTATTGATTTTAAATTCTTCATTATTCAATATTGCATGAACTATAGAATTTGTATCCTCTTTTACTTTATCTAAATCATATATTCCTTCAAACACACTGCTATCCATACCAGATTGCATTATATAATTTTCAAATCCATCATTTATAGTAACTTCCAGTTTTTCATAATAATTATTTTGTTCCATTTGCATTTTCCAATAATCCTCATTTAGGACTTTAGTTTGTAAAAAAGAAACAGCCACAATTGCTATAATTAATGCAACCATTATAAATGATAGTATGTACGATATTATATTTTTTACCATTAAAATATGTCTCCTTCTATTAATTTTGAATATGTTACAAATCTGTGAGTCGCATGCCCTATACTGTTTGAAGGATAACATGTATATAGCATTAATATTTCTTCATCTTCCTGTAGATATACAGCACTTGTGTCTGATTGGTCAACTATTTTTGTTTCATAAATTTCATATGTAAAATTTCCATAATCAGTTTTTATTTTTATTTTATCTCCCACATTAACCGTATACAAATACTTTAAAAATCCACCAGTATCATGCGCCATGCAAATTATAGAGCCACCCTCACCTGGAAAATAAGACACAGATTGTCCTACACCTTTTCTTAATATTGAAAGAGAATCTCCATAATAAAGTCCCAATTTAACATTAATAGAATCAATAGATAAAGTTCCATACTTTTCACCCCATGCAGGGTAATGAGTCAAATTTTTATTTTCTAAGTCAATCTTAATAGCTTCGTTTTCCGTATTATTGTTCTTATCGCTTACTGACACCAAATTAATTAGTGCGATTGCCTGCATAAGCTGGTCGCCAATAGAAAGCCTAATAGCAACACATATAATAACAATAAATATAAAAGCAACTATTATATTATTAATAGTTGCTCCTAATATATTCTTTATCTTTTTCATATTATTTTGATGTTACTTTTTTTGCAACTAGTACAGCAACGGCAATTAATGCTATTCCAGAAACTACTATATATGGAACATATGATGTTCCTGTTTGTACTAAGTTTGTACTTTGTCCAACTTTTGCTTCAATTAAAGATGTTCCATTAGCATCCTTTATTTGAAGTGTATTGTCAGCAGAAATGTAGTTAATTTTAACATTTGTAGCTGCTTCAATTTTATCTATATTTGCACTTATTTTGTTTATAGCATCTGAAGAAAACTTTGATACATCAGCTGTATTTTGGCTTTCAACTGTTTTTACTATTTCAGCAACATTTGTTTTAACAACAGATACTTGCTCATTTGTTAATTCATGTGAGTTTAAGTATTGTTTTAAAGCTAGTAATTGGCTCTCATTTGCTTTGTATGTTTTGCCACCTACTGTTACTGATACTCCTTCCATATAAGAATATAAATCATCATTTGCTGCAGCATTTACTACTGTTGTTAATGCTACTAATACCATTGCTATTAAAGCAACTATTAAAACTGTTTTGTTAAGTTTCATTTTAAATTCCTCCTAAGTTTTTTTTATAATATATCATTAATCGATATAAAATTCAATAGTTTTTATTACCAAATTTTAAACTTTTTTCTAATTTTCATTAAATAAGTCTCTAGTATATATTTTATCACTATGCTTCTTTATTTTGTCATCAATTCTATTACATAAAACTATATCTGACTTATTGACAAATTCATCAAAATCATTTACGACATGACATTCATTAAATTCTTCTGCTTTTAATGTTGGTTCATGTATAATAACATTTATATTATTAGCTTTTAATCTTTGAATTATTCCTTGTATAGCACTTGCTCTAAAATTATCTGAATTTGTTTTCATAGTGAGCCTATAAATTCCAACTGTTTTTGGATTCTTTTTCAAAATCATTTTTGTAATATGGTCTTTTCTAGTATCATTAGATTTAACTATAGCCTCTATTAAATTTTGAGGAACTTTATCATAATTTGCTAATAGCTGTTTAGTATCTTTTGGCAAGCAATATCCGCCATATCCAAAAGAAGGATTGTTATAGTAATCTCCTATTCTAGGATCTAAACATACACCATCAATAATATCTTTTGTATTTAGTCCTTTTAATTCAGCATAAGTATCTAATTCATTAAAATACGAAACTCTTAGAGCTAGATAAGTATTTGCAAACAATTTAACAGCTTCTGCCTCTGTACTATGCATAAATTTTATAGGAATATCTTTTTTTATTGCTGCTTCTTTTAAAAGCTCTGCAAATTTCTCTGCCCTTTGTGATTTTTCTCCAACAATTATTCTTGAAGGATATAAATTATCATAAAGAGCTCGTCCTTCTCTTAAAAACTCTGGTGAGAACATAATATTGTCAATATTATATTTTTTCTTCATTTCTTCTATGAATCCAACTGGAATTGTAGATTTAACAACCATTGTTGTATTTATATTCATTTTCACAACTTTATTAATAATATCCTCTACACTTGAAGTATCAAAAAAATTCTTTTCATCATCATAATTAGTTGGTGTACTAATTACAATAAACTCTGCATCTTTAAAAGCATCTTTGTAATCAAGAGTTGCTCTTAAATTTAAATTTTTATTTTTCAAATAATCTTCTATATATTCATCTTTTATTGGACTTATTCCTTTATTTATCATTTCAACTTTTTCTGGAATAATATCTAATGCAACAACTTCATTATTTTGACTTAATAAAGTTGCAATAGATAATCCAACATAACCCGTTCCTGCAACTGCGATTTTCATGTTAATTACGCTTCCTCTCTTTTATCCATATAAAACTCTTTATACCATTCTGCAAATTTTCTTAATCCATCTCTCAAAGTAGTACTTGGTTTAAATCCAAAATCTCTTTCAAGAGGTGTAGTATCTGCAAAAGTTATTGGAACATCTCCTGCTTGCATTGGAACCAATTCTTTGTGTGCTTCAAAATCATAATCCTTAGGAAGCACTCCTGCTCTTATTAATTCTTCTTGTAATATTTGAACAAAATCCAATAGATTTTCTGGGTGACTATTTCCAATATTATAAATTTTGTATGGTGGTATAGGTAACCCATCTTCTCCATTTCTCTTTTCTGGAGCCTTTTTCATCACTCTTATTATCCCCTCAACTATATCATCTATATACGTAAAATCTCGTTTACAATTTCCATAATTAAATATCTTTATAGTCTCACCATTTATTAATTTATTTGTAAATCCAAAGTATGCCATATCTGGGCGACCTGCTGGTCCATAAACTGTAAAAAATCTTAAACCTGTTGATGGAATATTATATAATTTTGAATAGCTATGAGCCATAAGTTCATTTGACTTCTTCGTTGCAGCATATAAAGAAACAGGATTGTCCACTTTATCATCTGTTGAATATGGAACCTTTTTATTAGAACCATATACAGACGAACTCGAAGCATAAACTAAATGCTCTACTGGATAATTTCTACAGCATTCTAATATATTGTAAAAACCTATTAAATTAGATTGTATATATGCATCAGGGTTTGTTATACTATAGCGTACTCCAGCCTGAGCAGCTAAGTTAACAACTATATTGGGATGATACTCCTTAAATATATTCTCAACTGTTTCTTTATCTGCTAAATCTCCTTTGATAAATTTAAAGTTATCAAATTTATTTAATTGTGCTAATCTCCACTCTTTAATTTTCACATCATAGTAATTGTTCATGTTATCTAATCCAATAACTAGAACATTGTCTTCTTCGTTTAAAATTCTTTTGGCTAAGTTCGAGCCAATGAAGCCAGAAGAACCTGTAATAAAATATGTTTTCATATTATTCTCTCTTTCATATATTTTTTACATTAATATAACTTTCTATGTATTATCTTTGCTTTTCTTTCTTTTTATTACTTTTTTTAAGTCTTTTAATGTTTGTAAATCAAATATTAAAACATTTATAATTAAAATAATTATAATTACAACAGATGTAATTATTGCATACTTTATCCATGATAAAAAGTTTGTAACATTTATTGGCATTTTTAATGAAAAAAATGCTGTGATACTTAATATTACCAAAACTCTTATTAATCTTAATATCGATTTTTTGTTTTTACAAAATAATATATTCTTGTTAGAGTAAACTATTGTATCTAGGCATCTCCATGCTAGTGCTATTCCTGTTCCTAAAACTACTCCATCAATTCCTAATAGTTTTGTTAATATAATAGATAATCCAAGTGTCAATACTGCTTCTAATATAGCTCTCCATCTAGTTTCTTTGAAATGACCAGAAATGTTTATCAATGCATTGCTTGGTATTTTTAAAATATAAAAAGCTGATGTATATACAAAAATAACGGCAAAAATTGGGTATATGTAGTTTATATCTGCATTTCTAGTATACACACTCACAAATGGTACTATCATAATCATTGTTACAGAATAGATAAAGGCAACTATATAAAAAAATGCAAATTCTATAAAATCATACATTTTTAACATTTTTTCTCTATTATTAAGAGCATATTCTCTCCCTAGGAATGGAGTTAATGCAGTGCTTAAATTAGAACATATTGATTGTAATCCTGAGAATACAATATTATATACAGAATAAACACTTGCAACTCCTAACCCCATCAAAACAGTAAGTATAGTAGTCTGAGAACCCGAAACAACCAATCCAGAAAGTTGATGAATCATTGCATCTTTTCTTTTTTCCACAACAGAATTTATTGGTTTCTCTTTTTTATAATCTGATAATTCTGGATAATTTTTATTGATATATCCGATTAAAAATGCTGCTCTAAACACATATACTAATGATATAGCTAATTGGATGAAAATAATATTCATGTTCAATTTAAGCATTAATAAAGCAATTAATAAACTTAAGAAAATGCTAGCTGCTTGTACCAAAGTACATACATAGGTTTTTTGGTCAGCGTATAGCAAAGAACGGCATCTACCAATTGCAAAAAATTCAGATGCTCCAGAAATGCTCATTACAAGCATCAATAAGACAATTGTTATATATTCTATATTGGTTTCTATAAATAATGGATATAGAATTGCAACAATTAGCACTATGCCACAATAAATTGTTCCAAATTTATTGAACATTTTATTAGAGGCATTTAACATTCCCCTTACTACATTTGTTTGCTTTTTCGCAACAGGTTCGTACAGCCTTTGAGTTGTTGCTGTTGCAATTCCTGCTCCAACAATACTAACGTACGAAATAATTACCTTTATTGATGAAATTAATCCATTTATTTCTGAGCCAAATCTTAGTATTATCATCGAAGGAAGTATTAAATTTGTTATTATGTTCATTATCTGTGGAAGGGCACTTGCAAATATATTTTTTAAGACTTTTTTCACTTATTCCTCCTTGTTATTTTTCACCTGTAAATGATGTTAATATTAGCATTGGTATTCCCCAACTAAAAAACCACGCTAGCGTTATGGATGGACTGTACATTACTGTTCCTAGTGCAAAGGTTATACTACAGAAAATTTCAGATATATATTTAATAGATTTATTAATTTTCTGTGCTTTATCATAATATACCAAGCTTAATTTTACAAATAATATCGATATAATAGGTGCCAATATAAAACCAAAATAATAGTAGCCTGCCCCTATAGTAGGTGGAATTTGACCATATGCTCTATTATAAATGTTATAATAATATTGTAGTTTATTTCCTCTGTCCCCAAACAATGTTGAATTAAATGGAATTGCTCCTATAATTCCAGCCTTAAACGCTTCTTTGCCAAACGACTTGTCTACATTAAATATAGCAGCAACATTATCTGGACCAGTGAAATAAGCACTAATTATTTGAGCCATATATAATATTGGGCCACTTGATTTATCATATATACTTGAGTTTTTTGAAAAGTATCTAACAGCAAAATATACTATCATTATTCCTATTGTACTTATTCCAATTAGCATAATAATTTTTTTCTTTTTGCTTGGGAACAAATGCAAATAGTATAAAATTATTGCCAAGCATGCAACAATTGCCTCTGCAAATGTTGATGTTAAGAAGAAAAACTGTAACAAACAGAACACTATTAGAACAGCAAAAGCTAATTTAGGGCTTGCATTTTTTTTGCAAACTGCTCTTATAATGTACGCTGGTAACAATATTCTTATAATTTGAAAACTCATAGAGAATAATGTTTTGATTATTCTTCCTATTGTACCAATCTGATAAACTATACTATCTCCTGCTATTGTAAAGTCCGCATCTGATAAATTTAAAATGGTTTTAAAACTTTCTGCATATTGTGGCATAAAACAATACACTATTATAATATAGGCACTTAACCCAATAATTAAAAATTTGCTTATATTTTCTTTTATATTTATATATTTAACTTTAATTTTATCATTATTTTTACGATGTGAATGTAAATATATTGTTATTTGTATAGCTAAGAATTCAAATAACATTAAAATGCAGCTTTTATTAATATAGCTACTCACATATTCTTTTCCCTCAAATAACTGTATGTCACAATTAAAAGAATATAAAAATGGCAAAATAGATAATCTAACAAAATATAAAGCATCTATTATTAAAATTATTATATTATCCTGCATTAATTCTTTTTGAAAAAATAGAGTTATTACTGCAAATCCAAGAGGCAATAGTGCTAGAAGTTTTTTTTCTTCTACTTTTAGTAAAAATATACATGTAATGCAAGAAATTACTGAAAAAATTTCAAATATAATAAATATTAATTTGTTTAAATTTTGTTTTTTTTCTTCTGTCATTTATTCCCCTCCATATATTTTTGCATACTGTTCACATATTTCATTTGAACTGAATTTATTTAAGTTTTCTTGTATTTTACTATCATCAATTTCATGGTTACTGTCTATATATGATAGTATTTTTTCTGCCCATTTTTCTGGCATTTCACTTAATTTTATATAATTTAATAACCCTACATCAACTTCTTTTTGAATAGCTTCCGAAACAAAACAAGGTATTCTTTTGGCCTGTGCTTCTAATAATACTATTCCAAAACCTTCATATATTGAGGGAAAAATCATATAATCTGCTTCATCATATTTCTCCGAAACATCTACCTTGTCCCCTGGAATTAAATCTACTGATTCATCTAAATTTAATTCATGAATCAAATTTTTTAGTTTCTCCTTATCTTCACCAAATCCCACAAGCATCAAGCGACTATTATCTTTCTTCTTTTTAATATTAGCAAATACTTTAATAACAAATTCTTGATTTTTTTGATATGTGTATCTTCCCACATGTATAAAATTCAAATATCCTTTATTAACTCTATGTGATTTTTTTGTACTATATTTTTCTAAATCAATTGAATTATAAATTACATCATAATTAGAATTATGGAAATAGTCATTTCCCGCTGAACTCGAACATGCAATTTTGTGTGTTGCATACTTGTTTACTAAAATGCAATTTATTTTTTCTCTAATTTTTAAAATTATATTTTTTCTCTTTAAAGAATTAGTATTATGACTATGAGCTATTCTAATTGGTACTCCTGCATTTTTTGCAGCCCACAAACAAATTCCCTCTTCAAGAAGATTATGAGCATGGACTACATCATATTTTTCTTTTTTACAGATTCTAAAAACATTTGTATATAATTTAAATGGTCTTAGAATCATTTCTAAAAGATGAACTCTTCCATCACTATTATAAGATTCTATTCTATGTAATTTTCCATATTTTAAAAACTCATCTTCTTTATTACACTTCTTTTTGAAAACAATACACTCAAAATCAAATCTGTTATGTAATTGTTTTACAATTGAAAATATTACAGAGCTAACACCTCCACTTCCTAATCCACCACATGAAATATGTAGTACCTTTCTTTTCATCTAAAAATCCTTCCTCACTTCTTTAAAATATTAAAACTTAATATTCCTTCCTCATTTCTTTATATTAGGAAGATCTATCATATCTCCCAGTTTATAATCCCACTTTTCATCGGTAAATGGGCTAAAACCAGAACCTGGATAAAATGTAATTTCTCCAAAATACACTTGTCCATCTATTTCATAAAAATCAATTCTAGATAAAACAGTATTGTGTGATATAGTTTCTGCCAATTCTATCATTTTATCTAAATTTTTTGGCATCTCTATTTTCTTAGTATAGTCTGGAGGGCAATACGTTTTGCCAAATGGTAAAAAATTACCATTTCTATCATAATAATTTGATCTATGTTCTATAAATCTATCTATGTCTATATCAAAAAATTCCATGGAACCATTGAAACAAAAAAATTTATAATCTTTTAGGTCTTTTGAAATTGAATCTTCCATATATTTTTCGGCAATTATACAAGGTTTTACATTTTTATAAGGCCATTCTCTTCCATACCAATATCCATTATTTTTCAATCGTTCTTTCAAAAAACTTTTAGCTTTTGCTTCATCAAAATCTTTTTTGTTTTTACATATAACAATTCCTCCAGAATCATTATTACATTTTAAAACAAACTTTTCTGGTAAGCTTTTAAAATCAATATCATCCACATTATTCCAAACTCCCAAAGTTGGAATAACATATTCTTCTCCAATTAGTTTTGTAATATATTGCTTTACTCTATATTTATCTACCAAGTTAGTATATTCTTCTTTTCTATAATTCAATTTTAACCATTGAATTTTTTCGTTAAATGTTTTAGGATTATCAAAATCGATAAATTTTTTAAAATGCCTAAAATACACTATTTGCAAATATATTCTATCTGGTATTAATCTAGATAATTTTCTAAACAATTTCATTTTACTTTCTCCAAAATCTTTTCAAATTCGCTATGTGACTCTTCAGCAATTTTTTCCCAGGAATATTTATTTGATAATTCTCTTGCATTTTTTCCTAATTTTGATAGTTCTTCTTTTTGGCTAAGCATTTGTTTAATTGCTTCTATCAATTCTTCCTTAGAAGTATCACATGTCCAACCAGCATCAAACTCCTTTATATCATCTGCCATGTTTGTTCCCTTAGTTACTAAACAAGGCACTCCATAACTTAAAGCCTCGATAACCCCCATTGGCATTCCTTCGAACCTTGATGTTAATACAAATACATCAGTATTAAGAAGTATTTCTTTTTTCTTCTCTGCATATACTGCATCATTGATTATTACCAAGTCATTTATATTATTTTCTGTAATTTTCTTTTCAAGAATTTTTACAGTTTCTTCTTGATTTACTCCGTACATGTTAAGAACGAAATTCGCAGCTCTCAAATTATTTTGCAAATCTGAAACTGCATCCAATAATATATCTAACCCCTTTTGGTATATTTCATATCTGCCAATATATGTTGCTCTAATTTTATCCTTTGAAAAGTTTTCCCTCTTTTCTTCAGGGATACTAATTCCATTTGAAATGATAAAATCATTTTTATTCCATTTGTCTCCAGAATCAACCTTTTCCTGCTTTGATAAAAATTGAATTGCAGAAGCATTATTAGCCATTTTTTTAAAATAACATATATTTCCAATGAACTTCTTTACTCTTTTTCTTTTTTGAGCCTTTTTAGTTAATTCGCTTCTTGGAATTATTATATATGGAATCTTATTTTCATTTATATCCTTTATTATTTTGCAAAATGGAAAGCAATAGAATTCTTCTATAACTGCAATATCTGGTTTATTAAAAGGCTTTGGTAAATCTTTCAATCTTCCACTTGGATAGTCTTTTAGATTGTAACAATTAATTTCTTTCCATTCTTCCCTTTTTATATCATTTATATTATACCAAAAAACATTATCCCTTTTAGACTGTGCTTTAATTTGTGCAGGTACGCTATTATTTGGTCCTGCAAACAAGTTCCCAGTTAAATTAGATATATACAATACATTCATATTTTCCCCCATAAAACTGTCCTTATTAGTTATGAATCAATTTTTTCCCAGTATTCTCATTTGTGAGCAAACAACAGTAGAATTATCGGGAATATCTTTAGTTACTATTGCATTTGCACCAATCGTAACATTATTTCCAATTTTTACTTTTCCAAGAATTTTTGCTCCAGCACCTATCTTGCAGTTATCTCCAATCCAAGGAGTTCCTCCACCAGAACTTCCTATAGTAACTTGTTGCCATATTACACAATTAGACCCTATATGTGCTTTTAAATGAACGATAATTCCATTCAATCCATGGGGCAAATTAGGTTTTGTCTCAAATACAGCCCCCTGATTCAAATCTTTTCCCATTGAGGCATTATTGTAGGCATCACACTTCTTAATATAGAAAAGATAATACAATTTAATCAGTTTACAAGTTTTATTTTTCGGATTAACAACAATTTCCCTTCTTCTCCAATATTTATCATCATCATAATGTTGTACAATTCCCATAATTTTCTTTACTAAAAAATTATGTGGATTAATATTCATCTTTGCCATATTAGTTATTTCCTCTTCCCTTAATAAGATTCTCTATATTCAATAATTCTCCCCATTCAAAATCTTTTTCTTTCGGATTAAATGGCATCATACAGGCACATGGTGTGAATGTTAATTCGGCAAAATAATATTTATTACCTGTTACAAAAAAATCAACTCTTACAAATGGAAAGTCTTTACATAAATCTGAAGCCGTTTCAAGCATTTCACTATAGAAACTTGGTAATTCTATTTTTTCAATGCTATCATAATCATCTCTTTTTAAATTTATTTTACTACCATCCAAATTAAAAAACGCCATTTTTGCTTGTCTATCGTGAATCATATCTACAGAGACATATATAAGTCTAGGAACTCCATTAAAGCAAAAGAATTTATAATCAACCAAATTATCCCCTAAAAATTCTTCACATGTAATTTTATGTTTTTTTATATTTGAATAATGGGGTTCTATGTTAAATGCTCCAAAGTCTTCTTTTAGCCATTTATTTAACTGTTTTTTTGCCTTTATTCTATCGAATTCAGTCTTATCGTTACAAACTATATTATACGCACAACCATGATTACATTTTAAGACAAATTTATTAGGTAAACTATCCCAATCAATATCTTCTACATTATCCCAAGCTCCAAGCAATGGAACTAATGTATTTTCATATCCTTTGTCTTTTATATACTCTCTAACTCTATATTTGTCAGCACATTTCACAGCTAAATCATTTTGAGGATAATAATACAACTTTAACCATTGCAATTTTTCATTAAATGTTCTAGGATTTTTTAAATCTAATTTTTCTTTTAATACAATCTTAAAGTATAGTTTGGACATAAATTCGTTGCTAAATAATTTATGCGCTACAACTTGAATTTTTCTTCTAGCCTTATATATAAAACTATCTCTTTCCATTTTAATATATCTCCATTATATTTAATTAGGATTCCCTAATATAAAATTTTTTCTTTTTATAAATTCCAAACACCATATTTCTGCATGTATTAAATATACTGCTTACTACATTTTGGTGTTCTGCTTCTCTATACAATTTATAATGCCATTTTATTAATTTCCAATAACTGTGGTTACTTATACTTCCACTTCTTTTTCTATACATTGCCAGTTCTTCATCTAATAAATAGCAATCCGCTTTTTTACATATTTTTAACCACATTGCATAATCATTGTTTTTCCTTATATCTTCAATTTGAATCAAACCAATTTTTTCAGCATTGTACATTACAGTTAAACAACCTGGCCAGCAATAATTGTACATTCCTATTTTAGTAATTTTTTCAGGTCCTGTTACCTTAGTACCTTTTTCATTGCCATTTTCATCTATTTCTGTATAATTTGTATAACTAAAATCATAGTTATTTTCTTCCATGAACTTTATTTGCTTTTCAAGTTTTTCCTTCTTCCACAAATCATCACTATCTAAAAAGGCAATCCATTTTCCTTTAGCTTCTTTAATAGCTTTATTTCTACTAATTGCTGCTCCACTATTAGTACTATTTTTTAAGAATTTTATTCTATTATCCTTAATAACGTTTACGATTTCTTCTGTATCATCTGTAGAACAATCATCCACAATTATTAGTTCCCAATTATTATAGGTTTGATTCAATACTGAATTTATAGTTTCTTTTATAAATTTTCCAGTATTATATGAAGGCATTATAATTGATACTAAATCTTCTTTCATTTCTTCCTCTTAATGAATTTTCAATTTTTCTTTATATTCTTTTTCTGTTATTTTATTTGTTCTTAACAAATAATCACACAAATCTTCTGCTGTGTCCATACCATCTGTATTTATATCATCTCTTTTTAAAACTTTCAATACAGTTTTAAAAATTATTTTCACATCTCCTACAAATGTTATATTTTTTATGTACTGCAAATCATATTCTAATTTTTCTTCCCAATTTATGTTGTTTCTTCCATTAATTTGAGCAAGTCCTGTTAAACCTTGTCTAACAGTATGTCTTTTTCTCTGTTCGCCTGTCATAAACAACATATCTCTTATTAGCAATGGTCTTGGTCCTACTATGCTCATGTCTCCTTTTAGTATGTTCACAAGTTCTGGTAATTCATCTAAACTTGTGCTTCTTAGCACTTTACCGAACTTCGTTAATCTTTCTGAGTCTGGAAGCAGGTTGCCGTTTTCATCTTTTTTATCTGTCATTGTTCTAAATTTGTATAGTGTAAATATTTTTTCGTCTTTTCCTGGGCGTTGTTGTTTGAATATTATTGGGCTTCCTAGTTTTATTCTAACCAGTATTGCTACTACTAGCAACACTGGAGATAAAACTATTAGTGCTATTAAGCTTAATATAAAATCTAATATTCTTTTTATATATTTTGCGTACATAACATTTCCTTTTCTATTATTTCCATAAGTCTATTATGGTTTTAATAACTCTGTTTTGTTCTTCTTCTGTCATTTTTGTATCAGATGGCAAGCATACTCCTCTTGTAAATAAGTCTTCTGATACCGCTTTGTCTGCAACTTTTATGAAATCGCATTTTGCAAATACTGGTTGCATGTGCATTGGTTTCCATACTGGTCTTGATTCTATGTTTTCTTTTTCTAATGCTTCCATTATGTCTAGTGGTTTTACTTTTGAATTTGCTTTTAATGTTATTACAGATAACCAGTGGTTTGGTACTGTGTCTACTGGTGTTGGTTGCATTTCTATATCTGATATTTGTTTGAATGCTTCTTTGTATCTGTTGTATATGTCTGTTTTTTGTTTTATTCTTAAATTTATAACTTTTAATTGTCCTCTTCCAATTCCAGCTACTATATTGCTCATTCTGTAGTTATAGCCTATTTCTTTATGCTCGTAATGGCGTGCTTTTTCTCTTGATTGTGTTGACCAAAATCTTACTTTTGCAATTTTTTCTTCGTCTTCTGAAACTAACATTCCGCCACCACTTGTGGTTATTATTTTATTTCCGTTGAATGAATAAATTCCGTATTTTCCAAATGTTCCTGTTTCTTTTCCTTTATATGTTGAGCCTAAGCTTTCTGCTGCATCTTCTACTAATGGTACTCCATGTTTATCGCAAATTGCTTTTATTTCTTCTATTTTTGCTGGTGTTCCGTATAAATGAACTACTATTACAGCCTTTGGATGTGGATATTTTTCAAATGCTTTTTCTAAGGCTTTAGGATCCATGTTCCATGTTTCTGGTTCACTGTCTATGAATACTGGTGTTGCATTTTGATATGTTATTGGGTTTGCTGTTGCAGAGAATGTTAAGCTTGAGCAAAATACTATGTCTCCTTCTTTTACATCTAGTGCTTTAAAGGCCATATGTATTGCTGCAGTTCCTGCTGATAATGCAGCTGCATATTTTGTTCCAGCATAGCTTGCAAGTTCTTCTTCAAACTTGTTTACATTTTCTCCAAGTGGAGCAATCCAATTTGTATCAAATGCCTCTTTTACGTATTCTTGTTCATATCCTTCATCAGACATATGTGGTGAAGCTAAATAAATTTTCTTATTCATAACAAATTCCTTCTTTCATCCATAATTCTAAGCTTCTTTAGATATTAAATTTTGCTCTTGCATTTGTCTTTCTTCTATTTTTTCAAGCTCTTGTTTGTAGTTTATTATTTTTTTATTTTTTTCTTCTGCCTCAACAAATGTTGGTACAGCTTTTTTTACTATTCTTTTAATTTCTGCCATTGTGTGGTCCTCTGTTTGTACAAATTCTCTTAACATTTCAACTCTTTTATTTACTTCTTCTGCCGGAATATCAAGTGGTTCTGCAACAAATATTTTGTTGTGTTTTGTGTGTTCCAAGCCCTCTTCAGACATTAGCAATTCTTCATATAGCTTTTCCCCTGGACGAAGTCCTGTTATTTCTATTGGAATGTCTATGTCTGGTTGAAGTCCTGATAATTTTATTAAGCTTACTGCTAAGTCATATATTTTTACAGGCTCTCCCATATCTAGTACAAATATTTCTCCACCTTTTGCATAAGTCATGGCTTGTAATACAAGCCCAACCGCTTCTGGTATTGTCATAAAAAATCTTGTTATGTCTTTGTGTGTAACTGTAACTGGTCCGCCTTCTTTTATTTGTTTCTTAAATAATGGAACAACTGAACCATTGCTTCCTAAAACGTTTCCAAATCTAACTGCTACATATTCTGTTTTGCTAGTTTTATTTTTTGCTTGAATTACCATTTCACACATTCTCTTACTTGCACCCATTATATTTGTAGGGTTTACGGCCTTATCTGTCGATATTAAAATAAATCTCTTTGTTCCAAATTTATCTGCACAATCTGCTACATTTTGTGTTCCTAAAACATTGTTTTTTATTGCTTCTAATGGACTAACTTCCATTAATGGAACATGTTTATGTGCTGCCGCATGGAATACTAAATATGGTTTATATTTCGAGAAAACATCCTCTAATTTTTTCTTGTCTCTTACGCTTCCAATTATTCCTTTTATATTTAAATTTGGATATTTTGCTCTCAATTCTAATTCAATATTATACAAATTGTTCTCATAAATATCAAATATTATAAGTAATTCTGGGTTAAAAGATGCAATCTGTCTGCATAACTCAGACCCTATTGAGCCTCCTCCACCGGTTACTAGTATGGCATGTCCTTTTATCAGGCTCTCTATATTGTTGTTATCTAGTTTGATTGGCTCTCTTCCAAGTAAATCTTCTATCTCAACATCTTTTAAACTGTCTAGCACATTTTTATTCTTAATAATATCTTCTGTAGATGGAAGTATTCTAATTTTTGCATTTGTATCTTGGCAAATTTTCAATAAAGCTCTCTTATTTTCTGCTGATATATTCGTAATTGAGAAAAATATTTCTTGAACATTATAATTTCTACATATCTCTTTTATTTTATCTCTATTTCCTAATATCTTAACTCCTGAAATTGAATAATTCCATTTTTCAGGATTATCATCAACCAATCCTACTATATAATATGTATTTTTTAATCCTTCTCTAATAGCTTTTATTATGTCCCTTGCAGACTTTCCTGCACCTATTATAAGTAATCTTTTCACAATCACTGGATCTGTGCCTTTCTTTTCTGGAGGAATAGTTTCAATTATTAGCATTCTTATTATTACTCTACAAGAAACCGCGCCAACTGCAATTAAAACACTTGAAAGAATGCACTCTTTTGTTGTAAATGTATTTATCTTGAATATATTTTTTACTAGATATGTTGTTAAACACGAAATTGCACATACGAATATGTAACTTAAATAATCTTTTCCACTTTCGTATCTTGTAATATTTCTATATAAATTAAATAATCTAAAAAATACTTGGTATATTACAATAGCTAATGCAATAGAAATTCCTATTTGCTGCCATTCGTCCGATTTAAAATAAAATGTATTTGATAATAAAAACCTTGAAATTATGCTTGCTAACGCAATAATTAATATATCTATAATTGTTAATATTATTTTGTTTCTCTCAAATTTAATTCTTTTCATCACTTGAACATCCTCTCACAATGTACTTTTGTTATTTTCCTTTTACTTCGTTTATAGTGTTTCGAATGTTTCTTTATTTCTCTCCACTCATGTATTTTCTTCTTTTTTTCGTCATTTTCTATGTATTTTATTCTTTTTTCGACTTACACTTTTTATTATATATATAACAGTAATTTTTTTCAAGCCTTTTTTAGTATTTTACAAGATTTAACAAAAAGGCTCCATTTAATAAAAATTATTTCATGAAACATTGCTTAGTGAAAGGAGAAAACTTATATGTTAGTTTTCTCCTTTACTTCATCATTTCTCTATTTAATTAAAAAACATCCTTTTATTACTATCGATATTCCTTCTTTAGAATCGTAATTACCTTCTAAGTCTACCTCATAACTCAAGTTCAC
Organism: uncultured Clostridium sp.; assembly: GCA_900552135.1. GTDB lineage: Bacteria > Bacillota > Clostridia > TANB77 > CAG-508 > CAG-245. The sequence continues at coordinate 106,497 of URYN01000004.1, forward strand.
GTCTGTAATATAGATATCTCTAGAATCATCCACCCTATGAACTCTATGGCTTACAATGTATTCTTTTGCACTTTCATCGCCATTTTTATTCGCTTCTATCAATCCAATCACATAATCTTTCAAATTTATGTTGAATGTGTCGTACAAGCTTACACTTTCCAAATTTTCCTCGTTTATATCATATTCATAGACTTTGAATTTCTTTATACGGTTGTATCCTTCTACAGTTATTACTCCATCGTCTGGATATTGATAATTTACTCTTTTATATGTTGTTCTTTTTTCATCATACGTTTCACCTTCGTCACCGTATGGACTGTAATGTTCAATTAATTTTTTGGTAAGCTCTTCCTTATCCAAATATTTTGGTAGGTATTTTTCACAATTTTCCTGTCTTGATAAGTATCTGTAAGCACTTGATGCAGTTGCCTTTTCCTCTTTTGAAAGACTTGTAAAGCTTTCGCCTTCTCTCCATGCTTTTCTTAATCTTGATGCTTGATTGTAATTTGATATTTGTTCCATGTTTACTACTGGTAGTATTGTTGAAATTGCAATTAGTCCTGCTGCAACCAGCACTGCATTTGTTAAATATTTTCTTTTATTTATTATGGATAGAACAATTGCTACAATTTCAAATATTATAAACATTACACCCATGTATCTTACAGGTGTTATTCCATTCTCACCAATTCTTGCTCCAATCGAATATATTTGAAGTCCAATCAACGGAATGAATGCTATTGGCATTATCTTTGAAAATACTTCTACAAATCTATTTTTCTCTTTAAATTCGTAAGTCATTACCCATACTGGAAAAGCCACAACAAATAGTCCTGCTACAATTCTATAAATTGAATTTTGCGGAATTTGTCTTAATACCAATATTTTTATCATGTATATATAGATTATTATTGTTGCAATAGCTGTTAATGGTAACAATACGAATGAAATTACCGTTTCTATAAACTTAGAATTTTCTCCTTCTGTATTTGTTATTGATAACAATGTTGCTGGAATTAAGAAAAAACCTGCTATTGCAATTTGTGCTCTTAATACTAATTCATAATTTTTGCCTGGAGTTAGCAAGCTGATTGATATTGCCATTATTAAAGCAAATCCAACTACTAAAATTCCATATATTACACCTGTTCCAAATAAATTTTTGAATACTCTAGTACAATATTTCGATAACTCTAGTCCAGAATTTTTTATAACTTTAAATAGCCCTATCAAAAAAGCTACTATATAATATCCAGTTAAAATTCTTGATGCACTCGCACCAAATACGTTGTAATGAGCAAATCTTTCAAGTACCACTGCGATTACAAATCCAGCAACACATGAATACATTTTTGACTTTTTTTCTTTAAAATATGATTCCACCACAAAGAAATTAATGGCAGCAATTACAGCAATAATCGCAAACGAAGTTAAAAACTTACTCCATGCATTAAAATTTGCAAATGTAAACACAAGTGTTGCAATAATTATTACTATATTTGTTGCCATGTACTGTTTTACGTACGTTTTGTAATTCGACGTAAGCCTGTTAAAAAAATCTTTTACTTTTTCCATAAAATTTCCCCTTTTTAATTTATTTAAGGTATATTAGCTGTGAAATTATTCTAAACTAAAATCTCCCTTTATTTCAAAAGCATTATATCATACTTTTCTAAATAATGGGAGAACTTTTTTGATTTTTCACTAATCGAACGGTCTAGTCCTTGGTAATTTACAAAGTGGATTCTATCTTATAAAAAAATATTGCATAAAATATTACGAACTTTTGTTTACTTGTTTTTTATAATATGTTATACTAAAAAGTGAGGTGATATTATGAATACAGAAATCCACAATAATCTCGAAGAAGCCAAAATTTTTCTAGATACTATTAATACTCCTGATGCAATTCAATTTTCTGAGTGGACTAAAGAAAAAACATATTTAAGGTATAACGGGAATCTCCCACAATTTCCAATATACAATAATTTTATTTACTGGTGCAATTTAGGTGTAAACATTGGTAGTGAACAAAACAAATTAAGGCCAGTTTTAATATTAAGATCCTCTAAGAATTCTCCAATTTGTACAATTCTTCCTTTAACAACAAAAAGGTTAAATGATGAATTATGGTTTCACGTTGACTTAGAGAAAATCGATTCTACTGTTTTAGTTGAACAATTAAAAGTTGTTAGCAAAATAAGAATTACGGATCCATTTAGAAGAAAAGGAAAATTAGTGGTTATTTCTAAAAATGACTGGACCGAAATCAATTCACAACTTGAAATTTTATATAGGTTAAAACCCTTGAAAAATGAATAAAATTTTAAATTTTTCTTGACATTTTTTCATGACTGTTTTATAATAAAATTACTAAAACATTAGTGTCCGTTCTAAAAAGAACGTAATCATTATATTCCGATAGCTAAAAAGCTATCGTTTTTTTATTGTATATATTCTTGATTTTTTCATATAATATTATTACATTAGTGTCCATAGCATAAATGCTATGTAAGTCATTAGTAAAAGGAGAAAACTCATATAATTAGTGATTTTCTCCTTTATTTTAAATACTTTTGTTATAATATATATTTTCTTAATTTTTCTGTCATTTTATTAGATTATTAAAATTATTATACATTATTCTTCCATTATTGTTACTTCGCTATCTTCTCTATACTCTTTCTGTACTCACATACCTCAATTTCCTTGTATATCTTTCCATCGCCACTTACATAATCTATTTGAGCATACAAAGCTAATACAATATGTATGTCATCATCTTTTTCTTCCTTGATTATCCCATAGAAAACTGCTGGTATATCATCATCAACTGTAATTTTTCTATCCTCATCTGCCGAAAACTTATCTCTAGTATTATCCACAGTTAGAATATAGCCCGTTTTGTCCATCTCAAGACAACCATCTAATCTTTCTTCTTTTTTGTATTCTAGATCCTTTATAATCAAATCGCCCTCAACAGTAAACTGTACAATTCTTATTTTATCCTCTTTTCTCTCTTGAGAATTTATTTTTGTGTTTTCAATAAATTTATCAAGTTTGTCTTTACCGTAAATTTTATTATATGTAATTACTACACAGCCGTCATTAATCGCCTGCTCCAACGAATAATCTTGCGGAAGCTCCGATAAAGCTCTGTACCCATAAGAATCTACCTTAGGCTCATTATTTGTTGAAATCTCCTCATTGCGATTTTGTGAATCATTTTCCTTACTTAAGTTTTTCGAGTTTTCTTGATTATTTATTTTATAATATACTCCTCCTGCTAAAGTAATAACTATTAACACAATAATTATTAGTATAATTTTCTTTTTCATACGTAACACCTTTCCTTTCTTTCAGCATTTCTGCTTTCTACTATTTAGATGCAGAACGTCTTTTGTTTTGTTGGTGTTTTGTGAAAATTATTGCAAATATTATAGTTAGTACTAAAAATATCGATGCCAAAGACAAATAAATATTACTTTGTATATTATTCGGTTGATTGTTAATCTCAGTTATTTCTGCATATTCCTGTCCTGTTACATTACTTGCAACATCTTCATTTATATTATTGCTTAACTCATTTTTATTTTCCATCTGAGAATCTTGTATTGAATCTGTGGAATCGTTGGTTTTAGAGTTTTCCGATATTGATGTTGTATTCTCCTTAACCATATTATTCTGTGATTGCTCCGTGTTTGTTTTAGATATATCTCTTTTTTGGTTTCTTACAGAACTAATATATAATGTTAGTGCTACAATAAACATGCTGATATTTCCAAGTATTAGTTTCAGGCTATTTAACGCCTTGTAATATCTCCATTGAACGGTTCCGATTGGTTCATTCAGAATTCTAGCTATCTCTTTAAAAGACAATTCTCCAACTATTTTTAACGATACAATTTCTTTTTCTTTAAGTGATAATCCACTTATTATTTTGTTGTATTTTTCTGTATCTACAATATCTTGAAGTTCTTTGCATTCTTTGCCTGTGTCTATGTTGTAGGCTTCCTCTAATGAAATATAAGTATTTTCTTTTCTCAGAAATGTAAGTGCTTCATTCTTCGTAACAGCATATAACCAAGTTGCTTCTTTTGAACTTGGTAACTGTTCTGTCTTTAAATTACATATCTTAGCAAAAACAGTTTGCATCACATCTTCACTATTTTCTTTGTTTTTCAATATAGAAAATGCAATTTTATAAACCAATTGATTATAATTTTTATATAGAATTTCAAATTGTGAATTATTACCTTTTCGCATTTCTGAAAATATTTTGTGTAACTCTTGCTTATCTATCATAATTTTTCCTTTTTTTATTCTATTATAATTATAGCTTTTGCAACTTGTCAATAACTCGACAATAGTATTTTCCATTGTTATTTATTCTTTGATAATTCATAATAATTATAAAAATATGGTACTACAGTCAATGAACACAAACTTAATAAAATTTTTCCTGATGAAAAAAATGATGTTTGTATCATTTGGAAAGCAAAACCAACTATTATTGCAATTGAATACACCTTATTATTTATAAAGTGCGACTTTTTTAGTAATATGTTGAAAAAGTACATTATCGAAATAACATTTACGATAATTCCAATAAACTCATCTGTATTACCAATTCCATAATCTAATCTTGCAATAGCCATTATCATATCAAAAACTGTTTGTATTATTAGTGTTATAATTAATACATAATTTGCTACCTTAATATTAACATTCTCTTTGTGCATTTTTAATAGTGCCATCGTAAAATATATTGCAAATCCAATTACACTTGTTTGGTACAAGATTATTGAAATAAAGGCACCTCCAAAATAAAAAATTAAGTAATAAGCTAATAATATTACACTTCCAACAAATGCTAATATTGTTGTTTTGTTGTTATCTTGCAAAAATTCTTTTATTTTTTTCATTTTAATCTCCATCTATTTTTTATTTAATTTATCACAATATTTCTCATTTAGCAATGTAATTGTGCGAATTAATAGCAGACACTATATAAATTTTTCCATGTATTCTATTAAAAACAATGGTTTTCTATATTTACTTTCTTTCCATTCTTTTAGTTTTTCTATTATAAACCTCTCCAAAATAATCATCTCCTATTAATAATATACTTCATGTTTTTTCCAATATTTTCTACTTTATTTGACATTATAGAAAATCTACTGTATTATATATACTGTTCAAAGGGGGCTTAAACATGAGTAAAGGAAGACATTCTGCTAATAATTCTTCAAATAATAGCAGTCACAAATTTAATATTTTACCTGTATTTATTTTTTTGATTATTGTAATTATTTTGTTATCATTATATCATTTTAGAGATTCTATATATACTTTTTTTAATAGCCAAAATAGTAAAAACATCTCGTCAAAAGTTGAAAATACCATATTTTCAAATGAAACTCTTAATGAAGTTAATATTGAGAATTTAGAAGTTGTTGAGGAAACCACAAATACTGTAGAAAATTTAGAGTACTTAGAAATAAAAAATTTTCAAATAGACACATCAAATCCAAACCAAACTAAGGTATCTGTATTTTTAGATAATACTTCTGCAGAAGATATCTCTGATTTGCATTTAACTGTAACATTACTTGATGAAAACCATTCTGACATTGTATCATTTGATACTTATGTAAGCAAAGTTCTTTCCCATAGTACTAAAAAAATAAATATAAATTCTAAAGAAAATCTTACGAATGCAAAACATATAAAAATAACAAAAAATTAAATTATAGCCACTGATATTTCAGTGGTTCCATTATTTTTACTATATATTTTAAATAACATCATATGACTCAAAATGTTCCTTAACACAAATAAAACCTATCAACTTAAAATTGATAGGTTTTATTATTTTGTAAAATATTATATTTTACATTATCTTTCTACATAGCACTGTATAACAATGTCATTTGTAGTTACTTTAGTATGGCCTTCAACTGCGTTCCATGCATTTATATCCCATGTTAGTGTTTTTGTTGTAGAATCGTATGTTAATCCGTTGTTTGGCAAACTTGTGCATGTAAATAATGTTGTACCTTTATAAGTTACTGTTATTGGATTATCAGCATCTACTACTAAAGGATTTGATAATGTAGTTGTATATTTTCCGTTTACTGTGTCTATTGGGTCTTTTGTTGTATTTTGATCCAATATATTAGTAAAGTTTTCAACTAATGAGTCTATACTATTTGATGTGTAAACAGTATTATTTGATGACATTGCTTTTAACAATTTTTCTGCTCCCTTTTCAGTTCCAAACTGGATTGAATAAAATTCTGTTGTTATTGGATTTCCTTTAATTTCTGAAGCTTGATTTCTTAATCCTTCATAATTATTACTACTAGAATTTCCTGAATAACTTGTTGTTGGAGCACCATCAGATAATAATATTACTACGTTAGAATTTTCAGAATGATTATCCTTTAAGTCCCCTATAGTTGTTTTTGTTAAATCTAATGCAGCTGATACATTTGTTCCAAGTCCCCCATCCGGATTCTCAGCTGGTAACGATATATTATTTATTTCGTTTACCAATGCACCGTAGTTAGTTTTATCTGCAAATCCAAGTTTTGAAGTTCCTGAATATGGAATTGCAACTTTTTGTTCTTCCCATTTAGAATACCAAACTCCATCTATCTTTTTACAATTCCAATGTAGATGCCATCTATCATTATCAGTGCATCTTTCTGTTCCCACATATTTAATAGTAGTTAATGGATTTGCCGTGTTAAACGTTAATACTGTTACTGTAACTTTAGATTCTGGATCCTTTTTATATATAGAGTTTATGAATTTTGTTGCAGCTGTTTTTGCAGCATCTAATCGCGTTGTTACATTATCAGACACTTTCTTTTCTTGCATACTATAAGATAAGTCCATTACAAGTACAATATTCACAGCGTCTTTTCCAGTTGTTCCTTTTTTAACTTCTTTTACTGCAGCTTTTAATTCAGATACAGTTGTTGTTACAGTATTACTATTTCCACTCGTTGTGCCACCTAAATTTGCAGTGTTTGAAATTGTTCTTCCTATTGTGTTAGCACTAACTGTTGCATCAAATTCTAGTGTTATACTTGAATTCTTTGTTATTGTCAAGTTGTTCCATTCAACATTTCCTTCATTTAGATTTCCATTGTGAGTTATATTTCTAACATTTTCTAGTCCCTCTGGAATTGGATCTGTTATATTTATTCCTGAAGCATCTACCAATCCTCTAGTTTCTGTAACTTTAATTGTATAGTGTAATGTATCTCCAACTTTTACTGCAGTTTCATTTACTTTCTTGCTTATTGTTACATTTGGTGTGCCATAATATATATTAATGTAATTTGATCCTGTGCCAATTACAAGAAGTGCTTCTTTTGTTCTATTAGAAGATTCTTTGTTATACTCAGTATATCTGCCTTGATTTTTAGTTGTATACTCATTTATTTTCTCTTCATATAAAGCTTCAAATTCTTCAGCTTTATTTTCGTCTTCAACTCCATTATAGAAATAATGTACTGTATACTTATAAGTATTTCTTGTATAATACAATTTTAATACTAATTGACCATCGCCTGTTATTGTTCCAGCTGTCTTTGTTCCTTCTACTGTTGAATCATATGTGAATCCTGGATATTGTTTTGGTGTTGCTGTTGCTGTTGTGTCTGTTGTTCCTGCTAATGTTTCTGTATCTTTTAATGTGAATTTTTCACCATCTAATTCTTCTAAGTTTTCTAAGTAATGCTCTACTTTGTATTCTGTATTATCATTTGCTTTAAAGCTTCCTTTGATTACTACATTGCTTGCTGGCATTGTGAAATCTTTTTTATCCCAACCACTAAATGTGTATCCTGGTGCTGTTGCATCTTCTGCTACTGTTACACTTGCTCCATATTTATATGTTGCTTCTGCTGGTGTCTTACTTGCTCCTGTTGGAACTTTTCCCTCATATTCATATGTTACTTTGTAACTGTTTCTTGTATAATACAAATTTAATACTAATTGACCATCACCTGTTACTGTTCCAGATGTCTTTGTTCCATCTACATTTTCATTAAATGTGAATCCTGGATATTGTTTTGGTGTTGCCGTTGCTGTTGTATCTGTTGTTCCTGCTAATGTTTCTGTATCTTTTAATGTAAATGCTTTACCATCTAAGTCTTCTAAGTAATGCTCTACTTTGTATTGTGTATTATCATTTGCTGTAAAATGTCCCTTGATTACTACATCACTTGCTGGCATTGGGAAGTCTTCATGATCCCATCCACTAAATGTATATCCTGGTGCTGTTGCATCTTCTGCTACTGTTACACTTGCTCCATATTTATATGTTGCTTCTGCTGGTGTCTTACTTGCTCCTGTTGGAACTTTTCCCTCATATTCATATGTTACTTTGTAACTGTTTCTTGTATAATATACTGTTGCTATATTATTTGTTGTGTCTATTTTTATTTTTTCTTTATCTTGACGTACATATGTGTAGCCTTCAAAAGTTTCCTTAGTTACATCTATTTCTTCTTCGTATTTTGCTTCTCCTGTTGTTGTCTTTAATATATTTGTTTCATTACCTTCTTCTACGTATTTTATTGTATAGCTGTAACTATTTCTTGTATAATATAATTTTACAACTAAATTATTATTATCTGGTACTGTAGCATCTTTGTTTTCTGTCTTGCTATCATCAAATGTAAATCCTTCGTAGTTATTATTCTTGTAATTTACCTTAGTTCCTATCTCAACATTTTCACTAACTACTGTATCTTTGTCAACTTTTGAATATGTTCCATCAAGATTTTCAGTATAGTGTTCAACTGTATAATGATGTTTTACAGCTGTTTCTGGTTCTTCTGGTATTTTATTATCATCAACATAAGCCTTGTTTTTTATTACACTCGTGTTATCTTCAACAACAACTTCCAATGTTAATTCAACTGATTTTCCAGCTTTTACTTCTACATTTTTCCAAGTCATTGTATTGGTTTCCAAGTCGTATCCATCTGTTGTTGCTACTTTTATTTTTGTACCTTCTGGTATAGCATCTGTTACAGTTACTTTTCCATCACCATTTCCACTATTTATTAATTTTATTGTATATGTTAATGTATCTCCAACATTTGCAACATCACTACTTACTTTTTTCTCTCCTGTAATATTTGCAACTTTTATTTCAACTTCTTCTGTTGGTGTGTTTCCAACTGTTGCAGTATTGCTTACTGATTTTACAACTTCTCCTGCTGTTGTTTTTTCATTTACAACAACGTCAAAGCTTACAGAAACCTCTCCTTTTGCAGGTACAACTACGTTATTCCATGTAATTGTTCCATTTTCTTTATCAAAGTTTCCTTTTTCTGTTATTGTTCCATCTACAAAAGATGTTCCGTCTGGAATGCTATCTTTTATTACTGTTGTTCCATCAACTTCTGTTGTGTTTTTTGCAGTAATTGTGTATCTAATTGTTTCTCCAACTTTTGCATCTCTGTTTTCTAGAACTTCTTCTTTGTCTACTATTGTAACAACTTGTGCTGTTTTGTTTGCTGTTATTACTGGAGTTTTTGTTTCTGGTGTTTTTTCTCCATTTACTTTTGCTATGTTGTTAATTAAATCTATAGAGTCTGTTGTAACTACTACTTTGAATGATACTGTTACAGTTTTTCCTGCTTTTATATCGTTTTTCCATACAATTTTTCCGTCATTGTTTAGTGCCCCACCTTCTGAAACAAAAGTAAGTTCTGTTCCTTCTGGTATTGAATCTATTGTACGGATTCCGTTTGTGTCTTCGTTACCTTTATTTGTTATTTTTATAACATAAGTGATTGTTTCACCTTTTTGTACTGCTGTATTTACTGGTAGTTCTTCTAAAGAATCCCCATCTAAATAAGCATATTTTTGTAAGTCCAGGTCTGGTTTATGTACTTTTAATTTTGATGCTGCTGTATATGCTGCAACGCTTATTGGGCTCCATCCTATTTCTGTGTTTTGTTCAACTAATACATTGTCTCTTCCTGGTATTACTGTTGTTTGTGTATAGTCTTGGTTTGGAACGTTTGCTCCATTGTTTCCTGTTGTTGTAGTTCCAGTTGTTGTTCCAGCATTTGCTCCTGTGTTTGATCCATTGGCACCGTTTGTACCAGTAGTTCCACCATTTGTGGTACTACCATTGTTTCCATTATTGTTTGAATCTGCTGGGTTTGTGTTATCTCCTACTTCTGGTAATGTAGTTCCATTATTGTTTTGGTCATCACCATTGTTTTGGTCTCCATTATTTGGTAAGCCTGCATTTGCTCCATCATTTTGTGATGTTGATGTACCATCATCTGTCATTGCGGCTGCTGCATCTTGGTTACCTTTTACGAAGGCAACTGTACCAACAATTGCTGCTATTAATAGAACTACTGCTACGCTTATAATTATAATGGTTTTCTTACTCCTATAATTAATTTTCGCTTTCAATTTTTTTACCCCCATATTTTAAATTATAAAATTTGTCTTGCTTTAGTTACTAATCTATTCTTATGTCCGTTTGTACACGTTATTAAAGTGACTTCTCTAGTTCCGCTTTCCACACTTTCTACACAACTTACATCGTCTGGATCTATTGAGTATATTTTAAATACTTCATATTCAATAGTTTCATTTTTTAGGTTTGTTAATTTTATTTTGTCACCTATTTGTAAGTATTTTGTTTTTCCAAACATTGTGCCATCTTTATTATTGTGACCTGCTACTGTGTAGTTTCCAATCTCGTTTGCTTGTGGTCCCCAGAACTTTGTTATAGAAACCTTCATTGTTTCTTCGTTCGTGTGGTCAATTATAGGATACTTGATATTTATTTTTGGAATTTCTATTATTCCTTCTACCTTGTATCCTTTAAATTCTAACTCCGGCAAACTTTCAGATTGCTGTGTTTCTTCTTTATTTAACTTTTCCTCTATTGTTTCAAGTGAGGCCGAAACCTCTTTTTCGTTTAAATAATTGCCACCATATCTTATAACAATCATTGCTATTACTACGATTAACGCTACAATTAATACGGCAATTATAAGATTATAGACCTTTTTCATAACTATTTGTTCTCATCTTTTTTATTAGATTTTATTCTTATAAATACAAATATTGCTAGTGCAATAACTATAATTCCTAATACTGTGAATAAAATTGCTCCATTATCAAATGTTACTGGTAGCTTAACAGTTTCTGTTATTACTTTATCTTCTTCTTTAACACGTTTTTCTTCATAATCATATTTACTTACTAATAATTTTGCATCAACTGTTGTTTGTTGTCCATTTTCTTCTTTGATATATGCGATGTATTTATCTCCAGTTCTTGCTGTCTCTGGTTGAAGTATTTCTGAATTTTCAACTTCTGTCCAGTCACTTTCTGCAGGAGTTAATTTCTCGTATAATTCATAGAATCTTTTTTCTGCTGATAGATTTTCATAAGTATCTTTGCTTTTTCCCATTGTTTCAGCTAGGTTATACATTTCTGTTGCATCTGCATTTTCATCAGATACTTTAATTAAACTGTAGTAATATTTTGAATCTTTCTTTTCTTTTACTACTATTTTTCCAGTTCTTACTGTAGTTGTTATTCCTTCTACTACTGGATTTGTTACTTGTTCTTGTGTTGTATCTATTGCTATTCTATCTGTTGATTCATTTGCTTTAGTAGTTGTATTTACTACTGCAATCATTTTCTCAGTTAGTGCATCACTTAAATCGATTTTTTCTGCTTTAATTACTGTTTTATCATCAGCATCTTTTACCCAAATATAAGCTACTAGACTTGTTGGATTTTTTCCAAATATACCTTCAAATGAAGTTTCATCTATGTAAGCTACATTTAGTGCTTCTCCTGATGATGCAGGTTGATCTTTTGCAGAATTTACAAAGTTTAATTCTGTTTCTACTGCTTTGTCGTTTTTGCTAATTGCGAATTGAAAATCTTTTTTGCAGAATTCTTTAAAATAAATTAAGTATTCATTATTAGAATTCTTTAAAATTACTTTTTCATTAGTTGTTGCTAGTACAGGTACACTAGCCATAGCGATTATCATTATTGCTAATAATAATACTGATGTGATTTTTTTAATTTTAGTTTCCATCTTTCTTTCCTTTCCCAATTTATTTTGCACAGACATTATATAACAGAACATGGAAATAGTCAATCATAATTTTACAAAAATTACCCATTTCCGTAGGATTTTAGCAAATCTAGCTATCTTTTCCGTATTTTCTAATCTTTTCCATATTAGTAGACATAATTTGTTGTGTTTTTTCTTCTACTTTGTCATTATTTCTGTTTTTATCTTTTTTTCTTGACTTTTGTTTTTGCTATGGTTATAATCAATTTAAATCAAAAGAAAGGATTCAAATTATGGTCAATAATACCACGAATTTAGAATTAAATAAACAACTTAATAATACTAATATTCAAGGTTTTGAAAATTCAGATATAAAAAAACAATTTTCCGATACTGAAGTTTCAAATGCTTATAATATAAATCCAGAAGCAGCTAACTTTGAGCCTGCTAGTTCTACAAAAAAAGCAACATTCTTTCGGTAATCAAAACATTACAACTGTGCAAAGTGATTCAACCAATGTAGATATACCAGAAGTTCAAAGTTTCTCAACCTCCAGCTCTTCTGATGTTCAATCCGAAACAGATTTTTCTGATAATACAGAAAATCCTGTTAATTGTTTGTCTTTAACTGTTAGAAAAGATTATAGCCTTTCTGTAGTAAAGCACGTATTAGTTAGAACTTGGAAAACAACTTGGAGAGTTGCACTTAGTATATTCTTACTTAACTTTTTATCCTTCTTCTTTTAATATAATTTATTAGAGTATTTGAAAATCATTACACTTTTCAAATATTCTAATTTTTTATACAGGAAATTTCAGTATACTTTCATATTAATTTAAATTTTATATACTATAAAAGTAAGTTACAACTTTATTATATAAAAATGAATACCTATAGCCAAACTATTCTTAACTATAGATATTCATTATTTTTTATTATATGTTATTTATTTTATGTTCTCATTATTTTCTTTTGTATAAATTCTGCAATCTTATTTATAAGGCCTGCTACAACATTTTTATATACAACCATCAAACTGTTTTTGTTCTTATTTTTGTTTATTTCCATATATTTTTTTATGTATTTACTATTCATTTCTTTCTTAAATTGTATAAAGTTGTCTTCTTCGACAGATGTACCAAGAAGTTTTCCAATTATTTGTTCATAGTTTTCCATCTTATCTACTTGTTCATCAACTTCTGCTGTTGTATTAAGTGCTTTGTACATTTTTTCAAAATATGTTGTGTATATCAATTCTTGTGTTTGCATATATAACTTTATTATTTTCTCTTCGTTTCTGTCTTCTCTGTTATTCTCTTCAAGTATATCATCAAAGTTTCTTACAATTCTTTCTGTGTTCTCTTCAAATGTATTGTATAATTTTTCTTCAAATATGTCGTTGCTTCCAATACAACTATTTATAGCCTCTTTATCTCCCATAAGATACATCATTTGTCCAATTAAGCTTGTCATGTATTTATAATGATTTTCACTATTGGTGCAAATCGATATTTCTTCATTGTTTATTCTGTGATTTTTATATCCGAGCGCCTTTGCGGTAATGTACTGCACAATAGCCTCGTTTATGCCAAGTCCAAATATTTTGAATTCTCTAAATTGACACACTCCCGCTCTATCATCTCGCTTTTCAATTTTATTGAAATTTTGCAAATAGTGTATATTTTCGTGTATCATATAAGAATCTATTTCTGATATATCTTTTTCTTCATCAATATATACTGTATTATTTTTATAATAATAAAATACTCCTTTAAATTTTTTATCTATTTTTGCATAGTACATATTACAATTAAAAATTCGCATATATAGTTCGTTATAACTGTTTGCAAGTTCGTTTACATTTGTTGCTAATTTATCGGCTATATTTTTCGATATATAGTTTCTTTCTTCTATATTCAGTTGCCTTGTTGGAATTATTCCAATTTTTTCTAGCTCCTTTTGTATATCCATATAACTCTCCGTTTACCTTAATTTTTCTTTTGATAACCTTATTATATTATTAGCAATTTTTGTTGTCAAGAGTATAATTTTAGTAAATTATCTCGAAAAATAATATATTTACTTTGCAGAATTAAACTTAAACTTTTTTTACATGATTCCCCCAAAAAACATTTAATTTTTACTTGCCCTACAAAAAAAAGAACGAAGGTTTTAATTCCTCCGTTCCTATTTTTATTTTGCGTAGTCTACAACTCTTGTTTCTCTTATGATGTTTACTTTTATTTGTCCTGGATATTCCATTTCATCTTCAACCTTTTTAGCAACATCTCTTGCTAGTATTGTCATTTCAGAATCTGAAATTTGTTCTGGTTTTACTATAATTCTAACCTCACGACCAGCTTGTATTGCAAATGATTTTTCAACACCTTTAAATGAGTCTGCTATTGATTCAAGCTTTTCAAGACGTTTTATGTAGTTTTCTAAAGTTTCACGTCTAGCACCTGGTCTTGATGCAGATATTGCATCTGCTGCAGCAACTAAAACAGCTTCTACTGTTTGTGGCTCTACATCTCCATGGTGTGCTTCTACAGCATTTATTACTAGTGGATTTTCCTTGTACTTTTTAAGAATATCTACACCAATTTGAACGTGTGTTCCTTCTACATCGTGGTCTAATGCCTTTCCTATATCGTGCAATAAACCAGCTCTTCTTGCAAGCTTTGGATCTAATCCTAATTCATCAGCCATAATTCTTGCTAAATTTGATACTTCTATTGAATGATTTAATACATTTTGACCATAGCTGGTTCTGTATTTTAGCTTTCCAAGTAGATTTACCAAATCTGGATGAAGTCCAATTACGCCTGTTTCCATACAAGCTCTTTCTCCTTCTTCCTTGATTGTTTCAGCAATTTCTTCCTTAGCTTTTTCAACCATTTCTTCAATCTTAGCTGGGTGAATTCTTCCATCCTCCATTAATTTTTCTAAGGCAATTCTTGCAACTTCTCTTCTTAATGCATCAAATCCTGATATTACAACAGCCTCTGGAGTATCGTCTATTATTAAATCAACTCCTGTAAGCGTTTCTAATGTACGAATATTTCTTCCTTCTCTACCAATTATTCTTCCTTTCATATCATCATTTGGAAGTGGAACAATTGATACTGTTGTTTCTGCAGTATGATCTGCTGCACATTTTTGAATTGCATACCCTATTACTTCTCTAGCATTTTTTATAGACTCTTCTTTTACTTTTGCTTCAGCATTTTTTATAAGTGTAGCTTTTTCCAAAGTAAGTTGCTTGTCCATTTCAGAAAGTAATAATTTCTTTGCCTCGTCTTTAGATAACCCAGAAATTCTTTGTAATTCTTGAACTTGTTTTTCAAGTGTCTTTTCGATTTCCTGTCTTTGATTTTCAAGATTTTTCTTCTTGTTTTCAATTTCCTGTTCTTTTCTTTCTATTTGCTCCATCTTGTTTTCTAGGTTTTCTTCTTTTTGTAATAATCTTCTTTCTTGTTGTTGTACTTCGCCTCTTCTTTCTCTAACCTCATTGTCTAAATCTTTTCTAGCATTCATTATTTCTTCTTTAGCCTTAAATATTTCTTCTTTCTTTCTGTTTTCGGCTTCCTTTTGTGCTAGTTCTATTATTTTTTTAGCTTCGTCTTCTGCACTGCCAAGTTTTGATTCTGCTGTTTTCTTTCTTATTGCTATACCAACAAAGGTAAAAATAATTGCTGAGACTAGAAAAATGGCGATATAAATTATGATCTGCATAATTTAACACCTCTTTCTATTTAATTTTCAATGTGCATAAAAATATATTCCATTTTTTAGAATATAATTTATCCTTTTATATTTTATCTTTATTATTGGCAAGTGTCAAGTATTTTATAATAATTTTGTGCAATTGGTTGCAATTCAAAACAATTCAGGGACGGAGGAAATTTTGCACCATTTCTTTTCAAAATTAAAAATGTTGGTACATTTTTTCCTCCGTCCCCAATTGTCCCGAATTGTTCTTCGACTTGTTTTATTGAGCGAGTATTTTCTTTATTTCTTCAAATCTTTTTATTTTTGCTGTTGTTGTTTTTATCATCGGTTCGTCTGAAATTATTAATTTCTTTATATGCTTATAATTTGTTAGTTCTTGGTTTATCTGTTTTACATCAGTCCATATTTTATTGTATAATTCTTCCTCTGATATATCGCCAAAGTTTTGTTTTACATAGTCTTTGTTGTACACTATTTTTACAGATACAACTAAGTCGTCATCTTTTGGATAGCCAAATACCATGCTTTCTTCAACATAAGGAAGTTTTCCAATTAATGTTTCAAGTTCTTCAGGATATATATTTTTTCCATTTTTTAATACTATTACATTTTTCATTCTTCCTGTTATAAAGAAATATCCATCTTTGTCTTGTCTTGCTAAATCTCCTGTGTGGAACCATCCGTCTTTTATTACTTCATCTGTTGCTTCTTGATTTTCATAGTATCCAAGCATTACATTTGGGCCTTTTGCGATTAATTCTCCAATTCCTTGTTCATTTGGATTATCTATTTTTAATGTAACTCCTGGCATCGAAAGTCCTATTGATCCATATTTTATGCAATTTTCATTTTCTGCAGCAAGAACTGGAGATGTTTCTGTTAGTCCATATCCTTGTATTGTAAGTATTCCAAAATCATTAAATGCCTTTGCGACTTTCTTGTCTAATGCTGATGCTCCACTTATTATTAATCTTAAATTGCCACCCAAATTGTTTATAATATCTTTAAATAATTTTCTTCTTACATCTATTCCAACTTTTAATAGAGAGTTGCTTACTCCTGTTGCAACTTTTATAAGTTTAGTCTTTCCTTGTTTTTCAATCTCTTTTTCTATTTTTTTATACATTGCCTCTATTAGTAGTGGAACACATACAAAAACGGAAACCTTGTATTCTTTTAAATTGCTCTGTATGTGTCTTATTCCATCACAAAATACGTTTGTGCAACCATGATTTAAAAACAATAATATTCCTGTGCAACCAAATGTGTGGTGCAATGGTAAGAATGCCATATTTACATCAGTACTTCTTATGCCTTCTACTTTATTCATGGCTTCTATATTTGATGCAATGTTTCTATGTGATAAAGCAACTGCCTTAGATTTAGAGGTTGTTCCAGATGTGAATAGTATAACACTCATTTTGTTATTGTCTATTTCGGCATTCACAAATTCTTTGTTTCCCGCTTCTAATAACTTTTTACCATTTTCCAATAAGTCTCCTAGGTAGATAAATCCTTCTTTCTTTTCCGCTTCGCTTAATTCGTCCATACAAATAAATTTTTCTATTTGTGTAGTGTTCTCTTCTTTTATTTTTTTCATGCAGTCGATATAGTCTTTTGCAAATATAACGCAATCTGTTTTGCTTCTTTCTAAAGAACTTCTTATCTCTTCATCTGGAAGTCCTTTATCCAATGGTACTACTATCCCTGTTCCATTCACTACTGCTACATAAGATAAAATCCATTCATATCTGTTCTTTCCTATTACAGCTATTCTCTTATTTTTCATTCCCATATCTATTAATGCTGTTCCTAGGCTATTTATTTCTTTTTCAAATTCCTTATATTTTATTTCTCTGTATGTTATATTTTCTGCATTATTGTTCTTTATTTTGAATGCAATATTTTCTGGATAATTTTCAAAAGCATTTTCCAATACCTCTTTAAGGTTGTAATATTCTTTGGTCTGATATATTTCATACTTATTTCTCATGCTTCTATTTTTCTCCTTCATAAATAAAGTCTTTTGCCCTAGCATATCATATATCAAACGCATAAACAATAATTATGACCAATTATTCGATTTTTATTTTTTTCATATCGGAGGCTTTAATATGAACTATCATGATTTTTCCTGTTATCTCTCAACTCTTTCTGGTTGTGAGTTAGTTGCATTAGCAGGTATTTTTTCAGTTGCAATTTCAGAAAATTTAAGCAGTAATGATACAGCCGTTCTAGCACGGTTTCTTCACTGCTTTTGGTGATAATCTTGCTTTGATTGCATTAAATAAAGATTCAGGTAAAAATTCGTCCTGCTAATAATTTTCATTTCTTTAAATAAATTTTCGACTTTCAACTACAAGGATTTATTTATTCCCTTTGCAACTATCTCACTCATGTTGTCTATTAATTTATCAATTTCTTTTGGTGTTACTATCATATTATAATCTTTCGGTATTAAAGCTTCTTTTATTTCTTCATAGTTGTCTTTTTCTTTTAGTTCATTCAATGTAGAATTTGACATCGCCTTTTGCTGTAAATTTTCTATGAATATATTTATGCAATCATTCGTAATTGTTGCCAAATCTACAACTGTTGGTATTCCAATAGCGATTACAGGAATTCCTAATGTGTTTATGCTTATTTCTTTTCTTGCATTATTTACTCCTGCTCCTGGCACTATTCCTGTATCTGCTATTTGTATACTACTGCTTATTCTTTCTAGTTTTCTTGTAGCAAGAGCATCTATTACAATTAACATTTTTGGCTTTATGTTTTGTACAATTCCATTTAATATTTCCATTGTTTCAATTCCAGTTATTCCAAGCACTCCAGGTGATATTGCCGACACTGGTCTTGTATCTTCTGGCATTATTTTCGGCATGTATTCTAATATGTGTCTAGTAACTTCTATTTCAGGAACAACCTTAGGTCCCAATGCATCTGGCGTTACATATCTATTTCCAAGACCAACTACCAGTATATCGTCAGTATCGCTTACATGTTCTCCTATTACATTTCTTAATTCATCAGCCATTATTTCTGCAATTTCTTCAATTCTTTCCTCATCTGCATTTTTTATTTCTTTTACATCTAAAGTTATATAGTTTCCTACCGGCTTTCCGAGTGCATTTGCACCATTTTCATTGGTAATTTTAACTTTTGAAATTTCTATATCTTTTATTATTTTATTAGCATTTTCTATTCCATCAATTTCTTCAGCAAGGCTATTCTGTTTCTTGTAAATCTCATTTCTTTCAACAGCCATATCAGTTCTAAAATTATACATAAAAAATCACTCTCCTGTGAATATTTTGTACAGAAGAGTTACGTTTATTCATTAAGCTTGTATTACATTCAAAAATCTTGTTCATTAGCTAATTGATTTCTAATTTATTTTTCAAAACTTGTTTTTGTTTGATAATGATTAATGCATTTTTCTTGTTACGAGCAGTATCTGCAAAGCACTGATTCTAGCCCCACATTTATATCAATCATCCCATTTTTCGACTTGTAATCTAAGTCTATAAATTCTAACAATATATTTTTTAATTCTTCTTCTTTAAAGAATCTTGCCTGTGTAGAGTACTTGCTTACTAAAAATGTTTGATTTGGTTTTAGTTTTAAACTTTCGGCTACATTTAATTTTTCTCTTAATGCCACTTTAGTAATATAGAGTTTTTTGAAATGATTATATAGTGTTATGAATATTTTTTGTATTGGCTCTTTTGCATAAAGCAAATTTTTCAATACCTGCAGTGCTTCTGCAATATTTTTTCTTCCAAGACTATCTGTTAAATCAAATATTATGCTTTCAAATTGTTTTATTGCTAGCAAATCTATTGTTTGTTTTGTGATTGTTCCATTTTCGCCAACATACTCAATTTGTTTTCTTATTTCATTTATCAAATCTTGCAATGATGTTCCGCAATTTTCAATTAGATAGTTCAAGGTTGCACCATCTACATTTACTTTGTATGCATTACATATTCCTTTCAGTCTTTTTGCAATATCATAAGGTTTTTGCTTTTCAAAATTGCATACACAACCATTTTCATCTATTGCCTTATACAAGTTATTCTTGTCCGCATCATTTTCTACAAATACTATTGTTACAGACTCATTTATAAAATCTATATTTTCTTTTATATATTCTGCTAATTTATTTTCTGGCTTTTCCTCTGCCTTCTTTGCCTTTTTTTCTTGTTTTTCCTTCTGAGTATCATCTTTTTTTCCTCTTTTAGGCTTCTGGAATAATCCAGTGTCTTTAGCAATTATCAACTTTTTTGGATAACCAAATGCAGGAGTTTCTATGTCTGAAACAAGCTGGTTTATGTTGTCTGCATCAATCTGAATATAATTGATTCCATTTATCATTTCACCAAAGCATTTTTTTATTTTTTTTAGAATGTTTTCTAGCAAGAATCTTTCTTCCCCATATAGAAGGTAGATTCCATCCAACTGTTTGTTATTTAATTTTCTTTCTAGTTCTTCGATTTCCTGCATATTCCTCTCCTATAATAAATTTCAAAGGGACCTGTACAATTTCTAGTTCATTTTTTAAATTTCCACACAACGCTCAAAAAGTTAGCATTGACGACACCCCAAGTCCCTTTCGATGCAAAATTTACTGTGCTATAATTCTAAATATTTCAGCTACGCTCCAAGCCTGAGCAAAGGCTCCTCTTTCTTCATAAGGTCTGCATGAATCGTATATTTCACTAATAGTGTCTATACTTGATCTTTGTCTCATTTCTGCATCAAATGTAATTCTTGTTTTTTCTACGAATCCCTTTAGCTTGCCTTCAAGTTCTTCTCTAGTTCTTCTATCTCTTTCCATTATTATTAGATTTTTTAAACCATCGTAATAAAGTCCAAGTAGCCAAGGCCAGGTTATTCCTTGATGATAGCTCATATCTCTCTTGTAAGGCGAACCTTCATATATTTCAGTATAACCTTCTTCACCTTTTGCAAGTGTTTTTAGGCCATAAGGTGTTAAAAGTTCCTTTTCAACTGTTGCAATTATTTCTTCTGCAATATCTTTATTTTCAATTACAGGATGTGATAAGCTTATTGCAAATAATTGGTTTGGTCTTATTTTGTCATCTCCTAAAACATCATATAAGCAGTGTTTTTTAGGATTATAGAATTTTTTCTCGAATGATTCCTGAGTTTTTTCTGCCATTTTTAGATATTTTCTGCAGGATTCTTTATCATCAAACCTCTCTGCAAGTCTTGCCATAATCTTAAGTGCATTGAACCACAATGCGTTTAGTTCAACGGTCTTACCATTTCTTGGAGTAACTGCTGTATTATCAATTTTTACATCCATCCATGTAATTTGTGTTTGTTCTGTTCCTGCAGATATTAAATTATCTTCTTCGTCTAGATATATATTGTTTCCATCTACATCGATTCTGTTTGAGTAAGCTTCTATTATTTTTATAAGTGAAGGATATATTTTGTCTTTTATGAATCCTTCATCATTAGTATATCTCAAGTATTTGTGAACTTGTTCAATTAATAATAAAGAACTGTCTGCACTATTATAAAGTGGTCTATTGTCATATCCTGAATATCCATTTGGAACTAGTCCATATTTCATGTCTCTTATATTTGTAAGCAGTACTTCCTTTGCTATTTCATATCTCTTTGTAATCAACAATAACCCTTCAAAAGATATAAGGCTGTCTCTTCCCCAATCTAGGAACCATGGGTATCCTGCAATTATTGTATGAAGATTGAATGATGGTCTATTTACTATGAAGTTATCAGATGCTATTGTTAATTTTTTCAATATATCTACATTTTCATCATTCATCTTTCTTTCTTGAAGTATTTTTGTATCGTATATTACTTCACTAAGTCTCATGACTTCTTTATTTATAACATTTATTCCGTCTATTTCTTCAATATTTTCGTCCAATGAGCATACGAAAGTTATGTCTTTTTCTTCGTTTGCACCGATGTTTATGTTATATACTCCAGGAACATAGTGGTTTTCGGTTGCCTCAAATCCACGCTCTTCTTCTCTTGGATAATACATGTTATTAAATGTATCGTCATTGTGTTTTAAGTATTTTCCATCTGAACAATTCATGTATATTGGTGTTGCAGAATTTCCATCTAATATTACCTTTAGCTTTGTGCCAACATGGCTCTGCCTTGCATCAAATTGATGATTATGACTATCTTTATGAAAATCTCTAAAGTTCACAATTGGTGCTAAAGTTAGTTTTGAATCATATCCATGATTTTTTACTCTGTAAAGAACAACAACAGTATTCTTTCCATATTCCATACTTATAAATTTTTTTACAATTATACCATCAACATTGTATGTAAATATTGGTACATATTCCATTCTGAATTCTGTTAAATACCTGTATCCTTCTGATATTTCTCCATTTGCAATATTTGTATATAAATTATAGGTCTTTCCATTTGATTCAATGCTTTCATCTAATTTTGAAAGTACTAAGAATCTTCTTGCTGGTGGTGTTAATGGTGCAATTAATAATCCATGGTATTTTCTTGTATTGCACCCAATTTCAGATTGACTACAATATCCTCCAATTCCATTTGTAATTATCCAATCTCTTTTCAATGCATGCTTAACTTTTCCACTTATCTCTTCGTATTTCATCTATCGTTTACCTCTTTCGATTTATTACTATTTTCTATTTAGTGTATCTCTCATTCTACTTAATGTATCTTCTCTATTTGGTTGAGAAATTTTTTTATTCTTCTCTTTTTGGCTATCCGTATTTATTTTTTGTGTTCTTCCAGTTTTTCCTGTTTTTTCATTTTTAGAAGTCAAATCAATATTTATACCTTGATTTTTTCGCATCTTAGAACTTGAACTAGCTGGTTTACTTTTTGTACTTTCTTGAATAGATACAATTCTTTCATTATATTTTTCGAAGAATTTGCTTGAATGTTTTTCTTTATTTTTTGTTTTTTCTTTCTTTTTCTTGTTCTTCTTCAACTTCTTATTCGTATCTTTTATTCTTGAATCCAGCATCATATATTGTGTATCATTTTGCATATCTCTAAATTTCATGTCATCACAAATTAGTTCCATTATGCTGGTTGCAATTGCATCTGGATTGTGTCTAATTCTATCATTTTCAATCGTTGAAAGATTTCTTTGAATTAGTCTTATTCCTTCTTCTTTTACTTTTGCAACATCTTGTTCAACTAAATCTGAACCCTCTTTATTATATTGTCTTATATATTCTGGAACAATTTCACCAGTATCATATATACAATAGTCTACTATTCCTTTTCCGGCATGGTCGATTATTGCCTTTATATGGTCATATAGAGAATAGTTGTCAGTTTGTCCATATTCAGTCATTATATTACTTACATAAACCTTGAAGCCTTTTGCTTCCCTTATAGCCTTAGATACTCCTGGCACCAAAAGATTAGGAATTACGTTTGTGTATAAGCTTCCTGGTCCTATTACTATTGCATCAGCTTCATTTATTGCTTCTATAACGCCTGGTGCAACTCTTATATTCGTTGGACTAATATAAATTCTGCTTATTCTACTTACTTTCTGGCTAACCATTTCTGGAATTTTGTTTTTGCTTTCAACAACAGTTCCATCTTCTAGTTCTGCACAGATTTTTATTTGATCAAGTGTAACAGGCATAACTTTTCCTGTAATATTTAATATTTTTGAACTTTCCTCTATTGATTCTGTAAAATCTCCGACCGCTTCTTTCATAGCAGTTAAGTAAACATCAGAAAATCTAAGTCCATCAAATTTTGAATTTTGCATGTTCAAATTAAATAATGCAGACATCTCTTCTTCATGACTTGCCAATGCTATTAAACTGTCTTTTACATCGTCTAGTGGAAGTGTATTCAAACTCTTTCTAGCCCTATTTGTTTCTTCTCCATAATCAGATATTGTAACTATTGCAGTGATGTTGTCTGTGTAATTTTTTAATCCTCTAAGAACTGTATTAAGTCCTGCTCCACCACCAATTACAACAACTTTTGGTCCTTGATTATATACTTTTTTATTAAATATTAAAGACTTTACACTTCCATTTTGTTCTGTATTTCTTGTGTCAGATTCTTCAACAAATAACTCTAGTGTTCTTCTTTGAATACATATCATACTTATTACTGTAAATGTAAATCCTGCCACAAATGATGCGATAATTATAGCAACTTCCTTAAAACTTATTTGATCTGTTACCATTACCTTCGCAATTCCATAACATACGAGTACGATTCCTACTAACATTAAAAACATCCATCGCTTTATTTTTGTTCCCGATTTAAACCATTTCAAAAAACCTTTCATTTTTCTATTCCTTTCAAATGTGATAATTTCTATTCTCCTAATATCTCTACTTCTAGTTCAATTTTCTTACCAAACTTCTCGTAAACTTTTTCCTTAACAATGTTTGTAAGCTGAATTACATCTTCAGCAGTAGCATTTCCTGTGTTTACAACAAATCCAGCATGTTTATTAGACACTTCTGCTCCACCTACATTAAAGCCTTTTAATCCTGCTTCATCGATTAGTTTAGCAGTAATAAAATCTTCTCCTCTTTTAAAAGTACTTCCAGCACTTGGTTTATCTATTGGTTGTTTCTCTCTTCTTTGGATAGATATTTCTTCCATCTTCTTTTGTATTTCTTCTTTTATTCCTTTTTCAAACTTGAATACTGTTTCTAAAATTATTGCCTTTTTCTTAGAAAAAGTGCTGTTTCTGTACGAAAAACAATGTTCTTCATTTGAAATTTCTTTTATGCAATCTTCAATTTTGAAATTTTTATTTTCACTTTGGTTCTTAGAACATAGTTCTTGAGCCTGTTCTAAGTCTAAATATCTTGTACTTACGACTACATCTTTCATCTCTCTTGCGTAAGCTCCTGCATTCATTCTAACTGCTCCACCAATCGTACCAGGTATTCCAGAAGCAAACTCAAACCCTGTAAGTCCATTCTCCATTAAAATTCGTGCAAGTTTTGCATTTAACATTCCCGCTTCTACACTTACAGTACAATCATCTATAAAATGATAAGATTCCATGCAAATTTTAGCAACTATTCCTCTTATTCCATTGTCTTTTACTAAAAGGTTGCTACCATTTCCAACTATCTGTAATGGTATATTCTCTTTAAAACATAAATTCAACAAATTTTCTATTTGATCTGTATTTCTTAATTTTACAAATACATCTGCTTTTCCACCTATTTTAAAAGTAGTATGCTTGCTCATTGGTTCATCTATGTAAATATCTTTTTCATCTAGAAATATTTTCATTTCATTTGCAATCTCTTCCTTCGAAAACATCATGATTAACGCATTCCTCCTTTTCTAAATTTATACATTATATTATTTTTTTAATTTATTTATAAGTGGTTCTACAATCTTTTTTAAGAAATTCCAATTTGTGAATATGCAGTAAGCCAAATCAATTATAAACATTAAAATATTTATAGCCATATTATTGTAATAATAGGTTACCAATGTTGTTATAAGCAATATCCAAAAAACAAAGTTGAATTTTTCCTTTAATTTTATATAATCGCTTAATCTATATCTTCTATAGAAATATACCAACATATTTGAAATTAGCGTTGAAAAAGATGCTGCATAAATTCCAAATTTCGGAATAAATATCAAGTTTATAAGAATATTTATAACAGCAGCCATCACGGTTGTTGAGCCCATTATCTTTGTATCTTTATAGGCAGTGAAAATTCCACCATAAAAATTCGACATATTAGTATAATATATTGAAATTACTAGAATCGGAATATATATATAAGCGTCATTATAGCTTGAATCCACTAATATTGGGAAAGCAAATGGCATAATGGCTATAAGTCCCAAAACAATAGCCTTTAAGAAGAATTTTATATCTTTATAAATGCTATTGTAATATGCAGATTTATTGTCTTCCTTTAGAATCCTTGCAGCTGATTCCTTCCATGCTGTAGAGAAAAATCCATAGCAGGTGTAAACAATGTTTGGAAATTTGTTGGCGATTGAATATATACCATTCGCAGCTGTTCCAACCATTCCACTAAGCATCAATCTATCAGATAAACTTATTATAATCCACGACAAATTATTTGGTACTAATGGTATCGAATATCTTAGCATTTCAGATAAAGTCTTTTTGCTTAAATCTTTTCTGCTTATGAATTGTGGCAAATGCAATTTCACAAGCACAATCAAAGCAGTTGCACTATTTGCAATAGTGTTTGACCATAAAAGTCCATTTACTCCAAGCTTAAAGCTTACAATAAATAGAATATTTAATGCTATTGTTGATGCTCCTAAAATAAAGTTTGAAAGTGAATACAACTTTATTTTTCCCATTCCTCTTGCAAGGGCGTTGCTTAAACCTATCAATATGTTCGAGATTATAAAGAATATGAACACTATTGCAAATTCATATTTCATAATAGCAAGAACGATTCCAGCAATCAAACAGAACAATAATGTTCCCGCCGTTGTATAGAATATTGTTGCAGTTATAACTCTTTTCTTTTCCTTTAAATCATCTGCATCAATCAAAAACCTGAACATCGACTCTTCCATAAGAAGTGTTATTATTGGAAGTAAGAAAGTTGATATTGTTACAAGCAAATCGTACGTTCCATATTCTCCAGGTGTTAATTTTGATGTATATAGTGGCAATAGCAAAAACGAGATTACTTGTGTACTCAATTTTCCTATTGCAATTATTATCGTATTTACTAATAATTGTTTCTTCTGATTCATTATTTCTCCATTTCTTTTTCATGTATAATTCTATCATACTATTTCGGTATGTCAAGGTTAAGCAGTGAATTAATGCGGTCGACATTGCAAATAAATTTTTTTAATAAATGAATTTATTTTTTTAAATTATTATACCGATTTTTTACAATTATTTTTTCTTATGGCATTTTTATAATTAAATGTATCATTGTTTTTTTATTATAACATATAATTTAGCATGAAGAATTTTAAAATTTATAATATCAATATAAAATCAATTTATAAAATTTTACTGCTAATTGTGGCTATCTTTATCATCGGATTTTTCTTTTTGAATTTAACCTTATATTTGATGAACAATCGTAATAATTTAGAGGTAAGAAACACCAGTGGCAATCTGTCTTTTAGCGAAATAAGACTTCCAATCGTAATGTATCATAGTATATTAAAATCTAGAAGTGGCGATTATATCGTCCACCCAGACACACTAGAAAATGATTTTAAATACATACAAAACAAAGGCTATTCCACGATTACCATGAGTGAGCTAATTGACTTTGTTTATAATGATTCTACTCTTCCCGAAAAGCCAATAATTATTACTTTCGATGATGGAAATTATAATAATCTAAGCTATGCAGTTCCGCTTCTTCACAAATACAACATGAAAGCTGTTATTTCTATTGTTGGCTCTTACACAGACACATATACCAAGAGTGATGAAGCCAATCCCAATTATGGTTACCTTAGATGGAAAGACATCTCTGAACTTATGACTGACAGTTGTGTAGAATTTCAGAATCACACCTACAATTTACATTCTTTAAAAACTGGCAGAAAAGGTTGCAGGAAGCTAAGTTCAGAATCTTTGGAAACATATACAAATGTGCTAACCTCGGACTTAACCAAGCTTCAAAATGAGTTTAAAGAAAATTGCGATGGCTATACTCCCAACACCTTCACATATCCTTTTGGTTCTATCTCTAAGGAATCTGAACAAATTGTAAAAGATTTAGGTTTTAAGGCAAGCCTTTCTTGCATAAGTGGAGTAAACGCAATAACAAAAGACCCTAATTGTTTGTATCTTTTAAGAAGAAACAATAGAATCTTTGGAATAAGCACAGAGCAATTTTTTAATAAAATATTAGAATAAATGAACAGCTTTCGGAACAGTTTGGGGACGGAGGAAATTTTGCACCGTTTCTTTACAAAACTAAAATGCTGGTGAACTGGTACAATTTTTCCTCCGTCCCCGATTTGTACCGTCCCCGTTTCGCACAAGTTTTTAAGTTTATGACCCTGTTGATTTGTATTTTTTAAGGCCTATGCTCCAGACTGCATAGCAGGGTATAACAAATAGCATCGCAACAAAAGGTAATAACATATAAAGTTTATTATTTGTCTTTCCAATTACATATAGTAATGGGTAATAATTTACTAATGAGATTGGAATTATGTAGGTAAATAATCTTTGCACCCATTTTTGATATATGCTTAATGGATATTGTGTTAAGTCTCTTGCACCATCTGTGAAAATATTCATAATTTCCAAGCTTTGTGTTGTAAAAAATGTTATTCCAGCTTTAAGTATGAATAACGCTGCATATACAACAATATTTCCAATTATCATTAAAAGCAGGGTTGCAAATTTAGTAGGTTGCATGAGTTCTGGCTTGCTAGCAAGTAATATAAAAAATATTACAATAGCCACAAAGGCTCTACCTATTCTATTAAACTCAACCTCTGAACCAAGCACCTGCAAAATTACACTTCTTGGTCTAACCAAAATTCTGTCAAACTCACCATTAGATAATATTCTGTCGAAATGATCAAAACTTCTGAAAAAGCATTCAGCAAGTGAGAATCCTAAAAACGACATTACAAAACATATCAAAACATCTTCAAATTTATAATCAGCAAGGCTTCCAAACTTGTCGAACAGAAACACTATCGAAACAAGTGCAGATAATGCAGACAACATTTTAAAGAATAATGATAATGCAAATGCTTTTTTATATTCTAAATCTGCCTTTAGTTGCATTGCTACATATTTTAAATAAAGTCTCATCTTCTCTCATTGTATAATGAACATATAACATTATACTAACTCCTTTCCTTTTTTATTTTTGTTATAATGTTTTTATAGACTCTATGAATTGGTGTTTTCGCCCAAAAAGGGGCGTCCCTAATGGGCGAATTTAAATTAACCTCCGTTTACTTCTACTTTCCTTATTTGTTTCTTCATCATTTTCTTTCCTATTACAGTTAAAATAATCAGCCACAAAATCTGAAACAAAATTGCCCTAACAATTTCGCCAGTATTTGTTATATAACCATTATAAATGTTTGATGAAATATTTTGCATATAATAGAACGGCGTAAATTTAAGGATTTTTACTATCACCTCTGGCATGAATGGAATCGGTACTAGTCCGCCTGAGCAGAAATCAAATACCAAATAGAAAGCCGTTCTCAATCCTTGTGAAGTAACCGTTTTCATAACCGCGACATACATTATCATTATATAAGCAAGCATTATTCCAGCAGATATAATAAATGTTAGTATTGATAGCAATAGTGCCCCGAAGCTTACCGGTGGCATCAATCTAAATTGTCCCATGAAAGGCATACTACAAATAACCAAAATAGGAACTGCCCTAAGTGTAACTTTTGCAAGTTTCGTTCCAAGTGTTTTGGAATGCCAAATGTAATAAAGGTCAACTGGTTTTATAAGTTCTGTTGATATTATTCCAGTTCTACATTCGTCCAGTATTTCATTGTCCAGCGCCCATATATTAAACATTGTAAAAAAGGCTTGAGTAAGCCAAATATATGTACACATTTGAGAAACCGAATAATCACTTGTTCCTTCTTTCAAAAAGGCTGTGTAAAGCATTACATACATGAAGCCCCACGAAAATTGAGTTAAAATTCCTGCAATCGCCGCAATTTTATATTGAATCTCATTCAAAAACTTCATTTTAAAATATGCAATATAAATTCTGCAGTTATTTTTTATTGTATTAATTTTTTTATTAATTATTGTGGTAATCTTTCTTCTGAAATTAAATCTCTTATTTCTAGAATCTTTAGTTACAATCAATGCTGTATTCTCCATATAAATCCTCTCTTTCTAATTTAATGTAATTTCTTAATTTAATATAAATCCTAATTCAGACTTTGTATTTCATATTGTAATATCTTGTAATATCGTTTTTTCACATTAAATCTTGTATTCTTTATATAGATTTGCAACAATGTTGTCTATGCTTGTATTTTTTATTTCTAAATCTTGAATTTCTAAATTGTTTGATAAAAAATTGATTGCATCAGCAAGTTTTATCTTACTCTCATCAATCTGTATTTTCGCCTCATTTTTAGATTTTTCTAATATCTCCATTTGAGGCATTGTAGTTGGCAACTTTCCATTATATTGAACATTTAAAATCTTATTGCTGTATTTCTTGGTCAAGCTGTTCAAACTTCCATCTAATAAAAGCTTGCCTTTTCCAATTAAAATTATTCTTTTAGTTAAAGCTTCTATGTCGCCTGTATCATGCGTTGTAAGAATTATTGTAGTATTTTTTTCTTTATTTATCTTCTTAATAAAATCTCTAACAGCAATCTTAGACGTACTATCTAATCCAATCGTTGGTTCGTCCAAGAAAACAATTTTTGGATCATGTAAGAAAGCTGCTGCAATTTCGCATCTCATTCTTTGCCCTAAACTCAGCTGTCTAGTTGGAGTCCTAATTATCTCTTTAATATTAAGCATTTCAGTCAAAAGTTGTTTTTGCTTCTTATACTTTTCATCAGGAATATTGTAAATTTCTTTTAGTAGCTCAAATGAATCTTCTACTGGCACGTCCCACCAAAGTCCAGACCTGTTGCCAAAAACGACTCCAATATTTTTTACATATTCCTTTCTATCTTTATATGGCACCATACCATTTACAATGCATTTGCCCGAATCCGGTGTTAAAATTCCACACATAATCTTAATTGTAGTAGACTTTCCAGCTCCATTCGGTCCAATGTATCCGACCATTTCTCCTTCGTTTATATTAAACGAAATATTCTCAAGTGCCTTTACTTCCGTGTACTCTCTCTTAAAGTAACTTTTAAATGCATTCTTAATTCCTGCATCTCTTTTGCTAACCTTGTAGGTTTTTGTAACATTTTCTAGTTCAATCATTTTTCCTCCCTTTCTAGTAGTTAGAAGTTTTTCGTACATTTTTATTATGCACTAACCGAGATATTAAAAATCTTAATTGCAAATGCTACTTTATGTGCATGCCTGTTGTATTGTGTATAGCTTGCAAATTTAAACAACTTTTAATTTCTTAGTATACTTCTTCTCTTTCTAAAAATAATTTAGCTTTTTACTTTAAATTAACTATTTTTTAGCTCTGCCCTCCTTTTCTTAAAATTTTCGTCACGGAAAAAATACCAAACTAAAAGTTTTCACTTTAAGTTTGGTATTATATGATTTTTATTGTACATTCTTTTTGCCACTCTTCTAATTGTTATAGTATTTTGATTTGCATTAAAATCATATAATCCTATAAAATAGAGTTTCCTTCTGGTTCGGAATGTTACAGGTTCTCTCTATAATCGACAAACACCATTGTACTACCATTTCCATAAGTTGTCAATATTTTTCTTGATTTTCTTAATATCTTGTTGTAAAATATGCAACACACATAATTTTTAATTTTGAACACATTATAATCACTGAATAATTTCAACTATAAAATCCCTCATTTTATAAAAATGAGAGATTTTATAATTTTTGATCTGCTATTACTTCTTTCGTTACAATTTTTTCTCCGTCACCAAATTCCATTCGCTATGCGTTGGCATAGCCTTCTTCTTGTTTTCCCTCTGTCATAGA
>URYN01000005.1 GCA_900552135.1 uncultured Clostridium sp.
ATCAAAGAGCATATTGTAGAAATAGAGTTTATATATTCTTTCAAAAACTTGTATGTCCTACTTGTGGGCAAATAATGACTT
The DNA here is from genome assembly GCA_900552135.1 of uncultured Clostridium sp. Lineage (GTDB taxonomy): Bacteria > Bacillota > Clostridia > TANB77 > CAG-508 > CAG-245. The sequence goes on from URYN01000005.1 coordinate 82, forward strand.
GTAAAGGAACTGGTGGAAAAAAATCTAAATATATGTATTATTTCTGCGATACTTGTAAGTTGTATTATAACGAAGATGAAATAGAAAATTGTTTAATAGATTATATTTTAGACTTAGTAGAATATGATTTTCATGTTAAAAAATACTTCTACCCTATACTTGCTGAAAAGAAAGATGATGAAAGTAAGAAAATTGATGAAGAAATAAAGAAACTTTTACAACAAAAGGACAGACTAAAAAAAGCATATATGAATGGCATATTAGAGATGGAAGATTTCTCTGAAGATTACAAACTAATAGAAGAAAAGCTTTCTACACTAGAAAATAAAAGAATTGATGCATTAGATTTTGATAAAGAAAATTATAATCCTCAACATTTAATGGCTGAAAGAGATATTGAAAGAGAAAAACTAACTGAACATGAAATGTATAAAGATGTTTTATTAAAACTTTGGACTATGAAAAGTAAAGATGAAAAACAAAGCTTTATATCAAAGTTTATAGATACTGCAACATTAAAGAAAAATAAAGATGGTAGTTTTGAAATAGAAAAAGTAAATTTTAGAAGTAGTTTTATTGAACAAATAGATAAATTATATGATAAAGGAATTGTAGATATTCCTACAATGATAGAACGAAATGGAAAACTTGAAGATGCCAAAGTTAGTGTAAATATGAATAAAAATCAACTAGAAGATTATCTAGGCACATTGAAAAAAGAATTAGATATAAACTATATGGATTTAGGAGAATATTACTTCCATGACGATAAGATTGACGAAAATTATGATACTAAAACAGAAGTTGCAAAAATTAGAAACAGAGCTGTAGAATTTAAGGTTAAGAAAAATCAAAAGATTATAAGATTTGTTGCAATAAAACAATTTAAAAACTTCTTGGCAAAACCAGAAGGAAAATTACGCTTGGGTGTTGTTACCCATATTACTTCGAAGAAAAAGCGTAAATAATTGTTGCAAGACTACTATTTATATTTTCTTTGCAACAATTAAATTAACGTGGCACGTTTTGTTTTTACTTTAGTAAAAATGAAAGTGGCGATAGTTAATTTATTGCCTCGCAGAGCCCCCGAGTTTTGATAGCATGTCAAAACTCATAGGGGGTTAGGACTTATGGCAAAGCCAAAGTCCTCTGCTTCGAAGAAATTTCAAAGGAGGTGCTTTTATGGAGCAAGAATTAGCATATTCTTTTCACTTAGGTAGCGACAAAAACAAAAGTAAATTAGCAAAGAAAGTTGCAAAAGAAAATTTATCTGGTACTACTTCTCTATCAAATAATGCAATTCAAAATGCAAAAGACCTGTCTGATGTAAATAAACACAACTTAAGAGATTATGATAATCAAAGAGAGTTAATTAGAACGATTTATGGAACAAATGATATTGTAAATGATGTTAAGCAAGTATATTTAGATGAATTTGAAAAAGCAAGATTAGAATATAACCAAAAGCAAACTCGTGAAGATAGAAAAATTGAAGATTACTTCAAAAAAGTATGTGATTCACAGAATGATATAGCTTGTGAAATTATAATAGAACTTGGAGATATGGATTTTTGGAATGATAAAGACAACGAATACAGACTAAAAATGATTGATGTATATAATGAGCAAGTCAAAGATTTAATTAAAGTTGTACCAACTTTTAAAATAGCAAATGCAACAATTCATTTTGATGAAACCTCTCCACATATGCATATTGTTGGTGTTCCAATAATAGAAAATTGTACTAGAGGAATGAAAAAGCAAGTTGGAAAAAGTAAGATATTTACAAAAACTTCACTAACTGAAATACAAGATAAAATGAGAAATGCTTGTATTAAGTCATATAACAAGTTTTATGAAGTTAATACACGATTAAAAGAAAAGCAGAAAGGCAGAAATCAAGATATAAATGTTAGAGATATGAGCAATTATAGAGAAATCAAGAAACAACTAGCTAAAAAAGAACAAAAATTCGAAAAAGCAAATACTCAAACTAAAGCACTTGATAATACCAGTAAAGATATAGACAAGATTTTAGGCAGTTTGAAACCTACTAAACTGAAAAAAATAATATGGTTATTTCAAGCGAAGATGTCCAGAAAATCAAAAATTATACAAAAGATGTAAAAGATATTACTAAAATTGTTAGAAGTGTAAATGACTTAAATATGGCGATTAATGAATTTGAACATTCTGCTTATGAAATAGAAAAGGAAAATCGTTCACTTAAATATGAAATAGAATTAAAAAATAATGAAATTGGAAGTCTGAAAAAGGAACTTTCTACTAAAGACAAGATTATTAGCAAATTACAAGCTGAAAAAGAAAAGATAAAACAAGAATTACAGAAATTCAAAGGGTTTTGGTGTAGTCTAATGAAACAATTTCAAAATAAAATTGGATTTGAGAAGAATGAACATTATAAATATGTTAGTGATGATTTATATAAAAATGGCATTTTGGATGACAACGATAACGAGATAGCAAATAATGTTAAAAGGAAAATAAAAACATTAGATGAAATAGCTAATTTAAAAGATAAAAAGAAAAATGATACAAGATTTTAATATGGAGGTAAATCGAATATGGAAAATGAAAAAGTAAAATATTTAATAGATATGATAAATGATATGGATTTAACAAATAAATTAAGACTTGCAATATGTATGAGTAATAGTATCTGTACTAATCTAAAATATGATAAAACTGAAATGTATAAATATTTTGATAGTTTATTAAAAGAAATTGACATAGAATATAGAACTACTTTAATAAACTTTGCAAAATATCATCTTATAATGTTTGCAATGGCTAAAATTATGGAAATTACAAAAGAAGAACAAAATCAAGTTGCATTATATTTATTTAATGTTTTAAATAGTTAAAACTAGGAAAAATAAAGCATTATTATTGAAAAATTATGTAAAACATGATAAAATATTATATGATATAGCAAATTGCTGTGTTATTATCTTTTTTCCACTAAATAGTGAGAGAAATATTTCTCTGGCTTTTAGTTTTACATACAGTAAGTTATCAACAAAAAAGCATTAAGGAGGAAAAAATTATGCTTGAAAAAATTCTAACAAAAATGGCTAAAGTGGTATATCCTGAACGGGATATAAGTGTAGAAAAACTAGGAGGTCGATTCTTTCTTCATCCGCGTGATACAACTGGTTGCAACACTTATCTGCTAGAAGGAACATACTCGTATGATGAAGTTGTGAAGTTGAATGCTTTGACAACTTATAGTGCAGGTTTTGGATTTTGTTCAGAACTTGGACCAATTGCTTTTATCGGAATTCCTAATCCTGTTTGTGCACAGAGAAGTGGATATTTTGAATATAAAGTTCATGCATACGGAACCCCTTTTGATGAGAGCGAGTACTATTTCAAAGCTTACACTGAGGAAGAAGCAAAGAATATCGGAAATTATACAGTGTATGGTTTAGACGGACTCAGAGAAGTTGCGTCAGTAGCTCCTATAAGCCAGATGTCATATGTCTATGATTCCAGATTTAAAGCTAAAGAAGCTAAAAATTCAAGAGTATTTGACATGGACTGCAAGTTGAAAGGAGTTTATAGTTACAATGAAGCTAAACTACTTTCAACTGGAACACTTAAAGAAAAAGATGGCTATTCAGGAGAAGAACACCCTATTGTTTTTGCAATTGTAGGAAATGGTCAGCATGTAGGAATTATTAACATGTGGCCTTCTCAAACAGAGCTGGTACGTGGTTTTAGAGATGTTTGGGAATATGGTGCTGAAGAACCCGAAACTCAAACAATTAGTTTTCTTACCAAAGAGGAAGCTTCTAAAATCAAAGATTTTACACTGTACGTCTATAAGTATGCTAGTTCAGGAAAAGGCAGGGACAAATATCAAATCGAAAGATATGATAGAACTCTTGATAAGAGATTCAAGTTTCAGTTACCTGACGGAAATGATTATCGATTGATTGAGCATACGGAATTGTTCAAGTAATTAAAAATGAGTGGGTTGCAAATATAGAATGCAATCCACTTGTTTTTTCAATTATAAATAATTTTAATATAGAAAAAGTATTCTCATATTTATTACTTTAAATATTTAATATCAGTATCATTTAAAATTTGCATTTGTGATATAGCTATTTTATTTAATTTTTCAAGTCTTTCAGATTGTTTTAATCCTTCATTTATAAAAACAGAATTTAAATTTTCTAAATTTGCTAAACATATTAATTCATTCATTGTTGCATAATCTCTTATATTTCCATCTAAATTAGGATTTTTAGTACGCCATTCTTTTGCTGTCATACCAAATAAAGCCATATTTAATACATCAGCTTCTTCTGCATAAACAAAGTTTATTTGATTTTTAGTTAATTCTTTAGGTACTAAATTATTTTTTATTGCATCAGTATGTATCCTATAATTAATTTTTGAGAGTTCTCTCTTAGCATTCCAGCCTATTTGTTTTTGTTCTTCTGCTTTTAATCTTTCAAATTCTTTTATCAATAATAGTTTAAACTTTGGACTAATCCACATTCCAAATTCAAAAGCAATATCTTTATGAGCATAGGTTCCACCATATCTTCCAGCTTTTGAGATTATGCCAATTGCATTTGTTTTCTCAGTCCATTCTTTTACACTTATTTTATAGCTATTTAAACCTGCTTGACTTTTAATTATGGCGAATTCGCCATAATTAAAATTAGGATTATGAATTTCTTCCCAAATACCTAAAAACTCAATAGTATTTCTATTCCTTAGCCAGTCTGAAACAAAGAAATCTCCATCTTTTGATTTTAACATATCAGTAATTGATATATAATCTTCATCATCAATTTGTATATAGTTTATTTTTTGATTTAAAACGCTTAATTCTGGCATATATTGACCTCCTCTTTGAAATAATATAACAATTAATTTTCATTATTATACCAAACATAAGTTTTATAATCAATACTATTTGAAAATTTTGTAAAAATATTCTATAATATTGTAAAGATATGACAAAAGGAGAACTTAAATGTATATAGACGATTTGTATGATAAATCAATAAAGAAAATGAAAAATATAGCTAAATTAAAAAAGATGGATTTACATATTCATTCCCCTGCATCTAAAGATTATATTCGTTCAGAAAAAGATATAGACGTTATGAAAGAATATGAAAAGTTTATAAATAAATTTATAGATTCGGATTTAGATGTTATAGCAATAACTGATCATAATACCATAGAGGGATATAAACAAATAAAAGATATTATTAATAAAAATGTTGAATTGAGAGGCAAATTAAATGGAAAATATATAATGCCAGGAATTGAAGTTACATGTTTTGCAAGACATTTTTTAATTTATTTTTCAGAAGAAACTAAAATTTCAGTGATAGAAGAATTTATAAAAAGATGTGGAATAGATAATGAAAAAGATAATGATAAAGCAAGTGCTGATAGAGTAACACCATTAACATTATGCGAAATTGCAAATGAATATAATGCTTTTGTGTGCTTACCACACGCAGATGGAGATAAAGGATTTCTCAAAGACTATATAAAAACCTCTAAAAAAGATGAAGAATTTATAATTAATGGAGGAATTGTTGAAAAAGTACTTAAATCTCCAAATATGCTAGGAGTTTGCATTAGTAATGAAAGCAATAGAAATGAATTGAGTAAATTAATAAAAAACTTTAATAAAGATTTAAAAATTTTTAAAGCATCAGACAGCCATAGTATTTTGAATATAGAAAATTATAAAGGCTCAGGTAAACCAATGGGAACGCAATTTTTTTATGCTAATTTAGGTGAATTAAGTTTTAGAACGATAAAATCTTTTTTTAAAAATCCTAATACTCAGATATTTGAGAGTATTCCTATTAAGAAAAATCCTTATATAATATCTACTTGCATAAAAGGAAGCTTTGTAAAAAATAAAAGTAAAGATTCCGAATGGGAAATAATACCTTTTTCACGAGAATTAAATTGTTTTATTGGAGCTAGAGGAACTGGAAAATCAACTATTATAGATATAATAAAGTATGCTTTTAATTTTTATGATACGGAAACATATTATAATTCAAATAATGATGATTATTTAATATATAATGTTGATGAAGTTGAAGAATATGATGAAATTGAGAAAAAAGAAAGTATTATAAGTAGATTTGATGAAATTGTCTTATTTGTTAATAAAGATGATGAAATTTATGCTATAACTGTTGCTCCAAAAGGAATAAATAGTCCAAATGTTACAATTTATAATTATAAAAATAAGTTTAAAAAACAAGTAAATTCTGTTAGGCTAGATACTACAAATATGGATAAAATTATATCATTTCTCAGTGATATAAAACCAATAATATATCAACAGAAGAATATATTGGAAATTGGAAATAACAAGATGAAAGTTACTAAAACTATTTATTCGATTATAGAACGAATTATAGGAAGAGAATATCAAGAATTATGTTTAGAAAAAAAGATATTACAAGATGAAGTTAATGAACTTTGCAAAAAAATAGAAATTGAAAGAAATAGAGATGAAAATGCAGAAAATAATTCGAGAGCATTAATATCAAAATATAATAAATTATTTGATGTTTCTGAAAAGATAAATACTTATAATATTGAAACTCTTGATAAAATGAATAAAATTTTAAATGATAAATTAATACTAACTTATGAAATTGATTTACCAAGAAGATATAAAGAGAATATTATTGATGAAATAGTAAAAAACAATAAATATAAAAGCAATTTTAGTGGCTATGAAAAAGAACTTGAATTAAGAAAAAGTTTAAAATTTCTATTTTCTAAAATATCAAATACACATGATTTATTATATTTATTATTTACAAATCAATATATGGAAATATCTAAAAAAACAGGATTAGATGAAGGGGTATCAAAGGGAGCCTGCGAATATACATATAAATATTTTCAGTCTAATTACGTTTCTAATATACCACAAGTAATTATTGATTTTAAACTAAATGTTAACTATGGTATGAGTAAAAAGAAAATATATAGAGAAAGAACGAATTTATCTTTTGGACAAAAAGCCGTTGGAATATTATTGATTTTACTTTATGGCACGACTATCTCTGATAATAATCAATTATTAATTTTAGACCAACCAGAAGATGATTTAGATAATGCATATGTATATCACACATTAGTAAAAGAATTGGATAGAGTTAAAGAAAAAAGACAATTAATCGTTGCTACTCATAGTCCAAATATAGCAGTTGCAGGTAATTCAGAAAATATTATAGTATTAAAAGGTAATGGCGAAAATAGTTGGATTGAATGTAATGGAACAATATATAACAATGCAGTATCAACGGAAGCAATAAATATACTTGAAGGAAATGAAATAGCATTCAAAGAAAGAGCTGAACTTTATGGAATAATTATCTAAATATATCTTGTCAAAATTGATAAATTATGTTAAAGTAAAGACAATAAATCGAGTTATATAAGAGAGTTTGAAACAAAGTATGTTATTTTTCGCATACCTGTTTCGAAATCGCTCCATAATTAAAAAATCTATAATGCTGAATTTGCATTATAGATTTTTTGTTGCAAAGAATCATAAAAAGTGGTAATATATTAAAGACTAACCAAGAGAATAATAGACTCAAATTTTATAAGATTGAAAGGGAGAGGGTGCTTAGAATGAGTAAAAATATTATAATAGGTGGAGCATGGCCTTATGCCAACAGCTCACTACATTTAGGACACATTGCAGGACTAATATCTGGAGACGTTCTTGCAAGATATTTTAGATTAAAAGGTGACAATGTTTTATATGTGTCTGGTTCAGATACACATGGTACACCAATTACGGAGCGTGCTCGTAAAGAAAATGTAAATCCAAAAGAAATAGCTAGCAAGTATCACGAGGAATTTACAGAGATGTTCAACAAATTGAATTTCTCTTATGATTTATATAGCAAAACTTATGACCCATATCATGAGGAAAAGGTTAAGGAGCTTTTCTTAAAGCTTTACAAAAATGGATATATATATGAAAAAATTGAAGAACAAGCTTATTGTGAAAACTGTAAGAAGTTCTTACAAGATAGAGACATAGTTCTTACATGCCCAGAGTGTGGAAAAGAAACTAAAGGAGATCAATGTGATAATTGTTTACATGTTCCAACAGAACAGGAATTATTAGCAGGAAATTGCATTGTTTGTGGCTCAAAACTTGAAAAGAAAAACAATAAAGTTCTTTATCTAAAATTATCTGCATTCCAAAAAGAAATTGAGGAACACACTAAAGAAGTTGAAAATTCTTGGAGAATAAACGCTCGTAACGAAACATGGAAATATTTAAAACAAGGACTTCAAGACAGAGCTGTTACAAGAGATTTGGATTGGGGAATTGAAATTCCACTTCCTGGCTATGAAGATAAAAGAATGTATGTGTGGATAGATGCGGTTCTTGGATATTTAACAGATACTATGAAAATATGTGAAGAGAATGGTATGAATTGGGAAGACTTCTGGAAGGAAGGACATAACAATAAAATTTATATGTGCCATGGAAAAGATAACATTGTATTCCACAGCATAATCTTAAATGCATTATTATTAGGACAAAAAGAAGATTATCATTTAGTAGATACAATCGTTTCTGCTGAATACTTAAACTTCAATGATCAAAAATTCTCTAAAAGCAAGGGAATAGGAATGACCGCTTTAGAGGCATGTGATTTATACGACTCAGATTCTATAAGATACCATCTTGTATCTAATGGACCAGAAAAAAAGGATACAAACTTTACTGTAGAAGACTTTAAAAATGTTCACAATACAGAAATATTAAACAAATTTGGAAACTTAGTAAATAGAACGTTAAACTTTAAAGGATTGGAAGAAATTCCAGCAGGAACAATGGATTCAGAAATGGAAGCTTTGATAAAAGAAACATACAAAAAAGCCGGAGAAAACATAGAAAAATTGGAATTCAAGGCAGCAGTACAAAACATTATGGATTTAGTTGAAAGTGCAAATAAATATTACGATTTAAGCAAACCATGGGTATGCAAAAATGAAGATATAAATCAATTTAAAAACATAATATATACATGCTCTGTAATAATTGCAAATCTATCAAATTTATTTGAACCAATAATGCCAACAGCTTGTGAGAAAATAAGAAACTATCTAGATATTAAAGATAAGAAGTGGGAATACATTACTGTTCCAGCAGGACTAAAATTAACTACAATAGAACCATTATTTGAAAGACTTAAATAGATAGGAGAAATCGTAGTGAAAGTAGTAAAAAAAGTAATACAAATTTTAGGAATAATTGCACTTGCAATAGTTGTAATGTTAAATGTAATTTACACAGCAGACATGAATTCTGGGGAACAAGTTACAATAAAATTCAATAGCTTTCCATATATACTTGGATTGCTTCTTATGGCAGGAATAATATATGGAATAGCAAAATTTGCAGATAAAAAACTGAAAAAGAAGAAAGTTCGATTAATAATTGTTGCAGTTGCAGTCATCATTTACTTAGTGTTTAGTATTTTATGGATAATATTTGTAAGACCGGGAATCGTTGCAGATTCAATTCACGTTCTAAACTTAGCACAAACATACTACAGAGATGATCCAAATCAATTTCTACAAAATTTAACTTATGCAGGAATACCTCTAATTCAATACATGCAGGCGTATCCACACCAAGTAACGCTGGCATTTGTATATAATGTAATGTTCAGCATTTTACATTGTGATTTAATAATATTGCCTAGAATTTTCAATATATTCTTCAATTTATTAATAATATATGGATTATACAAAATAACGAAACAGCTTGCAAAACAATATAAAACGAACAATACATTAATGTTTATATTAATATTTACATTCATTACAATACCAATGCTTACAACATTTATGTATGGAGATATTCCAGCTTTAGCACTAAGCTTATTTTCAGTGTACTTCATAATGAAATATACTGAAACGAAAAAGATTAGATATGGAATATTTGCATCATTGCTAACAATGGTTGCATATATGATGAGAATGAATACATTAATATTTGTGATTGCAACAGTAATATATTTAGTATTAAACATTTTCAAAGACTTCAAGCAGAAAGCTGTTAAGGAAAAATTAATAAATCTAGCAGTAATTGCAATATTCTTAGCATTAACATTTATTCCGTCGAGTCTTGTAAAAATATATTATTTAAATAAATACGATTTAAAAGATGGAAAAACATATCCAAGCATAAGCTACTTCTTAATGGCTATGGAAGAAGGACCAAGAGCAAATGGCTGGTATAGTGAATCGATTGCTGAACCTGCTTTAAACAGCTTAAAAACAGGCGAAAACATATCTGATGAATATGAGGAAAAAATAAAGCAAAGACTAGAATACTTTGCAAAAAATCCAGGATACACGATAGACTTCTACCAGAAGAAATTAACAACAACTTGGGCAGAAAGTACATATTCTGCACTATTCAATAATGGAATAACAGAAGAAAGCAACTTGAATTGGACAAAAGCACCACTAACATTTTATCAAAAAGCTTTAATCATATTAACATTTACTTGTGCGATAATTGTGTTAGTACAAAATAGAAAAAATTTGTCATTAGAACTAATAATTTTGGTAACAATATTCTTAGGAGGATTCTGCTTCCATATATTATGGGAAGCTAAATCAAGATATATAATTCCATACATAGTAGTTCTAATACCAATAGCAAGTGTTATGATTTCTGGAGAAGGAATAAGAAAAATTTTCGGAAGCATAAAAGAAAAAATAAAGAAATAAAAAAGGAGGAATTTATCATGAAAGAAATAATTTTAAATATAGAAGGAATGCACTGTACAGGCTGTTCAAACAGACTTACAAAAGTTCTAAATAACATAGATGGAGTTGAGAGAGCAGAAGTTAGCTTTGAAACAAAGAAAGCAAATATAAAATATGATGAATCTAAAGTAAGTGTTGAAACAATCAAGGCAGAAATAGAGGAAGCAGGTTTTAAAGCAGAATAATGAAAAAAGTTTTATTAAAGATAGATGGAATGACATGCAGTGCATGTTCATCAGGGTTAGAAAAATATTTAAATAAACAAGATGGAATTGTACAAGCATCAGTTAATTTAATAATGAACAATGCAAACATAGAGTATGATGATACAAAACTTACACTTGAACAGGTGGAAAAGTTTGTAGAAAAAGCTGGATTTGAAAGCCTTGGAATAGACAACTTTGAAAGACAGGAAAAGAAAAAGTCGAATCAAAAGTATGCATTAATAGCCCTTACGATTATATCTATAATAATATTATATATTTCGATGGCTCAAATGGTTGGACTTCCAGCTTTGCCATACTTAAGCATGATGGAACATCCATTAAATTATGCAATTTGCCTGTTTGTACTTACAACAATTTGCATTACATTTGGCTGGGACATTATAAAAAATGGTTACAAAAATTTAATACACAAGACTCCGAACATGGACACATTGGTAATGGTTGGAGTGCTAGCAAGTTATATTTACAGCATATATGGAACAATAGAAATAATACAAGGACATAATATGCACGTACACAGCTTATACTTTGAGTCTGCAGCAATCGTTATATTCTTTATAAAAATAGGAAGATATATCGAAAACAAGAACAAAGACAAAAGTAAAGAGGCATTAAGTCAATTAATGAGCATTACACCAAACCATGCATCAATTCTAAGAGATGGAGTAGAGCAAGTTGTAACTTTAGACGAAATTCAAAAAGGCGACATTGTAATTTGTAAGCCAGGAGAAAAAATTGCAGTAGATGGAGAAGTTGTAGAAGGAAGCACGCATATAAACGAATCGTTCATAACAGGAGAAAGCAAACCTGTAAAAAGAGAAATTGGTTCAAAAGTAATTGCGGGAAGCGTAAACTTTGAAGGAACAATAAAATACAAAGCCGAAAAAATAGGAAAAGAATCAACAGTTTCTGAAATTGTTAGACTAGTAGCACAAGCAACAAGCACAAAGGCTCCTATTGCAAAAATTGCAGACAAAATAAGCGGATACTTCGTGCCAGTGGTAATGATAATAGCTGTAATTGCATTTATAATATGGCTTGCGATTTCTAAAAATGTTGCAACAGCCATAAATATATTTGTAAGTGTTCTAGTAGTAGCATGCCCTTGCAGTTTGGGCTTGGCAACACCTCTTGCAATAGTAATTGCATCAGGAAACGCAAGTAAAAGAGGAATATTAGTTAAATCGAGTGAGAGCTTAGAAAACGCACACAAAATTAGAACAATATGCTTCGACAAAACTGGAACATTAACAAAAGGAACGCTAAGCATTTCAAAAGTATACAATTACAGCAACATGGAAGAAAAAGAGTTAATAAATAAAGTTGCAAGCATGGAGAAAAAATCGGAACACCCAATAGCAAGAGCGATAGTAGCAGTTGCTGAAAATGAAAAGTTAGAAGCGGTAAATGAATTTAAAGCAATTCCTGGGTATGGAATAGAGGGAACAATAGAAAACGACAAATATATAATTGGAAACAGAAAACTCATGGAACAACAAAACATAGAAGTTTCAGAAGAATATGAAAAAGACGAGCAAGTACTTGTTGAAGATGGAAACAGCATACTATTTGTTGCAATAAACGGAAAGCTAGAAGCATTAATTGGTGTGAAAGATATTGTAAAAGAAGGCATAAATAATACAATAGAAAAGCTGAAAAAACAAAACATAGAAGTTGTAATGATAACAGGAGACAATGAAAAAACAGCTAAAAAAGTAGCAAGTCAAATTGGAATAGAAAAAGTAATAGCAAACGTAACACCAAAAGAAAAAGCAGAAGAAATAAAAAAGTTAAAACAAAACGGTTTAGTAATGATGTGTGGAGATGGAATAAACGACAGTGTAAGCTTAGTAACAGCAGACATCGGAGTATCAATCTCATCAGGAACAGATATTGCAATGGACTCTGCACAGGTAGTAATAATGAGTGACAACATAGAAAAAATAAATGAACTAATAGAAATAAGCAGAAAAACAATACGAAACATAAAACAAAATCTATTCTGGGCATTTTTCTATAATGTATGCATGATACCAATTGCCTGTGGAATATTAAAACCATTTGGAATTGAGCTAAACCCAATGATAGCTGCATTCAGCATGACAATAAGTAGCTTAACAGTAGTACTAAATGCATTGAGATTATCAAAAATGAGTATGAAATAGAATGAAATAAAGTACTTGATTAAAAAAATAAAAAATGATTGACATAATACTGCTAAAAATATATAATAAAAAATGAAGCAAAAATAATAAAAAAGAAAAAATTTATTTAAATGGTGAAAAATCGAGGAGAAGTAAATGTTAAATCAATTTTCAAGAACAGAATTACTAATTGGAGAAGATGGAATAAACAAACTACAAAATGCAAAAGTTGCAGTATTTGGAGTTGGAGGAGTAGGTTCATTTGTTGTAGAAGGCTTAGTAAGAGCTGGAGTTGGACACTTTGTATTAGTAGATGACGACAAAATATGCTTAACAAACTTAAACAGACAAATAATAGCTACAAGAAAAACAATTGGAAAATACAAAGTAGACGTTGCAAAAGAAAGAATACTAGAAATAAATCCAAATGCAACAGTTGAAACATATCAAGAATTCTATATGCCAAACTCAGAAAGCAATATACTAACAGAAGATTTAGATTATGTAGTAGACTGCATAGACACAGTAACAGCAAAAATAGAACTTGTTATGAATTGCAAAAAGTTAAACATACCAATAATATCAGCAATGGGAACAGGAAACAAACTAGATCCATCAAAATTTGAAATAACAGACATATACAAAACATCAGTCTGTCCACTTGCAAAAGTAATGAGAAAAGAACTAAGAAAAAGAAACATAGAAAGATTGAAAGTAATCTACTCGAAAGAAGAGCCAATAAAAATAAATCAAGAAGCCAACTGCAGTTGCAAAACAAACTGTATATGCCATCCAGGAACAAAAAGAAAATGCTCAATAAGAAACCAAGTACCAGGAAGCATATCATTTGTTCCATCAGTTGCAGGACTAATTATAGCAGGAGAAATAGTAAGAGAAATAATAAAAAAGTAAAGAAAGATTGTAAATTTATATAATTATTCAATTGTATAAAATTTAAAAGCTAAAATATAAGCAAGAATAAATTTTAAACTAAAATATAAATGTTGTAAAACAGAAGAAAGGAGATTTTATGGAATACAGATATACACCTGAAGGAGTTTGCTCAATGCAAATGATATTTGAAATTGATGGAAACATCGTAAAAAGCCTAAGAATAATTGGAGGATGCCCAGGAAACACAGTAGGAGTTTCAAAACTTGTAGAAGGAAGAACAATAGACGAAGTAATAAGCTTACTAAAAGGAATTCCTTGTGGAAACAAAGGAACATCTTGCCCAGACCAAGTAGCAAGAGCATTAGAAAAATACAAACAAGAACACGGAATGTAAATAATAACCCAGCTGTTACAACGACGAAAAGTAACAGCTGGTTTTGTAGCAAATGTGAAAAGGTAGAAAAATATTAAAAGCAAGGTATGGAAATAAAATAGAAAATTACAATTGTGTCGAAAAAAGTCAAAAAAAACAGAATAAAGTAAAATAAATTGAAAAAACAGTTGAAAATAAAAAATGGTAATGGTAGAATGAATGTGGAGTATTTATATCTATAAAGTATATAGAAAATAAGTACAACAAAAGCAATAAGAATATGAGTATATATACAGAGTAGATATACATACATAAAAAGAAAAAGTTGAATAAAAAACAATAAATCTAGGCACAATAAAATAAATTAAATGAGTTTACTAAAATGATAAATGTGCTAAATAAAATATTCATAAAAATCAAAGAAATTTTATTTCAACAAAACAGAAATACAAAGGAGGAGAGAAGGAAGATGAAAAAAGAAATAAAAAATAAACAAGAAAAAGGAATTACACTTATTGCTTTGGTTGTAACAATAGTAGTTTTGTTAATACTAGCAGGAGTAAGTATAAGTTTAGTGCTAAACAATAATGGAGTAATAAGTAAGGCAAAAGATGCTAAGAATCAATATGCAGAAGCACAAACAAATGATGAAAAACAATTAAATGAAGTATCAGATTGGATAGATACAAAAGTTGGAGACACAACAGGAGGAGGTTCTGATTATGACCCTGCTTCAGATGGAGTAACAATACCAGAAGGGTATTACTATGTTGGAGGAACAAAAGCAAAAGGATTAGTTATTTCTGATGCAGAAGCAGATAATGAAAAATATAAGGGACAGGAAAATGTTGGTAAAGATTTATCAGGAAACCAATGGGTCTGGGTGCCAGTAGAAACACCAAGTAGTTTATATACAACTGTAGATGCAGGAGTTGCATTAACAGGAAGTACAGGAGTAAAAACTACAAAATATACAAATTCAGCTATAATAAGTGGACAAACAAGAGTTAAACCTGGAGATACAAGTAGTTATAGAGAGCCAGATATAGTACCTGATTCAACTAATGGAGATACTGATGCTAGAGCAAAAACAGCAGGATTTAGTAGTTTAGCAAATATGGCAGAGACAATGGTAAGTGACTATGAAGAAATGATAGCAAGTTTAGAGAAGTATAAAGGATTTTATATAGGAAGATATGAGTTAACAGCAAATGGAGAGAAGACAGGAGCAACTCAAAATAAAAATTGGTATACATTATATAAAAATTGTACTACTCTTGCTACAGGTTCAAAAGTAAAAACCAGAATGATATGGGGATTGCAGTGGGATGCGACCTGTAATTGGCTTGCAAGCTCTGGATTCAGTATAACAGATTCAAGTACTTGGGGAAATTACAGTAATAATACCGCAGATGGACATGGAAGTCTACAAGATACAGGATATAGTGAAAGTTGGAAGGCAAATAATATCTATGACTTTGCTGGAAACTGTTGGGAATTTACCCAAGAAGCGCTCAGCCCCAACGGCTGAGCTAGCAGAGGAGGCTACTATTTCAGCTTTGGCTCTTACGGTCCGGCTTCTAATCGTTTCAACGTCATTCCTACCGACACCAGCAGTTACAATGGTTCTCGCCCTACTTTATATTTGATACCATGAGATATAGAGGCGATGAGTTCTAAAGAAGAACTCAAAACTTCTATGACAGAGGGAAAACAAGAAGAAGGCTATGCCAACGCATAGCGAATGGAATACGCTATGTGGAAAATTTTAGGTGGTACCCATTGAAAATGGGCCACACATCTAAAATTTTTCACTTGCGTGGCGCTTTTTCTGTGTTTGCGGATTCAGTTATGTAAAGTAAATACGGAAAAAGTTGCTACAAATTAATTTTAGGAGTGGTGAAAAAATGAGTTTTAGTCAAATGTTAGAAATTTTACAAGATAAAGATTCAAGTAAAGTCGTATTAATTAAATTAGGACATTTTTATATTGCGACAGGTAGAGATGCAGTATTATTACATAAAAAGTTAAATTTAAAATGTACATGTTTTAAGAATAATATATGTAAGGTAGGAATACCAGTTAATTCATTAGAAAAGTATGTGGAAAAATTTAATCAAATGCAATATAGCTATATTATTTACGACTATGATAAACAGACAAATGAAATAAAAGAAATTATAAATAAAACCGGAAAAGCATGTAAGATAAAGGATAAGAATATTAATTGTTTAAAATGTAAGGGAATATCAGAATATAAAGATGATGAATATATAGTAGCTCTTAGTAAATTTTTCGAAAAGAAAAATGAGGATTAGAAAATAAAAAAGAATATGGCAAATATAGAAAATGTAAAAGACAAAAAGGATTTAGAAAACAAGCAATTAATATTAATACCAAAAATAGAAGATTATATAGAATATATGTTAAATGTTATATTAAAACTTCCAAGAACAGAAAAATTCAGCATTGGAACAGAATACAAGATAAGCATGTATAAAATGTTGAACAGTGTTTTATACATTTACAAAGCAAATAAAAATACATCTAATTACATGTTAGAACAATTAAAGCTTATGAATAATATAGACGCAGAAATGAACTGTCAGAGAATATATTTAAGAATAATGAATAAACAAAAATGGATAGATACAAAAAGATTTGATATAGCAATGAATAAGATATATGAAATTGGTAAGATAATAGGAGGACTTGCAAAATACTATGCCAAGAACAATTAGAAACCAATTTGATAAAAAATTAACTTATGAAAAATTAATGCAAGCACATAACTTAAGTAAAAGAGGAAAAGGCTATAGAAATGAGATAATTCTATTTAATTTGAAACAAGAAGAATATATAAATTGGTTGTATGAGAACTTAAAGAATGGAAGCTACAAACATGGAGGCTATATAGTATTCTATGTAACACAACCAAAGTTAAGAAGAATTGAAAAAAGTAGATATTTAGACAGAATAGTTCATAGATGGATAGTTGATAATTTTTTAAAAGAATATTTTGAAAAAACATTTATAAATACAAGCTATGCATGCATAAAAAATAGAGGAATGCATAAAGCGTGTAAAGATGTTCAAAAAGCTATGAAACATTGTAAAAATAAATGGCAGGAATATTACATACTAAAAATGGACGTAAGAAAATTCTTTGACAATATAGATAAAGATATACTTTATAGAATATTAGCAAGAAAAATACAGGATTATAAACTTTTGAAGATAATAAAACAAATTGTGTATTCAAACGAAGGAAAGAAAGGACAACCAATTGGAAATTATACCTCACAGACATTTGCAAATATATATTTAAATGAAGTAGACCAATATATAAAGCACAAATTAAAATGTAAATATTATTTTAGATACATGGACGATGGTATAATACTTGCAAAAACAAAAGAAGAAGCCAAACAAATTTTAGAAAAGATAAAAAAATTTCTAAAAAATAAATTAGAACTTGAATTAAACAATAAAACGCAAATATTTAAGAACAAGCAGGGAGTAAACTTTTGCGGCTACAAGATAAATGAATATAGAATGAAGATAAGAGATAGAGGAAAGCAGAAATTAAAGAAAAAAGTTAAATATCTCACAAAACAAATAAAACAAGGAAACATTTCTAGTAAAGAAGCAAATAAATATTTGTGCGGACATTTAGGGTATATAAAAATAGCAAATACATATTCACTAGAACAAAAATTGTTCTTTTATGAAAACGAAGAATAGAATTATAAATGTGTAATATACAAGTAAAAAATGAAAAATATAGTAATTTAAAGATATTATATCGATAATAAAAAACAAGAAGAAAGTTACAAAGAAATAAGGAAGAAGTTATAAAAAGAATAAAATTAGGGATAAATCAAAAAGCGAACAACACCAACAACAGAGCTAACAGAGGAGGCAACTATAACAACAATGGCTCTAACAATCCGGCTTCTAATCGTAACAACAACAATCCTACCAACACCAACAGTAACAATGGTTCTCGCCCTACTCTAATACAAGTTCTAGATTATATATTTTAAGGAATATGTACAATGAAAGTATTAGTATTAAAGAGATTTATTCCTTCCTAATTAAGGTAAAAACGAATCAGCAAATTGCATATTAGTAAACTTGAAAAAAAGAAGAATATATGTGATTTGTGAATAGATACTAGCATAATATAAAGTATAAATTGCTAGTGTTTATTTTATATAAAAAGAAAAGATGCAGAAGAATACAGAAATTAAATTAAAGTTATAGAAAAAATATATTGTAATATTATAGGAAAAAAATTATGAATGAGGTATTTTTAACAGGTAAGATAATAAGTAATGTAGAATTTAAATTTATAATAAATTCTAAAAATATATCAATAGCAATGTTTAATATCGAAACAGACGATAAACAGGTAATAAAAATAAAAGCATATAATGGACTTGCGGACTATTGTTATAGTAAATTGGAAACTCGCCAGAGAGTGTTTATCTATGGAGAAATTTCAGAAAATGATGTTATTGTAAAAGAAATATATCAATATTGATTAGGATAAAAAATAGAGTTAGGGTGAAAACTGAGCAAATGTATAGAAAAAGCGAAATATTAGACAATTAAGTACTAGACTTTAAAGGAAAATTGTGGTAAAATGTTAAACACAAAGTTGTATGTGGAGGATACAACTTGCAATATGCAAACTTGAAAGGAGATAGGTCATTGTGCAAAAATTTGTATGCAATGTTACTATCGATTTAAAGATAATGGCGGCATTCTTAATGACTCTTTTAATTGGAGAACTATGGGGTCAACATTATCCGCAAGTATACCTCTGGACACTTATTGCACTATTTTCTGTTGGAATGGTTTTATACCTTGCAACAGATCCGAAGGATATAGCATACTTCGTAATAGGAGTAATTGCTATGATAATTGTTGGAACAGCACTTGCAGTACTGATACCATGGAAAGTGGAAATGCTAAGACCTTTGGTGATGGTTATGTGTCTTGCTCCAATATATTGCCCTTTGTGGAGACAGTTTGTGAAAATATGTCAGAAACGATATAAAAAAGACCAGGAACTTAATAGACATTAAAAAAGGGTAGACATCCTCCAAGTCTACCTTTAAATAATGCTTGAAAAACCTTGAAATACTTGAAAAAAGGTGCTAGAATATATTGCATTGGCGTTGCCAATAATTTGAATAGAAGGTTGTGAGTTGCTTATGTGTAATGGGAGATACGATGAAGAAACGTATCACAAACGGCTTACTTTCTATGCTACGTTGGTCAGTCTGAAAGTGTACCTGAACAGGAGCACACAGGACAACGAGGACGTAGAATGTGCAAAGCAAGCATTACTGGAAAGTGAGCTGATAAACAGTCCAGAATATGAAAATCTGAAAAAATGGATTAAGAAATGCAGTGCAAGCAAACAGAACGATATGGAGGTACTTATACAAGCCATAGACGAATTTAAAATATAACAACTTTCAAAAAAGAAAAGCAAGAAAGCTATAGGAGACTAAATGACTTCTGTAGCTTTCTTGCTTTTAATCCATATAGTCTTTCCTTATAGAAATATAAATCTTTATTTGAATGTTGTATCCATTCAACTTCAAGTTCAATTGCTCACTAAATATTTTGGCGAAAATTTGTTCATTAATATTGTTTTTTCCATATTTCTATGCTATACTAACTAACATAGGAAATGAGAATAAGCAGATGTGGTTTGCCACTTTTAATCCGCAACTTATGTTGTGAGTGAGGAGGTGGTGCTATGATAGAAGCAGTTTTATTAGAGATAATATATTTACTTTTATTTTGCTTAGTTGTCGAAACTATTATAGTATTTGCCTTAATTATACTGGTTGTAATTTTAAGCAAATAGACAATAAAAAAACACATCTGTAACTTGACCGTTCAATGTGTTTTTTTACATATTAACTGGCAAACCACGTTTGTGGATTCTCCATTTCCTATTTTTATTATACTTAAAATTTTCAAAATTGTCAACAATATAAAAAATTATATTTTCTAATCCTCCTTTTCGATTCCCTTAAAAAGAGTTATTATATATTTTGGAGTGGGTAACGGGAATCGAACCCGTGCGGTTGGGTCGGAAGCACAACATTCTACCACTAAATTATACCCACGAATATAATAAAAGTATAACATTAAAAGCATAAAATTACAACTAATAGTAGCCTTTTTTATAAAAATATGTTATTATTGCTGTATACGAAAAGAGAGGTAATAATAATATGGAGAATAAATATAAAATGACTTTAGAGCAAAATATATTTTTGGCAAAGAGAAACTTGGTAGATAATGTATATGCAAATGCCAGATTAGAGGGAATAAATATAACTTTTCCTCAAACAAAGACTATATTAGAGGGCGTAAATGTTCCAAGTCTTAAATTAGATGAAATTCAATGTGTATTAAATTTAAGAGATGCGTGGAAATATGTAATTGATAATATAGAAGAGAATTTCAATCTTGATTTTGTATGCAAAATAAATGAATATGTTTCAAGAAATGAAAGCTTGGAATGGGGGAAACTTAGAAGTGGAAGAGTTGAAATAACAGGAACAGAGTATATTCCACCAATACCAGATAGAGAAGAGACTCAAAAGGAAATAGATGAAATTTTAAAAATTGAAAATGAGACTCAAAGAGCTATTACATATATGCTTTATGGAATGAGAAAGCAATTATTTTGGGATGGAAATAAAAGAACAAGTACAATAGCAGCCAACAAAATAATGATTGCTAGTGGAGCAGGAATTATAAAAGTTCCAGACAATAAATTAGAAGAATTTAATACTTTGCTTACAGAGTTTTACAATACTAACGAAATGGAAAAAATAAGCAAGTTTATATATGAAAATTGTATAGATGGAATTAATATGTAACTAATTTTCTCTTGCATTTTGAATTTTTTAGTGATAATATATTTATAAATTAAAAGGGAGTAGCTTAAAAACTACTAGTCAACATCACGGCTATAGAGCATGGCTAGTAACCAATTTGGTAAGCAAGACTTTTAAAGAAATTTACAAAAAATAAGGCAAATTTCTTTTAGAGTCTTGCTTTTTTGCACATAATAAATGTAAACAAAATCATAAAAAGACTAAAATAAAATTTGCAGAATTTTTATCATGAAAGTAACGAGGAGAGTCCACGATGCTAACCTAGAGACTATATTACAGATTAATATAATTATTTATATAGGTTTATAGGTAACCTTTAAAAAACTAAATATTTTATACAAGGAATGAAGTTTTATGAAAAATGAAAATTGGTTTAATTTATCATCAGATGATGCTATAAAGAAACTTGAGGCGAACGAAACTATTGGACTTTCTGATGAAAAGGTAGCAGAAAAAAGAGAAAAATACGGATTAAACGAATTACAAGGAGCAAAGAAAAAATCTGTATTTATCAAGTTTTTAGAGCAATTTAAGGATTTTATGATTATTGTCTTAATCTTGGCTGCAATTATTTCTGGAGTGGTTGGTTACATACAAGGAGAAGGTATTACAGACTCAATAATTATAATGATCGTTGTAATTGTAAATGCAATTATTGGTGTGGCTCAAGAAAACAAGGCAGAAAAGTCGCTTGAAGCCTTGAAAAAGATGAGCTCATATTCTGCAAAAGTTATAAGAGATGGAAAGCTTCTTGTTGTTCCATCAAAAGATTTAGTACCAGGAGACATTGTTGTTTTAGAAACAGGAGATTATGTGCCAGCTGATATAAGATTGATAGAAGCCGTAAATTTAAAGTCTCAAGAGGCTTCACTAACTGGAGAATCTGTTCCAACCGATAAATATGCAAAAACCATTTCAGACCCAGAGGTTGCAATCGGAGACAGAACGAATATGTTGTTCTCGTCTAGCTTAATTACAATGGGAAGAGGAAAAGGAATTGTTGTTGAAACTGGAATGAACACAGAGGTTGGAAAGATTGCAGAAATTTTAAACGACACAGAAAAATCTGATACACCATTACAACAGAGATTAAATAAACTCGGAAAGACTTTAGGAATTGCGTCACTAGCAATTTGTGCTGTAATTTTTGTGATTGGAATGTTACAAGGAAAGCAAGCTTTAGACATGTTTATGACTGCTGTAAGTTTAGCAGTTGCTGTTATTCCAGAAGGCCTTGCAGCTGTTTCTACAATAGTTCTTGCCATTGGTGTTCAAAGAATGGTAAAGAAACATGCTATTGTAAAAAAGCTTCCTGCAGTTGAAACTTTAGGAAGTGCATCTGTAATTTGTTCGGACAAAACGGGAACACTTACAAAGAATCAAATGACTGTGCAAAAATTGTTTTATAATGGAAAGATTCAAAATATAGAAGAAATTGATACAAATATTCCAAATGCAGAACTTGAAAGATTGGTTAATATTTCAATGCTTTGTAATGATACAAAGATTGGAGAAAACAATAAATTAACTGGAGATCCAACTGAAACAGCACTCGTAGACATGGGTTTCAAGCTTGATTTTACTCCAGCCATATTTGATCAAATGCCAAGAGTATACGAGATTCCATTCGATTCAGAAAGAAAGCTTATGACAACGGTTCATAAAATTTCTGAGAATAAATTTGTTGTATATACCAAAGGTGGAATAGATGAACTATTAGAAAGATGTAACAAATATCAAATAAACGGAGAAATAAAGGACGATATAGGAAATCATCATGGCGAAATAGATAAGGCAAATGACGAGCTTGCCGAAAAAGCATTAAGAGTACTTGCAATGGCTTATAAAGAAATAGATCATCAGCCAACAGATAAAGAAAAGGAAGAACTTGAAGGAAATCTTATTTATGTTGGAATGGTTGGAATGATAGACCCTCCAAGGGAAGAAGTAAAAGTTGCAGTAGAAAAGTGCAAAACTGCAGGAATAAAAACTGTAATGATAACAGGTGACCATAAAACAACTGCGGTTGCGATTGCAAAAGAGCTTGGAATATTGGAAGACGGACAAGAGGCAATAACGGGTTCTGAATTATCAAAAATGTCTGATGATGAGCTTGCAGAAAGAGTTGAAAACATTAGAGTTTATGCAAGAGTTGCACCAGAACACAAGGTTAGAATTGTAAAGGCTTGGCAATCAAAAGGACAAGTTGTTGCAATGACTGGTGATGGTGTAAATGATGCTCCAGCTCTAAAAACAGCAGATATAGGTTGTGCAATGGGAATGGTAGGAACAGATGTTGCAAAAGAAGCAGCAGACGTAATTCTTACAGATGACAATTTTGCAACAGTTGTATCAGCTGTTGAAGAAGGAAGAAGAATATATGATAACATTTTAAAAGCAATACAATTCTTATTATCAAGCAATGTTGGAGAAGTTGCAGTATTATTCTTAGCAATTTTACTAACGCCATTTTTGGCAAGCAAATTTGGAATACCAATTGAATTAATAGAACCACTTTTACCAATTCATATTTTATGGATAAATCTTGTTACAGACTCTCTTCCAGCACTAGCTTTAGCATTTGACCCTGCTAATAAAGATGTAATGAACAGAAAGCCAATAGAAAAGGATAAAGGAATATTCACAAAAGGAATGACATGGAGAATAGCATACCAAGGAATAATGATAGGATTGCTTTCACTTACTGCATTTGTAATTGGAATTTCAACCAAAGATGTTCCTGTAATAGAAGGCTTAAGCCCAGAACAAGTAAAAGTTGAAATTGGCCAAACTATGACTTTCATTGTTTTAGCATTCTCGGAACTAATACATGTATTTAATATAAGAAACAACAAAGAATCAATCTTCAAAACTGGAATAGGCGGAAACAAGCAGTTATTTGGTGCGATAGGAATATCAAGCTTGCTTATGGTTGTAATATTGGCAATACCAGCATTAAGAACAATATTCAGCATACCAATATTGCCAGTACAAAATATAGTTGAAACAATACTACTCGTAATAGCACCGGTTATAATAGTGGAAATATTCAAGCTATTAAAAATAAATGGAGATAGGTAAACTTGCACTTTATGTAAATTCATGGTATAATATAAACAGATTGCGGAATTACTGCATCTAAAACACTTTTTATGAAGGAGAGATTTTTATGCTTTTCAAATTTGAGTCCCGGAACAAGAGCTACGAGATAACCATCGAGGAGGTGGTTGTGAAGGGTGAAGAAAACCAGCGCCAGACGTCAATCACCACGATACGAACATTGGAAGGTGATGAAGCCTTTGGAGAACGGAATACCTACAAGGTACAGCCGCAGTCCAATGAGCAGTTGCTCACGTTCGACATCCTGCAAAAGACATTTGACGAGGTTGTGAAGTTTGCCCTTGCAGATGAGCAGAGCTGGAAGGAGTTCAACATCATGTTGAAGACACTGCCCAGGAGTATGCTGGAGAGAATGTTACTCTCCCTGTACAAGGTAAGGGATATGATTGATGAATGAATCCCTGAACGTTCTGAGGAGAACACTCAAGTAAACACAAAGGCAATATTAATCAGGAAATTGTAAAAGGAACCGATCCCCGTGGAAAACTTCTACGGGGGTCGGTTTTGCTTGTTTGGCTACTTTGGGCAAAAGATCGATAAAAAAATTTTATTTGAAAAAGTAAATTCTATTTGAAAAATTAAATTATACTTACTGAACCAAAGTGATTTATAGGCAAAATCAAAATAATTTGCAAACATTGTTGTATATTGTAGAAAGAAGTGGTATATTATAACAATAGGAATAAAAAAGATAAGAGGACGAGATGTACGATTTAATAGAAATAAAAAAAGTAAACAAAATAAAGATAGCTGTACTAGTATTAGCTTCTATTGCATTTATCATTCTTGCAACTTTAGGTGGAATTAAACTTGCTAAGTACGAAAAGAAAAGAGAATATTATAGAGCTCTGAAAAGGCAAGAAGAGATTGAAAGATTGGCAGAGGAAGAAAAGAAAAAGGAAGAGGAAGCCAAACAACAAGCCATCATACAAAAAAGAATTGAACAGACGAGCAGAGAACTAACAGACGAAGAAAAAGACAGAATTCTTCATATATACAGATCTACTGGCGAAAAAAGAGTATTCTTAACATTTGATGATGGACCATCTGAAAGCGTTACACCATTGATATTAGATTTGCTAAAAAAAGAAAATGTAAAAGCTACATTTTTTACATTAGGAGGAAATGTAAAGGCACATCCAGAACTAGTAAAAAGAGAATTTGATGAGGGTCACTACGTTGCAAACCATGGATACTCACACAAATACTCATCAGTTTATGAATCACCAGAAGCTACTTTAAACGAATACAATACAACTGAACAAGCAATAAAAGATGCATTAGGAAATCAAAATTATAGATCAAATTTATTTAGATTTCCTGGAGGTTCAAATGGCGGATATTATGATGAAGCAAAGCAGAATTCAAAAGCATTATTAAAAGAAAATGGAGTTGTTCATTTGGATTGGAACTGCTTAAGCCAAGATGCTGCAGGAGCACACACCAAGGAGGCGTTACTTCAAAATGTAAAAGATACAATGGGAGAAAAGGATAGCCTAGTAATATTAATGCACGATTCTAGTGACAAGATACTTACTTATGAAATGCTATCAGACTTAATAAATCTTTTAAGAGATAAAGGATACAAATTTGAAAATATTTATGATTTATTAGACTAAATGCAATTTGAAAAAGAGCAATAGAAAAATTAAGATTAAAATTTATTTACTCAAAACTCTACGAAAAGAGAAGAAAAAAAGTAAGAACAGTTGCAGATTCATTTTGAAAAAAATTTATTTATTAACTTAAAATAACTATGAAAAAAATTTACGAATTTAATAAAAAAATTAAAATATGTATTGACAATAGAAGTAAAAGTATGCTATTATATGTAAGTGTTAGCACTTACATATAGCTAATACGCGGATGTGGCGGAACTGGCAGACGCGCTGGTCTTAGGAACCAGTGCCAACGGCGTGGAGGTTCGAGTCCTCTCATCCGCACCAAATTAAGAAAAGAGAGATTTTCGAAAATCTCTCTTTTTTGCTATTTAATACATTGCTTATACAACTAGATTAACTTGTTATACTGCATTTAAATAAATTGCTGTATAAATATTTGTATAAAATTTCCAGAGATACTTGACAAATACAAACAACTGTTCTGTTACGACTACACAAAATTAAATGGAGGTGGTATTGATGGAGAAAGAAGACCAAACATTTGAAAGTATCAAACATATAGACGAAGATGAAATTGAATTTTGGTATGCTAGAGAACTAATGCCAATATTACAATATGCTAAATGGAAAAATTTAAAAAATTATTAACAAAGCAATGATTGCGTGTGAAAATAGCGACATACCAACTAATTATTGTTTTACTGATGTCAGTAAGCCAATAATTTCTGGAAAAGGAAAAGAAGAACTTATTGAAGATTTCAAGCAGCAAAAAAGCAGGCGTTAAAGATTAAGTAAATTATAGAAGTTTATTTACAGATAAAAGGACAACTAAAGAAGTCAGAAAAAGCTAGGAATTTTTATTGTTCTCAAAATACAAATTGACAAATTCACATTTAATGTATATTATATAAAAAAGTAACGTTAAGGAGGAAAATCTTATGAAGGAAATTTACGAGAGAAGAAGTATTAGAAAATATACGGAACAAGAAATATCAGATGAGGACATGCAAAAAATCTTAAAAGCAGGAATGAATGCTCCATCAGCACACAATTTAAAACCTTATGATTTAATTGTAGTAAGAAATAAAGAAACACTTAAGAAGCTTGCTGATTGCTGTATTTATTCGCACATGCTAAATGAAGCAAATGCTGCAATTGTTGTTTGCTCAAGTGCAGATGATGAAAAAACTCCATACTGGGAAGCTGACTGTGGTGCAGTTACAGAGAATATATTATTAGAGGCTACATCTCTTGGAATAGGAACTTGCTGGCTTGGAGGGTATCCAGACCTTGAAAAAACAGGAATGGAAAAGAAAGTTCTTGGAGTTCCAGAAAATTACCAGATATTTTGTGTAATTTCAATGGGGTATCCAGCAGAAACAAGAAAAGTAAATGATAATTATTATGAAGAAAAAGTCCATTACGAAAAATTCTAAGAAATGAAATTATAGCTTTTATATTTTATAAAATTTTTATAGTTAATTGAAAAATAGAAGTTATATGAAAACTAAAAAAATGAAAATAAATTGAAAGTAAAAATAACAAACAATAAAATAAATAATAAAAAATAAACAACAATAAAAATTAAGAAAAGAAGCAATTATTCGAACTAAATCCAAATATTATTTGAGATTTTAATTCAGTATAATTGCTTCTTGTTGTTTTATTACAGTATAATAGTTTTTTATAGAAAACCATTATCTAGTAACTGTTTTTATATTAAGTCATTTTTGATTTAGTATATATATTTATTACATTGGCATTATTAAGTTTGCTAGAGGATATCCAACAAATGTTGCAACTAATATAATTATGAACATCATTAAGAATCCATATTTTAGTAAACTTGTTGAATCAGACCAACCTGATGAACCAGCTACTGCAACATAAGGCATTGCAGGTGGAGCAGCAGATCCTGTTGCAGCGATTAAACCAATAACGGCTGTAATAGCTGCAGCGTTTAATGCACCACCAGAAGCTAACGCTACTGGAACAGCAAGTGTTGGAACTAATTGTGCTGTAACCATGTGAGAAGATACATTTGATTGTAATCCAGCCCACAATGAGAACAATAAAATTAGTAGTACAGGTGATAATCCAGTTGTAATTGGAGCAATAGAACCTGATAAGAATGTTGTTAATCCTATTGCTTTGTTAGTCATGGCAGCACCTAAAGCTAGCGTTGCAGATGCCATTATAATACTTGGCCAAGATACACCTTTTGTCATTGCTTCATTAATGTTTATTAATGGTTTTCCATCATGTTTTAGAATTGATAAGATTATAATTCCTGCTAATGGTGGCATTGCTGTACCAAATTTGCTAATCCAAGTAAATGTACTAGCAATCCATTTTACTGAGCTTGTTTTCAATAAACTTGGAAGAACCCATAATGCAACTACTAAAATAAATGTTCCAAGAATAATTTTTTCTCCTTGTGTTGCACTTGGAATTTCTTTTTTCATCTTATCGAATTGAGATGATTTTAGATTTATTTTCTTTGTATTTGGTCTCATTAAGAATTTAAATACAAGCATCATTAATGCAAATATTATAATTCCTGTTGGAATCGCGTAAAGCATGTATTGACCATAGCTTATGCTTGATCCAGTTAATGATTTAAATACTCCCATTGAAAGAACAGGGAATACGTGTGCTATTGGTGTCATACCAGAAGATAAGCTTGTGCAGAATACTAAGCCCATCATAAGCATATTTGCGTATTTATCACCTTTCTTTAATCCTAAAACATTATAAATTTCTTCAAGAATTGGTAATATTATAAAGTATAGAACTGTTGGAGACATGAACAATCCAATTATAAGAACTGCTGCAAAGAAGCAGAATGCAAATCTCCAAGGTGATTTTCTTGCAAATTTACTTGTTACAAATCCAAGTGCTATTTTCTTAACATATCCTGTTTGAGAAAATGCATAAGTAAACATGAATGTAAATAGTAAAAATGCGAATGTTTCGTTACCAAACGAATTTTGCAGTGTCGTTTTCATTCCAAGAGATGGAACGAGGGCAAGAGCTGCTAAACATAATAAACTTGGCCAGCCTATTCCAACTGTTATCCACAAGAATAAAACAGATATGAATACGCCAAGAACTTTCATACCATCGGCACTAAGACCAGATGGAGGTGTTGCTATAAAGAAAACGATAAGAAGAATAAAAGCAATTACTGTGCTAACAAATTCTTTTTCGTTTTTTGTCATTAAAGGCTTTTTTTCCTTTTTTGCTTTTTCCATTGTTTTTCCTTTCTTTAAGGAAATTGGAAAGAATTAGATTTTGCAAGAAAGATAAATTTAAGAAGATATAAATAAAATATATTTTTTTATTAATTTAATCTGACAAAATTATAATCATTTCCAATTTTATTCCTTTGTTAATTAAATTTAGGTTTTTGAGGAAAAGCCTATAAAACCATAGACTTAATATAAAATTTATTTTAAGTAAAAAATAATTACATTAAAACCTATATTAAAGCTCCTTGTTTTACAAGTTCGTCTTGAACAGCTTTTACATCGTAAGATGGATTATCTAATGTTAAAGCTGCGGCTACGCCTGCTGCTTGTCCAGTAGCAAATCCAGTTCCCATAACACGTACAGAACCAAGAGCTAATGAGTCTGTAGAAATTGTTCTACCAGCAGCCCATAAGTTTTTAGCATCTCTAACTTTTAGGCATCCTAAAGGAATAGAGAAGTACTCGTTATCTGGAATGTGAGTATATTTTATAGAAGTGTTGCTCTTGTGCATTTCTGGGCTCCAAGCTCCTCTTGCTATACTGTCATCGCTCTTTGGTGCCATAATTATTTCTTCACCTTTAAGCATTTTGTCACCGATTATTCTTCTTGCTTCACGAATACCAACTGCTGGTCCTGAAGAAGAGATAATCATGTCTTGGAATCCGTCTAAATAGTTCTTGAATGCCATTGCATAGCTGTGAACTTGTGAACGTAGTTCCATTTCTGTTTTTGTAAGTGTTTCTGCGTCAAGGGCAGGAACTATTGTACTTGGAATAGTGCAATATCCATAAGTTTTGTCTGGAATTTTAATTATTAATCCAGTTTCTTTCTTAATTTCTATTCCATTTTCTTTGGCTTTCTTTAAAGCAGCTTCAATATCTGGCTTTAAGATTTCTCTTGCAGGGATATTGTCAATTCTAAATGGTAATGAAGATTGTTGAACATTTCCATCAGCATCTCCCCAGTTAGTAGCAATTCCAGCAAAATGAACTAAGTTAGCATTTCCAGAAGCATCAACATAAGCTTTTGCTTTTACTGTAAATGTTCCTTCATCATCTGTACATTTAATTTCCTCAATCATTCCGTTATTGTTTACTACCTCATACATTTGAGCGTGTAAGAAGTATTCTACAGAACTCTTTTTTAACATTTGATCCATAACCAATTTTACGTATTCTGGATTGAAAGATACAGAAACGTTACCAGTTGATTTAGATGGTCTTGGATGGATGTTTGTACCATAAGCCTCTAACTTTTTTAGAACTTCTCCACCGATTCCTTGTACAACTTGATCATAATTTTCTCCTCTTGTGAAGAAACCACAATAAGCTGTAACTTGAGAGTTGGTAGCTTGTCCTCCAAAGTATGGATTTCTTTCAATTAAAACAGTTCTAGCACCAGTTCTTGATGCTCCAATAGCTGCAGCTATACCTGCTGCACCACCGCCAACAACGGCTACATCACATTCAATATGTCTTTGCATAATTGAACCTCCTTATTTTTTTATAATGTATATAAAATACACTAAAATTATAACATAAAAAAAAAAATTAAACAGTAGTGAAACATAAATGTTATATAAATGTAATAATATTGTAAAATAAATCGAAAATATTGATTTAGATTGAATTTTATGGTATAATATAAAACATATTCGCAAGTACAGCAAAATAAAAAAGTGTACTTTTGAAAATTAAATTTTCATAATTTGAAGGAGGTTTTGTCATGAACGATAATGACAGACGCCAGCTTTTATTGGCTATACGGTCAATTCTATCAATCGCAAGTGTACTTGTTGTAATTTGCTTGTTAGTTTCAAGAATTTATCCGTTTGGCAACAGTCTTGTTTGGAGCATACTGTTTATAATCTTAGCAATCTCTGTTGAAGGTGTGAATATTGTTCTACAAGATGTAGTTGATCTTATGGCTGATGGGCTGATGTTCCTCGTAATAATCATAATGATTTTTACGTGGTTTATTAGACATTGACAAAACAATTTTGATTTTCGCCTGACTTGCACAATGAAACAAGCAAAGGTGAAAACGACGATGCAGGAGGGCGGTAGCGATGCTATCGCTCTTCTGTTAAAATTTAATGATGGCGAAGAGGAAGGAATAATTATATATGAAAGAACTACCTGTAAAGAAAAACGAAGCCTACACAGTTGAAATTATAGACAATGGTTTTGAGGGAGAGGGAATTGCAAGAATAGATGGATTTACTATATTTGTACCAAATGCTATAAAGGGTGAAACATGTGAGATACTAATAGTAAAAGTATTAGCATCACATGGATATGGTAAATTAATAAAAATACTAAAGCCTTCAGAACAAAGAGTAGAACCTGATTGTGCAACATATAAAAGATGCGGTGGCTGTGATTTAAGACATGTAAAATATGAGTACACATTAGAACTAAAAAAGAATGCTGTTCAATCATTAGTAAATAAAGGTTTAAAAAATAAAATACAGGTAAGCAACACAATAGGAATGAATAATCCATTTTATTATAGAAACAAAGCACAGTTTCCAGTGGGAATAAATGAAAAAGGAGAACCAACAGTAGGAGTATTTGCTCAAAGAACACATACAATAATTCCAATAAAGGAATGTTTAATTCAGACACAAATATCACAAAAAATAGCAAACAGAATAGTTGAATTGATAAAAGAAAATAATTTTACAGTATATAATGAACAAACTCAAGAAGGATTATTTAGACATGTAGTAATAAAAGTTGGAATAAAAACAAATCAAGTAATGTGCATACTGGTATTAAATGAAAAAGATGAAATAAAAGAGAAATACAATAGTTCAAATTCCAAATCTGAAAGTGAAAAGCTGGAAAACCTTGTAGAAATGTTGAAACAAGAATTCCCAGAAATAAAAACAATTGTTAAAAATATAAATAACAAAAATACAAACGTAATATTAGGAAACAAAAATATAAATTTATATGGAGAAGGATACATAGAAGATATTCTAGGAGAGTACAAATTCAAAATATCACCAATGTCATTCTATCAGGTAAATCCTGTACAGGCAGAAATACTTTATAACACAGCAATAGAAGCAGCTCAGCTAAGCCAAGAAGACACATTGTTTGACTTGTACTGTGGAATTGGAACAATAGGAATATTTGCATCAAAAAAAGTAAAACAGGTATATGGAATAGAAATCGTAGAACAGGCTATAGAAGATGCAAAAGAAAATGCTAAAATAAACAATGTTCAAAATGCAGAATTTATCTGCGGAGATGTAGAATTCGCATTCGATGAATTAATAAACAAGAAAAAAATAATGCCAACTGTAATAATAGTGGATCCACCAAGAAAAGGACTGGATGATAAAACAATACAAAACATATTAAAGTTGAAAATCAAGAAATTTGTGTATGTAAGTTGCAATCCGGCAACTATGGTAAGGGACATTGCAAAAATGGAAGATGAATATGAAGTTCAAAGGATACAGCCAGTAGATATGTTCCCTTTTAGTAAGCATGTGGAGAGCGTTGCAGTACTTAATATTAAGAAATAAAAATTAACAGGTTTATTAACTGAATTAATATTAAAAATATGGAGGCAAAATATAATTTTATATCACGAAAAAATGAAAAAAATTGTGATATAAAAATCTATATCACGAAAAAAATATATTATAAAATTAAGAAAGGAGCGATAATATGAATAAAGAAGAAATAATAAGTGTAGTGAAAGAATATGTAAAGAATAAATGCAATAATGATTCGACAGGACACGATTGGTGGCATATTCAAAGAGTATATAACAATGCGATGCTAATCAATAAAAAAGAGAATGCAGATGAATTTATAATAACATTAATTGTTTTAATGCACGATTTATATGACCACAAGTTTTACAATGGAAAAATCGAAGAAGGATTAGAAGAAACATTAAAAGAATTACAAGTATACAATTATATTCCTAAAAATGATATTGAAAACATAATATATAGTTGTGCTAATTTGGGATTTAGTGCTAATATCGCGGAACAAAAAGAACTTTCAATAGAAGGAAAAATAGCGCAAGATGCAGATAGATTAGATGCTATTGGTGCAATCGGAATTGCAAGAACCTTTGCCTATGGTGGAAAGAAAGGAAAACTAATATATGATTCTAATGAAAATGAATATGTGAATGAAGAAGAATATAAGCAAAATGGTTCGAGGACTTCAATTAGTCATTTTTACGACAAACTATTGAAAATAAAAGATCTAATGAATACCGCTACTGCAAAAGCTATAGCACAAGAAAGACATAGATATTTAGAGGGATATTTGCAAGAATTTTTAGATGAATGGAACGGCAAGAAATAGTATTGGAGGGAAAGATTTATGAATGTGGATATTAAACCGGAATAGATATTATTCCGCTAATTGATGAAGATGATTTATAAAACGAATATAATAAAAAATTCTCAATATAATAATATAAAAGAATTATATATTTTATAGGGAGAAGAAAATTTATATGAAGGAAAAATTCAAAACTTATGCTAAAGCAATACTAATACCCGTAATTCTGGGAGGCGTAGTGGGGCTAATAATATCTAAATCCATAGATTACAATCAGCTAAAGCAACCACCATTGTCGCCTCCAAGTATTATATTTCCAATAGTATGGACGATTTTATATGTTTTAATGGGAATTTCTTATGGAATATTAGCTGATAGAGAATTACTAAATGCAAAAACAGAGATTATTTACTATAATCAGCTTATATTTAATGGACTTTGGTCAATAATATTTTTTTTATTAAAATGGAGACTGTTTGCTTTTATATGGATTATAGCACTTGCAATATTAGTAATTTTCATGATAATTGAATTTTATAAGAAAAATAAACTCGCAGGATTATTACAAATTCCGTATTTGCTATGGATTTTATTTGCTTCATATTTAAATATATCAGTTTATTTGCTGAATAAATAGATCAAAAATTAATCAACTTATAGGAGGAGTTTTTATTAAAGTAAATTACATTATATTAGTAAATCAGCTTGATATAAAAGATAAAGCAAAATTTGAACTCTATAAAAAACAGAATCAGAAATACGTAAAAATATTAGAAACAATGACTTATATAGGGCAAAATGGTATTGCACTAGATAAAAAAGAAGGAGATAAAAAAACTCCTGAGGGAATATTTTATTTAGGAATTGCCTTTGGAATGAATGCAACAATAGATAATAATAAAATTGAGTATAAAAAAATAAATAAATATTTATATTGGGTGGACGACGTAAATTCAAAATATTATAACCAACTTGTTGATTCTAGAAATAAAAAAAAAGATTGGAAAAGTGCAGAACATTTAATTGAATATCCAAATGAGTATGAGTATGCAATTGAAATAAAGTCAAACCCTGAAAATGAAAAAGGCAAAGGAAGTGCTGTGTTTTTACATTGTAGTAATAGCAAGGCAACTTCTGGCTGTGTGGCAATAGATAAAAAAACGATGCAAGAATTAATGAATATAATAGATGGTAATGCCATTATCATTATTCAAGGAAAAAATAAAAAAGAATAGACTAACTGAAGTATTTCCGTTAACATACTTATTATAGATTAAGAAAGCATTTAATATGGAACAGTATAACACAAAGTAAAAAGGATGGTATAAATTAACAATTATTCTATTCTTTTTTTATTTTTTATGATATAATCTGAAAAAGTTTATAAATAAAATTTTGGAGGGTTAATATGATTTATACAAATCAAGAGATTGAAGAAGCTAGAAATTCAAAGGTGAAAGATAGAAGAGTATATAAGTCTAGAAGAATTAACAACTTTAGAGAATTAGTATCATATAGTGTAGAACATTATGCGGAACATATTGCATACAAATATAAAAATAAACCATCTGATAAAGAGATAATAAAAAAGACTTATGCTGAAGCGGGAATGGATATTAAAGCTTTTGGAACAGAGATGCTAAACAGGGGAGCAAAGAAGATTGCCGTTATTGGAAAGAATAGATATGAATGGTGTGTTACATATTTAGGAACAACTACCTCAGGACTAATAATTGTGCCACTTGACAAACTACTACCAGATAGAGAAATAGAAAATTTAATAAGAAGAAGCGGGGCTGATACGGTAGTCTGTGATGAAAAGTATTTATCAGCAATAAAGAGTATGAAGGAATCAGAAGGCAATAACTTAAAAACGATAATATGCATGGATAAAATTGATGATAAAGATGTAGAGTATTGGCATGATGTGAAAGAAAATGGTAAGAAGTTGCTAGACAAGGGTGACAAAAAGTATGACAAAGTAGAAATTGATGAAAATAAAATGTCTATTTTATTATTTACATCTGGTACGACTGCGGAGGCGAAAGGCGTAATGCTTTCTCAGAAAAATATTTGTGTGAATATTGAAGATATGGCTACATACTCAAAAATGTACGACACAGATACAATCCTTTCAATTTTACCATTACACCATACTTTTGAATGTACGATTTCTTTCTTGTATGGATTTTATAGCGGTGTTTGTATAGCTTTTTGTGATGGACTTAAGTATTATGCTCAGAACTTAAAAGAGTATGATGTAACAATTATAGTAGCTGTGCCAGCACTTTTGGAGGCAATTTATAAAAAGATAAAGAAAGGAATAGAAGATTCAGGACAAAAAGAAACATTTGAAAAAGGAGTAAAAATTTCTAATTTCTTGATGAAAATGCATATAGATGCAAGAAAGAAGATATTTAAAAAGGTAAGAGAAAATTTGGGAGAGCATATTAGAATAATTTATTATGGTGCGGCTCAAATGGAAAAAGAAACAATTCAGGGATATTACAATATTGGAATAGACTCTGTTCAAGGGTATGGACTAACAGAGACTTCACCAATATTAACAGCGGAAACAGATAAATATCATAAGGCAGGAACCGTAGGAATTTGTTTTCCTGCTCTTGAAATGAAAATTGTAGACAAAAATGAAGAAGGAACAGGAGAAATTTGTGCAAAGGGTGCCAGCATTATGCTAGGGTACTACGAAAATGAAGAATTAACAAATAAGGCAATAGACAAAGAAGGCTGGTTTAGAACTGGCGATTATGGATATTTTGACGAAGATGGATTCTTACATTTAACTGGCAGAAAGAGCGATATTATAGTATTGAAAAATGGAAAAAATGTTTATCCGAATGAAATAGAAGGCTTTATAAATAAGATACCTTATGTTTTGGAAAGTATGGTGTTTGCAAGAAATAATAGTAAAACAGATACATTGCTAGAAGCTAAGGTGGTATATGATGAAAAAGAACTTCAAAAAGAGTACAACGACATAGATGTAAAAGACGAAAAGCAAATTCAAGAAAGAATCATGAAGGATATAAAGAAAAAAGTGAATACAAATCTAGCAAATTATAAACATGTAAAAAAAGTAATTGTAACTACTGAACCAATGGAAAAAACAACTACATCAAAGATAAAAAGAAATGTTGAATTAAAAAAGATAGAAAAATAAACGACATGAATCATAAATATAAAAAAGTAATACTGAAAAATTAAAACATAAATATAAATGTTAAGAAATATCTATAGCAAACAGTGCCCATACTCGGAGTAAAATCCGTGTACAGGCACTGTTTGTTAATCTACTTGGAAATCCTTTAAATATTGAAAGAAATCTTGATGCTCTTCAGCTGATAGTAATTGCTACAATTCCTACGAGTGCAACATGCACAGCGAACTTGATGGTCCATATTGAAGTTGGACTCAAAGTGGAGAACACCCTCGGTTTCTTGAGCGATAGACTGAAGTATGTCTATAAGCTGACATTCGTTGTAGATATAGCGGGGCAGATAATAGCTGTGATCCCCGCAGGAAAGATAAGGGGCGGCCGTTGGGCCTTGAGCCAAGATGTTCACCGTGAGCACAACGTTGTCTTTGCTGTGAAGTGAAACAAACCGTATTGTCATGTTGCTGATAATCCAGGCAAACACAAGAGTTTTCTCTTTCTCCTCAGGCGAGGCGTTTTGATCATGCTGAACTGAACGCAGTTCCATGAGCTTGTGAAGGTAGTTCGTACCAACAGAGCTAAGCTCCTGGAAATTGACGGACTCGATACGCTTATCCATTCTGATTCTCCTTTCTTAATTAAGAAAACGAAAAAATACATGCCATACTTATTATAATTCGCTATGGCAACGAATATGAAACGATTATATCACAAAAAATTCCATAAAACAACAGATATTGACTGTAAAACTATTTTAAAAGCGAAAAGTTTGTGCTATAATAGTAAGGCAATTTTGAAAAACAGATTTAAAACAATGGAAAGGATTTTTAATGGTATCGATAACACAAATAAAAAATAAGTTGCCTGAAGAATTTATGGACAACCTCTATGAAATGTTTTCACCAGGCACGGTGGACAATATTCTAAGAGGAATAGCAGAGAAACGTTTCACAACATTAAGAGTTAATAATTTAAAATATAATATACAAGATTTAATGAAATATTTTAAAGATATAAACATAAAGTTTGACAGAGTTTTATGGTATAAAGATGCACTTGTTATAAAAAATGCAAATGAAAAAGATCTGCAAAAGTTAGAAATTTATAAAGAAGGAAAAATATATTTGCAGAGCTTACCAAGTATGATTCCGCCTCTTGTTCTTGCTCCAGCAGAAGGAGATAGAATACTAGATTTAACTGCGGCACCAGGAGGAAAAACTACTGAAATGGCTTCAATTATGAATGGCAAAGGCTATATACTTGCGAATGAACTAGATAAATTAAGATGTGAAAGATTAAAATATAATGTTGAGATGCAAGGAGCGGATATAGTCGAAGTAGTAAATGGAAGAGGAGAAAAAATAGGAGAAAATTACAAAGAACAGTTTGATAAAGTTTTATTAGATGCTCCATGCAGTGGAGAGGGAAGATTTACAATTTATAACGTACAAAGTTATAAGCAATGGTCTATGAAAACTGTAAACGAACTTGTAAAGACTCAGAAAAAACTATTTAAGAGTGCTTATGAAGCTTTAAAACCAGGAGGAACACTGGTGTATTCTACTTGTACATTAAATAAATTAGAAAATGAACAAATAATTGATTGGGCATTAAACAATTTTAATGTAAAACAAGAAAGAATAGATTTAGACATAAAACAGGCTGTGCCTGCATTTAGCAATGGATTTGATAAAAACGTTGGAAAGGCAATAAGAATATTACCTTCAAAAGACATGGAGGGATTCTTTGTTGCAAAATTTACAAAGATTCAATAATTGAAATAAGTAGTGAATACAAAAACATAAAGCAAAGAAAATAAAAATTACAATAAGTATATACTAGGTATTTAGACTAATAAATAAAAAAGAAAGGAATTAGTCAATTTTGTATATTAAATACATTCACAAACTACGGATATAATAAATATGCAAATTGATTAAACAGAAAATTATGAAAGATAGATTAATAGATTGTTTGGCTTATGATGGAAAGGTAAGCATAAAATGTATTTCTTCAACAGATATGGTAGAAGAAGCAAGAAAGTTACACGATTTAAGCCCAACAGCATCAGCTGCATTAGGCAGACTTCTAACTATTACAAGCATAATGGGATATGAAACTAAAGAAGAAAAAGGTTCAATTACGAATCAAATTAAAGGAGATGGACCACTTGGAATGTTGACAGCAGTTGGAGAAAGCAATGGAAATGTAAAAGGTTATGTTGCAAACCCAAAACTAGATTTACCACTTAATGAAAATAATGGCAAATTAGATGTAGGAACAGCCGTTGGTAAACATGGAATGTTATACATAATAAAAGATTTAGGAATAGGAAAGCCTTATGTTGGAATGACTCCTATTGTGAGTGGTGAAATTGCAGAAGATTTTACAAATTATTTTGCAACATCTGAGCAAACACCAAGCGTAATAGCACTAGGAGTTTTAGTAGACAAAAATGGAATAAGATCTGCAGGAGGATACAAATTATCTTTAATGCCTGATGCGACAGATGAAATAATAAGCAAAATAGAAGAACAAGTTGGAAAGATTGATCCAGTAAGTAAGATGCTAGATGAACAAAAAACACTAGAAGAAATTGCTAAGGAAGTAACTGGAGATAACAATTTGAAAGTGCTTGCTGAAATTAACCCTGAATATAAATGTAATTGTTCAAGAGAAAAATGCGAAAAAGGTTTAATTGCAATAGGAAAAGAAGAATTGCAAAAAATAATAGATGAAGAAGAAAAAATAGAAATAGCATGTAATTTTTGCGATAAAAAATATGAATTTACAAGAGAAGATATGAAAAAACTACTTAATAATATGTAAAATAAATTATGCTATATCAAGCGAAAAGTTAAATGAAAATAATACGAGCTACAAACATGTAGAATGAAATATTGATTTTTGAGCATTCAAATGCTATAATCTAAACATAAAAACAAAGAGAGATTAACAAATTGGACTACATTAAATTTTTCTTATGCATTCATTTATTTAATGTAAATAAGACAAATAAAATTGATTGCAAATATATTATACGGGGAATGATAAAATGGATATATTAGATGTACTTGAATCAAGAGGTTACATAGAACAAATAACAGACGAAGAAAACCTAAGAGAATTATTTAAAAAGGAAAAGTGTGTTCCTTTCTATATTGGATTTGATCCAACAGCAGACAGCTTACATGTAGGACACTTTGTTTCAATGATGGTTGCATCATATATGCAAAAAGCAGGACATAGACCAATAATATTAGTTGGAGGTGGAA
The DNA here is from genome assembly GCA_900552135.1 of uncultured Clostridium sp. Taxonomy (GTDB): domain Bacteria; phylum Bacillota; class Clostridia; order TANB77; family CAG-508; genus CAG-245. The sequence continues at coordinate 40,254 of URYN01000005.1, forward strand.
CTGTAACAATAGGCGATCCATCAGGAAAAACTGATATGAGAAGAATGATGTCTAGAGAAGAAATAAATCACAACGTAGAATGTTGCAAAAAGCAACTAGAAAAATTTGTTAGCTTTGAAGGGGAAAATGCTGCGATTGTTGTAAATAATGCAGATTGGCTATTAGACTTAAAATATGTAGAATTCATGAGAAACATTGGATCTTTGTTCTCAGTAAACAAAATGCTTGCAGCAGATTGTTACAAAAATAGAATGGAAACAGGATTAACATTCTTTGAAATGGGATATATGCTAATGCAATCTTATGACTTCCTACACTTATACAATAAGTACGGCTGTAAACTAGAAATGGGTGGAAATGATCAATGGTCTAACATAATTGGAGGAGTAAATCTAATAAGAAAAGTTGGACATGATGATTCATTTGGTTTGACATTTAAGCTTCTTACAACAAAAGAAGGCAAGAAGATGGGAAAAACAGAAAAAGGAGCATTATGGCTTGATCCGGAAAAAACATCTCCATATGAATTCTATCAATACTGGAGAAATATAGACGACAGTGAAGTTGAAAATGTTATGAAGATGCTTACATTCTTGCCAGTTGAAGAAATAGAAAAATTAACTCATGTTGAAGGTGAAAAAATTAACGAGGCAAAGAAAGTCGCAGCTTATGAAATAACAAAACTTGTTCACGGAGAAGAAAATGCGAAAAAGGCACAAGAAGCTGCAAAGGCATTGTTTGAAGGAAAAGGAAATACAGAGAATATGCCAACTGTAGAAGTTGAAGAAGATTCTTCAATTTTAGATGCAATAATTACTGCTGGATTTGCAAGCTCAAAAGGACAAGCTAAAACATTAATTGCTCAAGGTGGAATAACTTTAAATGATGAGAAAGTATCTGACATTGGGCTAAAATTGTCAAAAGACTTATTAGAAAAAGAAGTAATATTAAGAAAAGGAAAGAAAAGCTATTGCAAACTTCAAATGAAATAGTAAAAAATCTTTTAATTGATGAAAGAATAAGAAAAATTGAATATGATTTTTTAGCAAGGTATTTTTATATTATAAAAATACCTTTGTCTAATTGTGTGTATGACGAGATTTCAGGACACAGCGATATATTTTATTGCAGTGTAAAAGATAAAATAATTTGTGCACCCAATAGTCCGATTATAAAAAATAGTTTTATATTGGGAAATTCTGAGGTGAAATCCAAATATCCCGAAGATATTAGGTATAATGCTTGCCAGATAGGAGAAAATATAATTGGAAGTAAATACACAGATAACACAATAAATCCAAATATAATTGTAAAACAAGGCTATACAAAATGCTCTATAGCTGTAACTGGCCCTAATTCTTGTATAACCGGAGATAAAGAAATTTACGAAAAATTAAAGAATAAGGGAGTAGAAGCTTGCTTAATCGAGGAACACAATATAAAACTTTTAAACAAAGACGGAACGCCAACGAATATGCAGGGGTTCATAGGAGGAGCCAGCTTTGTGTTTGATAATAAATTTGTTTTATTTGGAGACATTGAAAAATTAGAGTCTAAGGGAAAAATAACAAATCATTTGAGAAAACATAACTTAGAACTCATAGACTTCAAAGGATTAGAAGTTTATGACTATGGTGGAGGCATTGTATTTTAGTGCTAACCTTTGAAATAAAAATATGCAATAAAAAGTTCAAAATTATCTTGAAAAAAAGTAACTTTAGTATTAGAATATATAATGTAAAATTAAAACGAAAGGATGAAATTTATGAACAAAAAAGTAAAAATTTTGGCGATAATAATGGCCGTAATCACAATATTTGCAACAAGTGTTGCTTATGCTGCAAATGAAGACGTTACTCTTGTAAAAGTAAAAGATAATGTTTGTGAAATAAAAATGGGCGAAGACGGAAAATTAGTAAAAAAACTAATAGACGTAAGCAATGAAAACAAAGATGTTACACTACAAGTAGATGTAACAAATTTAAAGAGTGAAGAAGAAAATGTAAAACCTTCTGAAATATTTCTAGTAATAGATAATTCAAAGAGTATGACAGCTAACACACTAGCAGATGGAAAAACAAGAAAAGAAACAGTTTTTGAAGCTGCAAAAACATTGGCTAGCAAAATACTTACAAATCAAAGCACTTCTAAAATAGGTGTTGTAAGATTTTCAACAAGTACAGAAATTGCAAAAGAAGGAACTTTAGAAGATGCATCTTTAGTAATTGCACCAACAAGTGATGTAACAGCAATTTCTTCAGCTATAGACTCTATAGAGGCAAACGGAGACAGAACAGATATAGATGCTGGTCTTCAAGTTGCAAGAGCAAATTTCAGCACAGATACAAATTTAAATAAATATGTAATACTTCTAACAGATGGTGTTCCAAACACAGCAGTTGGAGGACCAACAATGACTTATGGTGGAGAAGTTACAACAAAAACAAAGAGCACAATTCAATCTTTAAAAGATTCAAATTTAAATTTAATAACTGTTATGACAGGTGTAAACTCAACTTATCAACCAGATCCTGATGGAACAATGGCAAGCGATGCTGCAGGAAAAACATATAAAGACTTAGCAGAAGATATATTTGGAACATCAACAGCACCAAACTATGGACCATTCTACTATGTAACAGATGAAAATGTAACAGACATAATCACAAATAAAGTTTATGAAAACGTTGTTACAATAGTAAAAAATGAAATAAAAGACATTGTTGTAGTTGATTATTTTCCAGCCGATATAATTGCAAACTATGATTTCGAAATATTCGAAAAAGAAAACATTGGAACTGTAACAGCAACAGTTAATACAGAAAACAACAGTATAACATGGACAATTGGAACATTAGAGGCTGGTAAAACAGCATCTTTCAAATACAAGTTAAAATTAAAAGAAAACTTTGATGAAAAAATAATAAATGTTGAAACACCAACAAACGAAAAAGTTGATGTAAAATATACGGGAACAGATGGAAAAGATAATACAGTAACATCTGACGTATCTCCTTCAATAATGTTAAAGAAGGAAAAACCAGCTCCAACACCTGAGAATAAAATTCCAGATAACACAACAGCACCGGATCCAATTCCTCAAACAGGAGATGCAGTTTCAGTTGTAATATCAACAATTATAATTATGGCAATTGTTGGACTTGGAATTTACACTGTAAAGTATAAAAATGATAACAAATAAAAAATGATATTATAATTCGAGTTAGTTAATAAAATAATTTATTATATAATGTGAAATTAGTAAAATATGAATTAATAAAGGAACTTATTAACAACGAGTAAAAAAGAGATAATAAATACACAAATGTTATAATACCTTTGTGTATTTATTTATAAAAAAATAAAGTGAGGTAATAAATTATGATAGAAAGTAGAAAATTAGTGTTAGTGGGAACTGGAATGGTTGGAATGAGCATGGCTTATGCTTTAGAAAACCAAGGAGGAATAAATGAATTAGTTTTAATAGATGTATTAAAAGACAAGGCAGAAGGTGAGGCAATGGATCTTAATCATGGAGTCCCTTATGCATCAGGAAAAATGGACATAAAAGCAGGGGATTACGATGAATGCAAAAATGCAGACATAGTAGTAATAACAGCTGGGTTGAATCAGAAACCTGGACAAACAAGATTAGAACTTGCATCTGCAAATGCAAAAATAATGAAAGAAATAACAGAAAATGTTGTAAAATCAGGATTCAATGGAATATTTGTTATTGCATCAAATCCAGTAGACTTAATGTCTTATGTTGTTCAAAAAGTTTCCGGATTTCCAAAGAATAAAGTAATAGGCTCTGGAACTGTATTAGACACTGCTAGATTACGTTATTTAATAGGTGAAAGACTAAATGTATCAAGCAAAAATATACATGCATATATAATGGGAGAACACGGAGACTCTTCATTTGTGCCATGGACACACAGCTATGTAGGTTGTAAAAAATTATTAGATATCCTTAAAGAAAGAGGAGAAAACGAAAATATATTATCAGACATCTACACAGAAGTACAACAATCAGCTTATGAAATAATAGAAAAGAAAAGAGCCACATATTATGGAATAGGAATGGGACTTGCTAAATTAGTAAGAACAATATTAAACAATGGAAAAGAGATACTAACTGTTTCTACAAAACTTGAAGGAGAATATGGACACGAAGGAATATATATCGGAGTTCCTGCAATAATTGGAAATAATGGTGTTCAAGAACTTCTAAATCTTCCACTAACAGCAGAAGAACAAAAACAATTTGACAACAGCTGTGATGTACTAATGGGAATGAAAAAAGAAATAGACAATATAATTGGGTAAAAGTTATTAAATTGAAAATATTAAACTAAAATTTGGAACATTTTTATAGATAAGTTACAAGTTAAAAAATTGTTAGTCAAATAAAAAAGTTTGTCGAATACTTGTGTTTTTTGTATGTTTGTGCTAGAATTTGTCATGAACTAGGTTTATCCTTTCGACACGCACGGTGCTTTCGAGAGGAACACCTCCGAAAATAATTTTATGGGAGGGAGAATGTTATGCTGGAAAAGCTGAGCAGGTTTGAGAAGGAGCAGATGAGAAATGCTGAACTTCGGGAGAAGATGATTGTTATTTTCAACGAAATTAGTGTTGAAATGAGCAGGCAAATCTCCGAAAAAAAGGCAAATCCACACATCCAGATAGGCTTGAACGATAAGTTCAGACTTGTCAAAGTCGAAGAAAAGTACTGGATTGTTCCAGACAAGGAAGACTACTCTGAACTGTGCAGCAAGATGCTGAGAATGCTCAATGAATCCGGGTTTACCCTAGTGGGAAGCCACGACAACAATTGGTTGTTGTATGAAGTTGCAGCGTAATGTCAGTACTACCAGTAAGCAAGAAGACTTCACCGTCAAGGTGAGGTCTTTTTGCTATTACTACTAATTGTATTCAATCAATTTAGAGTTTTGTATGAGTTTATTTAATTGATTTTTTTTACTCATTTATTTCATTTTCTATATTCAATAATCTGTTGTATTTTGCAATTCTATCTGTTCTACATGGAGCTCCAGCTTTTATTAAAGAACTATTTGTTGCTACGGCAATGTCTGAAATTATTGTGTCCTCGGTTTCACCAGAACGATGAGAGACAATGGTGTTGTAACAATTAGATTTTGCAAGCTCAATTGCATCAAGTGTTTCAGTTAATGTTCCTATTTGATTTGGTTTTATTAATATACAATTTCCAGCCCCTTTATCGATTCCTTTTTTCAATCTTGCAACATTTGTAACAAAAAGATCGTCTCCAACTAGCTGAATTTGATTTCCTACTCTTTTTGTGAGTTCTACCCAAGATTCCCAATCTTCTTCGGCGAGCCCATCTTCAACAGAAATAATAGGATAATTTAAACATAAATCGCAAATATAATTTATCATTTCTTCTTTTGTTTTGAACTCATTAGTTTTCCAAAATAAATATCCATCTTTGTTTTGCTTTTTTGCTTCATCAAACATTTCTGTTCCAGCAATATCAAGTGCTATTGCAATATCCGTTTTTAATTTATAATTAGAGATTTTTATTGCTTCTACTATTAAATCCAGTGCTTCTTCATTGCTTTGTAGGTTAGGGGCAAAACCACCTTCATCTCCAACAGCAGTTGATAAATTTTTAGACTTTAGCAATTTCTTTAAATTCTGATAAATGGTAACTCCCATTTCTAATTTCTTGGAAAAGGTTTTACCTCCGACTGGAACAATCATAAATTCTTGTATACTTAAATTATTATCTGAATGCTTTCCACCGTTTAAAATGTTCATCATTGGAGTTGGCAATGTGTGTGCATTAACTCCGCCAATATAAGAATATAAAGGTAATCCAAGAGAATTAGCTGCAGCCTTGCAGCAGGCAAGAGAAACACCTAAGGTTGCATTTGCACCAAGAGTAGATTTGTTTTGTGAACCGTCTAATTTAATAAGGGCATAATCAATACTTCGTTGTGAATATACATTCATATCTAACAATTTTTTTGCAATCTTGGTATTTACATTATTAACAGCTTCTTGAACTCCTTTACCAGAATATCTTTTTTCATCTGAATCTCTTAATTCAACAGCCTCAAAACTTCCTGTTGAGGCTCCTGATGGAACGATTGCAACTCCAGAAAAACCGCCTTCAGTAACAACTTCAACTTGCACTGTTGGATTACCACGTGAATCTAAAACCTCCAATGCAGAAACACTTTTAATTCCTAAATAATCTTTCATATAATCATCCTTTCAATATATACAAATTCTAATAATATTATTGACATCATAAGGAAAAAAATACGGGAATATCAATGAAAAAATAAAATAAACAAAACCAGAGGCTTGAGTGCTCTGGTTTTAAAAAATACGTTTGGTTGGGATGGTGTGATTCGAACACACGCATATCGGAGTCAGAGTCCGAGGCCTTACCGCTTGGCGACATCCCAAAATAAAAAATGAAAACTGTTATTATAATAGCACATAAAAAAGAAAAAATCTAGTAGAAAAAGAAAAAATTTTAAATTAAAAAAGTATTATATGCTGAAGGTACTATAAATTCAAGAAAGTTATATGTCAAGAAACGAAAAAATGCTGAAAAATGATGTGAGGAGCCCGTAACAATATGTTATAAAAATAATTTGAAAATAAAAATTCATAAATTTTACCTATTGCAATATTATTTAAATAAGTATATAATATACGCGAATTAGGAGATATAATTATATTTCCTTAACAACGCTTCTTTTTATAAGGAGAAAGTATTATGAAAAATATTTTAAAAACTTACAAATCAGTTATTATACTTTTAGCTGCGATAATAATTGGTGCCATATTAGGAATGGCTTTAAAAGAAAATGCAGCTGTCTTAAAACCCTTTGGGGACATCTTCTTAAATTTATTATTTGTTACAATAGTTCCATTAGTATTCTTAAGTATTACCACATCAATATCAAGAATTAAACAACCTAAAAGAATTGGAAAAATAATGATTACTATAATTGCAACTTTTGTTGTAATGTCATTAATTTCAGTTTTAGTAGGAATTGTATCAACTTATTCTTTTAAATTAGTTAATACAGAAGATGGAGCTCAAATAAGAGCATCATTAGAAGAAGATAGTGGGGAAACAAGCTCTACTGAAACAGACGAGAAAGAGCCAACTATATTAGATAGAACTGTTAGTGCTCTTACTGTAACCGATTTCAGCAAATTACTTTCAAAAGACAATATATTGCCACTAGTTGTTTTCTCAATTTTATTCGGTGTAGCAATAAAAATGGCTGGAGAAAAAGGAGAAGCAATACAAAAAACTTTAGAGTCAGCTTATGAAGTAACTCTTAAATTTGTACAGCTTATATCTTACTATTCACCAATCGGACTTGGTTGCTATTTTGCTGTTCTAGTTGGAACTTATGGAAGTGCAATAGCAGTTGGATATGCAAAAACATTCATAATTTATACTTTGGTTTCAATAGTATTTTACATAGTTATGTACTCTGTTTATGCCTTTATCGCTGGTGGAAAAAAAGGATTAATTACTTTCTGGAAGAATATAATTACACCAACAGCAGTTGCATTGGCAACATGTTCATCTGCAGCAGCAATACCTGCAAACACAGAAGCCGCTAAGAAAATTGGTGTATCAGATGATATAGCAGAAACAACAGTACCATTAGGAACAAGTTTCCACAAGGATGGATCAATAATTGGTTCTGTATTTAAAATAATGTTTTTAGTATGCCTATTTGGAACAAATGCAAGTATATTCCAAGTAATTGGAGTTGCTTTGGTTGCAAATTTACTTGTAACAGCTGTTCCAATTGGTGGTGGAACAATATCAGAAATGATGATTATTTCAATGATGGGCTATCCAGTAGCAGCATTACCAATCCTTACAATGATTGCAACTGTAATAGATGCTCCTGCAACAGTTTTAAACTCTGTTGGAGATTCAGCAGCATCAATGCTTGTAGCAAGATTTGTTGATGGTAAGGACTGGATGAATAAAAAAGAAACAGGAAAATAAATGGAAAAATCAACTATTATAAACAAATATGTAAATGAAGATGATAAATTATTTGTAGCAAAAATTTTAGACAAAATAAAGATTGCAAAAACAAAAAATCAAATTACTAACACAGATTTTTTAAGTATGCATGAACAAAATATAAGTAGAGAAATTTTGAATATTGAAAAGGAAAAAAACTATATTTATTACTTGCCTTGTGAGGAACTAGAAAAGGCAATGTTAATAATATATCCTGATAAATGTGAAGAAATTTTTCTAAATAATAGATTCAATTTTTCGACATTAGTTTGCCTAATAAGGATTACTCTTCCAAATGAATTAAAAGGAACTTATAGTCATAGAGATTATTTAAGTGGAATTATGAAACTTGGAATTAAAAGAGAAAAAATCGGAGACATATTGGTATTTGAAGATGGTGCCGATGTAGTCTGCAGTAACGAAATTTCAAAATATATTTTGAACAATTTACAACAACTTACGAGATTCTCAAAAGCTAAAATAGAACAATTAAATATTTCTGAAATTAGAAAGCCTGATATAAAAAAAGAGGAAAAAAGAATTACAGTTTCTTCTTTAAGGCTTGATAATATTGTTTCAGAACTTGCAAACTGTTCAAGAAATGAAGCAACAAAAATATTAGAAAATCAAAGAGTTATGGTAAATTATGAAACAGAGACCAGAAACTCAAAAATGATAAATGAAAAAGATGTTATTGTTATAAGAGGAAAAGGAAAATTTGAAATTTTTGAAATTTTAGGTGAAACAAAAAAAGGGAAAATTGCATTGAATGTAGAACATTATATATAGAGATAAATAGCCATTTTATTTTAAAGATAAAATGGCTAAAATAATAAGCAAAAGAAAGGATAAATAACATGAGAATAGTTGAACCATGGATCAAAGTCGAAAAAATTGACGGCGTAAAAATTATGAAAAGAATTGAAAGAGCTTGTAGAACCTGCTATCGTTCTGAAGGAAATATAACAGAAGATAGTTACAAGAATTTACTAAAAAATTGCCTTAATAGAGGACATGAGTCTGTACTAGAACATGAGAAAGTTACAGTAAGAATATATGGAGATATAGGAACTTATAAAGATTTAACAAGACATAGATTTGCAAGTTTCTCTGTTGAATCTACAAGATATTGTAGCTATGATAAAGACAAGTACGGAAATGAAATTGCAGTTATAAATCCGGCATATATAGAGGACGAGCAAGTATATGAAACATGGAAAAAAGGAATTGCAGATGTTGAAGAGGCATATATGAAAATGAAAGAACTTGGTGCAACAAACGACATGTGTAGAGAATTACTTCCACACTCAACAGCAGCAGAATACACAATGACAGCAAACATAAGAGAATGGAAACATATATTATCATTAAGAACAACGAAGAATGTACACCCTGCAATAAGACAGATTCTTATACCACTTTTAAAATACTTTAAAGAACAAATGCCAGAAATATTTGGAGACATTCAATATGACGAGGAATTTAACGAAAAGTATTATGCAAAATTAACAGTGGAAGAGGAAGTATAAGATGTATCAATTAATTGATGGTAAAGAATTGGCAAAAAAAGTTAGAGAAGAGCTTAAAGAAGAAAATAAATTGCTTAAACAGCGAGGAATAAAAGCAAAACTTGCGGTTATTCTTGTTGGAGATGATAATGCTTCTAAAATTTATGTAAGAAACAAAAGCAAAGCTTGCGAAGAAGTAGGAGTTGAGTATGAAGAAATACTTCTTGATACAAATACAACTATGGATGAACTTCTTGGAGTTATTGACGAATTAAATAAAAGAAAAGATATAAATGGAATATTACTTCAAAGCCCTATTCCAAAAGGACTTAATATTCAAGAGGCATTTGAGAGAATAAGTCCTTTAAAGGATGTAGACGGATTTAATCCTGTAAATGTTGGAAAATTGATGATTGGACAAGACACATTTGTTTCTTGTACTCATTATGGAATAATAAAAATGCTTGAACATTATAATATACCAGTAGAAGGAAAACATGCTGTAGTAATAGGAAGAAGCAACATTGTAGGAAAACCACTTTCACACTGTCTACTAAATAAAAATGCAACTGTTACAATTTGTCACTCAAAAACTAAAAATCTATCAAGTATCACAAAAAATGCAGATATTCTTATTAGTGCAGTTGGAAAATTAAATATGGTAACAGAAGATATGGTAAAAGACGGTGCTGTTGTAATAGATGTAGGAATGAATAGAGATGAAAATGGAAAATTAAAAGGGGATGTCGATTTTGAAAACGTAAAAAATAAAGCATCATACATTACTCCAGTTCCTGGCGGAGTTGGCCCTATGACAATAGCAATGCTTATGAACAATGTTATAAAAGCTACAAAATTGCAAAATGATGTGAAAAACATTTAAAGTGAATCACATTTGAACTAAAAGGGTGTAAGAAATAAATTAAATTGAGTAATAAAATCTATGAAACATGAAATAAAAAAGATTCAAGAATAATATTAATTTAAATTAAATCAGGGGAAATTAAGCCAGTATTAATACTGCTTGAATTCTCCTATTTTTATATAATAGAAAATTTATTGAAGATTTCAAATCTATGGAAAATCGTAAATAATAAAGTGAAAACTGAAAATTAGAAATTTTCAGATATTCATATTAAAATAAAAGTTAATTAAAGAGGAGCAGGAAGTTGATACAAAATAACAATGAAAAATTTTGGAAAAATGTAAAAATAGAGACTATTACAAAAGATAACAGTTATTATCCGGAAAGCTTAAAAAACGTTTTTGATCCACCAGAAAAACTCTACTGTGCTGGAAATATTAAAATTTTAAAAAGTAAGAAACTCATTGCAATAATTGGATGCAGAGAATATACAGAGTATGGAAGACTAATAGCAGAAACAATATCATATACTTTATCAGAAGCTGGAATAATAGTGGTGAGCGGGTGTGCAAGGGGAATAGATTCGTTTGCACACAAGGGAGCAGTCAAGGCAGGAAAACCCACAATAGCTGTTCTTGGAAATGGATTAAATTATATATATCCACCTGAAAATAAAGAATTAGAAGAACAAATTTTAAAAAATGGTGGATTAATTATTTCAGAATATCCGATTGGCACTAAACCAAGCAAGGAAACTTTCCCAAGAAGAAATAGAATAATTAGTGGACTTTCTGATGGAGTGCTAGTTGTTGAGGCAAAGAAAAAGAGTGGTTCACTTATAACAGTTGATTATGCATTAGAACAAGGAAAAAATATATATGCAATTCCCGGAAATATAATAAATATCAATTCTGAGGGTACCAATGAGCTAATAAAACAAGGAGCGAAGATAGTTACACAAATAAATGATATATTAGAGGATTATAGAATATAAATATTTGCCAATGGAAAATATAAATATTTCACAAAAAGCTTGTACTTTTATGGGTAAATGTAATATAATAGTGTGGACAATATAGTTTAATAAAATAAGAAATAGGGAGGATTATTTTATGGGTAATTCTGCAAAGAAACATAATAATAACACGAACAAAAAGAATATTAAAAAAACAAATAATACAATATCGAAGAATAGCCAAGATTCTCAAAACAAAAATGGAAAGAAGAAGGGCTTCTGGAAGAGACATCGTAAACTTGCTATTGTATTAAAAGTATTAATTACATTGTTTATATTAATGATGATTATTGGTGCTGGAGCAATTATTGCAATAGTTACGAGTGATAAATGGGATGTAACAGAAGATGACTTAAAATTCACCAGTGAAGATACAATAATTTATGACAAAGACGGAAACGAAATTGCAAATGTTTCTGGAGATGAAAAAAGAAGACCTGTGCTACTTAGCGAAGTCCCACAATATTTGAAAGATGCATACATATCTATAGAGGACGAAAGATTTTATAGCCACAATGGTGTAGATATAAAAAGAACTGTCGCATCAACAATTAGATACATACTAAACAGAGGTAATTCATCTGCAGGTGGAGGAAGTACAATTACTCAACAGACAGTAAAAAACTCATTTAAAGACAAGAGTGATTCAGGATTTGCCGGTGTAGAAAGAAAAATAAGAGAAATATCAAGAGCATACAAACTTGAAAAGCTGCTTTCAAAAGATCAAATATTAGAATTATACTTAAACCTAATATTCCTTGGTCAAGATGTATATGGAGTTCAACTTGGAGCTACATACTATTTCAATAAATCTGTTGGAGACTTAGATTTAGCTGAATGTGCATTCTTAGCTGGAATTAATAACTCGCCAAATAGTTATAATCCATTTGGTGAATCACCTAATACAGACTTAATACAGAGAAGAACAAAAATTGTTCTTGCAAAAATGAAAGAACTTGGAAAAATTAGTGAAGAAGAATACAACAGTGCAAAAGAAGAAGTTGAAGCAGGACTAAAATTTGAAAAAGGAAATACTTCTACAGGAACTACGATGTCGTATTTAGCAAGAGCAGCATTAAATGATGTTATATCTCAATACATGGAAGAAAAAGACATGGATTATAACATGGCTTGTAAGGCTATTTATGGTGGTGGATACAAGATTTACACTACTCAAGATTCTACAATACAAGCTGAAATGGAAGAAGTGTACAGAAGTGGAGATCATATATTCTCAGGTGTAGAAGAAGATAAAAATGGAAATAAATTAAATGATCATACACAATCTGCAATGGTTGTTATAGACCATAAAACTGGAAAAGTTGTAGGTTGTATGGGAGGTCTAGGCGATGATGTTGATTCAAATGGACAAAATAGAGCAACACAAACACGTAGACAACCGGGCTCTGCAATAAAACCTCTAGCTGCAGTTGCACCAGCACTAGAATCTGGAATTATTACAGCTGCTACAGTATATGACGAATCTAGAACTACTTTTGGAGACTATACTCCTAATCCACACAAAGGCTATAGCTTAGTTACAGTTAGAAAAGGAATAGAATTTTCTGCCAACACTGTAAATGTTAAGATTATGGATGAAGTTGGACCAAGTAATTCAATTGCATTCATGAGAAAATTAGGTATTTCTACATTACTTACTGCAAAAGATAATTCAAAGAACAATGATGAAAACTTATCATTGGTACTAGGTGGCACTACAGTTGGTATTTCTCCTCTAGAAATGGCAGGAGCTTATGCTGCAATAGCAAATGATGGTGTATATATCACTCCAATATTCTATACTAGAGTTGAAGACAAAAACGGAAATACTGTAATGGAACCAACACAAGAAACAAGAAGAGTAATATCTGAAGGAAATGCGTTCATATTAAAATCTATCTTAACAGGTCCAATAATTGGAACTAGTGATCCAACAGCACCATACTGTAAAATATCAGGTCAAGATGTTGCAGGAAAAACTGGAACAACAACCAATAACCATGATAGATGGTTCTGTGGATTTACAAATTACTATACTGCTGCAACATGGTATGGCTTTGACCAACCAGAAAACTTATATCCTGCGAAAGCAAATGGTACTAACAGAGCAGCAAGACTTTGGGTTGCTGTTATGAAGAAAGTTCACAGCGATTTACCAAGTGCAAAATTTGAGAAACCAAGCAATATTGTAACAGCAAAAATTTGTACAGATTCAGGAAAAGCTGCTACAGACAGTTGCGAACACACATATACAGAATACTTTGTAAAGGGAACTGTTCCAGATTATTGTGATGGGCATACAAGATTAACAATCTGTACTGAAACAGGAAAAATTGCAACAGAATTCTGTCCTAATACAGAAGAAAAGGCATATACTAGAAAGCCTGAAAAAGAAGATACAACATTATGGAAAACTAACGAAGGTGATAAATATGATATACCAACAGAAACATGTACTGTTCATACAAAGAAGGTAATCAAAATGCCAGATGTAGTTGGAAAGACAAAGGATGAAGCAAGCAAAACATTAAAAGATTTAGGACTAAAAGTTACAGTAGAAACAAAAGCATCAACTCAAAAAGAAGGAACTGTTATAGAACAAAGCAAGAAAGAGGGAACGGAACTTAGTGCAAATGACAGTGTTACAATTACTGTTAGTTCAGGCAAAAAAACAGAAAAACCAAGTGGAAATAATGAAATAAAGAATGAGGAAGTAGTTGACCCTGTAACACCTGAAACAAATGAAGAAACGAGAGATTAAAAAAATAAAATGAGAGGAGAAATTTCTACAAATGGATATAAAATTTTATAACACATTAACTAGAAAAAAAGAGAAATTTAACTCAATAGATAAAGATTTAGTAAAGATGTATAGTTGTGGACCTACGGTCTACAGCTATGCTCATATAGGCAACTTTAGAGCTTATATAATGATGGACACATTAAGAAGAGTTTTAAAATATAATGGTTATGAACTAAAACATGTAATGAATATTACGGATGTCGGTCACCTTGAGTCTGATGCAGACGAGGGAGAAGACAAAATGGAAAAGGCAGCTCGAAAGGAAAAGAAAGACCCTTATGAGATTGCAAAATTCTATACAGAAGTATTCTTAAAAGACATGGATAAGCTAAACATAGACAAACCAGAAATTATAACAAAAGCTACAGAAAATATAGAGCAAATGATTGAATATGTAAAGGAAATATTAAAAAATGGTTATGCTTATGAAACTAGCAAAGGAATCTATTTTGATATATCAAAATTAGATAAATATCCTGTATTATCAAACAGAAAATTAGATGAGCAAATTGCAGGTGCAAGAGTTGATGTTGACCCTGAAAAGAAAAATCCTTATGATTTTGCTCTATGGATTAAAGCACCTGAAAATCATATAATGAAGTGGGAGAGTCCTTGGGGATTATCTTATCCGGGCTGGCATTTAGAATGTTCAACTATGGGAAGAAGATTCCTGGGTGAAGAATTTGATATTCACACTGGCGGAGTTGATCATATTCCAACACACCACGAAAATGAAATTGCTCAAGCTAAAGGAGCAACAGGAAAAATACCTGCAAGATATTGGATTCATTGCGAATTCTTACAAGTAGATGGTGGAAAAATGTCGAAGAGCCTAGGCAATACATATACAATTTCACAACTTCAAGAAAAAGGATTGGAACCATTAAGTTTCAAGATGTTCTGCTTTACAGCAAACTATAGAACAAAATTGAACTTCACTTTTGACAGCGTGTTTGCAGCACAAAAAGGATTAGAGAGATTATATGACTGCTATATGAAACATTTAGAAGGCAATGAAGAAGTTTCTGATGCTGAAATCGAAGAGTACAGACAAAAATTCTTGGCATGCATAAATGATGATATGAATATGCCTGCTGCAATGGGTGTCGTATGGGAAGTTGCCAGAAATGAAAAGAAATCTAAGAAATTTGCAAATCTTTTATTAGACTTTGATAGAGTTCTTGGATTAGACATAGAAAATGCAAAAAAACATTTAACAAAATTAAAAAATGAGAAAACTGAAACAGAAATACCAGAAGAAATTAAAAAATTAATAGAAGAAAGAAATGTAGCAAGACAAAACAAGGACTGGGCAAAATCGGATGAAATTCGTGATAAAATCACGAGCAATGGATATAGCATAAAAGACACCAAAGATGGAATAATAGTAGAAAAGATGTAGGTATTAAAATGAATAAAAAGGAGAATTAAAATGCCAAACAAACCAAACAAAGAGAAAAACGAAAAAATAGAAAAAGAGGGATTTTTTAAGAATTTATTGAAGAGCATAAAAGACTTTGATAAATATGAAGATTTTGGATTAGAGGGAATAGGAAGAACAATCCTTTATCTAATAAAATTGATTGCAATTCTTGTAGTTGTAATATCTGCAATATCAACATACAGATTTTCTAAAACTATGAATGGAGTAGAAAGCTACTTTGATGAAAAAATAAAAACACTATCTTATAAAGATGGCACAATGGACATAAATTCTGGAGAAAAGCTGGAAATAATCGATGAAAAAAATATAATTTCTGTTATAATAATCGACACATCAGAATTATCAAATGAACAATTAGAAAGCTATAAAGAACAAATAAAATCACAGAGTAACGGAATTATCCTATTAAAAGATAAAGCTTTGATGAAGAACGAAATGTTATCTTCAATCTCTGAGAATAATTATTCAGACATTCTATCAAAATACAATATAGAATCACTAGACAAACAACAAGTGATAGATTACTATAACCAAAACAAAACATCACTTTATACATCAGTATTTGCAACTGTATTTATAAGTATGTTCCCAGTTTATATGGCAAGCGTTATAGTTGATAGTCTAGTTATTGCAGTAATGGGATATTTAATATCAAGAATTATTGGAATGAGAATAAGATTTTCAGCAATGTTTAGTATGGGAACTCATGCATTAACATTATCAATTATATTAAACATGTTATACATCGTTTTAAATGGATTTACAGGATACACAATAAAATACTTTCAAGTTGTTTATAATGTAATTTCATACATTTATATAATAACTGCAATACTAATAATAAAAACGGACTATATAAAGAAACAGGGCGAAGTACAGAAAATTCAATCAGAACAAGAAAAGGTAAGAACAGAATTAGAAGAAAAACAAAGAAAAGAAGAAGACGAAAAAGCTGAAAAAAAGAATAAAGAGGAAAAAGAAAGACAGAAAGAAAATGAAAAGAAAGAAGAGGGTTCTAATTCTGATAGCAATGAAAAGAATTTCCCTGATGCAGGCGAAAAAACACAAGGCAGTAGTGTTTAAGAATAATGAAACTAAAATTCGACAAGAAATCTTGAGTTATTTTTAAGGGGAGTTTTAAAAAGAGATAAGATAGAAATATTACAAGGAGATAGGTTAAATTGAGTACTAAGAAAAATGACGATTTAAAAGAAAACAACGACAATAGCAGAAAGGAAAGAGAGAAGAATGAGAAAAGAAAGAAACTCCTTCTTGGAACTTTAATTATAATTTTAATAGCAATTCTTGCTACGATTGTTATATATTCCTTTGTAAAGCAAGATAAAGACGAAGGTAAATTAAAAGAAAATGAAATTGGATATACAGACTTAATAAAACAAATAGACGATGGCAACATCGAAAAGGTAAAGATGACAGTTGGAAGTACCTCTGTTAAGGTTACACTAAAAGGAGAGGACAAGCCAAAGAATTGTATAGTTCCAAATACACAAGCTTTTATAGAACTTATACAAGAAAAGGTACAAGAAGGAAATGACATTAACTTAATTCAAGAAAAAGCAAACGTATTCTTGAGTATCTTCAACAATTTATTTTCATTCTTACCAACAATATTAATGGCTATACTATTTATTCTAGTCTTACAAATGGAAGGGTTAGGAGATAAAGGCAAGGTATATGATGCAGAAGAACAAGATGTAAAAACTACATTTGACGATGTGGCAGGTCTTGATGAAGAAAAGCAGGAAATGATTGAGATTGTAAAATTCTTAAAGAATCCTGAGAAATTCTATAAAATGGGGGCTAAAATTCCAAGAGGTGTATTACTTTGCGGAGAGCCTGGTACAGGAAAAACATTGATTGCAAAGGCTATTGCAGGAGAGGCAGATGTACCATTTATATCTATGAGTGGTTCTGAATTTACAGAAATGTTTGCAGGACTTGGAGCATCAAGAGTAAGAAAACTATTTGAGAAGGCAAAGAAAATGTCTCCTGCAATCATATTTATAGATGAGATTGATGCAATAGGCTCAAAGAGATCTGATGGAGGAACAGCTGCAGACACAGACAACAACCAGACACTTAACCAACTACTTGTTGAAATGGATGGATTTGATTCTGAACATACAGTTATTCTACTTGCAGCAACAAACAGACCTGAAATGCTAGATAGAGCATTATTAAGACCTGGAAGATTTGACAGAAGAATCAATATAGCACTTCCTGACATGAATGGAAGGGAAGCAATCCTAAAGATTCATGCTAAAGACAAAAAATTAGCTGATGATGTAAATTTAAAGACTATTGCCGGAGATACAGCTGGATTTACAGGTGCAGAACTTGAAAATATTCTTAATGAAGCTGCAATTCTTGCAACAATAAATAAAGAAGAATCAATAACAAGCAAAGATATAAATGATGCATTAAAGAAAGTTACAGTTGGTGTAGAAAAGCATAGCAGAATTATGTCAGATAAAGACAAGAAACTTACAGCTTATCATGAGGCAGGACATGCAGTAGTAAGCAGATTCTTAGAGTCACAAAAAGACATAAAAGAAGTATCAATCATTCCAAGAGGAGTTGCTGGCGGATATACCATGTATAAAACAAACGAGGATAAGTACTACGTTTCAAAAACAGAAATGTTAGAAAAGCTAATTGCTTTACTTGGTGGTAGAGCATCTGAAAAAATATTCTTAAATGATATATCAACAGGTGCAAGCAACGACTTAGAAGTAGCAACAGATATTGCTAAAAATATGGTTACTATATATGGAATGAGTGAAAAAGTTGGACCTATAAGTATAAACTTAGAGAAGGACCCATACCAAATGCAATTATTTGGAGAAGGAATGGAAAACTCAATAGGACAAGAAGTAAAATCCTTAATAGACAATGCTTATAGCAAAGCACAGGCACTTTTAATACAACATGAAGACAAAGTACATCAACTTGCAGGACTACTTATAGAAAAAGAAGTAGTATCTGAAGAAGAATTTAATAGTCTATTTGAATAAAACAAAATGAAAATAATGAAGAAAAACGCAATAAATTGAAATAAACTAAAATGAATTGAGTTGAACTGAATCAAATTAAATCAAATCAAAATTTAAAAATATAATTTAAAGTATGATAAAAGAAAACATAACATTACTAAATGTAGTAAATATTATGTTTTCTTTTTATTTCAGTTTATAGTATATAGAATTAATACAATAAAACTAATAAAATTATAGAAATGTGTATCCAGATTTTAAAGTAGAATCTACTTCAACATCGAATATGCTGTTCTCGTAATTATCGAGCCAATCGTAGTCGTTCCATTCTTGCATGGTTGGAAAATATTTTACGGCATATTTTCCGAAACCATCAATATCCGATTTATAATTTTTTGAGGTTTTATATAAATATTCCAGGATATTCCTCTTTAAGAAATCACTACATGTCTCTTCGATGAGTTTCGAATTTTCAGAAGTATAATAACTTGAACTTCCCGAGCTTGATTTTTCTGTAGTTGAAACAATTTGAATATTAACATTTATCTTACAAGTAACTAAAGGAGAACCATTTACAAATTCGACATCATTTTTAGTACTTTTACCTAACTTTAAATTTATATCCAATGTACTAGAATCTTCTAAAGGATTTGGAATACTTATATTACAAGATTTTAAATTACTGCTGACGACAAGGTGAAATATAGATTCTATACCAGTCATTTCGCCAACAAGTCTGTCTCCTTTAAATACGGCTAATCCCATGTTTTCTATATTGGGCTTGGAATCTACTGGAGTACTTCCAGCTGTGTAAGAATTATCTTTGTTTGCAAAAGAGGCTGTTGCAGAGCCACTAGGTACAGAAGGATTATTGCTTTGACTAGAACCACTTGATGAATTTTGTGCGTGATTTTGCGATGATGAATTTAGTGAAGCTTGTGACTGTGATTGTGTAGAATTTTGTGAGTTTACCGAATTAGCATTTTGTACTGAACCAGAAGAAGTGGCACCATGGCTTGTAGCTTGGTTAAATGTTCCTGGATTAACTCCTCCTAAAATTGCGACTGGTTCCTTAAAGGTATCTACATAGTCAGAGAAGAACTTTATCAATGTGACATTTTGAGTAAAACCAGTATATTCATTTGAATTTATAGCTATTTCGTAATATTTTGAGGATAAATCTTCAAGAACAGGTTCCGAAGATGCAAGAAATTCATGAGCAGGGCTTTTGCTGATTATAACACTTGCCTGAACACTCATTTCTACATCATTTAATAGAGTGTAAATGTATTCAGAAATACCTTTTGAAGCAAGTTCTTCTGAAATAACTAAAACTTTACAATGAGAAAGAGTAAGCCTTCTGCTTATATAACTATTGAAAAGGTCAAGACCGCCTCTTATCGAAGAACATTCTACAGAGTCGACTATATTCTCGGCAGAACCTGTAGAAGAACCAGCGGAGCCACCTTTAGGCTTAGAAAGCTGAATACTTAAGTTCAATTTGTCATTTTGACCGAACATCAATACCGAGTGCGATTACATAAGCAAGTTTATCAATATTTCTAGTATTAAATGAACCAGAAAGAGTGAAACATACAATAATAACTATTAAAATAAATGTTAAGAAATGTTTGAAGTGTAACCAAAAAGATTCTTTCATAAAACTTAAGTCCTTTCAAATCAATATCGTTTAATTTAGTTAACTCATTAATTAATAGCATATTTATTTATTCCATTGGCTTCATTTTCTTGAGCTTCAAGTTTGCCAAAACAAGAATTATTGGAAATATTATAAATGTGATTGGAATGCTTACATATTTTGATAAAAATGTTCCAGTGTCACGGGTTTGCAATATGCTTTTAGGAATTAGAGCTATAATAAAAAATACTACACCTATGGCAATAGAAAAAGGCTTTGCATTTTTTACTTTGGTAAGTTTTTTTAGAATATATACAACCAACATACAGGAAATATTCAGATAACTCATAAAAGACAGAATCCAAGTAAATAAAAAAATTGATTCTGGGTGTTGCAAATATCTACCAAATTCATTATTAGAAAGTAGCATATAAAGAGGAGAAATTTTTTCTATAATGATACTAAATGAAAATGCTAGAAGGCTAGAAGCAGTTGCAAGAACGATTAAAATACTTGCAATAATTACGGCAATGGTACTTGCTTTTCTAAAATTTTTGCCAGAGTAAACTATAGAGGGTACCAGATACAAAACCGATAATCCATTGAAAGCAAATATACTAGAGATTCCTGTAAAAAAGGTTTTGTATGTGCCATAACCCAGAATCGGAAATATTCTTTGAACTGTCAAATTTGGAATAACAGAAGCAAATATAATAAGCAGACCCACTACCATTAGAATAGTTATTATAACGTTCGTTTTTAATATGCTTTGTCCACCAAATAAATTCGCAATAATGCAAACGGCTATAAAGAAAAATAGCATGAAAATTATAGGAGTATCAGAGTAATAGATTATATGAACAACCTCAACAAAATCTCTTAAAAGAATAGATGCAACAAGAACAATATTAATACAGATGAATATGCCAACAATATACTTAAAACCATTACCAACTAAAAATTCTGAAACGTCAATAATGTCCTTTCCAGGAAATTTCTTAAATAGATTTACAATTATAAGAGTAAAAATTATTGCGATAAGGCACACATAAATTATGTTTAGAATGGATGAAGATCCCATTGGAATAAGAATAGATTGAGGAATATTTATAGAGAGTCTATTAATTGTTATAATCAAAATTAAACATATTGCTTGGCATAGACTTATTTTGTTTGTATTCATAAATACTTATCATTCCTTTCTTTACCTTCGCTTTGCAACGTCTGCAAAAGGCACAAAATTTAAATATTTTTCAAACTTTTACTCTTTTTTTATTTTTGAAACTTCCACTTCATACTTATTTCGTCTTGCATTTTAGGTCTTTTAGATTTTAAAAATTGTGATCTGTTTTCGCGCTGATATAGTGGCGAGAGAACAATTCCATTATTAGAGTTCTTTTGGCTAAAGGTACTAATCTGCATGTATGGAACACCAAAAGATTTCAAGCCACATAACATTAATATATGAACACAGATTCCTGCGGCGATTCCAAGAAAGCCAGCTGCTCCACCGCAAGACTATATATACAAATCTCATTACTCGAAAATGGTAGCTGAGAGAAAAATCTGGAATCGTAAAAGAACATATAGCTGTAAGAGAAACAACTATAATTAGAATTGGACTGACTACACTTGCCTCTACAGCAGCCTGCCCGAGTATCAAAGCTCCAACAATACCAATAGTTTGACCGACAGGGGAAGGAACTCTTATACTTGCTTCTCGTATAAGCTCAAAAGCTAATTCCATTACGAGTATTTCGAAAACAATTGGAAATGGAACGGCTTCTCTAGTAGAGACAATTGCATATAACAACTCGGAAGGAATAAGTTCTTGATGAAAATTTGTAATAGAAATATATAATCCTGGCAATAACAGTGCAAATACAAGAGCAACAACACGCAAGCATCTTATAAAATTTGAATATTTATGCTTCATGTTAAGGTCCTCGGGGGTTCCTATAAAATCTGATAAAATTGCAGGAACAACAAGAACATAAGGACTTCCATTTACAATAATTGCGACTCTGCCTTCAAATAGTAAGTTAGCAGTCTTGTCCGGTCTTTCAGTAGATATAATCTGAGGTAGGCTAGATTTATCTTCATCTTCAATCAACTGCTCGAGTTGGCCAGAAGAAATAAGATAATCTATACTAAGATTAGAGACTCTATATTTTGCTTCTGCCACTAAATCTGTATTTGCAACATTCTTTAAATAACACACAGCACATTTTGTCTTACTTATATTGCCAACATCAATAGATTCTACAATTAAATTTTCGTTATTGATGTATTGACGAAGGAGAGAAGTGTTAGTACGAAGAGTTTCCGTAAAACCAACTTGAGCACCTCTAATAATCATCTCGTTATTAGGAGTATCAAGGCTACGCTGTTTAAATCCCTTAACTTCAATATCAAAAGCAATATTAAGAGTATCTATAAACAAAGCACAATTACCAGAATTAATTCCCCCAACAATGTCATCAAATTTCTCAAACTTTGAAACAGTATTTTGAGGAAGCAAACAATTTGAAATATACTCCACAATGTCAAACTTCTTAACTTTTCTAACAGTTATATTATTAGTCTTTACTTCGGAAATTACTCTATTTTGGTCGCCATCAAAAATATTTGCAGAATTTCTAAGCATAAGAGGTTTTAAAATGTAATTATTCATAATTTCTTGATCAGTCATTCCATCAACATAAACTAAGAAAGCCTTATACTGTTTGCCTCTGGCATTAAGAATGAACTCACGAATAATAACATCAGAGTTAATCATACTATTATAACGAACCTTCATATAATCAAGGTTTACATCAATAGAAGGAAAAACCTTATCATTCTTTGTACTTAAAACATCTAGAGTTTCATTTTCCAAATTCAAGATTCTATTAGATGTATTGTAAGAAGAAGAATCATCTGTAACTATTGAATTGGTTGTGTTGGGAAGAGTAAAATCATAAGAATCATTTTCATAAAAAAGATCATGAAAATACTTTTTTATTTTGCTAAACATACCCACATCATTTGTATTAGTTGAATTATTAGTATTATTCAAAATAAACCTCCAAAATAAATTTATATAATTCTTAAAAAAGTCTAAAATAAATTCATATATAGTTTTTACTAAAAAAACAAAAATATGTAAAAAAAATTAAAGTAATATTTTTTGGAATAATTTCAAAGCTTTCTAATATATATTAAATAAAGTTATTGTACAAACACAAGTAAAATAATAATAACGACTGAAACTTATAAGGAGGTAAATATATCAATGGATGATAATAGGTTATATCAAGATATAGCAAAAAGAACAGATGGCGATATTTATGTTGGCGTTGTAGGACCTGTTAGAACTGGAAAATCAACTTTTATAAAAAGATTTATGGATTTGCTAGTAATTCCTAACATAGATAATGAATACAAGAAGGAAAGAGCACAAGATGAACTTCCACAGAGTGCAGGTGGCAGAACTATAATGACCACAGAACCAAAATTTATTCCAAATGAAGCGGTACGGAATAACTGTTGGAGACAATATAAAACTAGATGTTAGACTAGTAGACTGTGTAGGCTATTTGGTTAATAATGCGATTGGTTATTTAGAAGATGACATGCCAAGAATGGTAAAAACACCTTGGAATACAGAAGAAATTCCTTTTGAGGAAGCAGCAGAGATTGGAACAAGAAAAGTAATAAGAGAACATTCTACAATTGGAATATTAGTAACAACAGATGGTTCTATCACTGACATTCCAAGAGAAGATTACATAGAACCCGAAGAGAGAGTAGTAAAAGAGCTTAAAGAATTGAATAAACCATTTGTTATTGTACTAAATTCCAGTGAACCAGAATCAGATTATACCAGAGCATTAGCACAAAGATTAGAAGAAAAATATGAAGCTTCTGTAATACCAACAAATTGCGAGAACTTAACAACAGAAAAAATTGACGAAATATTTGGAAAAATTCTATATGAGTTCCCTATAGAAAGAATTAATATAACATTTCCAAAGTGGGTAGAAGGGCTTCCAGAAGACCACTGGTTAAAGGACGAATTATATGATGAGATAAAAGAAACATTCATGAACATAAAAATTCTAAAACAAATAGACAGCAGAATAACATTATTACAAAATACAGAGGTAATATCAAACAGCTTAATAAATGAAATACAACTTGGAAGCGGAAGCGTAAACATAACAATAAACTTACTAGACGACTTATTCTACAAGATACTTACAGAAATATCAGGAGTAGAAATTACAAATGAAGGAGAACTTTTCTCAAGTATGATATCTTTTGCAAACGTAAAGAAATCTTACGATAAAATTGCAACAGCACTTCAAGAAGTAAACACAAAGGGATATGGCATAGTGAACCCATCAATAGATGAACTAATACTAGAAGAGCCAGAAATGGTAAAACAAGGCTCGAGATATGGTGTAAAGTTAAGAGCAAAAGCACCATCAATACACTTGATAAGAGCAGACATAGAAACAGAAGTATCACCAATAGTTGGTAGTGAAAAGCAATCTCAAGAACTAGTTGAATCTTTACTATCAGAATTCGAAAGTGACCCAAAGAAAATATGGGAATCAAACATATTTGGAAAGAGTTTACACGAGCTAGTAAACGAAGGATTACAAACAAAACTAATGAAGATGCCAGAAGATGCACAAGAAAAATTACAAGAAACCTTGGAAAGAATTATAAATGAGGGAAGCGGAGGACTAATCTGCATAATACTTTAGAATAAGCTATATAGAAGGAGATAATAAAAAGGTCGCCCAATAGGGACGCCCTTTTTTGGGCGAAATTTAAAATTGTATATATTTAATAATTTTTCATTAAACGAAAAGTAAAATATAATTCTGTAAAATAACTGCAAATTGAATGAGAAAAAGCAAGATTGGCTTTAAAATATTAATTTTTTTGATTTGTTCTGTATACTTTTTATTGCATAAAGATTCGTATTGTGGTAATATAGACACAGATTTGCGAAAAAATAATATTATATAGTGAATTTATATGATTACAGAAAGGAGTTTATTTGCAAATTTGATTTAAGAAAAATTAAAAATCTGCAAATATCACAGCGACGGACATGACAGATACAGTTATTAAAGCAAAAAAATTATTAAAAGAAAATAATCAAGAAGATATAATAAAAATATTAGACAAAATAGATACAGAAAAACAAGAAAAACTCGCAAGAGAGATATTAAAATTAAATTTCAAACAATTACATGACTTATATAAAGAAACAAAAGAAAGGCCTGAAATATTAGAGAAAAAGATAGAACATATAAAATATAGCAATAAATACAAATTATCAGAAGAACAGACTGAAGAATATACTAAACTTGGAGAAAATGTAATAAAAAATAAAAAATATGCTGTTGTTACAATGGCTGGAGGTCAAGGAACAAGACTAGGACACAAAGGACCAAAAGGAACATTTAAGCTAGAAGTTGAGAATGGACCAAAGTTTTTATTTCAAATACTTGCAGAAAATCTTGAAATGGCCAATAAGAAATACGATATAGTAATACCATGGTACATAATGACAAGCACAGAGAATAATGAAGAAACAGTAAGATTTTTCGAAGAACATGGATATTTTGGATACCCAAAAGATAGTGTAAAATTCTTCATGCAAGGAAATTTACCACTATTATTCCATAATGGAGGACTTGTATTAGACCAAGATTACAACATAAAAGAAGCTGCGGACGGAAATGGTTGCATATATAAGGCAATGGGAGAAGCAAAGATACTTGACGACATGAAACAAAAAGGAATCGAATGGGTATTCATCGGACCAGTTGATAATGCATTATTGAACATGGTTGATCCGATACTTGTTGGATTAACAATAGCAGAAAATCACCAAGCAGCATCAAAATCAATTTCAAAAAATAGTCCAAGAGAAAAAGTTGGGGTATTTTGCAAAGCAAATGGAGTTCCATCAGTTATAGAATACAGTGAGCTTCCAGAAGACATGGCAGAGCAAATGGACGATAATGGAGAGCTATTATATGGAGAGGCACACATAATGTGTAACTTATTTAGTTTACCAGCTTTGGAAAAAATATCAAAAATAAAATTACCATATCATGTTGCAAACAAGAAAACTCCTTATATGAATGAAAATGGAGAATACGTTGAAGCAACAGAACCAAACGCATACAAATTTGAAGCATTCATATTTGATGCATTTAACTTCTTTGATGATATTTCGATACTAAGAGGAAAACGTGAAGAAGATTTTGCTCCAATAAAAAACAAAGAAGGAAACGACAGTCCAGAAACAGCAAAAAAATTATATAATGAATATTGGAGAAGATAAAAAAGGCAAGTAATTTTTAGTATATGCTCAACACTAAAAATAATAATATTACAATGGTTAAAAAATGAATTGCCTGTAAAATATAAGGGCAAGGAAGGAATATGAAAAATGGAAGAATGCAAAATTAGTAATTTATATAGTTTAGATGAAACGATTGCAAAAGATCTTTTAATAAAATATACATATCCATGGGAAGTGCTACCACACATTGAAGAATTCATACTAGAGTTAGGAAAAAAACTTCCAAAAGAGGAATACAATCAAATAGGAGAAGATGTATGGATTCACAAAACAGCGAAGGTATTTGAATCTGCATACATACATGGACCAGCAATAATATGCAAAGATGCAGAAATAAGACACTGTGCATTCATCAGAGGAAAAGCAATAGTGGGAGAAGGTGCAGTAGTAGGAAACTCTACAGAACTAAAAAATGTAATACTATTCAACAGGGTACAAGTACCACATTACAACTATGTAGGGGACTCAATCATAGGCTACAAATCACATCTGGGAGCAGGTGCAATTACGTCAAATGTAAAATCAGACAAGAAATTAATAGTAATAAAAAACGGAAAAGAAAAAATTGAAACTGGAATAAAGAAAATTGGAGCGATGGTAGGAGACAATGTAGAAGTAGGTTGCGGAAGTGTTCTAAACCCAGGAACAATAATAGGAAAAGAAACAAACATTTATCCACTATCATCTGTAAGAGGAGTAATACCAGATCACAGCATATACAAAAACAAAAATGAGATAGTAGAAAAACAATAATGCAAGTGTATTGTATTTAATACATTGAGCAAAAATGAAAGACAAGAATAAATAAAAAAGAATCAAGAAAAAATAGCCCAAAGGAGATGTCCCTTTAGGGCTAATTTTTTATTGTTGGTCTGGTACAAAATAATCTACTACACCATAAATTAAAGCTCCAATTATTGCGGCAATCCAAGATATTGAATAACCTACAACAAAATATTGAGTAACATATAAAACAACTGATGCAAGAATAAATCCTACAAAACCTTTACCAAAAGCACTTGCGTGTAAACCAGTAAATCTAACAATTAAATAATCAATTACTGTTAAAACAACTGCTGCTAAGGCTAAAGACCACACATTACTTATTGTGAATCCAGGTGTGAAAAAAGCTGTAATTGCCAGAATAACTGCTGATGTAACAAACCTTAAAATGACACCTGTAAAAGTATTAGGACGAGCCGAACTTTGTGTATCAATATTGTTATTTTCCATTAGAATATAACCTCCTGTAATTATTTGAACTTATTATTTCCATAAAATAAAAAAATATTCATTCCAAAAATTAAAATATTTTTCAGTTTAGAAAATCAAAATTTAATAATTTGTAAAATTATATAATCAAAGAACAAAGTCAAAATTAACTTTTATATATAATAGTGCATAAAATATCTTTTTTCTGAAAAAATATTACAAAAAAGCAAAGAAGGAAATTTTATGCTAGCTACTTTTTTTAGATCAATTATAATTTATATTATTGTATTAATCGTAATGAGATTAATGGGTAAAAGGGAAATCGGGCAAATGCAACCATTTGAGCTTGCAATATCAATAATGATTGCAGACCTTGCATCTATTCCGATGACCGACATTGGAATTCCAATTTCAAATGGAATAATTCCAATAATGGGGTTATTGGTGATGCATTTAGTAATATCTGTACTAAACATGAAAAGTGGAACATTACGAGGACTAATCTGTGGAAAACCAACAATACTAATATACAGAGGAAAAATTGATGAAGAAAAACTTAGAGCAGAAAGACTTACGTTAAATGAATTGGAAGAAAAATTAAGAAGCAACAATGTAATGAATTTAGGAGATGTGGAGTATGCAATACTTGAAACTAGCGGGGACATATCAGTAATACAAAAACCAAACAAAAGAACAACAACTCCAGAAGACTTCAATATTATGCCAGAATATGAAGGTATTTCTTACGATTTAGTAATAGACGGAAAAGTAATGCAAGATAATCTAAATAAATTAGATAAAAGTTATGAATGGCTAAAAACTCAAACGGAAAAATTCCAAATGAAGCCAGAAGAAGCTCTAATCGTAACTGTAAATGGAAAGGGAGATATATTCTGCCAGAAAAAACAAAAAAGAAAATGAGAGGAAAAGAATGAATGAAAAAGGAAATTATCATTGTAATAGTAATCATTATTGCAATAATCATACTGAACAACACCACAAACCGATATACAAAAAGCAGTTTTTCTTATATAGAAAATCAATTAGATGAAATAAGGCAAATAGCAATGAATTTAAACGAAGAGAAAGAAAATGGTGGAGTGGAAAAATCAGAAAATGGAAAAACAGAACAACAAGACGAATTATCCAAGAAAATTGAAGTTATGGAGAATGAGTGGGAAAAGATAAATAAAAAAACAGCTTTTTACTTGGAACATGAAGAATTGGAAAAAGTAAATTCGTCAATGGTAAAATTCAAAAGCTATTTTGAATTAGAGGAGCATACTGAGGCAATTCCAGAACTCGAAAATTGTAAATATATATTGAAACACATACAAGACAAGGAATCTATGAATCTGATTAACTTATTTTAGAGTATCCTAAAATTTTACTATAAATCATTAAGACTTAAGGGAAGTTATAAAGTTTTAGAGTGTCCTAAATCAGAACACTCTAAAAACCAAGCTTATCAAAAACAAATAAGCATATCTATAAAACTTCTTTTTACACGCAGAATTATACAAATAATCATGAAAAGACTTTAAAGCACTTAATTTATCCATAATTGTAATAATAAAAGACTCTCTATATTTAGGAAATTGAAAAAAGGTAACGGGCCACATGTGTTTTAAAATAATATCTTTCTCTATAGGATTCAAGTCAGATATCTTTGAAGCATTTTCTAGAGCAATCTGAGGGTGTATAAAAGCATGAAATTTCTTCAAATTGAGACGCTTCTTAGAATTTCTCCAGTCATACAAAAACAAATCATGAAGAAGACCTGCTCGAGCAGCAGACTTATAATCTAAACCAAGCTTCTTACAAAGCCAATAAGCCCAGAAAGCAACTTCAACACAATGAGTATAGCATGAACAATCGAAATGTTGTCTATAATTCTTCATTTGTTTTACAGTATAATTATTTATTAAATCATATACAATCGATATGAACTCTTTCTTATATTTATAATCTTTCGAAGAATCTTCTAAAATAATAGAAGATTTTTTTTCTAAAGTATATTGCATAATATGTACCTCTAAATTAAATCTAAATACATTATAACACAAATGATGTGAACTTTTAAAGATGTAAGCCGTAAAATTCTCTAATTATCAAAAAGTAAAATAAAAACTATTGAGGGGTATATCTGATTTTCATAGACTTGACAAGTATCCAATATAATGTTATATATAATTGTATACTTAGCATGAGTGGTGATTTTTTGAAACCTGCAATAAGGAGGCTAACCATGAAACAAAATGACAGAATTAAAAGATGTTTCGGAAATTGCAAGAAAAAGAACATTAAGTCAGCTATAAAACAGGATGAAAGATTTAAAGAAGTGAGTGTTCCAGATATAACACTTTATGGAGAAGGAAGAAAGAAGGGATTTAGAGCTGAGAAAAAATTCGCTCTGGAGACGAATGTTTCTGAAATTGGACTCTTAGTGGTACGGAAACCAAGAACAACCGAAAAACTTTCAGCAAGAGAAGACGGAAATGAAGAAGACACCACAAAGAGTGAAGAGTGAATACTCTTCACTTTTTTAAAAGTTAAGAAAAATCCAAGTTATAAAAAGGAAGAATGCTGTAAAACATGATTGATTTAAAACAGAGTGTACAATTTATAAAAGGTGTAGGGCCAAGTAGAGTTAAATTATTGAATATTCTTGGAATATACACAATAGAAGATTTAATCAGCTATTATCCAAGAACGTATGAAGATAGAACAAAGATTACTAAAATAGCTGAATTACAAGATGGACAAAGTGCCATGATTGAGGGCGTAACAACTTCTGGTGCCTCAACTGCAAGGTTAAGAAGAAACATGACAATAACAAAGGTAATTGTAGAGGACGATACTGGAAGGGCTTTAATTTCATGGTTTAATCAAGACTATGTAAAGACAAGGATTCATGCTAAAGAAAAGTATAGATTCTTTGGAAGAGTCAGCAAAAAATCAGGAATAACGGAATTTAATTCTCCTGTATTTGATGCCGAAAATGAGCAAAAGAATACTGGAAAAATTGTGCCTGTATATCCAACTACAAAAGGGCTAAATCAAACTAGTATAAGACAAGCAATAAAAAATGCGCTTGCATTAGTAAATGAAAAATTGGAAGAATCGTTGCCTGAGTACATAGTAAAACAATACAATTTAATGAGCCTTGAAGACGCAACAAATCAGATTCATTTTCCTAGCAATATGGAGAAGTTTACTCTTGCACGAAAGAGATTGGCTTTTGAAGAATTGCTAACATTTCAACTAGCTCTTCTAAGTTTAAAAACTCAATATGATAATGAGATTCGTGGAATAAAATATGATGAAAATGTTAAGATGTCCGATGTTATAAATACTTTACCATTCAGGCTAACAAAGGCTCAATTACGCGTTTTGGAAGAAATAGATAGAGATATGGAATCCGAGAAACCAATGAATAGATTGTTACAAGGAGACGTTGGTTCTGGAAAAACAATTGTTGCGATGATTTCGGCTTACAAAGCCGTGAAAAGCGGATATCAAGTTGCTGTAATGGCTCCCACAACTATTTTAGCGACACAACATTTAGAAAACTTTAATAAAATATTATCAAGCTTTGGAATAAAGAGTGAACTTTTAATTAGCAGTTTAACTAAGAAACAAAAACAAATTGTTTTAGACAAATTGAAAAGCGGAGAGATTGATATAATAATTGGAACACATGCACTATTGCAGGAAAATGTAGAATTTAAAAAATTAGGATTAGTCGTAACAGATGAACAACACAGATTTGGAGTAAAACAAAGAAGTATAATTGCTGGAAAAGGAAACAATCCAGATGTATTAGTTATGACTGCAACGCCAATCCCAAGAACACTTGCAATAGTTGTTTATGGAGACCTTGATATATCTGTAATTGATGAGTTACCACCAAATAGAAAGAAAATAGACACACTGGCTGTAAGAGAAAATATGACAGGAAGAATTGTTGAATTCATAAAGAAGAATGTTGATGAAGGCAGACAGGCATACATTGTTTGTCCATTCGTAGAAGACAATGAAGATATGGAAAATGTTAAATCCATAGAAAAACTTACAAAAACATATAAAGACGATATATTCAAAGATTACAAGGTTGAAATACTTCATGGAAAGATGAAACCAAAGGAAAAAGACCAAGTAATGCAAGATTTTAAAGATAACAAAATAAGTATATTAATTTCTACGACTGTAATTGAAGTTGGAGTAGATGTACCAAATGCAAATATAATGGTAATAGAAAATGCAGAAAGGTTTGGCCTAGCACAGCTACATCAATTAAGAGGAAGAGTTGGAAGAGGAGAGTATAAATCATATTGTATATTAAAATATAATGGAAATTCGGACTTGATTAGACAGAGAATGGAGACTATGACTGCAACTGACGATGGTTTTAAAATTGCAGAAAAAGACTTAGAACTAAGAGGTTCAGGAGAATTCTTTGGAACTAAACAACACGGACTTCCAGAATTTAAAATTGCAAATATATTTGATGCAGAAGACATTAAAATCTTGAAACTTGTTCAAGAACTTGCCATAAAAATAGAGGCTGAAGATTCAAAACTCGAGAATGAGAAAAACAAAAAGTTAAAGAAAATGGTAATGAGAATTAGAGAAGAAAGAATTGAATTGTAAGTCGCCTAAATAGCATTTAATTTATTTTACATGCAACATATATATGGAAGCAAGGAAAAAGCCTAAAGAAATAAAGATTAGAAGAACAAAATAAAAGCTCATCGCGGACTCTAAATAAAGAATCCGCGATGAGCTTTTGCTGTGGTAGTGTGTGTTAGCCTTCGCCGTAAAGCTTAGACTTTCTGGACATTGTAAGGAAATCCGTAGAAATCCATAACAAAGTTTTTGTAATCCGAGAAGGGCTTTTCAATCTTGAACGGGTTGTCACAATCTATGACGGGGTTGACCGCTTGTATAGAATGCTCACAGAAGACGATGGGCTTGTACTGCTTGTGAGAGTATATCTCCTCCTGAGAAGCTCTCTTTTCCTGGAAACGTGCGGTGCGATCGCTCACACTATCGAGGCAACCGTTGTCGTTAAAATCCCGACCATCATAATACATAAGAACACAGCCTTTCATAAAAAAATGTTTTTTGTTAAGCAAAGCCTAACGATATATATATTATAACACATAATCTACATAATGTCAAAATTTGCAAAAATCTGGTCAAGCAAAAAGTTAAATGCAATTCTGTAAAGTAAATGCAACTTGTATGAATTTGCAAAAATCTATTAAAAATTCACTAAAAGTATTGATTTTATCCAATAATTAGGGTATAATAATACCAGCATATGATTTTAGAGCAGAAGAGTGGAAAGAAGTTCCACTCTTCTGTAGTGTTATAATATAAGGAGGCAGAAATTTGTCTAGATTAGAAGAAAAAATTGAAGAACTCGTAACTAAGCCAATCAACAATCTTGGTTATAGAGTTTATGATGTAATTTATGCAAAAGAGGGAAAAGACAATTATCTAAGAATTTTTATAGATAATAATGCAGGAATCAGCTTAGATGACTGTGAAAAAGTAAACGATGCAATAACAGACATGCTTGATGAAGCAAATTATATAAAAGACCAATACTTTTTAGAAATCTCATCTCCTGGAGTGGAAAGACATATTAGAAAAGATAGCCAGTTAGAAGAACACAGGGAAAAAGAGATTACAGTAAAATTGTTTAAGCCAATAGATAAGCAAAAAGAATTTACTGGAGTACTTAAAGATTTTTCGGAAGATGAAATCATACTAAGTGTTGATGAAAAAGAAATAAAAATACCAAGAAGTACAATTAGTTCAATGAACAGAACTTTTCATTGGTAATTAGAAATATAGATTATAAAAGAAAGGATTGATTTGGAAAATGAAAAAGAATGTAAAAAAAGTAGAAAACAAAGGAGTAGATAGCTCAGAATTAATAATAGCTTTAGATGAACTAGAAAAGGAAAAAGGAATAAAGAAAGAATATGTATTAGAGTCAATAGAAGCAGCACTTGTTACAGCATATAAAAGAAACTTTGATGTCAATTCAGATAATGTAAAAATAACTTTAAATAAGGAAACAGGAGAAACTCATGTTTACGAAGAATTAGAAGTTGTTGAGAACGTAGAAGATGATAAAACTCAAATTTCTTTAGAAGATGCAAGAAAATTAGATAGCAAACTTGAAATTGGAGATACAGTTCATAAAGAATTAATGCCAAAGAATTTTGGTAGAATTGCTGCTCAAACTGCAAAACAAGTAATAGTACAAAGAATAAGAGAAGCTTCAAGAGAAATAATTTTTAATGAATTCAGCGAGAAAAAAGGAGAAATAGTTTCTGGATTAGTTCAAAAGGTTGATAAAAACATTGTTGTATTAGACCTTGGAAAAATTGAAGGAATAATGCCATTAAAAGAACAAATTCCAACAGAAACATATCATGTAAATCAAAAATTAAGAGCTTGTGTTGCAAGCGTTGAAAAAGGAATAAAAGGTTCAACACAAATAATTGTTTCAAGAGCTAACAATGATTTCTTGAGAAAATTATTTGAACTTGAAATTCCAGAAATCTATGAAGGACTTATAGAAATAAAGAGTGTTTCAAGAGATCCAGGAAAGAGATGCAAGGTTGCTGTTTATTCACCAAACGAAAACATAGATCCAGTTGGTTCTTGTGTTGGACAAAAAGGAATTCGTATTCAAAACATAATAAATGAATTAAATGGTGAAAAGATTGATGTAATAGAATGGCATGAAGATCCATCAACATTTATTGCAGAAGCTTTACTTCCAGCAAAGGTAATGGCTGTTGATGTAAGAGAAGAAGAAAAATTTGCACAAGTAATAGTTCCAGACGATCAATTATCTTTAGCTATAGGAAAATCTGGACAAAATGCTCGCTTAGCTGCTAAATTAACAAATTGGAAAATCGATATAAAGAGTGAATCTCAATTTAGAGAACTTCTACAAAAAATGCAAGAAGAAGGAAATGAACAAGAGAAAGTTACAGAAGCTCAAAATGAAGCAAAAACTGAGGTTGAAGAAATAGAAAATGTATCTGAAGCAGAAACAGAATCTACAACAGAAGAATAGGAGGAGATGTTTTTGAATAAGATACCGCAAAGAACTTGCCTAGGATGTATGCAAAGTAAGAATAAAAGTGAGCTTGTAAGAATAGTAAAACAAAATGATGGAAAAATATTTGTAGACAAAACAGGAAAAGCTAATGGTAGAGGTGCATATATTTGTAATAATGTAGAATGCCTAGACAAAGCAATCAAATCAAAGAGATTAGAAAAGAATTTTGAAACTAAAATAGACAATGAAATTTATGAAAGTTTAAGAGGTGTAATTGTTGATAAATAATAAATTAAATGAAAATAAAAACGAAAAAATAATTTTTGGGGGTGAATTTTATCTTGGGTAAACTAAAAGTACATGAATTAGCAAAGGAATTAGGCGTTCCAAGTAAAGAAGTTTTAAAAAAGGCAAAGGAATTGAAAATTGAAGTAGCTAGCCACTTAAGCAACCTAGAAGAAGAACAAGTTTCAATGATTAAAAAGGCTTATTCTAATAATGCAGGAGCAAACAAAACAGAAAAGAAAGCAAATGCAACATCAGCAGATAAAAAAGTAGAAAAAAAGGCAGAAAAGAAAGATGATACTGCGAAAAAACAAGCAAATAAGAACAAGAAAGAAACACCTGTAATCATTAGAAGAGAAGTAATTTTGAATGATGAAAGTGATAATAAGAAAGAAGAAAAATCACAAGAAAGAAAAGATGTTGGTTTTGTAAAAAGAAGAAACAATAATGATTACAATATTGTTTACAGAAACAAAACTAATAAACCTTTAACTGTTAATGAATTATTTGGACTTGGAAAGAAAGAAGAAAAAGTTGAAACAAAGAAGCCTGAAGTAAAAGAAGAAAAGAAACCAGAATCAAAGGTTGAAGAAGTAAAAAAAGTTGAGGTTGTAAAACAGGAAGAAAAGAAAGTAGAGAAAAAGCCAGAAGTTTCTGTACCAGCCAATACCGAGACAAGAGAGAATGGCAAAACTACTTTAAATAGACCTGTTCAAAACCCAAAAGAAGAAGCAAGAAAGCCTTTTGAAAATCGTAGAAATGAACAAAACGGTCAAAATAATGGAAGAAGAGATGACAATAGAAACAATCATTTCAATAATAGATTTGAGAATAATGGTTACAATAGAAATAACAATTCTTTTAGAAACCGTGATAATTCTCAAAATGGTTACGGAAGAAATTCTAATAGAGATAACTCTCAAAATAATTATGGAAGAAACTTTAACCGTGATAATAACTTCAATAGAAATAACAGAGAAGGCTTCTCAGATAATAATGGAAGACAAAACAATTTCAGAAACAATGGACAGAATGGTGGATTCTCAAGAAACGGTGGATTTAACAGAAATGGCCAAAACGGTGGCTACAACAATGGCGGATTCGGTAGAGGTCAACGTCCATTAGACGAGAAGAGAATCGATAAAAAGATAAATGATATATTAGAAACAGAAATTGTAGAAAAGGAAAATCAAAGAGATTATTCTACAAAGGCAAGCTTCAAGGCTAAAGATAGTAGATTCAATGAGCAAACAAGACAGAACAAGTCTAAATCAAGAAGATTTAATGATGAAGAAGAATATGATGAGGGCAAGTTAAAGAATTTAAAGCAAGTTGATAAACTTTCTAATATGTTTGAGGACCAAGAAGGTGGAATGCTTGATTACTACGATTTATCTACAGAACGTGGTAAGAAAGGAAAACGCAAAAACCAAAAAGGCACTGAGGAAAGAAACAAACAAAAAATCTTTAAACTTACTGAAATAACAATTCCAGAGAATATAAGTGTTAAAGATTTAGCTGCTGAATTGAAGAAAACAAGTGGAGAAGTAATTACAAAATTAATGAATCTTGGAATAATGGCAACAATAAACCAAGAACTTGATTTTGATACAGCATTCTTAATAGCACAAGAATTCGGTGTTACAGCAAATAAGAAAGAAGAAGTTAAAGAAGAAGACATACTATTTGATGATTCTGAAGATAAGGAAGAAGATTTAGTTCAAAGACCACCAGTAGTTGTTGTTATGGGACACGTAGACCATGGTAAGACATCACTTCTTGATGCAATAAGAAAAACTAATGTTATCGAGGGAGAAGCTGGAGGAATTACTCAACATATTGGTGCCTACAAGGTAACAATAAATGGTAGAGAAATAACTTTCTTAGATACTCCAGGACACGAAGCATTTACAAGCATGCGTGCTAGAGGAGCTCAAATAACTGATGTTGCAATACTTGTTGTTGCCGCAGATGATGGTGTAATGCCTCAAACAGTTGAAGCTATAAACCATGCAAAAGCAGCTGGAATTCCAATTATAGTTGCAATAAACAAGATTGATGTACCAGGTGCTAACCCTGAAAGAGTAAAACAAGAATTAATGCAATATGAATTAGTTCCTGAAGAATGGGGTGGAAACACAGTATTTGTTGAAATATCAGCAAAACAAAATATAAACATAGATCAATTACTTGAAATGGTACTTCTTGTTTCTGATATGCAAGACCTAAAAGTAAATCCAAATAAGCAAGCTAAAGGAGCTGTTATAGAGGCAAGACTTGATAAGGCAAAAGGACCTATTGCATCTGTATTGGTTCAAAGAGGTAAACTTGATGTTGGAGATACAATAGTAGTTGGAACATCAATTGGTAGAATAAGAGCAATGAAAGATGATAAAGGTAAAAAAGTTAAGTCTGCAGGACCTTCTACACCAGTTGAAATTATGGGACTTACAAAAGTACCAGAAGCTGGAGATACTTTCTATGAAGTTAAAGATGAAAAAATGGCTAAACACTTAATAGAAAGAAGAGAAAGAAAAGCAAGAGAAGATGCAATGAATGCATACAATAAAGTAACTTTAAACAACTTATTCGAGCAAATGGAACACGAAAACTTGAAACAATTAAACATAATTGTAAAAGCAGACGTTCAAGGAACTGCAGAAGCATTAAAACAATCATTAGAGAAATTATCTGATGAAGATGTTGCAGTAAAAGTTATACATTCTAGTGCCGGAGCAATAAATGAATCTGATGTAAACCTTGCAAAAGCTGCAAAAGCAATAATTATAGGATTTAATGTAAGACCAAATGCTACAGCAAAAGAAACTGCTGAAAAACAAGAAGTTGAAATTAAACTATACTCTGTAATCTACCAAGCATTAGAAGACGTTGAAGCAGCGATGAATGGATTACTAGACCCAATTTATGAAGAAAAAGTAATAGGAAATGTTGAAGTAAGACAAACATTTAAAGTTTCAAATGTTGGAACTATTGCAGGTGGATATGTAAAAGACGGTAAAGTTGAAAGAAATGCCGGAGTAAGAGTAATAAGAGACAATGTAGTAATACATCAAGGAAAATTAGTATCTTTAAAGAGATTTAAAGACGATGCTAAAGAGGTTTCTAAAGGATTTGAGTGTGGACTTCAAATTGAAAACTTCAATGATATACAAATTGGAGACATTATAGAAGTATATATAATGGAAGAAGTAAAAAGAACAAAGAAGTCTAAAGTACAACAAATATCTCAAGAACACGGAAACAAATAAAAGAAAAGGAGTTTGATGCTTTATGAGTAAAAATGAGGCAAGACTTGGAAGAATTAATGAAGAGCTTATGAAAGAAATAAGCCATATAATAACTTATGAACTAAAAAATCCAGATGCAACTGGAATGATAAGCGTTACTAAAGTTAAGGTTACCCCTGACTTAAAATATGCAAAAGTCTATGTAAGTTTATTAAATTCAAAGAGTAATGAAAAAACGATGAAGGCATTAAAAGAATCTGCTGGATTCATAAGATCACAAGTTGCAAGAACTGTAAATTTAAGAATTACTCCAGAGCTTGTATTTGAATATGATGATTCAATAGAACATGGAGAAAAAATTGACAGTATATTAAAAGAAATAAGCAAACAAGACAAAGAACTAAAAGAAAGACTAAACGCAAAGAACAAATAGTAGCATAAATATTTAGAGAAAGAGGTAAAAAATGACTTTAGATAATATATTAGATGAAATAAAAAAAGCAGATACTATTGCAATTCTAGTACATGAAAATCCAGATGGAGATGCAGTTGGTAGTGCTTTGGCTATGGAACTAGCTTTAAAGCAATTAAATAAAGAGGCAGATGTGATAATTCCAGAATTTCCAAAGGAATTTGAATTTCTGCCTGATGCAGATAAAATAAAGACTGGAACAGATGTTACTTCTTATGATTTAGTATTAACACTTGATTGTGCAAGCATAAAACTTATAAATAATTGTATTGATTATTTTGAAAATGCAAAAACCAAAGTTGCAATTGATCACCATAGCAGTAACACAATGTTTGCAGATTACAACTTTGTTGACCAAGATGCACCAGCATGTGCGCAACTTTTACTAGTTATCTTTGGTTACTACAATATTGAAGTAACCAAAGAAATTGGAACATGTATCTTAACAGGAATAATTACAGATACAGGCGGATTCAGATATGAAGGAGTAACTGCTGAAACTTTCAGATTTGTTGCAAGCTTATGTGAAAAAGGAGTAAAAGTTTCAAAAGTATATCAAAGAGTATTTGCAAGCAAAACAAGAGCAAAATTTGAATTACATAAAATTGCTCTTGACAGAGAAGAATTCCTTGAAGATGGAAAAATTGCATTTACATACATAACAAAAGCAGACGAAGAAAAAGTAGGAGCAAAAAATGGAGACTATGACGGAATAGTTGAAAATGGAAGAGATGTTGAAGGAGTTGAGGTTTCTATATTCTTAAGAGAAACTGACAAAGGAATAAAAGTATCTCTTCGCTCAAAAGACTATGTAAATGTTTCTGAAGCTGCAACAATGTTTGGTGGCGGAGGACATGTAAGAGCTGCAGGGTGCAATATTCAAGGAACGATAGAACAAGCAAAGAATCAAATTGTAAACAGAATAAAGTGTTATTTGAAATAAAACCAGTTTAATGGGAGAGCTATTATAATGGATGGAATTATTCTAGTAAATAAAGAAAAAGACTTCACATCACACGATGTTGTAAGCATAGTAAAAAAAATAACAGAATCAAAGGTTGGACACACTGGTACATTAGACCCTAATGCTACCGGTGTTTTACCGCTGTTAATTGGAAATGCAACAAAAATTTCAAAATATCTAATTAACCATGACAAAGAATATGAAGCTGTAATTCAGTTGGGCAAAAAAACGACCACTGCAGATATTGAAGGGGAAGTAATAGAAGAAAAAGAAGTTCCAGAAAAAATATACATAGAATGTGAAAATATATTAAAAAGCTTCATTGGAAAACAAAAACAGACTCCACCAGCTTACTCTGCAATAAAAGTAAACGGAAAAAAATTATATAGCTATGCAAGGGAAGGCATAAAAATAGAAATTGAACCAAGAAACATAGAAATTTATAATATTGAATTAATGAATATAAATAAAGAAGAAAAACAAATAAGCTTTAGAGTGAGTTGCTCAAAAGGAACTTACATCAGAAGCTTATGCGAAGATATTGCAGATAAACTTGGAACAGTTGGATACATGAAAGACTTAAAAAGAACCAAAGTCGGAGATTTTGAAATAAAAGAAGCAATCACAATTGACGAGTTAAAAGAAAAATTTGAAAAAAACGATTTTTCAGATGTGATTACAATAGAAAATATATTCAAAGACATGCCAAAAATAGAGCTAAACGAAAACAATATAAAACAATATTTGAATGGAGTTAAAATAACAGAAAAAAATCAAGACGGAATCTATAGAATTTTTTATAAAAACGAGTTCAATGGAATTGGAATAGTAAAGGATAACAAATTAAAGAGAGATTTAGTGATTGCGGAATAGTAAAAAAATAAAACAAAAAGATTAAAATTTGATTGACAGAAGGCATAAAAGATAGTATAATTAATATACTAATACGGAATAGCTATTTAGTAATTCGAGTGTTTCGCAACTCAAAAAAATGGCGAGCAATATATTCGAGTGTTTCACGACTCAAAAGAAACGGTGAACGATATATTCGAGTAAACGCTTGCTCAAAGCAAAAAGCGTATTGTAATTAAGGGGGTTAAAATCTAGGTTTTAACTCTCTTTTTATGTAAGGAGATGTAAAGATGAAATTAAAATTCTATGAAGTTGATAGTGAATATATAAAGTTTTTAAGAGAAAACGGAGACGAAAAAATTCCTAATATAGTTTATGAAAAACATAAAAAATTTTTTTGTGGGATAGTCCTTACAATCAATGGATTTAATTATTTTGCACCTGTATCTTCATACAACAAAAAAGCACATACAGTATTTTTAATAATGGATAGA
Organism: uncultured Clostridium sp.; assembly: GCA_900552135.1. Lineage (GTDB taxonomy): Bacteria > Bacillota > Clostridia > TANB77 > CAG-508 > CAG-245. The sequence goes on from URYN01000005.1 coordinate 81,597, forward strand.
GATAAGAGAACAAAAGAATTAACTCCTATTTCTTCGTTGAGATTTTCTTTTATGTTTCCCTGCCCGATAGAATATTTAAATCAAAAAGATTTTTCAAAAGAAGAAGAAAAATATCAAAATCTATTAAGAAAAGAACTACATTATTGCAATATAAACAGAGAAAGAATAAAGAAAACTGCAAAGGATGTATATAAATTAGGAATGAAAGAAGAAACAAGAAGAAAATTTAATATTTGTAATTTTAAAAAATTAGAAGAACAGTGTTTAAAGTATATGAATTTAAATAGTATGTAATGTAAAATAATAGAACAGAAACCTGAAGAATATATTATTGAAAAATTTAAAAAATCTATTGCATAAAAATATTTGTTATGATAATATAATTATAGCAAACAGAAATTAAATAAATATTCCCTGCGTGGTACGTGTAGAACGGAATTTTAGAACCAACAAATCTTAAACGGGAGTCCGCCTTTGAATGTGGCGTGTAAGCTTAATCTAAATCTTAAGAAACCCATGAGCATTCAACAAGACACCCACCTGTCTCGGCAGGTTTCTTAAAATTTCATTTAACTTACGGCTAAGGTGGGGGATATTTTTTGATTTGTAAATAAAAAAATATTATAAGGATAAAAATATAGTATCAGTACACTAAAAACGATAAAACGATAAAAATTAAAAAGTTAAGAAGTTATAAAGCTATAAAGTTATAAAGTAAAACATAGAAAAAAATTAAATCAGAATTTTACATGAAGTGAGACGAAGAGTATATGAGAATAATTGATGCATTAGATGATAAAATAAAACTTTTAAAACTAAATAAAATAGATGATAGTAGCATTATTGCAAGGGAGCTACTATGTTTTATTATGCATGTCGACAAAACACATCTTATTATTCATGAATACGATGAAATCGAGAATAATATTTTTCAAGAGTTCTCTAAAGAAATAGAGAATATAATTAATGGAAAACCTATTCAATATATCACACATAGTCAAGAATTTATGGGACTTGATTTTTATGTTGATGAGAATGTATTAATTCCTCAACCTGATACTGAAATATTGGTTGAAGAAGTATTAAAAATAGCGGATAATATTAAGAAATCAAATACTCATAATGCAACAATTAAATTTGCAAAAACAACAGAAAAAAGAAATGAATTAAGCGGCGAGACTGCTGATGAAAAGAATGCGAGTAAAATTAGAAAAAATAATGATGATGATAAAATTAAAATAATTGATTTGTGTACTGGTAGCGGTGCAATAGCCATTTCTCTGGATAAAATATTAAACAAAAACAGTGAAAAAGACAATGCAGAAAAATTAAAAGAAGAATATTGTAATTGCAATAAAAAAGCAGTAAAGAATCAAAAATGTGGCAATGCAATAGTTTTTGCAAGCGATATTAGCTCAAATGCATTAGAAGTTGCTGAAAAAAATAATGAATCAAATGGAACAAATGTAAAATTTGTTTTATCAGATTTGTTTGAAAATATTGAAGAAAACAAGTTTAATATAATCGTATCAAATCCTCCATACATAAGAACTGATGTGATTAAAGAACTTTCAAGACAAGTAAAACATGAGCCTCAAATTGCTTTAGATGGAGGAGAAGACGGCTTAGACTTCTACAGAAATATTATAAATGAAGCACCAAAATATTTGAATATAAATGGATATTTATGCTTGGAAATTGGATTTGATCAAAAAGAATCTGTTATAAATATATTGAAAAATACAGAGAAGTATTGTAATATAAAGGCTGTAAAGGATTTGTCTGGAAACGACAGATGTATAATCGCACAAACGTTAAAATAGCTAAAATATAATATAAATTGAAAGAAATTAAAAGAAATACTTTTGAAGTAAAATATAAAACAAAAAAAGATATGTCAAAATGGACGAGAAAGCTGACTGAATTCTGAAAAGAAACTAGTTCTAGTGCATAGAAAGAGAGGTGTTAAGATGTCTTTTTCATCGGATTTAAAAACTGAGCTTAGCAAAATAAATAATTTAAAAAATAAAGACGAAGTTTTTGCTGAGTTTTTAGGATATTTAGTAACTAACAATATTACTCAAAAAGGAAAACTACTTAAGTTTTCAACAGAGAATGAATACAACATTAATAGATTTGCAAAATTGTTATGGAATTTGCAAATTCAGGATTATAAGATTGAAATTGTAGGAAAAACTTACAATATTACTGTAAAGGAAAATGTTGAAAATATCGTTAGAGAAAAGCTTGAAGAATATGGAGCATGTAAGATTGGAAAATTTCTAAATACAGAAAATCTTAAGAAGGCTTTTGTAAGAGGAAATTTCTTAGGAGCTGGATCAATCAATAATCCGCAAAATAAGTATCATCTTGAAATAATTTTTAGCAAAGAAGAATTTGCGGTAACGACTCTTGAAATGCTAAAGGAGTTTGAAATCAACGCAAAACTTCTGAATTCAACTATTTATTTCAAGGACGGAGAAGAGATTTCAAACTTTTTAGCATTAATTGGTGCAAATTCTGCAGTTCTTAAGTTTGAACAAATAAGAGTAATGCGTGAAATGAAAAACAATGTAAATAGACTGGTTAATTGTGAAACTGCTAATTTGAATAAAACAATAAATGCATCCGTGAAACAAATAGAAACGATAAAAAAGCTTAAGAAGACTGGAAAATTTAATAATCTTCCAGAGGAACTTAAAGAGATTGCAAACTTGAGAGAACAGAATCCAAACACGACATCTGAAGAATTGGGAAATATGCTTCAAAAACCAATTAGCAAATCAAGTGTTAGTCATAGATTCAAAAAAATAGAAGAATACTTACAATAATATTGATGTTTCATTGTTTTGATTAAAAGATAATAAATGAAGTACGAAAATGTTACATTATTATAAACAAAACAATAAAATGAAAAATATATTTTTATTAATAATATTAAATAATCTAAATATAAGGAAACAATAATGGAAATAAAAGAAATAGGACTATATATACACATTCCATTTTGTAAACATAAATGCTATTACTGTGATTTTGTTTCGTATGCAAATAAAAAGAAATTCTTTAAGAAATATGTTGAATGTGTAAAAAAAGAAATAGAAAAATATGCAAGAGAAAATAGGATAATGTCAGAACATGGACTGGAACCTAAGTATGTAATAAAAACAATATATATAGGAGGTGGAACACCTTCTTTAATTGATGAAGAATATATTGAAGACATACTAAAATCGATTCGTGAAAATTTTGAAATAACTTCGAATTTAGAAGAAAACTACGAGGCTCAAGATGAAGAAATAAAAAATTGCAAAGAGAAAAAGAAAGAGATAGGCAAAGAAAAAAATAACCAGATCATTGAAAATGACTTTGAAAAACAGAAAAATTACAATTCACAAATAGAAACAACGATAGAAGTTAATCCAGGAACCGTTACAAAAGAAAAGTTGCAGAAATATTTAGAATGTGGAATAAACAGACTTAGCATCGGATTGCAGGCTGTGCAGGATAATCTACTTAAAGAAATAGGAAGGATTCACACTTTCGAGGATTTTCAAAATGTATACAAGTGGGCAAGAGAAGTTGGATTTGAAAATATAAATGTAGATTTAATGATAGGACTTCCAAACCAGACTCTTGACGATGTAAAAGAAAGCACAAAAAAGGTAATGGCTTTAAAACCAGAACATATATCGGTATATTCGCTAATCCTAGAGGAAAATACTAAACTGGAAGATATGGTTATAAAGGGAAAGCTGGAACTTCCAGATGATGAAATAGAAAGAAAAATGTATTGGTATGTGAAAAAGGCATTGGAAAAGCACAAATACATACACTATGAAATATCAAATTTTGCAAGACCTGGATTTGAATCTAAGCATAATAGCGATTGCTGGAACCAAAATGAATATATTGGAATCGGAGCAGCAGCAAGTTCTTTTATGAATAATGCAAGATATGAAAATACATCGGATTTAAAAGAGTACATTTCGAACATAGAAACTGACAAGCCAAGCAAAAATATTCAGCTACAAGAACTATTGGACGATGAAAGCAAGATAGATGAATACATGATGTTATCATTAAGAAAAATATCAGGTGTGAATATCTCAGAATTTAAAAGAAAATTTAATCAAAATCCAATAATTAGATATAATAAAATACTAGAAAAATTGATTAAAGAAGAGCTCATAGAAATAGATGGAAATAATATAAGGCTCAGCTCAAAAGGAATAGATTTAGCCAATTTGGTTTGGGAAGAATTTATTTAAAAATATAATAAAATTTAAACTGGAGGAATAAAATAATGAAAGAAGAATTTATCGAATTATTAAGATCAACAAAAAGAGAAGGAATAGAAAATCTATTAGCATTTTTAGAAAAATCAGATTTTTATACAGCACCAGCAAGCACAAGATTCCATGGTAATTATGAAGGTGGACTTCTAGAACACAGCATGAAAGTATATGAAATTTTCAATGAAAAAATTAAGAATAGTGGGTTAAACACTCCTGATGATACTGTAAAAATTGCTGCATTATTACATGATATATGTAAAACAAATTTCTACAAAACAGATTATAGAAATGCAAAAAACGCATTAGGAGAGTGGGAGAAAGTTCCATACTACACTGTGAATGATACAATTCCTTATGGACATGGAGAAAAATCTGTAATGATGCTTACAGAGTACATAAAATTAACAAATGAGGAAAAATATGCGATTCGTTGGCATATGGGCTTTACAGAGCCTAAAGAACTATATGGAACTCTAGGCGAAGCTTACAAAAAATATCCTATAGCTCTGTTGTTAAATGAAGCAGACCTTGAAGCTACATATTTTTATAACATTTAAAGGAGTTATGTGAGTTTGAAAAACATATTGTTTGTATGTATAGGAAATGGAAAAATAATTGGAGATAGTCTTGGACCTTTAATAGGAACGGTTCTTGAGAAGAATAAAAGACTGATTCAGAACAATGTAAAGATTGATGTTATTGGAACATTTGAAAATCCTATACTATATTACAATGTGGAAGAGTTTATAAAAAATATTGATAGTCAAGATTATTCTGAAATCGTGATTATAGATTCTGCACTTGGTAGCAAAGAGAACATTGGAAAAGTTATGATTACACCAGCAGAAATATTAATTGGAGTTGGAGTAAACAGAGGCAGAATGGTAAAAGGAGATATAATTTTAAAAGGTGTTGTCGGAATTAATTATAACAACATAAGTAGAAATTTAATAGAATTAGAAAGTGTAGAAGCAAAGCAAGTTGAAAAGATTGCAAGTAAAATGCTTGACATCATATATTCAATAATCTTTAGGAAAACAGAAAGAATTGTTTAGTAAAAAAATAATTATTAAGAATGGAAGTATAAAAACAATAAAGATGGCAATAATTCCTATATAAAAGTGAGAAATTCACAAAAATATAGGAGGTACATATATGAATCCTGAAAATATGAAGAACATTATAATTTTGAAAAACTTGCCTTCCAACCTGATTGATGAAGCCATTGTTGTTGTGAAAAATAAGAAAGAATCAAAAGACATAAATTATAAGACTCTTATGCAAGACGGCAAAAGCAGAGCAATCCAGGGCTACATGAAGGAAGAAGAACTAAAAAAGATTGAGAATATAAAAAAAGAGGAAAGAAATTATATAATAAAAGAAGCAGAAATGGTTGTAGCAAATTATATTGCAAAAATAGAGAATCAAATTTTAGCTGAAAAGAAAGTGAAAAAAATAGAAAAGTTATATAAAAAAGTAAGAATTTTAAATGTAATGCTTGCTATTATAAGCTTAATTTGTGTTGCAATACAAATAATTAAGTAGATATAGAGTGTTACCTTGATTTGATTCGTAAACGTATTTAGCATACTTAAACGATGATAAAATAATATAGAAGAATGAAAATAGATTAAAAAAATGCCAAAAAGCAAAAATAAAATGAAAACAAAATTAAAAAGTAATAATACCTTAACCTTTGGAATATAAATTTATAAAACAAAGGAAGAGGTGTTTTTTTATGGAAAGAATACTAAGCCAAGAAGAAAGAATTAGAAGGGCAGAGGAAATTTACAATAGACGAAGATATGAAAATAGATATAACGCAAATCAATATGCCTGTATAGAAAGAAGAAGAGATTCTGCCAAACCGAATTCAGTAAAAACTAAGAAAAAAATTGTTAAAAAGATGATGCTACAGATAGTAATTTGCACAATTATTTACTTTGCATTTTATTTTATGAATAATTCAAAACTCATATTTTCGGAAGATGTAAACACGAAAACGAAAGAATTACTTTCTTATGATATAAGTCTGTCAAATATAGAAGAAAACCAGTATTTCAAGAATGTTAAGGAATATTTTAATGGATTAATTGGAAGGCTAAAAAATAATGGTGAAGAAAGCAGAAAACAGGAAACGGAAAATGTGACAAATGAAGAAAATACAAATAGCGGAAGTCTGGAAAATGAAAATAGTGAGAATGTAGAAAACCAAAATAATGAAAATACACAGACTCAAGATGCAAATGAAAGTACAGAGAAAAATCAAAATGTAGAACCAATCGGAGGGGCAGAAGAAATAGCTGTAGAAGAAACAAAAACTCAAGAAGAACAAGACATAGATTATGTAAAACAGAACATAAATATAATATGGCCATTAACAGGAGTAATCACTTCAAAATTTGGTTCAAGAACTGCAACCGAAATTGTTACAGCAAACCACTATGGAATCGATATTGCTGGAAATACGGGGACTTCAATTGTTTCAGCAATAGACGGAACAGTAACTCAAAACTCGAGTGAAGGAGATTATGGAAAGCATTTGAGAATAGAAAATGGAGAGGTAATGACATTATATGCTCACTGTAGTAAATTGCTTGTAAACGAAGGAGATAGCGTAAAACAGGGACAAAAAATAGCAGAGGTTGGAAGTACTGGAAGAGCAACAGGTCCTCACTTACACTTTGAGATAAGAAGAGAAAATAGATTCATTAATCCAGAAAGCATATTAGGAAGTATGTAAGTTTTAATCATTGTAGTAAAGAAAAATTAAGAAAATGTTTCGGCAGAGTATTACCAATATAATAGAATTTATGCTGTGAAAATTGATTAAAATATAATTTTAGGACTTTATAGTGAAGAAAGGAAAATTCGATGCAAATAAAAATGAATTTAAAAGTGTTTTTGTTTCTAATTATTTTTATATTAACAAGACAGATAAAAATATATGCCTTATTAATGTTATTTGCATTAATACATGAACTAGGACATTTATTTGTTGGTTTAATTTTAGGCTTTAAACCAGAAACAATATCAATGATACTAACAGGATTTACAATAAAATTCAAAACAAAGTGTGAAGACTACAATGTAAAAATTAGAAATGGAAATGTGTTAGCTGTTAAGAAGGCAATAATTGCTTTAGCAGGACCAATGGTAAATCTTATAATAATTTTAGCGTGTTTAATATTTTACAAAGAAACCCAAGAAACATATTTATTAGGACTACCATTAGAATTACTGATATATTCAAACATTCTAATATTTGCATTTAACATATTGCCGATATATCCGCTAGACGGAGGAAGAATTTTAAAGGAATTAGTACATATATTTGCTGGATTAAAAAATTCATATACAATAACAAATAAAGTATCAAATTGCACTGTAATAATATTAACAATAATGGGAAGCATATTTGTATTAATTTATAGAAATATAGCAATAATAATTATACTAGTTTATTTGTGGTACATAACAATAAGAGAAAATAAGGCGTTTTCAATGAAGATAAAAGCCTTTAATATAAAATAATATAAAAAGTAAATTAGGTTTGGGTATTAAGTGGAATTTTCCATTTTAATTAACTTCAAAGCCAATTGAAATTTTTTCATAAAACATATTGAAAATAAAAAAGATTAATAGTAAAATTAAAACAGAATGAAAAGAAAAATAATAAAAACAACGGAGGATAAAATGGAAAAATTTAAAAGCGAGAATGGTATTACATTGATAGCACTGGCAGTTACAGTAATAGTGATGATAATCATTTCGGTTGGACTAAGTGCAACAATGACAACAAATATAGAAATGAAGAACTACAACAAGTTTAAAGAAGATATAATAACATTATCAGAGGCAACTAAATTATACTATTTAAATAATGGTACCTTGCCTGTTGCAACAGACAAGGTATTAACAAGTATTGATGTACCAAGCAAAGACAAAAATCCAAATGATAATGATAAATATTATTATATAGACATGAGACTTATACCAGATGCAGAGACATACTTTGGAGAAGGAAATAAAGATGGAACTTTTACGTCAACAGATAACGACTTATATGTTGTAAATGAAAGAAGTTTAACGGTTTATTATTTAAAAGGTGCTGTTTTAAACGGCGAAAGACATTATACATCTGTAGATGATTATTCAGATGGTGGATTTGCATCAGATTATTATTCAAAAACTGATTTACCAATAATAGCAGCTGTATCTATGAAGAGTGATGGAAGTGATTCAACAAGAGCGGACTTGGGAGATACTGTTACACTTAAATTTATTTCAAATTACACGCTAACACAAAATCCAACAGTTGTAATAGATGGACAAGATGTAACAAGTAGCTGTACTTGGAATGGAAATATATGCACAGCAACTTATAAAGTAGCATCTGCTTCAGACTCAAGCGGAAACAGCAAAAATGGAAAAAAGATTGAATTTAGTATTTCAAACTATTCGGCTGATAGCAAAACAGGAACTACAATATCTGATGTAAACTTTGGAAAAAGTGTATATTTTGAAATGAGAGACAAGTATGTAGATGGAGTGCCAATACCAGAAGGTTATTACTATGTTGGTGGAACAAAAGCAAAAGGTCTTGTTATTTCAGATAATGTAGCAGATAAGGAATTAGATAAAGGAAAAGAAAATGTAAGAAGAGATTTAACAGGAAATCAGTGGGTCTGGGTGCCAGTAGAAACACCAAGTAGTTTATACACAACAGTAGATGCAGGGGTAGCACTTTCAGGAAGTACAGGAGTAAAAACTACAAAATACACAAATTCAGCTATAATCAGTGGAAAAACAAGAGTAAAACCAGGCGATACAAGTAGTTTTAGAGAGCCAGATATAGTACCTGAATCAACTAATGGTGATACTGATGAAAGAGCAAAAACAGCAGGATTTAGTAGTCTGGCAAATATGGCAGAGACTATGAAAAGTGATTATGAAGAAATGATAGCAAGTTTAGAAAAGTATAAAGGATTTTATATAGGAAGATATGAGTTAACAGCAAATGGAGAGAAGACAGGAGCAACTCAGACAGATGTAAATTGGTATACTTTATATAAAAATTGTACTACACTTGCAGTAGGATCAAAAGTAAAAACACGAATGATATGGGGATTGCAGTGGGATGCTACATGTAATTGGCTAGCAGGTTCTGGATTTAGTATAACGGATTCAAGTAAATGGGGAAACTATAAGGATAATACAGCAGATGGATATGGAAGTAAAAAAAATACAGGCTTTAGTGAAAGTTGGAAGGCAAATAATATATATGACTTTGCTGGAAACTGTGTGGAATTTACACAAGAAGCAGTCAGCCCCAACGGCAGAGTTTACAGCGGAGGCGGCTGTTACGACTTTGGCTCTCTCTCTCCGGCTTCTGATCGTCTCTACGACCTTCCTACCATCACCTACAGTAGCAATGGTTCTCGCCCTACTTTATATTTGATACCATGAGATATAGAGGCGAAGAGTTCTAAAGAAGAACTCAAAACTTCTATGACAAAGGGAAAACAAAAAGAAGGCTATGCCAACGCATAGCGAATGGAATACGCTATGTGGAAAATTTTAGGTGGTACCCATTGAAAATGGGCCACACATCTAAAATTTTCCACTTGCAGTCTTTTGAAATTTTAAAAGAAAATAAAACTAGAAAAAATTGTACAAAATCACAAAATTACCCGAAAATCCTTGCATTTGTTTACAATTCGTGTTACAATACAAAGTAGTGTAAAAGCACTACTTTTAATTTTTTACTATGTGTAACAATGTATAAAATTAAAAGTCCTTACTTACATCTTAAGTATGTAGGTTATAATCCAAAAGGAGGTGAAAATAATGAATAAATACGAGAGTGTAATCATTATTAATCCAGCTGTTGATGAGGAAAGACTTAATGCCTTAACTACAAAATTTACAGAAATGATTAATAAAGATGGAAATGTTGAAAAAGCTGATAACTTAGGTAAAAAGAAATTAGCTTATCCTGTAAAGAAAAATGCAGAAGGATATTATGTAGTATTCTACTTTACAGCAAACCCAAGCTTAATAGCAGAGTTAGAAAGAAATTACAGAATCACTGATGATGTTATTAAATTCATGACAATAAACGTAAACGAATAATTTAAAAAGTAAAAAATGGAGGTCACTTATGAACAAAGTAATTTTAATGGGAAGACTAACAAGAGACCCAGAAGTTAGATACACACAAACAAGTAACACATTGGTTGCATCTTTTTCACTAGCCGTAAATAGAAGATTTACAAGACCAGGAGAAGAAAGACAAGCAGACTTTATAAACTGCGTTGCTTGGAACAAAACAGGGGAATTTGTAAGCAAATATTTTAAAAAGGGCCAACAAGTTGCAGTTGTAGGTAGATTGCAAACAAGAACTTACGACGATGCAAATGGTCAAAAACGTTATGTGACAGAAGTCGTAGTAGAAGAAACATATTTTGCAGAAGGCAGAAGAGATGGAGCAACAGGAGACTTTGATTCAAGCTTTGGTGCTGATCAAGCACAATCTTCTGATACAGGAGCTACATCAGAATTTGAAGTTTCATCTGGCGACGACCTACCATTTTAATTTATAATAAGAATAGGGAGGATAGAAAGATGGCAGACAGAAAACAAAATAGAAGAAATACTGGCAAAGATGATGATTTCAACCCAAAGTTCAGAAAAATGAGAAAAAAGGTATGTCCTTTATGTGCTAATAAAGATTTAGTATTAGATTACAAAAATGCTGATCAATTAAAGAAATTTATAAATGATAAAGGAAAGATATTACCAAGAAGAACTACAGGTGCATGTAGAGAACATCAAAGAGATATTACTATTGCTGTTAAGAGAGCTAGACAAATTGCTATATTACCATATACACAAGAATAATCAAATTGTTACAAGAAATACCATAATGTAACATAATGGTAATAAAAAAGCAATAAAAATCTATTGACTATATAAAAAAAGAATAGTAAAATTAAAACTGTAAATAATAATATTAATTATCGAATGAAAAGGAGAAAATGTATGATGAAAAGAAATTCTAAAATGATTATTGGAACTATTCTTGCAATAGTAATTATATCTTTTTCTACAGTAGTTTTCGCTGAAAATACTACACCAGTTATAATCGGTGGAAGTGGTTCAACAACTCAGAACACAGAGCAAAATACAACTGATAACACAACTTCTAATACAACAGCAAATACAACTTATAATGCTCTAAACACTTCTACAACATATAACACAGCAAATACAACTACTACACTTCCAAAAACAGGTGTTGCAGATGGTTATGTTGTTGCAATATTAGTTGGTGTATGTGCTGTATCAGCAATTTACGCTTATAAGAAAATAAGAGATTATAATGTAAAATAATGAATTTTATAATTAATATATTAATAACTCATAAGACTTTAGCTTTGTAGCTGTGGTTTTATGAGTTGTTTTTATTCCTCGGCTCTTATAATTACTCTAGTCTGCTTTATGGAATTGCATGTCATAAGAGTTACAATTCTTTTTCCACCTGTAAATTGTGAGGTGCATGAGAAATCTGTTCCTTCAACTTCTTTTTTCTCTGTTACATGGTATTCTACTGATTTACCATCAAGGCCATAAATATTGATAGTGTCTCCAGAAGTTAATTTTACAATTTGCGCAAATGAAGTATTATCAATGTAGTTGTGCCCTGCTATGCATAAATTTCCAATTTTATTAGGCAAGGGACCCGCAAATCTGCAAGGTGCAATTTTTAATAGTTCATCAGAAACATCTGACAATATTGGATAATCCAATTTTATTTTATCAATTTTAATTATGCCAATAACAAATGAATCTGAAGAATTACCTTTTGAACCAGAAGTAGAATTATAATTAAAAATGGAACTAGAATCTGAATTTAAGCTTTGAAACTGACTTGAATATAAAGAAGAGTCAGAAGCTTCACTTGAAGACGTTGAGTTATCATTCTGTAAGCTCAATGAGTAGGGAGTATTTCCTGAATATAAAAAAGCTATAGAATAAGATTTAGCGAGATTGCTGGATAATTTATCTTTTTTTGATACATCATAAACATATAGCATAAATATTATAATAAAGGTAACGAGCCCTATCATGGCTAATAAAAATAAAATTTTAAAAAACAATATCTTTTTCATAATATTATTTTTTACAGAAACATAAAAATAATGTATGAAACATAATAATTTAATAAAATATTATGTCGAAATGTTTTCGATTTTTTTAGAAAAAAGTCTATACATTTATTGCTATTGTGTGATAGAATAAGGGCAGTTTAATTTAGAAAATGGAGGAATAAAAATGCCGGAAGCAAAGTATAAAAGAATTTTATTAAAATTAAGCGGAGAAGCTTTAGCTGGTGAAAACAAAACAGGTATTGACCCAAAAGTTTTAGGTAGTATTTGCGACGAAATACAAAAGGTTAAACAAATGGGAGTAGAGATTGCTATTGTTGTTGGTGGCGGAAACTTCTGGAGAGGAAAATATGGAACTCAAATGGAAAGAACCACATCAGATTACATGGGAATGCTTGCAACTGTAATGAATGGATTAGCATTGCAAGATGCATTAGAGGCAAGAGGAATGTATACAAGAGTTCAAACTGCTATTGAAATGAGACAAATTGCTGAACCATATATAAAAAGAAAGGCACTTAAGCATTTAGAAAAAGGCAGAATTGTAATTTTCTCTTGTGGAACAGGAAATCCTTATTTCACAACAGATACAACAGCAGCTTTAAGAGCAGCTGAAATAGAGGCTGAAGTAATATTGGTTGCAAAAACAATTGATGCCGTATATTCTGCAGATCCTAAAATAGACAAAAATGCTATAAGATATGACAAAATATCTTATTTAGACATATTAAATAAAGATTTAAAGGTAATGGATTCTACTGCTACTTCATTATGCAGAGACAATAAGATTCCTTTAATTGTATTTGGCATTAATGACCCAGATAATATAGTTAGAGCCGTTAAAGGTGAAAAGATTGGAACATTAGTAGAGGAAGAATAAAGAAAGAGGTATAAAAAATGGATTTTAATAGTATAGAAGAAAAAATGAAAAAAACAATAAGTGTATTTGAAGAAAATTTAGCAGAGGTTAGAGCAGGTCGTGCAAACCCTAACATATTAAATAAAATAAGAGTAGATTATTATGGAGTTCCAACTCCAATAAACCAAATGGCTGGAATTTCTGTTCCAGAGCCAAGAACTATAGTAATTCAACCTTGGGATATGAGCATTCTTAAAGACATAGAGAAGGCTATAAATTTAGCTGAAATTGGAATTAATCCAATGAATGATGGAAAAGTTATAAGACTTAACTTCCCAGAGCTTACTGAGGAAAGAAGAAAAGATTTAGTTAAAGAAATAAGAAAAACTGCAGAAGAATCTAAGGTTGCAATCCGTTCTATTAGAAGAGATGGAATCGATATGGCAAGACAAGAACAAAAAAATGGAGGTCTTACAGAAGATGAATTATCTTCAGCAGAAGACAAAATCCAGAAGATGACTGATGCAAAGATTAGCGAGATAGATCAATTATTAGAGAAAAAAGAGAAAGAAATAATGACTGTATAGTGAGGTTATCGTAACATGAGTGATACAATAAATAATGCTAACGAGGAAAATATTGAAAAATTAGATGAAATTATTAATGTAAACAATTTACCAGAGCATATTGCAATAATAATGGATGGTAATAGAAGATGGGCAAAGAAGAATAATTTAAATACTGCTCAAGGACATAAAGAAGGAGCAGAAAATTTGAAAAGAATTTCGAAATTTGCAAATAAGATAGGCATAAAATATTTAACTGTTTATGCCTTCTCTACAGAAAACTGGAAAAGGTCAGAAGAAGAAGTTGGGGCAATAATGAAACTTCTAAAATTCTACATATTAGATTTTTTCAAGTCTTATGATGAGAATATTAAAGTAAATGTAATAGGAAGAATCGGAGATTTACCTAAAGATTTACAAAAAGAAATAAGAAGTGTTGAAGAAAAAACAAAGAATAACACAGGACTTGTTTTAAACATTGCTTTCAATTATGGCGGAAGAGACGAAATTGTTACAGCTGTAAAGACTATTACTCAAAAGGTTTTAGATGGAAAACTTAAAATAGATGATATAACTGAAAATGAAATATCAAATAGTTTATATACAGCAGGTCAGCCTGATCCAGATTTACTAATTAGAACTTCGGGAGAAGAGAGAATTAGTAATTTCTTGCCATGGCAAATTTCTTATTCAGAATTCGTATTTACAGACAAATATTGGCCAGAGTATTCAAATTCAGATTTGTTAGAGTCAATACAAATTTATCAAAAAAGAACAAGAAGATTTGGCGGAAATAAATAACATGACTGATTATAGTATTGTGCAAAATAATATAGAATCGAATATAATTTTGTACAATAAAATTAAGTGATAGAATTGAATAATAAAATTTAAGGAATATGTAATAAAATTTACAAAGTTGAATTAAACGAGAGGGTAAAATTATGAAAAGAGTTATATCAGCAGCAATAATGCTTCCAACAGTCCTTTTAGTATTTATTCTTGGTAATAAATATGTTGTAGATGTTTTTATGGGAATCATAGCGCTTAGATGTATACATGAATTATTTCATGCATTTGAAGTGAAAGGGCATCACCCTGTAAGATGGGTAGGATACATATCAGCAATAGCAATAATGTTTATTCATGTAATTCCCAAGGAATATGCAATAATTGCAATAGCAACTATTTTGCCATTATCTATATTAGCATTGTTTATAGTTGTACTTTCGAAAAAAACGAAAACTGATGTTATAGACATAGCAATAACTTTTTTTGGAATATGCTACATTGTATTATTCTTGATGTTTATGTCTATAATTAGAAATATGGAAAATGGTAAGTTCTTAATATGGTATGTATTCATTAGTTCATGGCTTACAGATGTATTTGCTTACATAACTGGAAAAGCAATTGGAAAGCATCATTTTACAGACATAAGTCCTAATAAAACAATCGAAGGTTGCATTGGAGGAACATTAGGAGCTACAATTTGTATGATAATCTATACAGTAATATTAAATAATTTTGCAGGATTTAATATTAATATAGCATTAATTACTATAACAGGCATAATATTAAGTATAGTAGGTCAAATTGGAGATTTATCTGCATCTAGTATAAAAAGATATGCCGGAATAAAAGATTTTAGCGATTTGATTCCAGGACATGGGGGAATGGTTGACAGAGTAGATAGTGTTATATTTATTGCACCATTTGCTTATCTATTGTTTTTGTTTATTTAATAAAAATAAAGGAGCAAAATATAATGGAATTTTTAATCAGTGCCATTAAAATTATATTTCTTTTGGGATTTTTAGTTGCAATACATGAAACAGGTCATTTTCTAGTTGCAAAATTATGCAAAGTACGCGTAAACGAATTTGCAATTGGATTTGGACCAGAGATATTAAAAAAACAAGGGAAAGAAACTAAATATGCATTAAGGCTTATTCCGCTGGGCGGTTTTGTAAGCATGGAAGGCGAAGAGCAGCACTCTGATAAAGAGGGCTCTTTTAGTAAGGCAAGCATTGGCAAAAGGATTGCTATTGTTGCAGCAGGAGCGGTTGTAAATATAATTTTTGCGATAATATTATTTTTTATATTATCAACAACAATACCTGCATCTGCATCAGGATTTGGTGTAAGATTGCAATATGCGTTTCTTAATACAAAAGGCTTTATAGGAGAAATGCTTGAGAGCATTAAAATATTATTTACAAGTAAGGTAACTGTAGACGAATTTGTTGGACCAGTAGGAATCTCTGGCATAGTTGCCCAAACGTCAGGAATAAAAGAGTATGTTTATATAATATCTGTAGTTTCTATGTCGCTTGGAATAACTAATCTTTTACCATTTCCACCACTAGATGGAGGAAAAATATTGCTATTAATTATTGAAGCAATAAGAAAAAAGCCTTTAAAACAAGAAACAGAATTAAAGATTCAAATGATGGGATTCACAGTACTTATTTTACTATCAGTTTTTGTAACATTTAACGATATTACAAAAATAGTTGGGGGAATTTATTATGGAGGAACTTGGAAAGCCTAAAACTGTAAAAGAAGTGTTTAAAGATTACAATTCTAATAGTTTTGAACTAAACGCAGCAAAGGTTATAGGAATTAATTTATATAAAAAACAAAATATTTTAGAGCTTAACATTGTTTCAAAAAAACCAATTGATATAATGGCTGTACTTGACTTAGAAAAATATATGCAAAGACGTTTTCAGGTTAGAGAAGCTAAGATAAATATTACTTACGATATTGAACAGGAAGCTCAAGAAGATGTAGACACAATAAAGGATTTTAAAGAAGATTTAGAAGATGAGATTTCTAATAAAATTCTGAAACAATGGGGAAACATTATAGAATATATTTCTCATAAACATCCGATTGCAAAGGCATTTTTAAGAAATAGTACAATCGAAATAAAAGGAAATACTATTAATGTAACATTATCTCTTAATGGGAAGGAATTCTTAGAAAACAATAAATTTAATGAGGTTTTTTCTGGGCTGATAGAAAATATATATGGAAAGAAATATATTATTGAATATGCTGAAAATGTACCAGAAAAAAATATTATTGATTATAGACAAGCTTTAGAAAAACTTGAAAAAAATACCATTCTAGAACTTACAAAAGATAATAATGAAGCACTAGCAGAAGAGATGAGAAAAAAACAGTCTGCTGGAGGAACAGCTAAGAAACACGGTGGTTCAAGTTTCGGAAACAATTATAGCGATTTGCAGTATGAGAATGCTCAAGCTAGAAAGAAACAGTTCTTGGAAAACAAGAAAAAATATCAAGAGAATAAATATGGAAATGCTAAGGTTCAAGGAGATATAAATGAGAAAGCGAATGCTTATGCACAAGCATCTGCTCCAGATGGAACTAATGGAAACTCTTCTAATGGAAATTTTGCTCAAATGCAAAATATTCCAACAAATGCTGAAAATCCTGGAAATATTCCACCAGAGGCAATACCAGAACAAGAAGAAGATACACCATTAATCTATGGTAGAAGTTTGAATTTAAGTACACCTATTACCAAGATAACGGACATTGGAGTAGATAGTGGAAATGTTATACTTGAAGGAAAACTTTTAAATGTTGAACTTGATCCAAAAGACGAAGATATCAATTTAGGAATAAAGGTAAGAGAACTAAAATCAGGCAAATTCTTAGTCATATTTAGTATGTATGATGGTACTAACACAATAGATTGCAAAGTATTTTCTGCTCCTGAAAAAATAGATAAATTAAAGAAAAGATTAAAATCAGCATCAAAGTTGAGAGTTGCTGGAACTGCTCAATTTGATCCTTATGCAAAGCAACTTGGTGTTCTTGTAAATACAATTATAGAAATGCCAGAAGAAAAAGTTCAAGCTAGAATGGATAATGCAAAGGTAAAAAGAGTTGAACTTCACATGCATACTCAAATGAGTACAATGGACGGAATTACTCCTGTTAAGAGCTTGATAAAGCGTGCAATGAAGTGGGGAATGAAGTCTATTGCAATTACTGACCATGGAAGTGTTCAAGCATTTCCTGATGCGCACAAGATGTTGGGAGTGAACAACCCAGACATGAAGGTACTTTATGGAGTCGAGGCATACTTGGTTCCAGATAAGGTTCCATCTGTTTCGAACCCAAAGGGACAAGATTTACACACTACATATTGTGTCTTAGATTTAGAAACAACAGGTCTTTCGTTTAGAACAGAGAAGATTACCGAAATCGGTATAATGAAGATGAACGAAAAAGGCGAAGTTATTGATGAATTTGAATGCTTCGTAAACCCTGAAAAGCCAATTCCCCAAAGAGTTGTAGAAGTTACGAATATTACAGATGATATGGTAAAAGATGCCGAGACAATAGATAAAGTATTGCCAAAGGTATTAGAATTTGTTGGAGATAGCGTAATTGTTGCACATAACGCAGACTTCGATGTTGGTTTCTTGAAATACAATGCAAAACAATTAGGATTATCTTTAGATAACACCTATTTAGATACTCTAAGACTAGCAAAAGATTTATTCCCTGACTTCAAAAAGTATAAGTTAGGAATAATTGCTGAAAAACTTGGAATTGAGGTAATAGTTGCACATAGAGCATTAGATGATGTTGACACTACTGTAAAAGTATTTAGAGTAATGCTAGATATGCTTGATAAAAAAGGCGCTAAAACTATAGAAGACATAGACAAGCTTGCTGGCGAAAACGTAAATTACAAGAAATTAAAGAGCTTTCATGCAATAATTCTTGCTACAAACTATGTCGGACTAAGGAACTTATACAAATTAATTTCAATATCACATTTGGATTACATATATAAAGGCAGACCTATGCTATTAAAATCAATATATAAGCAATATTCAGAAGGTTTGATTTTAGGAAGTGCTTGTGAAGCAGGAGAATTATATCAGGCAATAGAAAATGGAAAAGATGATGATGAAATTGAAGCAATCGCAAGAGATTATGATTATCTTGAAATTCAGCCAACTGGAAATAACATGTTCTTGGTTAGAAATGGTGTCGTACCAGATGTAGAAGCTTTAAGAGATATAAACAGAAAAATAGTTGCCTTAGGAGAAAAGTTAGATAAATTAGTAGTTGCAACTTGCGACGTTCATTTCATGGATCCAGAGGATGAAATATATAGACGTATACTGGAAGCTGGCCAAGGATATGCTGATTGTGATTTGCAGGCTCCATTATATTTAAGAACAACAGAAGAAATGCTAGAAGAATTTAGTTATTTGGGTGAAGAAAAGGCATACGAAGTAGTTGTTACTAATACAAATAAAATAGCTGATATGTGTGAACAAATTAGCCCAATATCGCCAGAAAAATGTCCTCCATATATCAATGATTGCGAAAAAACAATTAAAGATATTGCATATAAAAAAGCACATGAATTATATGGAGATCCACTTCCACAAATAGTTGAAGAGAGACTTGATAAGGAGCTAACATCTATTATTAAAAACGGATTCTCCGTTATGTACATAATAGCGCAGAAACTAGTTTGGAAATCAAATGCAGATGGCTATATCGTTGGTTCCAGAGGTTCTGTTGGTTCATCATTTGTTGCCAACATGACAGGTATTACGGAGGTTAACTCACTTCCACCACATTACAGATGTCCAAATTGCAAATACTCAGACTTTACTGATTATGGAGTAAAAAATGGATTCGACTTACCGGATAAAACTTGTCCAAAATGTGGTCACAGATTAGATAAAGACGGAATAGATATTCCATTCGAAACTTTCTTAGGATTTAATGGAGACAAGGAACCAGATATCGACTTAAACTTCTCTGGAGAATATCAGGCAAAAGCTCATAGATACACAGAAGTAATATTTGGAAAAGGTACTACTTTTAAGGCAGGAACTGTTGGTACTGTTGCTGGAAAGACTGCAATGGGTTATGTAAGAAAGTATAATGAGGAAAGGGGAATACCAATCAACAATTCAGAGGTAATAAGAGTTGCCTATGGTTGTACAGGAATAAAAAGAACAACAGGTCAGCACCCTGGTGGAATTATAGTTGTTCCAAAGGGAAGAGAAATCTATGAATTCACACCTGTTCAGCATCCAGCAGATGACCCAACATCTGATATAATCACTACTCACTTTGATTACCACTCAATAGACCAAAACTTATTGAAGCTAGATATACTAGGACACGATGATCCTACAATGATAAGAATGTTATTTGATATTACTGGACAAGATCCAACTAAAGTACCGCTTGATGATAAGGAAACAATGTCTATATTTAGTTCTACCACGGCATTAGGAGTTACACCAGAGCAGATACACAGTGAGGTGGGAAGCTTTGGAGTACCAGAGTTTGGAACAAAATTCGTAAGAGGAATGTTAGTAGACACAAGGCCAAAAACCTTCGATGAGTTAATTAGAATTTCAGGTCTATCACACGGTACAGACGTATGGTTGAACAACGCACAAAGCTTAATTGATGAAGGAACAATAAAACTGGAAGACGCAATATGTTGTAGAGATGATATTATGATATATCTAATAAAGCAAGGATTACCTCCACAAAAAGCCTTCAAAATAATGGAGTTTGTTCGTAAAGGAAAGCCATCGAAAGATCCTGAAGGTTGGAAAAAACATGAAGAAACAATGAGGGAATACAACATACCTGAATGGTATATTGGCTCATGTAAAAAAATAAAGTACATGTTCCCTAAAGCACATGCTGCAGCTTATGTTACAAACGCTTTTAGAATTGCATGGTTCAAGGTACATATTCCAAAAGCATACTACGCTGCATACTTTACAATCAGAGCTGATGCATTTGATAGCGAAATAATGTGCCACGGAGTAGAACGTGTAAAAAACAAAATGAAAGAAATAGAACTTGCTGGAAAAGCAGCAACCAAGAAAGACCAAGACACTTATGGCGTATTGGAAATAGTATTAGAAATGTATGAAAGAGGTTTAAACTTCTTACCAATAGACTTATATAATTCTGATGCAGTAAAATTCAAAGTAGAAGAAGAAGGAATCGTACCTCCTCTAAACAGCATACCTGGACTTGGAACTGTTGCTGCACAAAGCATACAAGAGGCAAGAAAAGAAGGAGAATTCATGTCAATAGATGATATGAAGATTCGTGCAAAGGTAGGAAAATCTACAATAGAAATGCTTGAAAAAGCAGGTTGCTTAAAGGGAATGAGCCAAAGCAATCAAATGAGCTTATTTGCATAAAATTTCGCCCAACAGGAACCGCCCTTTCTCGCCCAACAGGGACGCCCCTTTTTGGGCGAAACAATGAAATGTAATATCATGTAAAAAAATGCATATAATATCTTATATTTATTATAAAAGACATTGACTTTAGTATAAATGGCGTATATAATAAATATATAGTAAATGATTTCGCTTGTGGTTGGTGCGAATAATAAGTTATGCCATGTTGTCAAATGTTTCGCTTGTGGTTGGTGCGAATAATAAATCATACCATGTTGTAAATTATGATAGGGGAAATACAGTAATAATGTATTTCCTTAATTTTTTTTTATAAGAAGGTGTTTTATGATAATAGAAGAAGGATATGTGTACCATGTAAAAAATGAATATTTCGAATTTGTAAATGATGAAAAGTTAATGAGAAATCATGAAGGAGATGCAACTAGACCAAATTATTTTTGCTTAAAAATGGAAGATGAAGAAATAATGTGGTTTATTCCAATGAGTAGTAAAATTGAGAAATATAGCAAAATTATAGAAAATAAAGTGAAAAAATATAAAAAATGTGATACTATAATAATAGGAAATTATAGAGGAAGAAAGCAAGCTTTTTTAATTCAAAATATGTTTCCAATAACAAAAAAATACATAGACCATATTGATACAATTGAAGGAAGAGTACTGAAGGTAGCATCAGAAACGAGAAGAGAAATTATTAAAAAAGTTAATAAGATATTTGCATTAAAGAAAAGTGGAGTTAATCTAATTTTTCCTAATGTAGATAAAATAAAAGAACAGTTACTAACAGAATTGAAAAAGGAGAAATAGAATGGATAGTTTAAATAGCATTTTTTCAATAAAGAATATAATAATATATTTGATTATAATAAATATAATAGCATTTCTTGCAATGTTTATTGATAAGAAAAAAGCAAAAAAGGGAAGATGGAGAATAAAAGAATCAACTTTATTATTTTTAGCATTAATTGGAGGAAGTATTGGAGAAATTATAGGAATGTATGTATTCCATCATAAAACCCAAAAGCCTAAGTTTTTTATTGGCGTACCTGTAATAATTGTACTTCAAATACTTCTAATTATAGCAATAAATTTAAAGTAATAAATTTTTTAAATCATGATTAGAATACTAATTGATATTTATAGTGTTTTAAAGCCATAACCACGGGTATAACCCGTGGTTTCTTTATGTGACAAAAAGAAATGCACCCTGCAGAAATTGGTTCTGCAGGGTGTATGAGACTTTAGCCCTTGTTTTTGACGTTACTGCGTATCACGCGTGGTATGTGGCCGCCTTTGACGACCTTCTTCACCTGTGAAGATTTCAAGGCTTCAGACCGTTTTTGGTCTTTAGACTTAAAAAAATCGCTTGTACCTTTAGACATAGGCAAGATAATCTCTCCTTTCAAATAAGGTTATATTAAATTATAGTATAAAAAAGAGAGAATGTCAAATAATGTCGAATTAAAAAGATAGCAATTTGTAATAATTATGGAGACTAGCAGTAATTAAGTCGAAAAAATGTACGATGTACATAATTGTTTTATATTTCAAAACGAAGTTTTCATAAAAAAGATTACCATAAATACTGTGGAAAACTTAGCAAATGAATATGTTGATACAGAGTTATTCACAGGGTTATCCACATTATCCACAGCCCTGTGAATAACCAACCATACAAACAAGGCATAAAGAGAGTGTACATAAACAACAAATAAAAAAGCCCCACCGGCCCTACTATGGGCAGATGGGGGTGAACGGTTTTAGAATTCGACTATAACACAATCCTTTGTAAGTCCGAAGACGGGAATGGCAATTCCAATATACCGATTGTAGAAAAATGGTTCGCCATCTTCATTTTGGTTAATCGATCCAAATAAATAGACTTTCCCCTCAGGTTTCGGAAGATTTGCAAAGTTGAAGAATGAAGTCCTTTCAGAAATTTTCAGAAAGTTTAGCTTTGAGCAAACCTCGTCGTAGGAGTCGGCTATGGTTGTGTATACCATAAATGTTCCGAACTGGCAAACGAGAGGTCCGTTCTCATTGCTTATATCCCTTGCCTCAAACTGTATTTCCCGAGAATCGATATTGCCTTCTTCGTTCAAAACGATAGAAAGAGTAATAATAAATCGTGCCATAAAACCATCCTTTCATATAAAGTTGTGGTACAAGTAGCATTATAGCACAAATTAACATAATTTGCAAGAAAAAATCGTTGACACATTGGCTATTTAGTGATATTATAACTAAAGTTAAAAAGCTGATTTTTAGCAATATTGAGATGAAAAGAAGAGGAAAATACTATGGTAGAAAGTATGGAAAAAATAGTTGCTTTATGCAAAAATAGAGGATACATTTATCCTGGATCAGAAATTTACGGAGGACTTGCAAATACTTGGGATTATGGTCCTTTAGGAGTAGAATTAAAAAATAACGTTAAAGCTACATGGAGAAAGAAATTTATACAAGAAAATAAATACAATGTTGGTCTTGATGCTGCAATATTTATGAATCCAGAAACATGGGTTGCAACAGGACACGTTGCAGGATTTAGTGATCCGCTTATAGATTGTAAAGAATGTAAAACCAGACACAGAGCAGATAAATTAATAGAAGAATGGGCTCATGAGCATGGAAAAGACATCGTTGCAGATGGCTGGTCTGATGAAGAAATGGTAAATTACATAAACGAAAATAAAATACCTTGCCCGGATTGTGGAAAAACAAATTTTACAAGCATTAGAAAGTTTAATTTAATGTTCAAAACGTTCCAAGGTGTTACGGAAGATTCAACATCTCAAATATACTTAAGACCAGAAACTGCACAAGGTATATTTGTAAACTTTAAAAATGTAATGAGAACAACAAGAAGAAGACTTCCAATGGGAATAGCTCAAATTGGTAAGGCTTTTAGAAACGAAATTACACCAGGAAACTTTACATTTAGAACACGTGAATTTGAACAAATGGAACTAGAATTTTTCTGTAAGCCTGGAACAGACTTAGAATGGTTTAAATTCTGGAAAGACTACTGCAAGAATTTCTTATTAAATCTTGGAATGGAAGAGAAGAATATCAGACTTCGTGATCACAGTGCTGAGGAACTTGTTTTCTATAGCAAAGCAACAACAGATATAGAATTTGCTTTCCCATTTGGCTGGGGAGAATTATGGGGAATTGCTGATAGAACAGATTACGATTTATCAAGACATACAGAACATTCTAAACAAGATTTATCATATCAAGACCCTGAGACAAACGAAAAATTCATTCCTTATGTAATAGAGCCATCTTTAGGCTGTGATAGAGTAGCACTTGCGTTCTTATGCAATGCTTACGAGGAACAAGATTTAGGAGAAGGAGACTCAAGAGTAGTATTACACTTACATCCAGCATTAGCTCCATATAAAGTTGCAGTACTTCCTTTATCAAAGAAATTATCTGAAAAAGCAGGAGAGGTTTATGAGATGCTATCAAAAGACCTTATGTGCGATTATGATGAAGCAGGAAGCATCGGAAAGAGATATAGAAGAGAGGATGAAATTGGTACACCATACTGTGTAACTGTTGATTTCGATACTCTAGAAGATGGAGCTGTAACAATAAGAGACAGAGACACAATGGAACAAGTAAGAATGCCAATTAGTGAAGTTAAAAATTGGATAGAAGAAAAAATAGAATTCTAAAAACTTTAGCCAAATGTATAGAAATAAAACTTTGAAATTAAAAGAAAAATTCATCAATATAAATTTTAAAAATATAAAGTGTGGAGATAAAAAAGAACAATGCCTATTAAAACAAGCATTGTTCTTTTCGTATTTTAACTTTAAATTTATTTTAATATTAAATCTTTTTTATTTCAGATTTTTTAGCATCTTTTCATAGCATTGTCTACAAACAGGTAGATACTGATTATCTCCAACCTCAATATCTTTATCCTTTGAGCCACCTTTATAGAAAGTAAAAACAGCTTCTTCACTTTTACAAACTTCGCAGATTGAAGTCATAATTTCTACATTATCGGCAATACACATAAGATCGCCCATTTTTCCAAAAATCTTCTTTTCAGAAGTAAGATTAAGTCCAGAAATGTAAAACTTCTTTCCCTCAGAAGCCATTTTATCAATCGTATGTACATCGCCTTTTAGAAATTGGAATTCATCTATGAAATAAGAATCAGCATTATATTTTTCAAGCTCAGAGATGTCTTGAATATTTATAGCCTTAACCGAATTCCCGCTTCTAGTAGAAATAACATCATCACCACATCTATCATCTAAAAGAGGCTTGAAAACCATAATATTTTTACCCGCAATTAATTGTCTTTTTATTTCATTTACAATTTTTTGACTTTTGCCACATTTCATTGGTCCAGTATATACATTAATAAATCCCATGATACTAATTACTCCTTAAATTGTTAAACTAAATTTGCTAAAGAATAATATACAAGTAATTTGAAATTTAATCAAGTACTTTTTACAATATTTCATATATAAAATAATAGTGAAATATTTGTAATAAAATGTAACATATTGTAATATAAGTAAGAAAATTATAGCCTACATTGAATTTTAAATAATTTTGACAAATAATTAAAGTAATCAGTCAGGTAAAAAGATAAATTTTATGAAATAGGCTAGAGTAATTCATAAAAAAATTAAAAAACTACTTTTAATCATCAAGAAAATGTTGTAAAATATAAGCGAAAATAAAAGATTGGAATATATCCAATTAAAAGAATGGAGAAAGCTTATGGAAAATAAAAATGTAAAAAGAAAAAACTATATTGGATGGGATGAATATTTTATGGCTATTGCAAAATTATCTGCGATGAGAAGCAAAGATCCATCTACTCAAGTGGGAGCTTGCATAGTAGGAGAAGGAAATAGAATATTATCAATAGGCTACAATGGAGCACCTAATGGATTTAATGATGACATATTCCCATGGGCAAGAGAAGGAGAAAACTTAAATACAAAATATCCCTATGTATGCCATGCAGAAATGAATGCAATTTTAAACTACAGAGGAAGCAGAAAAGATTTGGAAGGAGCAAAAATATATGTAGATTTATTTCCTTGCAATGAATGTGCAAAGATGATAATTCAATCAGGAATAAAAGAAGTTATATATTTATCAGACAAATATGCAAATTCTGAAAACAATATTGCTTCAAGAAAGCTATTAGATGCATGCAAGGTATCATATAAGAAGATTAATTTGTCAGAAAATAAAAAAATTGAAATAGAATTGTAAGATGAATTGTTTAAAAGATAAAATGCAACTGAATAAAAATACAGTAAAGAAAATATTGAAATCAAATAATATAAAAGTACACTTCGTTTATCAGTGATGAGGTGTACTTTTATTGTGTAGAATTTTGTCGTACGATTTTATTTGAAAATTAACTGATTGGAGAATATAATTAAATTTCAATAAAAGTAAAGAAGATTCACTTCACAATAATTTTATATAACAATTAATAAAATTCGTTATTTAAATTTTTATTCTAAAAAATAAACCCAAAATAAAAATATTACCATAATATATTGACTGATAATCACACAATATTATATAATAAGGAGGAATATTAATGGAATATATTCCATCAGGGCTAAAAACAAGAGATGGAAAAGATATTATGTGTTACACATCTGAATTCTATATTAAGAACAAAGAAAAAATAGAAAAGTTAATAAGAAGATGTGAAGAAGTATTAAAAGATGATCAAATAAATGAAAACAAGGGGAGATTAAACAAAAATGATAACCATATTCTAAAAGAAAATTATGAGAAATATGACTTGAATATTCATATAGATAAAAAACATGATAAATTATTTAAAGAAATACTATCTGATAGAAAATAAGCTGTTAAATTTATAAACCATTATTTAAATTTGAGTTTAATAGAAAATGACATAGAAAAGTACGAAAAAGAATTTAGAACGCAATCATTTAGCAGTGTAGAAGCAGATGTGGTATACAAGATAAAGAATAAAAATGTCTTTATACTGATAGAACATCAATCGAGTGTAGATTTAAAGATGTTATATAGAATATTGTGTTACAAAAATGCAATAGTAGAGTCTGCAATAGATAAGAAAAGATTAAAAGAGCGAAATTATAAAATTCCAAAAGTAATAGTAATAGTATTATATACTGGTAAAAGAGAATGGAATATGTTATCAATAAAGGATATTGAAGAAAAAATTGAAGGATATGAAGAAACTGAAAATGAATACACTTTGATAGATACAAATAAATTGAGTAGAGAAGTGTTATTAGAAGATAATCTTATAACATCTAAAGCAATGTTAATAGAAAAAGCACGAAATAAGGCCGAATTATATAAAAATATTGAAGATATGATAAATAATCAAAAGAGAATAGACAAATTTGAAAATTCACAATTAGAGAAAATAGTGAAGTATGAGTTGGCTGGAACTGAAGATGAAAGTATAATAAATAAATTCATAGAAAAAATAAGAAATAGAGAGGAGAAAGATGAGATTATGATGAATGCTGCAAGGATAATTAATAAGGAAATAAGAAAGCAGAGAAAAGAAGGAATGGAACAGGGAATACTACAAGGCAAGTTTATGATTGCAAAAAAACTTAAAGTAAGAATGACTGTTGAAGAAATAAGCCAGATAACAGGATTGAGTAAAAAGGAGATTGAAGAATTATAGAAGAGATGTATTACTTATAAAAAGAAGTGAATTAAACTGAGTTTTTCTGATAAACATTTCATTAATATAATATAAAAAAATTAAGAACAAAAGTTTGTAAACTATTGAAAATGCACCAAGTTTATGATATAATTATAAAGAAAATTTTATAGAAATATAAAGATACGGAAGATTTTAAAGTCTTTCGTTAAGATATGTGCTTTTACATAAAACAAGAAAGGAATTTTTATGAATGATAATATTATTATAAAGGGTGCAAAAGAACACAATTTAAAGAATATAGATTTAACGATTCCAAGAAATAAATTAGTAGTTGTTACAGGGCTTTCGGGTTCTGGTAAATCTTCACTTGCTTTCGATACTTTGTATGCAGAAGGACAAAGAAGATATGTAGAGAGTTTGTCTAGTTATGCAAGACAATTCTTAGGCATGATGGAGAAACCTGAGGTTGAGTCTATTGAAGGACTTTCACCTGCTATTTCTATTGACCAGAAAACTACTTCTAAGAACCCACGTTCTACAGTTGGAACAGTTACGGAAATTTATGATTATTTGCGTTTATTATATGCAAGAATTGGTGTGCCATATTGTCCAAACTGTGGTAAGAAAATTGAAAAGCAGACTATTGACCAAATTGTTGATAATATTTTAGAACTTGAAGAAGGGACAAGACTTCAAGTTCTAGCTCCTGTTGTACGTGGAAGAAAGGGAGAGTTTACAAAACAGTTAGAAGATTATCAAAAAGCGGGATTTATTAGAGTAAGAATAGACGGTCAAATGTATGAACTTGGAGAAGACGAAATCACGCTTGATAAAAAGAAGAAACATAATGTTGATGTTGTGGTGGATAGGTTAATTATTAAAGAAGGTATTCGTGCAAGATTAACTGAATCTGTTGAAACTGCAATGAAATACGCAAACAACCTAGTTACAATAGATGTACCGGGACAAGAAGAGAAAATCTATTCTCAAAATTACGCATGTACGGATTGTGGTATTAGCTTTGAAGAGTTAACACCAAGAATGTTCTCTTTTAACAATCCATTTGGAGCATGCCCAGAGTGTACTGGTATTGGTTATTTAATGAGAATTGACGAAGATTTAATAATTCCAGACAAAGATAAGACACTATATGATGGTGTAAAAGCCTTCGGAGCTAGCACCATGAAAAAAGGCGATACTATGGCTAAGATGTACTTTGAGAGTATTGCAAAGCATTATGGAGTTAAAATAAAAGACGTCCCAATTAAGAAGTTACCAAAGGATTTCTTGGATAAAATCCTATATGGTACAGGAGATGAAGTAATTGATTTTGAATACACATCTGCTGCAGGAACAAGAAAATATTCTACTCCTTTTGAGGGAGTAATTCCAACCCTTGAAAGACGTCATAACGAGACTAAATCTAATGGTATGAGAAGTTTCTACGAGATGTACATGAGTGAATCTCCTTGTCTTGCATGCCATGGAGCACGTTTAAGAAAAGAGAGTCTGTCTGTAAGAATTGGAAATTTAAACATAAAAGAACTTACAGATATGTCAATAGATAAAATAAAAGAATATATAAATAATATAGAGCTTACGCCAACACAGGCAATGATTGCAGAGCAGATTCTACAAGAGTTGAATAAGCGTTTACAATTCTTGATAGACGTTGGACTTGATTATTTAACACTTTCGAGACCTGCTGGTTCTTTGTCTGGTGGTGAGGCACAACGTATTAGGCTTGCAACTCAAATTGGTGCAGGACTTACAGGCGTTCTATATATTCTTGATGAACCAAGCATTGGACTTCATCAAAGAGATAATGACAAGCTAATTGCTACATTGAAGAAGCTAAGAGATTTAGGAAATTCTGTTATAGTTGTAGAGCATGATGAAGATACGATGTATGCAGCTGATCAGATTATAGATATTGGACCAGGAGCTGGTGTACATGGCGGAAATGTAATGGCACAAGGAACAGCGGAAGAAGTGAAGAACACACCAGGTTCTATAACAGGTGATTATTTGAGTGGAAGAAAACAAATAGTAGTTCCAAAGAAAAGAAGAAAGTCTAATGGAAAATCTATAGAAGTAGTTGGAGCAACAGAACACAACTTAAAAAATATAACAGTAAAATTTCCGTTAGGACAATTTATATGTGTAACAGGTGTTTCCGGTTCAGGAAAATCAACACTCGTAAATGAAATTTTATACAAGACGATTGCAAGAGACTTAAATGGCTCTAACGAAAAACCAGGAAAATGTAAGCAAGTAAAAGGCCTTCATAATATAGACAAAATAGTAAACATAGATCAATCACCAATAGGAAGAACTCCTCGTTCAAATCCAGCAACATATACTGGTGTGTTTGATATGATAAGAGATTTATTTGCAGGCACAAACGAAGCAAAAATGAGAGGATATGACAAGGGAAGATTTAGCTTCAATGTTCCAGGAGGAAGATGTGAGGCTTGTTCCGGAGATGGAGTCTTAAAAATAGAAATGCATTTCTTATCTGATATTTATGTTCCTTGTGAAGTCTGCAAAGGAAAACGTTATAATAAAGAAACCTTGGAAGTAAAATATAAAGGAAAATCAATATCGGATGTGTTAGATATGACTGTTGAAGAAGCATTAGAATTCTTCGATAAAATACCAAGAATAAAATCAAAAATTCAAACATTGTATGATGTTGGATTAGGTTACATTAAACTAGGACAACCTTCAACAACACTATCTGGTGGAGAGGCTCAACGTGTGAAATTGGCAACAGAACTTTCTAAGAAAGCAACAGGAAAAACATTGTATATCTTAGATGAACCAACAACAGGCTTGCATATTGCAGATGTTCATAGATTAGTAGATATTTTACAAAGACTCGTAGATACGGGAAACACTATAATTGTAATAGAACATAATTTAGACTTAATAAAAACTTGTGACCATATAATAGACCTAGGACCAGAAGGCGGAGATAAAGGTGGACAAGTGATTGCAGTAGGAACACCAGAACACATCGTAAAAAATGAAAATAGTTATACAGGAAAATTCTTAAAAAAATATCTTAATTAGAGATAATTTGGTACAATTTGGGTACGGAGAAAAAATTGTACAATTAAAAGTTTTAATTTTGAAAGATAATAGACACTTTATTGATTTAGGAGGATGGTACCATAAATAAATGGAATCCTTCTAAAATTTTCTTAGACTAATCAATAAAATGGTGTATATTGACATATTTAGTTAAAATACATATAATTACTGTGTAAATTATAATAAGGCAAAAATATATTCATACAATGAATTTTTTTGCCCTGAGAAAGGAACAAAATCAAAAATGGAAAATATAACAATAGGAATAGAAGGACTTGTTGGAGCTGGAAAAACATCAATTTGTAGAGCTATGCTAGACAAAATTCCAAACAGTATAATATTGCACGGAGGAAATTTATATAGAGGCATAGTATATGCACTTATGAATTCTGGTATAGACATGAGCAAAATTGTAAATAATTCTGACAAACCAATTGATATAAAGCAGATGATGGATATGTTAAAAGTTGAAATTAAAATAGAAAACAGAGAAAGTGTTGTTTATGTTGACGGAAAAGAAATAAATGAGGATAATTTACAATCTGATGCAACATCATTGGCTGTTTCAAAAATTGCAAAAGATGCTGATAATTCAAAATTTTATGCTTTCGGAAAAAAGTTGATAGACGTGTATAAAAAACAATATAACTTAATAATATCTGGTAGAGACCTAATGAAAATTTATCCAGACTTAGATTATCACTTTTTTGTAACTGCTGATATAGAAACAAGAGTAGACAGAAAGATGCATCAATATACGAACGAGAAAATAACACGCGAAGAACTAAAAAAACATATTGAAGAAAGAGATTCATTACAGGAGCAAGCTGGATTCTACAAAAGGTATGATAAAACTATTGATGTGGATGTTACAGAATGCAAAAGTGCAGAAGAATCTGCAATGAAGATATTAGAGAAGATCAATTAAAAAATAGTTTCACTAAAAATGTATGAACGCGATGAAACAGGGAAATATTAGAAAAATTTGATTAATCCCAAAATCGTTTCGCCCAAAAAAGGGCGTCCCCATTGGGCGACAAGAAAGGAATGAAAGTTTAATATGAAATTTGTAAATGAAAAGTTAGAAAAATTTAATAAATTCTTGGACGGAAAGAAGGTTGCTATAATTGGACTTGGTGTTAGCAATTATCCGCTTCTAGATTATTTTTACGATAAAAATGCTAAAGTAACTGTATTTGATAAGAAACAATTATCAGACGAAGCTATGCAGAAAATAAACAAGTATAGATATGAAGTAGAAATCGGAGAAGATAATTTATCTAGACTACATGGATTTGATATTATTTTCAGATCTCCAAGCATGTTGCCTACTAAACCAGAGTTTGTTCAAGAAGTTGAAAATGGTGCAATTCTTACATCAGAAATTGAAATGTGCATAAAGCTTGCTCCATGCAAGATAATTGGAGTAACAGGAACAGAAGGAAAAACAACGACTACTTCTATAATATATGAGATATGTAAGAAAGCAGGATATAAATGTTTTTTAGGAGGGAATATTGGAACTCCAATTTTTACACAAATTGAAGAAATGACTCCTAACGATTTAGTTATATTAGAGCTAAGCAGTTTTCAGTTAATGAATATGCCGGTTAGCCCTGATATAGCAGTTGTTACAAACATGTTTCCAGATCATTTAAATATTCATAAATCTTATGAGGAATATCAGGAAGCTAAAAAGCAAATATTTCTACACCAAGATAAAAATGGAATCTTAGTACTTAATAAAGATAATGAAATTACAAAAAAGTTTGCAGATGAAGCAAAAGGAAAGGTTATATTCTTTAGTAGTACTCAAAAGCTAAAAGATGGATATGTTTACGACAGAGAAGATGAAATGATAAAGCATTGTGTAAATGGAAAATGCCAAGAAATAATGAATAAATCAGACATTAAACTAAGAGGAATACATAATTACGAGAATATATGTTCTGCAATCGCTGCAACAGAGTCATTAGCTGATACAACCACACAAGTAGAGGCTATAAAAGAATTTAAAGGAGTAGAACATAGACTAGAATTTGTTAGAGAGTTAAATGGTGTAAAATATTATAATGATTCTATTGGAACAAGTCCAGCAAGCACAATGGCAGGGTTAAACGCATTTGATGAAAATATAATACTGTTAGCTGGTGGTTCAGATAAAGGATTAGATTATAAAGAAATAGGTGAAACTATTGCAAGAAAAGTTGGAACTCTTATTTTAACAGGACCTACTTCAGAAAAAATTGAAAATGCAACAAGAATTGCGTTAGATGAAATGAATGAAGGAAAAGATAAAAGAGACATAGAAATAATACACACATCTAATTTAGAAGAATCAGTTAAAATGGCTAAAATATCGGCTAAACCTGGTGATATAGTATTACTTTCGCCTGCAAGTGCAAGCTTTGACGCATTCAAGAATTTTATGGAAAGAGGACAAAAATTCAAAGATTTTGTAAACGAACTAAAATAACCAATATTAAAAGATATAGAACTTAATGCAGATGGAAAATCTTTTGAAAATGAATTAAAATAACAAATATTAAAAGCTTCTCATATAATAATTATATGAGGAGCTTTTTTGTTGCTCAACTCAATAGAAAGGAATGATTTTTATGAATTATGATGAATATATGAGAGCAATAATAGGAGAAAAACCATTGGCACAGCCAACAAATTTTACAAGCTATCAGACAAATAATCGTCCATTCGGAATAGAGGAAAATAATTTAAGTGGATATATTAATAAAAGCAATACATACAGGGAGAGTTCAG
The DNA here is from genome assembly GCA_900552135.1 of uncultured Clostridium sp. Taxonomy (GTDB): domain Bacteria; phylum Bacillota; class Clostridia; order TANB77; family CAG-508; genus CAG-245. The sequence continues at coordinate 115,288 of URYN01000005.1, forward strand.
ACTTTGATTTAGTTGAGCCAACTGTTAATACAATTGATTTATATCCAGATATTTTCATACAGGTAAATCCAATGGTAATAAACAGATGTAAGAGTATAACGCAAAAACCTACTAAAGACTTAGTAATGCAAATTACAAATGAAATTTATGATAAAGTTATGCAGACTCTTAATGATAATATCGACAATAATAGACAAGAAAAAGAAGAAGATTCCAGAATAAGAGAACCAATAAGATCACCTTTTGACAGACCACGTCCAAATCCTAACAGACCAAATGGCGTAAGACCAAACAATGATTTTCTAAGAGATTTAATTAGATTACTGGTTATTAATCAATTACTCAGAAACAGGAATGCAGAAAGAACAAATAATAGATATTTACAATTTTAAACTATTTAAATTTAGGAAATAAAGAAATTCAATTCTAAAATTATTTTTTGTGATGGTAAATAATAATGCACCAAAATCAAAAAATAAAAACACACAATTAGATAAATGATTGAGAATTTGCAAAATTTATTTTTTGACAAAAATTTCAAAATTTGAAAGATTGCACATGTATATTCTAATTTTAAAAGAACATAATAATATTATAATTTTTTTTGAAAGGTGGATATATATAATGAAAGTTAAAGATTGTATGTGTAATCATGTAAACTTTGTAAAGCCGGATACAACGGTAAAAGATTGTGCAAAAATGATGTGCGAATGTCATGTTGGATGCACGCCAGTTTGCAACGATGAAAATAAGCTTGTGGGAATAATAACTGATAGAGATATTTTACTAAGAGCAGTTGCATGTGATAAAGACACTTGCAAGACTCCTATTTCAGAGATAATGACAACAAAACCTTATTCTTGTGATTGTAATGCTGACATTACAGAAGCGGAAAAGATAATGAGTGAAAAACAGGTTAGAAGAATTCCAGTAATGGAAAACAATAAAGTAATAGGAATGCTTACACTTGGAGATTTAGCTGCAAACGAAGCTGTAGATGAAGATCAGTTATGTGACACTATTGAATGTATATGCGGAACTGGAAAACAAAACGCAGAATAGAAAACAAATATAAAAAATATAAATAAGAGTAAACATTTTTAAGAATGAAATAAATTTAACAAACGAGTTAATACAAAAAATTAATAAATAATTAATTTATAATGCTTAATGAAATTGACTGATAAGGTTTAATTCATTAAGCATTAAATATTACTATTGTAATGCTGTATAATCTTTACAAATTAAACATAAAATAATAATAGAACTCTGAAAAAAGGAATAAAAAAATGATTGTTGATATGAACTATTGGACAAAGGTAATAAGAAAAATATTTATTTTTTTGCTTAGCTTACTTGGAATATATTTGAGTTTTAAGCTAGCATGTTTTTATATGCCGTTTCTAATCGCATTTATAATCTCTTTATTGCTAGAGCCGGTAATAAAATTCATGATGAAAAAATTTAAGATGAAAAGAAAAACAAGTAGTATTATAATATTAGTTGTTATAACAGCAATACTACTAGGAATAATAGCCTGGACTATTACTACATTAATATCGGAAGGTTCTAATCTTCTAGAAAACTTCAGCACTTATGTTACAAATACAAGTGATTTGATTCAGAGGCTGTTTAATAGTGAAACATTAAAAAGAATAAAGATACCTGATAATGTTGCAAAAATAATAACTAACTCGGCTAATGATTTATTAAAAACAGTAACAACATGGATAAATTCATTTTTAAAATCAATTTTATCAGGTATTACTCAACTGCCAAGTATCGGAATTTATGTAGTAGTCATGTTTTTGGCATTATATTTTATTTGTACAGATAAAATATACATGATTGATCAATTAGAACATCATCTGCCAGAAACATGGGTGAGAAAAATATATAAACATTTAAAAGAACTTGTAAAAGTATTAGGAAAATATCTGAAGGCAGAAGCAACACTAATACTAATTTCTTTCGTTATATCACTAATAGGACTATATGCTTTTAAGATAGCGGGACTAGATGTAAAATATCCTTTATTATATGCATTGGCAATAGGATTTGTTGATGCTCTGCCAATATTTGGTTCTGGAACTGTTATGGTACCATGGGCTATAATATCAGCATGTAACGGAGATATTAGGCTAGGAGTCAGCATTTTAGTACTGTGGATTATAATGTCGATTGTAAGACAATTAGTAGAACCAAAAATAGTTGGAATCCATATTGGCATACATCCGATATTTACACTAATAGCAATGTATACCGGATATAAAGTATCAGGGGTTATAGGATTATTCATTGGTCCGATTGTACTAATAATACTAAAAAACATATATAGCAATATGCTGGATAAAGGAATGATGAAATCAATATTTTCAAGAGAGTACACTTAAAGTTTAACGAAAGAAAATAATTTAACATATTTATAAAACTTCTTCATAGTATGTAATAAGACTATGCAAGAAGTTTTTGTGTGATAAGAGGGAGGATATGATGTTTGTCTGTAATTTTAAATTAAATGGTAAAAAGGCTTTTAAGATTATTTTTATAATATTGTTTATATTAATATTAGTTATGTGTTCTATTGGAATATATAAAATTTTTAACAAAAAGGGAAGAGAAACTGCAAATTCAGAATGTATACCAATTGGAAAAATAAATGTAATATCTGCGAGCAACTATACAAATGTACTTAAAACTGTTCATGAAAATTTAAACGATTATGTAGGAATGAAAATAAAATTTACAGGATTCGTGTATAGACTTGATGATTTTAATAATAGTCAATTTGTGCTTGCAAGGCAGATGATAGTTTCATCAGATATGAAAGCTGTTGTAGTTGGTTTTCTATGTCATCTAAACGAAGCGGAAAAATACAATGATGGAGCATGGATAGAAATTGAAGGAACTATAACAAGAGGGGATTATCATGGAGAAATACCGGTTGTAGAGATAAACAAGATAAAAACGGTAAATACGCCAAACGAGGAATATGTTTATCCACCTGATATTTCTTATGTTCCAACATCTGCAGGACTATAAAATGTTAACAAAGTTTACATAACAAAAACTGATATAAAATATTTGAAATTTCTTCAAAATTTACTTGCTAATTGCACTATTTAGTTATATAATTGCACCATAAATAAAATTAAAGATAAAGTGGCAAAGTATGTAAAATAAATAGAACATATATTGCTAGCTAAAAGCAGGAAGGATGAATTTCAAATGGGACTATTTAAAACAGATAGCGAAAAAGCAGTAAAAAGAGTAATGCCAATAGTAAACAAAATCAATAGTTTAGAGCCAGAAATGGAAAAACTTTCAGATAGTGAGCTTGTAGCAAAAACTCCATATTTTAAAGAACAATTAAAAAATGGAAAAACTTTAGATGATATATTACCTGAAGCTTTTGCAGTTGTTAGAGAAGCTTCAAAAAGAGTACTGGGAATGCGTCATTTTGATGTGCAATTAATTGGTGGAATTATACTTCATCAAGGAAGAATTGCAGAAATGAAAACTGGTGAAGGAAAAACACTTGTTGCAACACTTCCAGTATATCTAAATGCACTTACAGGAGAAGGAGTTCATGTTGTAACAGTAAATGATTACCTAGCAAAAAGAGATAGCGAATGGATGGGTAACCTTTACAGATTCTTAGGATTATCAGTTGGACTTGTAATTGCAGGAATGAATCCAAAACAAAAGCAAGATGCTTATGCTTGTGATGTAACTTATGGAACAAATAACGAATTCGGATTTGATTACTTAAGAGACAACATGGTTATATATAAAAATCAATTAGTACAAAGAAAATTAAAATATGCAATCGTAGACGAGATTGATAGTATTTTAATTGATGAGGCTCGTACACCACTTATTATATCTGGTAGAGGAGCAGAATCTTCAGACTTATATCAAAAAGCAGATCGTTTTGTAAAAAAACTAGAAGCCAAAGAAATAATTGAAGAAGACGACAAAGATATAGAACAAGAAGAAGATAATGAAAAATATGATTATATCATAGACTTAAAAGCAAAAGCTGCAACACTTACTCAAAAAGGTATTGCAAAAGCTGAAAAAGAATTTAACCTAGAGAACTTAAACGATTTAGATAACTCTGAATTAGTACATGCAATAAATCAAGCTCTTCATGCAAACGGAATAATGAAGAAAGATAAAGACTACATCGTAAAAGATGGACAAGTTCTTATCGTAGACGAGTTTACAGGAAGAATTATGTATGGAAGAAGATACAACAATGGATTACATCAAGCAATAGAAGCTAAAGAACATGTAAAAGTAAATGATGAATCTAAAACACTTGCAACAATTACATTCCAAAACTACTTCAGAATGTATGAAAAATTATCAGGTATGACTGGTACAGCTATGACAGAAAAAGACGAATTCCAAGAAATTTACAAACTTGATGTTGTAGAAATACCAACAAACAAACCAATGATAAGAAAAGATTATTCAGACATAATTTATAAAAATGAAAATGTTAAATTTAATGCTGTAATAGAAGACATTAAACAATCACATGCAAAAGGACAACCAGTTTTAATTGGTACAGTATCAATCGATAAATCTGAAAAATTAAGCAGAATGCTTGATAAAGCAGGAATACCTCACGAAGTATTAAATGCTAAATATCATGAAAAAGAAGCACAAATCATAGCACAAGCTGGTAAATTTGGAGCAGTTACAATAGCAACAAACATGGCTGGACGTGGTACCGATATTATGCTTGGAGGAAACAGTGAATATTTAGCAAAAGAAGAAATGAGAAAACTAAAATATTCAGATGAAGAAATCGAAGACGCATCTGCTCACAATGCAACAGATGATAAAACAATAATTGCAGCTAGAGAAAAATTTGCAGAACTTGAAAAGAAATATGACGAACAAATAAAAGAAGAAAAGCAAAAAGTAATTGATGCCGGTGGACTAAAAATAATTGGTACACAAAGACATGAATCAAGAAGAATTGATAACCAGTTACGTGGACGTAGTGGACGTCAAGGAGACCCAGGAGAATCAAGATTCTACATTGGACTTGATGACGACTTAATGAAAATCTTTGGTGGAGACTTAGTAACTAAAGTTTACAACACACTTGGAGCAGATGAAAATATGCCAATAGAAAGCAGATTAATATCTAAGGCTGTTGAAAATGCTCAAAAGAAAGTTGAAGGAAGAAACTTCAGTGTTAGAAAGAATGTCCTACAATATGACGACGTTATGAATGTTCAAAGAACTGTTATATATGCTCAAAGAAGAGATGTCCTTGATGGAAAAGACTTAAAAGAAAACATATTAAAAATGATTGATTCAGCTATAGAAATAGTTGTTGATTCACATATTGTTCCAGGAGAAGATGTAAACATTGAGGCGCTAGCACAAGATATTCAAACAACACTTGGAATATCTGATGTAAACAGCTTAAAAGCTGGAAACTTTGACAAGAACAATGTTGTAAACGAATTAATAGAAAAAGCACATCAAATATATGAAGCAAAAGAGCAAGAATTTGGTGAAGAAAATTTAAGAGAACTTGAAAGAGTTGTAATGCTTAAAATAGTTGATCAAAAATGGATGGACCACATTGACAATATGGACGAATTAAAGAAGGGAATAGGACTTCAAGGATATGGTCAAAAAGATCCAGTAGTTCAATACCGTCTAGAAGGTACAGAAATGTTCGATGCAATGGTAGAAGATATAAGAATGGACGTTGCAAAAATACTATTAAATATTCGTAAAAAAGAAGGACCAATCGAAAGAAAGGAAACTTCTAGAGTTACAGGAGCAGGACTTGAGGATACAGCAATAAACTTAGTTGATGGAAACATCTCTGAAAAAGAGGGTGGAATGAACAAGACTATCGTAAATGAAGGACCTAAAGTAGGTAGAAACGACCCATGCCCATGTGGAAGTGGTAAAAAGTACAAAAACTGTTGTGGAAGAAACGAATAAAATATTAAGAAGCTAACATTTATAAGTTAGCTTCTTTACATTTTCGTTTGATATAGAAAAAATATAAAAACATAATTGCAAACAAATGTTTACAAACACCTCTAGTTATGATATTATATAACTACGGGGTGATTTTTTATGAACAGAATATATGCTGCAATAGATTTAAAATCATTTTATGCTTCTGTAGAATGTATGGAAAGAAATTTAAATCCGCTAAGAACAAACTTAGTTGTTGCCGATAATTCAAGAACTGAAAAAACAATATGTTTAGCTGTATCACCAAGTTTAAAGGCTTATGGTATCCCTGGAAGAGCAAGATTATTTGAAGTAATACAAAAAGTAAAAAATGCGAATAATTATAGGAGAAGGTTTGCTAAAAACAATACATTTATAGCTAAATCTTTTGATGCCATAGAATTAAAAAATAATAAAGATTTAGAATTGGACTATATAACAGCTCCACCCAGAATGTCTTTATACATGAAGTATAGCACAAGAATATATAATACGTATTTGAAGTATATATCGGCGGATGATATATATGTTTATTCAATTGACGAAATTTTTTGTGATTTAACTAGTTATCTTAATACTTACAAGTTAACGGCAAAAGAATTAGTAACGAGAATGATAAGAGATGTATATGAAACAACAGGAATAACTGCTACGGCAGGAATTGGTACAAATTTATTTTTAGCTAAAGTTGCTATGGATATCGTGGCAAAACATACCGAACCCAACAGCTATGGAGTAAGAATTGCAGAATTAGATGAAATGAGTTTTAGAAGAAAACTATGGAATCACAGACCAATTACAGATTTTTGGAGAGTAGGAAAAGGCTATAGTAAAAGATTAGAAAAGTATAGAATATTTACTATGGGAGATGTTGCAAGATGCTCTGTTGAGAATGAAGAATTATTATATAAAATTTTTGGAATAAATGCAGAATTACTGATAGACCATAGCTGGGGCTGGGAATGTGCAACTATAGAAAGTATTAAGGCATGTAAACCAGCTAATAGAAGTTTATGCTCTGGACAGGTTCTCCATTGTCCATACAACTATGAGCAGACAAAACTTATTATAAAAGAAATGTCAAACGATTTAGTTTTGGAAATGATAGAAAAACACTTTGTGACAGATATGCTAGTATTAACAATTGAATATGATGTGGAAAATTTAAAGAATTCTAATTATAAGAAATTTTGCATAGAAGGAACAAAAGCAGACAAATATGGCAGGACAGTTCCAAAACCAGCACATGGAACATACAGGCTAGAAAGTAAAATATCGTCTACAAGGCTTATATGTGATGGATTTATAAAATTATATGACAGCATAATAAATAAGAATTTACTCATTAGAAAGATATATTTAACAGTGGGAAATCTTGCCGATGAAGCGGAAGGTAATAATAAAGAAAACCAATATGAACAAGTAAATTTATTCACTAATTATAAAGAAATTGAAGAAAAAAGAAGAATTGAAAATGAAAAACTTACAAAAGAAAAGAATATACAAAAAGCTATTATAGAGATAAAGAACAAATATGGAAAAAATGCTATAATAAAAGCTATGGATTTAGAAGAGGACGCAACTGCAATAGAAAGAAACGGACAGATAGGCGGTCATAAGGGATAACGATTTTAATGTGTGACTTTAATAATATAAAGCATAACTTAGATGATTGATATAATGTTTGGTATTGGGCGTACGGAAAATAATTTAAATTAAAGATTAAACGAAGAGGAATTTTTATGAATGATGAACACAAGTATGATGATATTATTAATTTAGAACACCATGTTTCAACAAAACACTCAAGAATGAGTTTAGAAAATAGATCTGCACAATTTGCACCTTTTTCTGCATTAACAGGCTATGAGGAAGCGGTAACAGAAGAAGCAAGAATTACTGAAAATAGGATTGATATTGATGAGGAAGCAAAAATAGAGGTAAATGAGAAACTAAATTATATAATGAAACATCTTGATAAGAATATAATCGTCTCTGTAACGTATTTTGAAAAAGATAAAAAGAAACAGGGTGGAAGTTATAAAACGATAAAAGGAATAATAAAAAAGATAGATGATTTTAGAAAGACGATAGAGATGCAAACAGGAGAAATTATCAAAATTGAAGAGTTAAAAAAGATAGAATAATGTTGCAAACTAAAAAATAAAATTTGCTAAAATAAAACTGCAGAAAGTACAAATACAATAGAGTTTGCTCAACTTAAAGCTGGAGTTACAAAAATAAGAGTTTACATGTGGGTTGAAGGACAAGACGTTGACTGTGAAAATTCTGCATCTGGTACAGATATAAAATTTGATTTACAATTCACAGCTACAGCTCCATAACTTATGAATAAAAATTGAAATGTTTATAAAAATATCATCTAATTATAATAATTTTATAAGTATGTATACTTGTCGGTTTTGGTAAATATATGATATAATACTAACCGTGAATGAAAGGAAAAAGTCGTGGCAAAATCAATATCAGAACAACTTTATTATGAGAGTATTAGATATATACTAATAAGAGAACGAATAAAAAATACATATATCCAAATAAAAGATGGAAAAGTATTTGTAAAAGCTCCAAGAAGTACCAGCATAAACTACATAGAAAAACTTCTAGCAGAAAAGAAAAATTGGATTTTAAAAAAATTAGAAGAGCAATCAAAAACAATAAAGGCACAACTAAATTATCAGGACGGAGACAAGATTAGCGTACTTGGAAAAACATATACGCTAAGAATCCTCTATAATAATAACAAGAGGAGCAAGATTTATTCAGATCCTCAAAATGTATATTGTGAATTCAATAATGAAATACAAAATTTATCTAATGTCGAAAAAGAGAATATCACAAAGAAATTAATCGAAAAATACTACAGATATATTGCAACACAAGAAGTATTTCCTGCTATAGAAGACTTACAGAAAAGAACAGGATTATATCCATCAGAATGCAATATAAAAAATTTAAAAGCTACATGGGGAATATGTTCCTCAAAGAGAAAAATAAGCATAAATCTAAATCTCATGGCTTACAGCAGGCATGCAATAGAATATGTATGTTTACATGAACTTTGCCATTTGAAATACATGAATCACTCAAAAGATTTTTGGAATTTAGTAGAACACTATATGCCAGACTACAAACTTGCAAAAAAAGAACTAAAAAGTTAAGAAAAGAATAAGCATATTTCATTGATAAAAGAGAGTTTTAATGTATGAAAATGTATGTTCTTACAGATAAAAAGGTTTATAGGTAAATCCTTTATTAAAACCTAAATTTATTATACAAGGAGTCGTATGATTATTTAAAATATTAAATAAATCATACAATAATATTATATGATTAGTTTAGAAGAAAACACAAAAAAATTACAAAGTTTAAGTGAAAGACTTGCAGAAATCGGAGGTTCTCTTTGACGTTGCCGGGTTAGAACAACAATTAAAAGAGTTAGAAAATCAGACCACAAAACCTGAATTTTGGAACGACTCTGCAAACTCTGGAAAAATATTAAAACAAATAAACAACATAAAAAGTAAAACAGAAAATTACAAAAAAATAAAAGAAAATCTGCAATATATATTAGAATTAAAGGACTTAGTTTACGAAGAAATTAAAGAAATGCCGGCAGGTGCAGAACTATTAAAGTCAAGCTTCTTACTAGATGGAGAGCAAGAAAATATCAAGAAAGATTCAGACTTATATGCAGAAATAAAAGAAGTATTAGAAGAAACAGAATCACTTGAAAACAACATAGAAAAGCTAGAAATATCAACACTTCTATCAGGTAAATATGACTCTAATAATGCAATTTTAACCATCCACCCTGGAGCAGGAGGCACAGAAGCTCAAGACTGGGCAGAAATGTTATACAGAATGTACACTAGATGGGCTTCTCAAAATGGATATGATATAAAAGAATTAGACTATTTAGATGGGGAAGAGGCAGGCCTAAAAAGTGTAACCTTCTTAGTTTCTGGAGAGTATGCTTATGGATACCTTAAAGGAGAAATGGGAGTTCATAGGCTTGTTAGAATCTCGCCATTTGACGCAGGAGGAAGACGCCATACATCATTTGCATCTTTGGAAGTATTGCCAGAAATAGCAGAAGATATAGAGATTGACATTAATCCAGACGATTTAAGAGTAGACACATATAGGTCATCTGGTGCAGGAGGACAACACATAAACAAAACCTCATCTGCAATAAGAATAACACATATTCCAACAAATATAGTAGTCACATGTCAATCAGAAAGATCGCAGATTCAAAACAGAGAGACAGCAATGAAAATGTTGAAATCAAAACTGTTGAACTTAAAGGAAAAAGAAAACAAAGAAAAAATAGAAGATTTAAAAGGCGTTCAGATGGACATTGCTTGGGGAAGTCAAATTCGTTCTTATGTATTTTGCCCATATACACTCGTAAAAGACCATAGAACAAATTATGAAACAGGAAATGTTCAGGCCGTAATGGATGGAGACTTAAATGGATTTATAGACAGTTATTTAAAATGGAGTCATAATAAATAAAAGAGACTATCGTAAATCATATTAAGTTCGTAAAAAATATTTCTTTATTACAATGACTAAAATTATAATAAATAGCGGATTATTTAATCTACTATTTATTTTTTATTTTTCATAAGACTCAAAATGAAAACAGATTTTATAAGAATAGTAAACTATATTCCAAAGTTCTAAAATAGACAAGAACTGAATATAATTTATTATAAAGAAATAAATTAACATTCAAAGGAAGGATACCATTCATGGAAGATAGAAAAAATGTTCCTCAAAATTCAAATATAATACAAAACATTATTCTGGAAAATAGAGAAAAGCTTACAATAACTGGAGTTGTTGATGTACTAAGCTTTGATGACCAAATAGTAATCGTAGAAACAGACCTACGGTTTATTAACAATAAAAGGTGAAGATTTAAGAATAAACAAACTCAGCATAGACAGCTCTGAAGTTGTAATTGAAGGACAAATATATAACTTAGGCTATAGCGAAGAAAATATTGGAAAGAAAAATGAAGGTGGATTACTAGGTAAAATATTCAAATAAAACTTAAATGAAATTTAAATACTACTCAAAATATTTAAATAATTAAAGTACCAACAAGAGACAAAATATTGTTTGAAAAATATTGGAGATTAACTAAAAACTATTTAATATAGTAGTCAAATATTTTGTATAAAATAAATTTGTATAAAAGCAAAAGGAAATTTTTTATGATTGAAGAGATAACAAGCCAAGGGCATCTATTCTTAATATATACGCTTTGTGGCATTTTAATTGGAATATTTTTTGACATATTTAGAATTTTAAGAAAAACATTCAAAACATCTGATTTTATTACATATATAGAAGACATTGTTTTCGGAATAATGACAGGAATATTTCTAATATTTATGGTGTTTGTTGTAAGCAGTGGAGAAATAAGATTCTACATGTTTTTTGCATTATTATTAGGGTTAACAACATACATGCTAACAATCAGCAAATACTTCATAAGACTAAATGTTACAGTTTTGAAATTTATAAAAATGATTATATATAAAATCCTATCAGTAATATTGTATCCAATAAAAATAGTTGTGAATTTAATAAGAAAACTAATATCAAAATACATATTAAAATCCTTTAAAATACTAACCATAAACATAAAAAGCTTTACAGTGACAAAAAAAGACAAAAAGCCAAGAAAAAAGAATAAGAAAAATAAAAAAGTTGACAAAAAATTAAAATTAATTACAAAGAAATAGAAGGATTTTTAACTATTATGTAGAAATATATAATTAGGTAATATAATTTATTTGATTTTGGAGATAATCTTATGAAAAAAATATATAGAAATATAATAATAATAGCTTTTTCAATATACTTTGTTGTAACAATAATATCACAACAAAAAACATTAAGCCAATATAAGTCAGAGGCTGCTACATTTACAAAGCAATTGGAAACAGCACAAGAAACAAACGATGAGTTAAATAAAACGAAAGAAAAGCTTAACTCTACTGAGTACATAGAAGAAATGGCTAGGGAAAAATTAGGAATGTATTTACCTAATGAAAGAGTCTATATAGACATGCAAAAATAAACGAAAATTTATATAAAATGAAATGGGGGTATTATGCAAGAATATACTCTCATTTTATTGATTTTTCTAAAAAAATAATGTATAATTATTAAAGTTTTAATCAAAAAATATCTTATAATTGTTTCAATTTACAAACACAATAAAAAACGTATCAAAATAAAAATCCCAAAAAACTTATCACATATATTATTTATATTAGTACTGCCACAAACAGTTCAGTTTGAAAATATTTACTATAATAAAAACGTAAATAATAAGTCAATTCAAAATTAAATAATACATTAAGAAATTAATTAAGTAATTAATAGAAAAAACAAAAATAATAATGAAAGGAGTGTATAATTAAAACATTATACGTGTTTTATTATACGATTAATACTATGGATTTTGAAAAATACACATTGGTAGAACTTCGCCAATTTGCTAAAGAAAAAGGAATAAAAAACGTTACTAAACTTAAGAAAGAAGAGCTTATAGATGTACTTGGTAAAGAATCAGAATTATCAGATTCAAAAATGTCGGAATCATTAGTCCAGAACCAAGTGAAAGATGTAATTGATGCTAAACACATTAATATTACTAATTCTGAAGAAAAAACTGAAAATACAACTCAGGACATACCTGCAATGAACTTTGAAACAGCAGCAGTTAAATTTCAAATTAATGCAAATGCTAAAGATGATTCAAACTTGAAATATAAATTAACAACTCCTGAAGATTTTATAGCAGAAGGAGTATTAGAAATATTACCAGATGGATATGGCTTCTTAAGAGGAGAAAACTATCTATCAAGCCCTAAAGACGTATACATATCACCAGTTCAAATAAGAAGATTTAGACTTGATAATGGAGACAAAATAAAAGGAATTGCAAGACTACCAAAAGAAGGAGAAAGATTTCCTGCATTAATTTTTGTTGGAGAAGTAAATGGAGAAAGTCCAGAAAACTTATATAAAAGAAAAAAATTCGATGACCTAACTCCAATATATCCTGAAGAAAAAATCAAATTAGAAACAACATCAAATGAATATGCTATGAGAATGATAGACTTAATTTGTCCAATAGGAAAAGGCCAAAGAGGAATGATCGTAGCTCCTCCAAAAGTCGGAAAAACAACACTTTTAAAGAAAATAGCAAATAGCATTACAGCAAATCACCCAGAAATTGAATTAATAGTTTTATTAATAGATGAAAGACCAGAAGAAGTAACAGATATGAAACGTTCAATCAAAGGAGATGTAATATATTCTACATTTGATGAATTACCGGAACACCATGTAAAAGTTGCTGAAATGGTATTAGAAAGAGCAAAAAGATTAACAGAACAAGGCAAGGATGTTGTAATCTTATTAGACAGTATCACAAGACTTGCAAGAGCTTACAACCTTGTAATACCTGCATCAGGAAGAACTTTATCCGGAGGTTTAGATCCAGCCGCACTACATAAACCAAAGAAATTCTTTGGTGCCGCCAGAAATATCGAATTTGGTGGAAGTTTAACAATACTTGCAACAGCACTTATAGAAACAGGAAGTAGAATGGATGAAGTAATATTCGAGGAATTCAAAGGAACAGGAAACATGGAAGTTCATCTAGATAGATCACTTTCAGAAAAAAGAATATTCCCTGCAATAGACATCAACAAATCAGGAACAAGAAGGGAAGAAAAACTACTAACTCCAGACGAACTTGCAACAGTATTTGCCTTAAGGAAAGCACTTTCTAGTATGCCAGTTGCAGACGTAACAGAACAAATAATAACTCAGATGATAGCAACAAAAAATAACGAAGAATTCATAGAAAAAATGAAAAAAATACTAAAAATTAGTAAATAAAACTATTAAATAAAAGATTAAAGTTTACAATATCCTCATTATATCAGAAAAGAAATAATGTAGATGCAAACTAAAATTGTTTTATAATTCAAATATTATATAAAATGCCCAAGACCTGCAGTACCAAGTGATTAAATCACTGTTACCACAGGTCTTGGGCATTACCTTTGCTCCAATTGGGAATCTCAAAGGCGGAGAGTAAATTTCAAATTCTCGAATTTGTTCAAACACTGGACACTACTTCAAATTGATGAACTGATACTATCTTAAATGATTTTTCTTTAAACCGTTACTCGTTAAAATACCGAACTAGGAAAGCTACAACGCCTGCTACTATCAGGCAAAGTATAATCACCGAGAAGATAAGAGGTATAGTAAAGAAAATCATCATGATAAAGTAACAGATACATCCAAATACGAAGAGGGTCATGAGAACACTCAAGAATGCCTTGGGGCTTGCGAAGAAGAGTACCAAAAGAATAAGTGCAATAAATAACCGCATAAAATATCCCTCCAAATAATAGATAATGTAGAAATATTCGTACATGTATTTATTATACCATAAAAAACGAAAAAAGTAAATTAAATCATTTGAACCAATATTTACTTTTATCTAATTAAATTCTACAAAAAAAATTATTTATTATAAATAGTTTGACATTTTCTAAACATTTATGATACTATATGAACTCTTAGAGGTGAAACATGCAAACCAATATTCCAATATTAAACGATTTCTTATATTACTTATTATACATAAAAAACTTATCTATAAAAACTGTTAAAAATTACTCTGCTAAATTACAGGCATTTTTTTATTTTAGTATAGAATATTTAGAATGGAATATACAGCCCAAGGATTTAAACGTGTTTTTATTAGGGAATATTAAAGAAAGTACTTTAATACAATATTTAATATTCCTTAATTATTACAGAGAGAATTCTCCAAGTTCAAGAAGAAGATTTCTTTCGATAATTAGAAGCTTTTATAAGTGGTTGTTTATGAAGTATCCTCACACATTAAAAAATAAGATAAATCCAACATCAAATCTACCAGTAGTAAATAGTATCAAAAGATTACCAAAGTATGTTAGACTAAAAGATGCAAAGAGACTTCAGAATATATTTAATAAGGAGAATTCAATATTCTATATAAGAAACAATACAATAATAACTCTATTCCTTAATGCAGGATTTAGGGCAAGTGAACTTATAAACATTAATATCTCTGACATTGATTTCAATAATAAACAAGTAAGTGTTATAGGAAAAGGGAATAAGGAAAGAATAGTTGTACTAAACAATAAATGTATGACTTCAATTATCAATTATTTAAAAACAAGAAACGATTCAGAAATACCTTTATTTATTACTGCTAACAATAAGCGTTTTAAACTAAATGGAATAGAGCAAATATGTTCACAGGCATACGAGTTAGCTGGATTAAAAGAATTTAATTATACAGTACATTCATTAAGACATACATTTGCAACATATTTATACGACTCAAGTAAAGATATTCTTATTGTTAAAGAAGCTTTAGGTCATAGTAGCATTGAAGCAACAGAAATATATACTCATGTAATGCCAGAAGCAATAAAAAATGCTGTTGATAAAAATCCATTAAATAATATCTGATAAAGAGGGGAGGACGAAGTAATATAAAAAAATATGATTTTGATAAAGTAAATTTAACATTATTTAGTTGTCAAATAGATTTATTATTAGATGCACTGACAATTTATAGTAGCAATGTTAATGAAAAATATAATAATAGAAAAATTTCAATGACAAAAGCTGAAAATTTGGAAAAAGCATTAATAACTGATACATATCATGAATTGTTAGCATATAAACGTGAAAGTAAGGAAGAAAAAATTTATAAAGAAGAAACTAAATATGGTTGACAAGCTAATTTATATATGATAATATACTCACATAAATAAAGATTAGTTTTAATGTTTAAAAAATATTATATGATAGGAGATAGGCGAAGTACAGAACTTTGCTATATATTGTTGTATAACATTGCACAAAATCAAAGTTTTGTGCAAAAAGAGATAGGAACAAATATATAGGACCTGCATTTTAGTCCCACCCATCAAAAATTAGCTATTCCTTGATATAAGCTATGTTTAGCTATATTTGTATACAATAAACTTATATTACTTTTATATAAAAACTCCTTAAAATTGATTCTGATGCTTCATTATTTTGTGTTTATTCTTGGTTGGATTTTTTTCATTATTGTAACCACATATTTTAAAAAATTTATATAACTTTAGATTATTTTTATCAAAATTTCACAAATCCCCATATTTCAGTATTTTGCTTAATTATTCAAACAACAAGTTATATGTCTAAAAAATAAAAACGCCTTAAAATCGATTCTCGTGCGTCGCTTTTTTAGCCTTTTTCGAGCGTTTTTAATAAATGCCTGAAAATCAGCATTTTACTAAAATTTATATAATAAAAACTAGATTTATAAGTTAGCATATCTAATCATAAACATATAACTTGTTTGATTAAATATAAAAATGTCTTAAAATTGATTTTAGAGTGTCATAAATATAGAATTATATTATGGATTTATAATCTAAAGTTATATAATACTTATATAAAAAATTATTAAATTATAATATAAAAAATTTACAAACAATTTCAACAAATGTTCATTTATTAAAATTCATAACACAAAATTTAAAATTTTTAAATTTAAAATTTTCTTTTTTAATTTTTTATAAAATTTTATTTTATATTCAATATTATAAATTTTTTATATATTTATTTTTTCAGTTTTAAAATTTGTTTTAATATTTTATTTTTAATTTTTATTCTTTATTTTTTAGTTTTAGTTTCTGTTTTTCTCTAAAAATAGCCTATTCCCCTATTCCCTACTTATAATTATTTTCATGTTTTTTATAAATTGTAATATCATGTCCTGCATATAATCCATTATCATTAAACCAATATTCAACACTATTTAAATCAACTGATATAGCCTTTAATTCTAATTTTGAAGTATATTCCTCTTTTGTATATTCTATTGCTTGACCATTTTCACCTACACCATACCATTCATCATTAGGTTGATATTTTTCAAAAAATTTTAATATTCTATTTGTACTATATTCTATAACGACAACTTACTATATTTCAAACAAACTACAAATTGTAATTTTCTATCTAATATACTTTTCTATTGAATTATATTCATCTCCGCTTATTTGATATATGCCATTATAGGGTTGTTCAATATAGTAATTATTGTTTTTCTTATAAACAAATATTGTAGATGTTCCACTTTCTATAAAGTTAAAATCAACTTTTATTTCATTATCAATATTTACAGGTGCATCTTGTATGCTTTCTTGTTTTGTTATTCTCTTTGTACCATTTAATACATATAATATGTCTTTCATTTCTTCATTACCACTAATTACTTTTCCATTTGCATTTTGTTCTAATGAAATACTTTTTAGTTTTTCTAATTGTGGTAAGTTAAGTGAGTAAGTTCTTCTATCACGAAAATGATACATAACTCCTGCCACTAATACTCCTAATACAATTATAACTAATATCATAAATAATACATTTCTATTTTTCATAATAACCTCCTCTATAAATTACTATAATTTGTTATGATTATATAATAAAAGAGAGATAATTTCAACTTAATTACCTCCCCTACAGATTGTAATTTGTGTGTTAGATAAGGAACAGATATAAATACCTGTTCCTTAATAATTTTCTACTCTTTTTCTTTTAGTGTATATTGACTAATATCTGGCTCTGTAAAGATAGAATCATCTACTGTATTAAATTCATATTCTCTTTCATTAACTATACCTGCCTCTATTGATTTTACAAATATTCCTGTTTCTTTATCAATATATGTTTCTGCACCTTCAAAAGTCAAAGATGTTGATGACATAAATTCTTTTACAATATAGCATTCTTTTCCATTATAATCAACTGATTTTATTTTTGCACTTATGCATCCTAGAATTGTTTGCCACTTACTATCATTTTCTAAATGATTATAAATACCAACAGACATTATTGTTCCACTATTGAGTTGTGCAATTTTTGAATCTTTTGTTTCTATAAAAGTATCTGTTCTTTCTCCATTATTATACATAGATATTTTTGTTACTTCATTATTTGCCATTCGTTCCATAAAAACAACTTGTTTATCATCTTTTTTATAATAATCCATTTTTACAATAGTTCCATTATTTTCTGTTACAACCGATTTTATATGATAATTTATGCTGTCATTGTATTCTGCAATCTTATTTTGCAAATCTGTAACAATTACATAATTTCTAATTGTATGAATAATGAGAATTACAAGCAAGATAGCAATCACTATTAATGCTATTTTTAATACATTTTTTATTATCTTTTTCTTTTCCATATATATTACCTCCTCTTTATTGCAACCTAGCAATCATAAGCATTACTGCTTTTAGACCTATGGCTTTGCGTCATAAACTTTCGTTTATTTTGCTTTTTTACAATAATCTAACTATATTATAACATATTTGCTTATTTTTAGCAAATTTTACTCATTTTACAATATTTTCAAACATTTCTTTTGCATTTTTACTAGCCTCTTCTTTAGTTGTCCCATCTTGTTGATAAGGATAAATTATATAATCTCCTTTTTTTAGATAAATTTTCCAACTGGCTGAGAAATTATTTCCACAATAACTCACAAAATCATTTATATTTTTCATTGCCCTATCTAAATCTTCATAAGTATTTATTTTGATATATGTGTCATATTCCAAAATATCACTTGTTCTATTTTCATTCACTACAAAATTGCTTTTAGATTCATTTTCCCATTTATCAAAATAATATTTATGACAATTATCCATATAATCTTCACTTAAATTTCAAAACCTTCTTATTGCTGTAAATTGAATTTCATTATTATCTGACATTTTAAAAGTATATCTGCCATTTTCTTTTTCATCTATATCTTTATTTACTAAATCAATTTTTGTATTATACATACTCTCTATTGTCTTTTCTGGATTTACATTTGTTTTTGAATTGATATTAGAAATAATAAGGTCAAAAATCAAAATAACAATCGCAATAACTATTATAGCAGTAATAATACCTCCGATTTTAATTGTTTTTCCGGCTATTTTCATTCCTTTTACAACAGTATTTACTCCCTTGTGTTCTTTATTTTTTTGTATTTCGGAAAAATCTAATCTAAATTTTTCCTTTTGTTCTTGTTTCCTACTTTCTTCCCACTTTTCTAATTCTTCCCAATCTTCTTTGTTTCCCATATTATCTCTCCTAAGTTATTGTAATTTTTGTTTCTAATTATGAAGTTTCTCTATTATTTCATTTAATTTTTCTTTTTGTTCAGTAGACAATATTGCTTCGCCTTTACCATCTAATGTGATATGATATGCACTATCAAATATCTCAATTCCATAAGTCATAAAGCCTTCTTTTTCTTGACTATTATAGCTAATAAAATATGTTGGTAATCCATCACAAGTTTCATTAGAAAATGTTAAGTTATCTATAATACTAAAAATTGTATATATTTCTTCTTGATTTAAAGTATATTCTTTGGCTGGTGTTACTGAACTTAAACCTGTTTCCTGAATAGAAATTGTAGTAACTTTATTGTTAATTTCATTTTCTGTATTTTCAGTATCAACAGGATTAGAACTAATATTTTCAACATTGAATTTAAAGTCTTCTCTATTTGTAACACTATTTTCAATTAACTTATATGCAACAATTATTCCAATAACTATAATCAATAATACAATTATAACTCCAACAATTATTTTTTTATTTCTGCTCATTTTTACCACCTATTTAACCTTTCACTTTATATATTCATCATAGTGATAACTTACTATATACTTGTGCAACTTATTGTAATTTGTATTATTATTTATCTTTATCTTTTTTTGAAAAAATCAAACTAAAAGATAGCCCAAAAGATATACCTAAACATATTCCTATACCTATTCCTGCCATACTATTTAATACATTTACAAAAACAATACTCCAAATTATTGCCATTGTTATTCCTATTATTAATCCTATAACTATATTTTTGTTTTTCATAGTTTCCTCCTTAAACAAATTACTATATTTCAAACAAACTACGAATTGTAATTTCTCGCTATCATTAACATGACTCTTTCTCAACTTTATTCAAATAGAAATTATATATTTTATTGTTTGCTATATTCATAAGTTTAGCTAATATTA